>NZ_JBDOQS010000002.1:0-804371 GCF_039839285.1 Mucilaginibacter sp. CAU 1740 | reverse complement strand
GATATTTACTCAGATAATTCCGCTTTAAGGTTAGATCATTATTGATGTTCCGCATAATTGAATTAACGTTTTTTATTGCTTGTTAATTCTGTTACCGAATTATCTAACCTTTACAGCAATGACGTGGTTGAGATGATTTTGCAATCTAAAATATCTTCCCAGGGTTCAATATCCCGTTAGGATCAAAAACGCTCTTTATACCCTTCCAAAGGGCAAAGTGAACGTCGGTATATTTTATTGGCATAAATTGCTTTTGCACCAGGCCAATGCCATGCTCGCCAGAGAGCGTTCCGCCTAACGATACCGTTAATTCAAATATTTCGCGGATACCAAACTTAAGTTTATCATTCCAGTCTTCATCGCTCATGTTGGCTTTGATGATATTTACGTGCAGGTTGCCATCACCGGCATGACCATAGCATACCGATCCGAAGCCGTATTTGGCACCGGTTTCCTTAATGCCTTTAATTAACCCGGGCAATGCGGCTCGTGGTACTACGGTATCTTCCTCTTTATAAACCGAGTTTGATTTAACCGACACAGCCATGGTACGCCTTAAGCGCCATAGCTCATCCTTTTGCGCCGAAGAATCTGCAAAAAGTACGTCGCGGCAATCAAACTCCTCCAGTACGGTGTTTATCTTTTCACAATCAGCAAAAATTACATCCTGATTAGTGCCATCAACCTCAATCAATAAAAACGCTTCAATACCATCCTGCAGGTCAAATGCAATATCATCATGTTCTTTTACCCATTCCACACCTTTCCGCTCCATAAACTCCAATGCCGATGGTATTACACCCGCCCTGAATATAGCCGAAACCGCAGCGCAGGCCAATTCATTACTTGGAAATGAAGCCAGCATCAGCGCATCCAGCGTTGGTGCCGGGATAAGCTTCACTACTATTTTAGTAACAATCCCCAACGTACCTTCCGATCCTATCATTAGCTGGGTTAAATTATAGCCCGAAGCGTATTTAAGTGTATTAGCGCCCGTCCAGATGATCTCGCCCGACGTTAATACTACCTGCAGATTAAGCACATACTCGCGGATAGTGCCATATTTAACCACCCTTGGCCCACCCGAACCGTGCGACACGTTGCCTCCTATAAAGCAGCTGCCCTTACTGGCCGGATCAACCGGGTAAAGCAAGCCTTTGGCGGCAACCTGGTTCATAAATTCCTCGGTAACTACGCCGGGTTCAACAGTAGCCTGTAGGTTTTGCTCATCAATTTCAAGCACCTTATTAAAGCGCTCCATCGCAATCAATAAGCCACCCTTAATAGGTAGGGCTCCACCGCTTAATCCGGTACCAGCACCGCGGGGCGTTACCGGGATCATATTTTCGTTACAGAGTTTCAGCAATGCCGAAACCTGCTCAGGTGTTTGCGGCTTAACCACTACCTCGGGATAGTATACTAAGTCTTCAGTTTCGTCGTGACTATATTTTTCGAGATTCTCCTGGCCGGTTAAAACAGCATCCTCCCCTGCAATACTTTTTATAGCATTTAATAACTGCCCGCTTATTTTATTATACTCCATGATCAGGCCTTTTTATAATTGATTATAACGGCCGAGTGGGCCACTTTACCACTCAGTGGCGGCGTAAGCTTTTTAATAACCACTTCAACTGTTTCAACAAAAGGGTATTTCTTTTTTATTCGATCGATAACTGCCTGCCCAACCGTTTCTATCAGCTTACGCGGGTGTTTCATCTCTTCGCACACTATAATATACACGCGTTCATAGTCAACTGTTTTACTCAGGTTATCCTCCAGCAGATCGCCGGGCGGGATAAAACCTACATTAACATCAACTAAAAAACGGCAACCTATTTTTTGTTCTTCGGGATAGAATCCATGATACGCGAAAAATTCCGCGCCTTGTAAGGCTATATTGATCATGTGCCAAATGTAAATAACACAGGCTAATTAAGGCCGGGATGGAAAGAAAAAGTTTTAAACAGAAAGATCGATACTCAAATTTCCTTATCCATTACAATCAGCTCTATATGTTGTTTAGCATCGCCAAACCTACCGTGGGCATGAAAAGGTTGCACCTCGCCGGTTGGTGTGTAGCCCCGGCGTTTGTACCAGGCAATCAGTTCAAAACGCGTGCTGATCACTGTCATAGTTAGTGTACGACAATCATATTTACGGGCGTAAACTTCGGCTTCTTCTATCAGTTTCCTTCCAACACCCTGGTTTTGAAGCAATGGTGATACGCTGAACATACCAACATATAATTTAGGATGCTTTACCTCCAGATATACGCAGCCAGTTATATAGCCATCATCGTCGGTATGCTTCAGGATGATCACATTTTCATCGTGCATGTAGGCCGTAAGCATATCCTCATCAATGCGGGCACCTCCTATCAAATTAGCTTCTGTAGTCCAGCCTTGTTTGGAGCTTTCTCCACGATAAGCGCTGTTTACTAAAACGTTCAATTCGGGCACGTCGGCAAGGGTGGCCGGGGTTATTATAGCGGGCATGATATCGAAATTTAAGGATGGCAAATGTAATATTTACCTCAGGCAAATTGTATTAAATAACAATTTTAAAACTTGTGCCTGCTCCTAATTCGCTTTTTACGGTTATATGCCCGTTCAACCTATCAATAAACTCCCGCACCAGCAATAAACCTAATCCACTACCCTTTTCATTATTAGTTCCGAGAGTTGATTTATGATCTTCTTTAGCGCCGCTTAAAATACTTACAGCACGCGCGGCCGACATCCCAACGCCAGTATCGGCAATTTCAATTACCATGTGCGCGTCGAGCCTGGTCATGTTAACAGTAATGAAACCATTCAGGGTGTATTTATTGGCGTTACTTACCAGGTTTCGCAATATAAACTCAACCGCCTGCATGTCCGAGTTTACAAGCGTTTCGATGAACACATTATTAACCAGCGTATTATTCTTATTGTGGGCGTTTATTGACTCGGAACTAAAAACGGTTTCTACCAGTTCGTGCAGGTTAAAATCGGTATAGTTAAAACGCGCGAATTTGATCTGTAGTTCGCCCCAACGCACTACATTATCAACCATACCAAGCGTACTATCCAGCTGATCGGATACCATATCTATCATCTCGGCAGCATCAACAGCACTCAGGATGTCAGACTGTTTAAAACCGATAATTGATTTGATAGAAGCCAGCGGGTTACGAACATCATGCGCCAGGATGCTGATCACGGTTTTCTGCGTTTCAGACAGGTAATGCAGCCGTTTATTTTTAGTGCGGAGTTCGGCAATTTTGATCACGTTATCGGCCAGTACTTTTAATCCGAATTTCTGTCGCTCGGTTAATTGCCGCGGGGTACTGTCAATTACACAAAGCGTACCTAAACGATTACCACTACCCGTTATGAGCGGCATACCTGCGTAAAAACGGATAGCCGGAGATTCCGTCACCATTGGATTATCGCTAAAGCGGTCATCTTGCGTAGCATCGGGAATTTCAAATAATTGATCCTGCAAAATAGCGTGACTGCAAAAAGATATGTCGCGATCGGTTTGAAGTGTATCAATGCCAACCCTTGCTTTAAACCATTGGCGGTTGGCATCAACCAGGCTGATCAATGAGATGGGCATATCACATAACGAGGAGGCAAATTTAACTATATCGTTAAATTCATCTTCCTGTGGCGAATCCAGTAAACCTGTGCGGTACAGATCTTGCAACCGGGATTCTTCATTTTCGGGCAGCCGCGCTTGTATCATTACTTAACAACAATAAAATCAATCAAATAAACCAGCGGCAGATGCGGAATAAAGATGCATAAAATTTATGCTATACCCATAATTATGTACCTGAAAACAGGTAGTTTTTTTACTCCAAAAGCCTCTATTTTAAACACTTTAAACAATAGTTAAATCATATAACATCGGGGATTTTTTATTACAATCTTGGAGAATTTTTTGCTACCACGTAACTGTCATTTGACATTAAAAAAACTATCGCTTTAAAACCAAGCCGTATATTTATTAGTTTATAACACATCTGTTTATATTGAACCTACCATGGCTTTTATAGATTACTACAAAGTATTAGAGCTTGATAAAAACGCGACCGAAAAGGATATCAAAAACGCCTATCGAAAACTGGCCCGCAAATACCATCCTGACCTTAACCCCAACGATGAGGAAGCCAATAAAAAATTCCAGCAGCTTAACGAAGCCAACGAAGTTTTGAGCGACCCGGAAAAGCGCAAGAAATACGATAAATACGGCGAAAACTGGCAACACGGCGAAGCTTATGAACAACAGGCACGCCAGCAAGCTAATAACCAGGGCAGTGGCTCTGGTGGCTACGGAGGCTTTAGCGGCGCACAGGGTTTTGGCGATGACGAAAGCTTTGGCGGTGCCGATTTTTCGGATTTTTTTCAATCGATGTTTGGCGGCGGCTCGGGAGGGACACGTGGCGGCAGACAGGCAAAATATCGTGGGCAGGATTTAAATGCTTCGTTTACGCTTAACCTAAGGGATACTTTAGAAACGCATAAACAAACCCTTACGGTTAACGGCAAAAACATCCGCATCACTATCCCCGCAGGTATCGAGAACGGGCAAACCATTAAGATTGCAGGACATGGCTCAGCAGGCGTAAACGGCGGCCCGGCAGGCGATCTGTTCATCAAGTTTAACATCACCCCTGATGCTGATTTTAAACGCGACGGAAATAATCTTTACGCTATCTTAAAATTGGATATCTATACAGCCGTTTTAGGAGGCGAAGTAACCGCTGATACCTTAACCGGCAAAGTAAAATTGAAAGTTAAACCCGAAACGCAAAACGGCAGCAAGGTTAAACTAAAAGGCAAAGGTATGCCCGTTTACAAAAAAGAAGGTGAATTTGGCGACCTATACCTTACCTACGATATCCAAACGCCCACCAACCTCACCGATAAGCAAAGAGAACTGTTTGAAGAACTGGCTAAATCCTCAACCTAAATTAAAAGCACCATGAAAACAGCAGAATTAATAGCAGCAAACGACTTTTGTGTGTACCACAATATTGAATACACTTTTATCACTTCGTTGCACGAGGCAGGCCTGGTTGAGGTTACCATAATTAACGAAACCGTTTTTATTCCCCAAACCGAACTGCAAAAGCTGGAGCGGTTGATCAACCTGCATCAATTGGATATTAATATAGCGGGGATTGAAGCGATATCACATTTGTTAAGCCGGGTTGAGAAATTGCAGGAGGAGTTGAGGTATTTGAATAACAGGTTGAGTTTGTATGAGTGATGACATAATTCATGTTTACAACGCCAACAACAATGCGATGCTACTCAATATGTCATTGCTTCGTGCCTGCCCATGACACAATTAAAAAGTGGGTCATGCTGAGCCTGTCGAAGCATGGTGGGTAGGCCTCTGCGCGCGACTCTTCGACAAGCTCAGATTGACAGGCCCGCCCGCCAAATGTCGTATACTCCTTCAGAGGCCTCAGCTTTTATTACTACCCATGACATATCAGATATATAGACTATCAGCAAAGAGGCGGTTACACCAAATACTTATTCATCATTCTCTCCCCAACAATATTAGCCTCATCAATAACCGATTCAGGATATCCCATTGATTTAAGAATGGCAATGGCATTAGTGCTCTTCAACAAGCCTTGTTTCAGGATATAATCAAACACCAGCACCCGGCCATCTTTCGAATCGGAGAAGGAATAAACTACAAAATCTTCATCAAGTAACTCGGCCAGTTCAAGATCGTGGGTAGAAACGAAAACGAAGTTCTCGTTGGCGGTTATGTATGATAGTACCGATTTTGCTGCCGCGATACGTTCGATAGTATTTGTACCTCTGAAAATTTCATCAATAATTACCAGGCTTTTGATGGTTTCCTTTTGCGCGCTGTGATCAATAATATTTAAAATGGCAGAAGCCTGCGCCTGGAAATAGCTTTTTTGCTCGTCGATATTATCGGCAGTTTTAATGCTGGTCTGGATTTTTAATACAGGTGCACTGTATGCTTTTGAACAGCTGGTAAATATGGTTTGAGAGAGCAATGTATTTAATCCAAGAGCTTTGATAAACGTGGTTTTACCCGACATATTTGAACCCGTAATCAGCGCTCCTTTATCAGCATTGGTGGTGTACAAGGAATTAGGGACACAATTGGCTACTAAAGGGTGGAACAACTCGCTAACTTCCAGTTTCCCGTCAATACCGGTAAACTCCGGTTTGCTGCAAAAAGGCAAACCATCCCTTACCGATTGTATGGAGATCAAAGCATCGGCCTGCCCAACAAATTTGTAAACCTCTTTAATATCTTCCCTGTATTTGGCAATATGTTTTAGCGACGATGAATAAACAAAAGGATCAACCAAAAACAACACTTTAAACAACTGAAAAGCGGCGTAACTGATATCACTGTCGCTGGTTACCAGGTTACTTTCCAGGTTAACAAGTGCAAGCGCGCGTTTAAGGCCGGTAAGGTTGATCAGGTTTTGTTTTATAGCCTCGCCCTGGTTAAACTTTCCGCTCTTCACCAAAGTAACCGCCACTTTGTGCATAACCAGTAATTGCGGCAACGAATTGGTATAGGATGATATTTTTTTCCGGCTTGTAAAATGAATAACGAGGTTATAGGTAAACAGCAATACCAATAAAATAAAGCTGAATATATTAGGTATAACGAGCAGCGAAACAAAAGCAGCCAATATCAAAAACGGAGAAACCTTGATGTAGGTATTCATTACCGATTGAAACTCCGGCTCATGAGTTTTCAGAAAAAGATCGGCTATATGATAAGCGCTGTTATTGTTTAATCGTGATAATTCAACCTCCAGCCTTTCGCGGGCGGGGATATCGAGGTTAAGATCTTCAATGGCGTTATCCAGATCGTGCAGGGCATCTGTATCCGTAAGCGGATGGTGCAGCAGGTTATATAAATATTGCTTGCCCGGTTTACTGTTTGTACGGTCGATGTAGTTGAATATACTATTCAGATCGAGATCGTTTGCTGTTTGAGTAGATAGCTTATTTTTGGCTTCGCTGGCATCGAGGTAACTTTTTATAAGATCAAAATTTCGGCGGGTATTAACCGGTCTCCCCCATTTACCCTGAATTTTTACAAGTCTTTTTTTTGCCCAATTCAACTTACCATAATACGACCTGATAAAAAACACGCCAATTATAATAGCAGCAATTATTACACAAACGATGAAGTAATACATGCATAAAAATATAAAAATTTAATTAAACCAAAATATTTATCAACCGTCATACTTGTACAATTCAGTTAAACAGTGACTAAATTTTAAAGCCATGAAATTGATCAGATTTTCGATAATAGCGTTTGTGATGATGATGTCAGTCCAGTTTGCAAACGCGCAAAGTGTAAGTATAAGCGCCCATTTTGGCCGCCCGTATTATAGGGTAGTGTATAGAGAAGGATATTATGGCCGTCCGGTATATTACGGTCGTCCTTATTATCGTGCCCGTTATTATGATCGCCCGGTTTATTACCATAGATATTATAGGGCACATCATTATTACAGACATTGGTAATAAAGCTAAAAGCAGAATGCTTAAAGCTTTGACAATAATTAAATAAGGAAGCCTCCCTCAATGGGAGGCTTCCTTATTTAATCGTGATCGGCTGCGTCTTTAGCCATATCAATAATTACGTTATCCAACCTTTCCAACTCGACTATCATATACTCAAGCGCTTCGGCATCTGCCGGATTATCTTTGAGCATGGAGGCGAGCCCCTTTAAATTAGCAACAGGGCTGCGTATAAAATGTGATTGTTTCCATACCATGCTTTTGATACTGGCTATATGATCATGAATACGTTGATAGGCAACCTTTAAATCGTTCTCAGCATTTTTCCTTTCGGTAATATCATAAAGCGCCACCATTAAGCCCAGTATCTTTCCAGCATTATCTTTTATCGGGAACTGGCGAACATAATACCAATAATTTGATCCATCGCGCTGAGGGTAGTTTAATTCATAACTGCTATCATGGCCATTCAGCACACGTTCGGTTAACTCTGCAAACTGCGGAAACCTATCCTTCGGGAAATAATCCGTTAATTTATCCCCATGCGTGGCGTCGTGATCATATTGTTGTTTTACAAAATCTTCGGCTTTATGATTGTAGGCCAAGACTTTTAATTCCCTATCGAACAAGGCATAAGCGGTATCTGTAGTATTTAAAATAGTTTGCAGGTTTGCCTCCGATTTTTGAAGTAATTCTTCCGCTCTTAGCTTTTGGGTAACGTCATTGGCAACAGATAAGCGAACGTTGCGCCCCTCCATAATAATATCTTGCGCAATGATCTCTACCTCAATAATTGTCCCGTCTTTTTTGCGATGCTTGGTAGTACCGGCATAGCCCGATTCGGGAATAGCCGCGCTATAACTTTGCTGCATTTTCTCCCATTCATCACTGGTACGCAGATCCCGCACATTCATTTTTAAAAATTCATCCTCACTATAACCGTAGTATTTAACCGCGGCTTCGTTAACGGCGATATTGTCAAGCGTATCCTTATCTACCATCCACATAGGCAGCGGGTTACTATCAAACAGCAGCTTATATTTTTGTTCGGAATACCGTAGTTCCTCCTCCATTTTTTTGCGCTCGGTAACATCCACCATCGAACCGATGATGGTAGGTTCATCATCCAGCTGCACCCTGGTACCGTAAAACTCAACCCAATTATTGCTTCCGTTTTTGCAAAGCCCCATTACCTCGTAGTTAACGCTTTCCATCTCGCCGGTTAGCCTGGCCCGCACATGTTCAAGGGTAACAGCTTTATACTGTTCGGCAATGATCAGATCAACCGAGGGCGCACTCGTCAACTCCGCGGGTTCATATCCAAATACCTTTGCAAAGCGCGGGTTAACATAAGTAAAACGCCCTTTTTGCACAACATAAACACCAAGTACCGATTTTTCGGCCAGCGTGCGGAACTTAAGTTCGGCTTCCTTTAAACCGGCTTCCATCAACTTGCGTTTGGTAATATCCCTCGCAATTACCAGTACACTTTCATCTGTAAAACGCTTTACATTCACTTCAACATCAAACACCTCCCCATTTTTTCGCATAAACCGCCTTTCGCGCATAACAGCTATGTAAAGATCGTCGGGGCCAAGCAGCACGGGATCAGTTTTTAAACTTTCAGGATCCAGAATTTGTTCAACTTTAAACTCAAGCAATTCTTCGCGGCTATAACCAGTCATCTTGCACATACTGGCATTTACTTCGGTAAAACGGCCTTCAAAATTAATTACGTATATAGCATCAGAAGCATGCTCAATGAGCAATCGATATTTCTTTTCGCTTTGCTCCAACCTGCCGGTTGTTTCGCGTAGTTTAGATGCCCGCTGTTCTATTTCTTCGTTAAGGGTATTATTAATAGATAGGATCCTGCTTTCGGCATCTATCTGCTTTTGATCAAGCCTACTGAGGATAATGAAAGCGATAACTGAGATAATGAAACACACCAACAGATCGGGCAGCAGATCGGTTATTAAATGGCTAAAAACAAGCATAGCAAGCAGGCTTACTACAATAACAAACTTGTTTTTATGGGGATACTTCATGCCAAAAAGCTCTTTAGTGATAATGCTACATAAATCGATTTTTTGTAGCAGCGGTGCAAGGTTTAGGCCTGCTGATTAAAGTTATTATTAAAACTTAACAAAACGAATTTTGTGTGTTTTATTTACACATAATTACCTCATTAACAACCCTTAGTTATCTTATTTTTTCAAGAAGTTATGTAAAGCTTGTTGTGTAAATTCTGATAATACCAAGGTGCCGCTAATGGCTGCTTTTTGAACAAGTAGTTCATCCCAATTTTCGGTGCCTTCCCAAAGGGTTTGTTTTAAAAGCCTGAGTGCTTCGGGATTATAGGATGCCAGTTTTTGAGCAAGCAGGTTTAAAGCATCATCAAGCGATGGGATATCATCATAAACATCATTATAAAGGCCTTTTTCTTTGGCCCAAATAGCGGTTTGAAAATCGGTTGCTTTGATGGTTAGATCAGAAAAAGCCGATATTCCAATTTTACGGATAACCGGCGGAGATATAACAAAGGGACCGATGCCTATGGTCAATTCGCTGAGTTTTATCGATGCGACACTTGTAGCCAAACAATAATCGGCCGCTGCGGCCAGACCTACACCACCTCCTACTGCTTTACCCTGCACCCTTGCTATAATTATTTTTGGCGATTTACGGCAGGCGTTGATCACGTTGGCAAAACCTTCAAAAAATTTAGCACCTGCTTCTTTATCCTTTATAGATATTAATTCGTCAAAGCTTGCACCGGCACAAAAAGTACGGTCGCCTTCGCTTTTCAGGATGATAACTTTGGTTTCAGCATCATTTCCGGCAGAAGATATTGCTTCCACAAGTTGCTTTAAAAGCAATGCAGGCATAGAGTTTTGTGCAGGGTGGTAAAAGCTAATGGCTGTTACCCCATCCGAATAGGTTGAAACAGATACATTTCCGTTTTCGGCTGTCATATGTTACGTTTTAAAAGATAGCGGCAGCCAATATCAGAAGTATTTGAGTGAGGTGCAATTTAAATTTAGGTTAAATCATTTCTTCAATACCGGCATCTCGAAATAAAAAGTAGCCCCTTTACCTAACTCGCTTTCCACTCCTATTTTTCCATTATGGTTGCTGATGATCTCGGCCGAAATATATAAGCCCATACCCAAACCACTGGCCATAAACTTCTTATCCTCAACGCGGTAAAACCGCTCAAAGATCCGGTCAATTTGCTCGGCAGATAAACCGATGCCAAAATCAGTTACCGATACCCGCGCTACATCGTTTACAACTTCGGCCTTGATGATAATCTTTTTATTATCGGTTGAATATTTAACCGAATTATTGATAAAATTCATGATCACCTGCTCAAGGCGTTCGGCGTTACCTTCAATATAAATTTCGCCCTGTGTTGTATTTGCAAACTCAAAGTCGTGATACATATGAGCCGCATTTTCGATAGATGAATTTACCAATTTAACCAAGTTAACCTCGCTTAGCATATATTCCAAGCGACCAGCCTGGATCTTACTTACATCCAAAAGATCATTAACCAGCCGTTGCAGTTTATTAAGCGCGCCACTGGCTTTCTCAACGTATTGTTTAATTTGCTGCGGAACCTCCTCGCGTTTATAAACACCCATTAATTGCAAATACCCCTTTAAGCTGGTTAATGGCGTTTTAAGCTCGTGACTTGCTATGCCAATAAATTCGTCTTTAAGATCGAGCTGTTTTTTTTGTTCTTCAATATCGGTAGCAGTGCCTACCCAAAATATGATCTCGCCGGTATCATCGCGCAGGGGTACTGCACGGTTAAGGTGCCAGCGGTAAGTATTGTCCCAACGGCGGTACCTGTTTTCTAATTCAAAAATTTTTCCGGTTTGTAAGGATGTGATATAGGCATCCAAAGTTTTTTGCAGATCATCAGGGTGCACAACCTGTTGCCAGCCCCAACCTGCTGTTTCGCCATAGCGCCTGCCGGTATAATCAAACCAACGCTGGTTATAAAAATCGACCTCTCCGCCGGGCAGGTTTGTCCAGGTCATTTGGGGGATATTGTTGGCCAACAATTTAAAATGCTCGCGACTGATGAGCAGATCAGCCGTGCGGATCCTGACAGTATCTTCCAATTGATTATTTAAACGCTCGGCCGCTTCCTGCGCGTCTTCCAACTGGTCATTTTTGACCTTCAGTTCCCATTCAGTTTCTTTTTGAACGGTCAGATCGGTAAGGATTAAACTCAAGGCTGTACCTTCATCCAGATCAAGCGTAGTACACGAAACAAGACAGGGTGTTAGCTTAAAATCACGACTGGTAAGCAGCATTTCGCCCTTGCAGTCGTTTTTCCAACCATCATTAATAAGTTCGTTAAATTTCCCGTGTGATACTTCAGGAACAAAAACACTGAACTTTAGTCCTATTACCTTTTCAAGCGGCTCATTCACCATAGTGGCAAAACGGGAATTGCTGTATAAAATGGTACCGTCGTGATTTAAAGTAACCGCCCCCTCGTTCATTTTTTCGATAAACACGCGATAGGTTTGATCGGCAGTTTTAAGGGTGTAAAGCTGGTGTTCATCGCCGTTTTTAACAATCAGCGCATCAATTTGTCCATGGCGGATAGCCTCGATGGTATCATTAGCTTCTTCTAACCTAAAACGAAGTTCCTCGTTTTCGGCCATTAGCTGTTGGTATGTTAGTTTATCCGTTTCCATGATCAATTATCCGTAGCAATGCCAAGTCCCCGTAATACCTTATCAATGTCCGACATGTCGCCTATCAGCCTGCGTTCCATCCCGGGCGCTTTTTTCACCAGCAAAGGCAGGGCTATGATCTGTTCTGTTTGCGCAATCGACGGTTGCTGATAAACATCTATAATTTCGAGCTCATAATTATCCTTCAAATACGTTTCACAAATATCTTTCAGATTAGTTATAGCCCGCGTTGAATTTGGCGAAGCGCCCGTAATAAACAGGCGCAGCCTATATAAATCGGCATCGCTGGCATCATTATCGTTTGAAGGCAATTGGTTTTGCTCTGTCATTTATATTTTAGTTAACGGGCCGTATATTTAACCCTACCAAAACTTTTTCTTCGTTTGATAGGTCCCCTATTATTTTGCGGATAGGCTCAGGTACTTTCCTTACCAGCGTTGGTATAGCAAAAATCTGGTCACCCTCGGCCAGTTGTGGTTGCACTAACAGGTCAATAACCTCAATAACGTATTGTCCTTTTAAATGTTCTTCGCAATATTTTTTAAGGTTGGTTAAAGCAGTAACAGATTTAGCTGTTTTGCCTGCTATGTATAACCTCAATTCATATTTTATAGCTTCAGTTTCCATTACTTTTTCTTTTTGGTTTTACCCTGCTGCTCCTCAACAGCACCACGGCGGATACTTGTTATCTCCTGCCTGTTTTTTTCGATGATCTCTTGCTTCAGCTCCTCTTCCAAGTACATTTTATTCAGTTCTTCTTCAGCCGATTCAAACTCAGCCTGAAGGCTCGAAATTTTCGCTTCAAGCATCATCCGCTTGCGCATAACCTCCCTATCTTTACGGGTTACGGCGAAGTCGCGTAAAGCAACGCCTGTTTTCTCCCGTAGTTTTTGGGCTTCACGTGCCGAACCTATCAATACGCCTTCCGGGCCAAGATAAACATCAACCAGGTCAAGCCCGTTATCGGTAATAATAAACTCGCGTACCTGGTTGGAATGCTTCATCCCGCGCGATTTCATGATATACATACCACGGTTACGTTCGCCGTTACTTTCAATATCCCGCACCAATAACCAAGCATCAACCAATGATGAAACGCCTTCGTCGGTCTGGTCGCTGATAACTGTATTAAGGGTTAGGGCGGTAAACATCACGGTAACCTGTTCTTCCTGTAAAAAGTCGATCAGCCTGATCAGCATCGATTTAACTTCACTTACCGAACCTACCGTGATCAGGTTAGTTATCGGATCAAGCACAACTGCCGATGGTTTAAACTTTTTGATGAGCTTATAAATAGCCACCAAATGCATCTCCAACCCATAAAGCGTAGGGCGCGAGGCATGGAACCGTAGCAAGCCCGAATCCACATGTTTTTGAAGATCAACATTAATGGATTTCATGTTACGGATGATTTGCTTAGGAGATTCTTCAAAGGCGAAGTAAAGGCATTTGCCTTTTTTATTACAAATCTCGTTAGCAAAATAAGCGGAGATACTTGTTTTACCGGTACCGGCTGTGCCTGATACCAAAACGCTGCTCCCTTTAAAAAAGCCTCTGCCCCCCAACATATGATCGAGCGCCGGGATGCCCGATGAGATCCTTTCAGATGAAACATCTTTCTCTAATCTTAACGATGTAACCGGCAAAACCGAAATCCCTTCTTCATCAATTAAAAAAGGATACTCGTTGGTACCGTGTTGCGAACCGCGGTATTTTACAATGCGGAGTCTGCGGGTAGAGATCTGGTTGATAACACGGTGATCTAACAATATCACACAATCAGACACGTACTCTTCCAATCCCTGGCGGGTTAAGGATGCACCATCCCCTCTTTCGCCGGTGATCACTGCGGTAACACCTTTTTCCTTTAAAAAACCAAACAGACGGCGTAGCTCGGCACGCAATATGGTTTGATTAGAAAGGCCTGAAAACAAATTTTCGAGCGTATCCAATACAACGCGTTTAGCACCAATGCTATCAATAGCGTAACCTAAACGGATAAACAAACCTTCAAGGTCATATTCGCCGGTTTCTTCAATTTCGCTGCGATCGATGTGCACGTGATCGAGCCTGATCAATTTATCGGCCTGCAATTTATTCAGGTCAAAACCCAGCGACGCCACGTTCATCGTCAGTTCGTCGGCTTTCTCTTCAAAAGCCATAAAAACCCCTGGTTCGTTAAATTCAATGGCCCCCCTGATTATAAACTCGAGCGACATGAGCGTTTTGCCACAGCCAGCCTCGCCGCATACCAGCGTAGGCCTGCCTTTAGGTAAACCACCCTCGGTTATTTCGTCCAGACCATTAATACCTGTTGGCGTTTTAGGTAACGACGGGTAATTAACAGGCTGTTGTTTTTTATGAGATTTAGTCATATAAACTATTATTTAATAAAAGTTGCGATATAATTAAATATCAGCAACATAGCTATTTTATTTTGATGGGATAATAATATCGATACGTACAAAATTGTTTTCGCCGTTTTTATTTTGTGGATAAAAATGTGTACACAAAATTTAAATTGAGGGAAGTAGTTACAATGAAGAAGCATTGCCGGGGCATGCTTACAGTCTATATAAAAAGCAACCCCTGTTTAGCTAAATACGTTTAAACTTCGTGGATAAATATAGTTATTCGGCGATCAGAACAACTAATTAATTAAGATAAATTTTATCCTTATAATTATAAACACCTATAGTTATCCATTTTATAACTATGGATGCGTAGGTTGGGAAACTTATGTTATCTGCATTTAAACAATTAATTGGATTATATTTATCCGTTTTACTTTCGAAATGAATTACCTTCCTAACCATCAGTTTCAGCTTAACGAAAATATTTTCAGGATCCTGATAGAGGAATCTCCTTCGCCGGTCGCGCTGTATGTTGGTGCCGAAATGACCATCATGATAGCCAATAAAACCATTATTGATATATGGGGAAAAGGGCCTGATGTGATGGGCAATACCTACTTCGGCCTGCTGCCCGAACTGGAAGCGCAAGGCTATCACGATGTTTTGCGCAACGTGTTTTATAAAGGCGAACCTTACGAAGGTAAAGAACACCGGGTTGACCTGGTAATGAACGGCAAGCTGGAAATGTTCTATTTCAACTTTACCTTTAAACCGTTAAGGGATGAAAAAGGCGAGGTTTGGGGCGTGCTTAATACCGCCGCCGATGTTACAGAACTGGTACTTACCCGTAAGCAGCTTGCCGAAAAGGAAGAGCGCATGCAGTTTGCCCTCCAAGCTGCCGAACTGGGCACGTGGGACCTATGCCCCAAAGAGCAAACCGTTATCTGGGACGAGCGTTGCAAGGAACTTTGCGGATTTGAAAAAGATTACGAAATAACCTACCCCGAACTTTTAAAATATGTTCACCCCGATGATGCGCAACGATTACGCGTAGCGGTGGCAAGCGCATATAACCCTGAAAGCGGCGGCAGTTATGATGTGATCATCCGTACCATCAGGCCAGACGGGGAGCTGAAATACTGGATTCACCTAAAAGGTAATGCCTATTTCAATGACAACGGCGAGCCGGTACGCTTTGCCGGAACCGTGCAGGATATCACACGCGAAATTTTGGATAAGCAGGAACAGGAAAAGCTGATAGCGCTTATTGATAGCACTGCCGATATTGTGGCCGTAGGTAATATGAATGCCGAGGTTACCTATATTAATAAAACAGGCTACGCCATGCTTGGCATCAATAATACTAAAGATGCCCTGATACCGGGTATTGAATATTTTATTGATAGCGATAAGCAAAAAGTTGCCGACGAGATTGAGCCGGCTGTACGTACAATTGGCCGCTGGGGAGGCGAAGTCAGGTACCGCAATTTTGAAACCGGCGAACCGCTCCCTGTTTATTTAAGCTCCTTCCGGATAGATGACCCGCTAACCGGCTTGCCTATAGGTATGGCCTCTGTTGCCCGTGATCTTCGGCCGGAAAAGGAGGCACGTAATGAGCAATATAAGTTACTATCGCTAATTGACCATAGTTCGGATTTTGTTAGTCTTTCCGACCTGGATGGTAATGTGAGTTATGTAAATACCGCGGGGCGTAAAATGCTGGGGATAAAAAGCGTTGAGGATGCAAAACGCCACAATAGTGAATACATTATGCTCGGCGAGTTGGAAAAGCTCAAAAACAACATCAACACATCATTAATGGCCGATGGTAAATGGAGCGGCGAGGTTACCTATCGTCATTTTGAAACCGGCGAAGCAATACCCGTTTACGGAACCTCAATGCTGGTTTACGATGCAGCAACAGGCAAACCACAAGGCCGCGCCAGCATTGCCCGCGACCTACGCCGCGAAATTGCTGATAGGAAAGCGCTAACCGATAGCGAACAACTATTGCAAAGCATTACCAATGCCGCGCCGGCAACATTATGGATGTCTGACAAAAACGGGGATATCACCTACGTAAACCAAACCTGGGTTGAATGGACAGGCATTCCCAATCAACAGCATATGGGCAAGGGCTGGGCAAACTCCATCATTGCCGAAGACCGCGATCGCGCCATTAATAAATTTATAAGCGATTTGAAGGCCAGGCATTTTTACGAAGTTGATTTCAGGATAAAACGCCGCGATGGAGAGATCCGCTTTTGCATTGCTTCGGGCAACCCCCAATATAATGCTGATGGTGATTTTACCGGTTATATAGGTACCTGTGTTGATGTTACCGATAAAATGACGGCCGAACTACAGCTTAAACTTAAAAACGAAGAGCTAAACGACCAAATAAAGCAATTTGAATTTGTTACCGATTTTATGCCGGTACAGTTATGGACAGCTGGCACAGATGGTGTGATAGACTATGTAAACCAACGCACTACAAATTACTTCGGCCTGCCAGCCAGCGAACTTGCCGGGCCCGACTGGCTGGACCGCATTCACCCGGATGAACAGCAGGGCTGCCTCGAAACCTGGACAACCGCCGTGGCTACCGGTAATATTTATCAATATGAGTTTAGGCTAAGGGATAAAAACGGCGATTTTAAATGGCACCTTTCGAGGGCTTTGCCTTTTATAATCGACGGTAAGATCATCAAATGGTTTGGTACCAATACCGATATCGATGAGCAAAAACAGCTACAGCAACAAAAAGACGATTTCCTGGGCATTGCCAGTCACGAGCTTAAAACCCCGGTTACCAGCATAAAGGCATACGCACAGGTATTGGGAGCTATGCTTGAACA
This sequence comes from Mucilaginibacter sp. CAU 1740, assembly GCF_039839285.1. Classification (NCBI taxonomy): domain Bacteria; kingdom Pseudomonadati; phylum Bacteroidota; class Sphingobacteriia; order Sphingobacteriales; family Sphingobacteriaceae; genus Mucilaginibacter; species Mucilaginibacter sp. CAU 1740. The sequence continues at coordinate 786,906 of NZ_JBDOQS010000002.1, read as the reverse complement.
GGAAGGTGAAGCTAAAAAAGCCGAAATGGTTTTGCGCATGGACTCGCAGGTGAACCGCCTTACCAATTTAATTGCCGACCTGTTGGATGTAACCAAAATAAACTCAGGCAGGTTGCAATTTAATCAAACCTGGTTTGATTTTAACGAGGCAGTGAAAGAAACCATTGAAGACCTGCAACATACCACCCAAAAACACCAATTGATAGCAGATTTTTCTGAAACCGGTAGCATTTACTCAGACAGGGATCGCATAAGCCAGGTAGTCACCAATTTAATTACCAACGCCATTAAGTATTCGCCGCATTCAGATCAGATCGTCATAGGCACCCGCCTTGAAAATAACGAAGCTATTGTTTCCGTACAGGACTTTGGTATTGGCATCCCCGAAGATAAAATGGATAAAGTGTTTGAGCAGTTTTATCGTGTTAGTGGAAATAAGCAGCATACTTTCCCCGGTTTGGGGTTAGGATTATACATCTCATCAGAAATAATTAAGCGCGAAGGCGGTAGAATGTGGGTAAACAGCGTTGAGGGCAAAGGGTCTACTTTTTGCTTTGCTTTACCCGTAAATGGCAATAGTAATAGTTAATTACTGTCGCGCTGTTTAAAAACTGATTTCATCACAATTATTTCTGAGGGTTTAACTAAGCCCTCACGCCTACAATGAATACGAAAAACAAGAAAATAATGATTGCCGATGACGATCCGGGCATTGTGGATGCCGTGGAAATGTTGCTGGAGTTTGAAGGCTACGCTGTGGCCTCAACCCTCGACGGAGCGACAACGGTAAGTGATATGAAACAGGAAAAACCCGACCTGCTATTGCTGGATATCTGGATGAGTGGTGAAGACGGACGCGATATCTGCAAAAAAATAAAACAGGACGAAGCCATTAAAGGTATCCCGGTAATTATGGTATCAGCCAGCCGGGACATCCGCGAATCGGCCATGGAAGCCGGAGCCGATGATTTTTTGGCCAAGCCATTTGAAATGAATGACCTCTTAAATAAAATAGCCCACTATATCCAAAAACAGGATGTGGCCTGATCTGAAAATCTTTAACTGCTCAACTAAATAGTACCCCTAATCGGGAAAAGCCCTGACGGCGGCCTTCTCACTCGGCCGCCGCTTCGCCCGAGAAATATTTAGGGCAGTGTATCAATCGGTTTACAAAACCTAATTCAACCTAAATAAGAAAACATTAACCCATAAGCTATGTTATTTATTATAACAAAACAACATAAGCCATGGGACTTTTACAGCACGTACAGCACCAGATCTCGGCATTGAACGATCTGATCAAAATAAACAACGACAGGATTGCCGGTTATGAGAAAGCCAATGAGGCTACTGATGAAACAGGTTTGAATTTACTTTTTAATGAGTATATTGAACAAAGCAAAAGTTACGTTAGTGAAATACGCGAATATATTCACGTATTAGGCGGAGACCCGGCGGACGGCACCACCCTTTCGGGCAAATTTTATCATGCCTGGATGGATGTAAAATCTGTTTTTGTAAATAAAGACAGGCATAGCATATTATCGAGCTGTGAATATGGTGAGGATGTAGCCAAAAAAGCTTACCGCGCCGCGCTCGATGATAAAGAGTTGATTTGGGAAGATGAGAAGGTAGTATCTATACTAAACAATCATTTGGAAGGTTTAAAGAAGGCGCACGATACCGTAAAATCATTACGAGATACGGTTAATGCCTGATATAAAGATAACGAGTTAAACAGATGAACAGCACAAACAGATCGTTTTTTGAGGCCTGTAGTAATGCGCAGGCAAGTAACAGGTTCGCAAAGGTATCCTGTACACAGGATAAAGTAATTTTCGCCCTTGCGCAACTGAAACAAGCCACCGTTGAAGACATTACTGCCAAGTTGAGCGAAATTGAACCAGCGGTAAATGCCTACACCCATCAAAAAAATGCCACCGAAGTGCTTGATTACCTGTTTGCCAGGGATATGGTAAAGATCACCAAACAAAATGGTGAACTGAGTTACAACCTGGTGGTTTGATCTATTATTTGGGATGTCGAATTTTCGATTTCGGATTTATTAAATTGTGAATTTCTAATTTTAAATTCTCCAATAGGTAAATCCGAAATCGAACATCCCAAATCCGAAATTTCAATATTACATTCCTGGTGTAGCCGGCTTTGCCGAGATAATGCTATCTACCACAAACACGCTCACCCCTCTCCACGGTAAAGTATGCGTGTATTCTTTATAATGCAGCTCAAGAAACGAACCTGCGTTGCTGCTTAATTCCTTCGCCACTTTCTCATCAGTTACCGAAAACATAAATTCGTTCGAACCTATTGTTCCACCTTGTATTTGCGAACGGATGCCGCTTTGAATTAGCCTGCCTTCGTAGGTTTTAAACACATAACCCTTTTTTACAAAATAGTTCATTGTTCCGGCCTTGGTTCCCTCGCCGAAAACAAAGTAATATCTGAAGTATCCAAATACAACAATAACAAGTAGCAGAATGAGCGTAATAATTAGTTTGACTTTAGTTTTTTTCATGGAGATGTAATTTGCAAACTAAACTACAAAAAGGGAATGGTTAAGCAAAGCTTTGGTGAAGCTAAAACAACTCCCCTCACCGATCACGCTATCAGTCCCATTCTGCCCGCTATTGGTCGCATATGCACCGTAGGGATCATTCGGAGGTTATAGACATTTGTATCATAACAAAACAAACTTTAACAACTAAATACTACAGGAGGAAAACAACATGAGAAAGATAATTGTGCTCGAATTTATCTCGTTAGATGGCGTAATGCAGGCGCCGGGCGGCCCGGAAGAAGATCAATCGGGCGGTTTCACGTACGGCGGTTGGTCGGCACCATTTGCTGATGAAGAATCTGGAAAGCTGATGCTGAAACAGATGGCCCCTACCGATATCCTTTTAGGAAGAAACACCTTTAAAATTTTTGAAAGTTATTGGCCACTGCACGCCGACTACTGGCCGGGTATTAACGAGGTTACCAAATATGTACTATCAAACACGGTAGATAAATCTGATTGGAACAACACGGTTATTCTTAAAAGCGTGGAAGATATTAAAGCGCTTAAAAACTCTGAAGGTTCGGATATTAAAGTTTGGGGCAGCGGGGAACTGGTGCAGCTATTGCTAAAGCATAACCTTGTAGATGAACTTTGGCTTAAAACATACCCCGTGCTTTTGGGTAAGGGTAAAAAACTATTTAGCGATAAAACCACACCTGCTACCTTTCAATTGGTTGAAAGCCATGTAACAGCAAGTGGGGTAATATTTGCTAACTATAAGAATATTGGCGAAGTTAAAACAGGGAACCTGGGAGCGTAACATAAATACATTACCCTCAACTATAATCGAATACAAACAAAAACGCCTTGCAGAATACATACTGCAAGGCGTTTTCTATTATAAATGAGGTGGTAATTAAACATTCACAGCGCAAAGTTCACGAACTTTGGCTACTACAAAATCAACCTCTTCTTTAGTATTATATTTCGAGAATGAGAAACGCACAGAAGGCCTTGATGAACTTGCACCAATGGCGGTCAACACATGCGAACCAATATCACTGCCCGAGCTGCAGGCGCTACCGCCAGATGCCGAGATGCCCGCGATATCAAGGTTAAACAATAGCATATCGCTCATTTCCATTTCAGGGAAAGCTACGTTCAATATCGTATATAAACTTTTAGCAGGATCAGTTTCACCGTTAAAGCTTACACCTGGTACATGGGCAGTTAACTGCTCCATCATGTATGTTTTTAAACCCTGGATGTGGTTTTGGTGCTGCTCCATTTCACCATAAGCAAGTTCGAGCGCTTTAGCTAAACCTACAATGCCGTAAATATTTTCAGTGCCGCCACGCATGTTGCGTTCCTGCGCGCCGCCATAAATAAAAGGTTTTATCTTTATTTTATGATTGATATGCAAAAAGCCTACACCTTTAGGGCCGTGTAGTTTATGACCTGCACATACCAGGAAATGAGCCTTCAGTTTGCTCAGATCGTGCTGATAGTGCCCCATGGTTTGCACCGTGTCGCAATGATAAATTGCATTATACGTTTCGCACAAATCACCTATACGCTCCATATCCGATAGCGTACCTATCTCGTTATTGGCATGCATTATTGAAACAAAACTGCGTTCGTTCTCTTTCAATAAAGTTTCGAGGTGATCATAATCAACCGCGCCCTTGCTATCAATGTTTACAAGGCTCAGCTTAATTAAACCTGCTTTTTCCATAGCTTCCAGTGTATGGAGCACTGCGTGATGCTCAATAGGGCTGGTAATGGCATGGGTAATGTTGTGATCGATGATACCACACCTTATGGCGGTATTATCGGCCTCGGTACCGCTTGATGTAAAGAAGATCTCGGCGGGCGAGGTGTGCAGCAAACCGGCAATGGTTTTGCGCGAACGCTCGATGAGGGTGCGGGCCTCCCTGCCGTGGGCGTGTATAGATGATGGATTACCAAACTGGTTCTCCATAACCTTGTACATTTCCTTCATCACGTCAGGATCGAGCGGTGTAGTGGCGGCATTATCAAAATAAACGCGCATTCTTTGTTAAAATTTATAAATAAATGGATCAGTAAACTTCAAAACACAAACCCGGAAATAATATATAGACAGGCAACCAACGAAATTTATCGCCGGTTGCCCGTTATTTTAATGCCGGAAAATTTAACCCTTCAGTTGTAAGATCTCTTTAATATCAGTGATGATCTTGTTGGCCAGCCCGTTTGCCACTGTTTCAGAATTGCCTTCGGAGTAGATCCTGATAATGGGCTCGGTGTTTGACCTCCGCAAATGTACCCATTCTTTATCAAATTCTATTTTCAGTCCGTCGATTGTTGAGTGCGGCTGTTTGATATATTTTTCTTCCACCTTGCTCAAAAGGGCATCTATGTCCATTTCGGGCGTTAAAGTGATCTTGTTTTTCGAAATAAAATAACCCGGATATGACGCACGCAGGCTTGAAACCGATTTACCATACTTAGCCAGATGGGTTAAAAACAAAGCGATACCCACCAAAGCATCGCGGCCGTAGTGCAATTCAGGGTATATTACCCCGCCATTGCCTTCGCCGCCAATAACGGCGTTAACAGCTTTCATTTGGTTAACTACGTTCACCTCACCTACCGCGGCTGCATGGTATTCACCGCCAGCTTTTTCGGTAACATCACGCAAAGCCCGGGTTGATGACAGGTTAGATACCGTATTCCCTACATTATTTTTTAGCACATAATCGGCAACGGCAACCAGCGTGTATTCTTCCCCAAACATATTACCATCCTCGCAAACAAAGCAAAGGCGGTCAACATCGGGATCAACAGCAATACCGAGATCGGCACGTTTGCTTAATACCTCTTTTGATAAAGCGATCAGGTTTTCAGGCAGTGGTTCCGGGTTGTGCGGGAAGTTACCGTCTGGTTCGCAGTATAATTTGTGAACAGTTTCAACCCCTAAAGCTTTCAGCAAAGCTGGCACATAAATACCGCCTGTCGAGTTTACACAATCAATCACTACTTTAAAATCAGCTGCTTTTATCGCTTCAACATCTACCAATGGTAGCGCCAAAATCAAATCGATATGTTTTTGCAGCCAGCTATCATCATGGGTAACTTTTCCCAAATCGTTTACATCGGCATAATTAAAATCGCTGTATTCGGCAATGGTTAAAACTTCCTTACCATCGGCATCGCTTATAAATTCGCCGGCCGCGTTTAACAACTTAAGTGCGTTCCATTGCTTAGGGTTATGGCTGGCGGTAAGAATGATACCACCCGCGGCCTGTTCGCCGGTAACTGCAACTTCAACCGTTGGGGTTGTTGACAGGCCCAGATCGATCACATCGATACCCAAGCCTTGCAATGTACCAATTACGAGATTGTTCACCATCTCGCCCGAAAGACGGGCATCACGGCCAACCACAATTTTTTTGATCCCCGATTTTTTAACAGCCCATGAACCATAGGCCGAAGTGAACTTTACAATATCAAGCGGTGTTAAACCATCGCCAACAGCACCGCCTATGGTGCCGCGTATCCCCGAAATAGATTTTATTAGTGTCAAAATGAACTGTTTTTTTGGTGAGGTAAAAGTAAAAAATATAAGCTATACCTTAAATAAATAGTGTTGTTTTACGCAATTACGCAATTGTAGGTATGCAACGCTACAGTTACTACGCCATTATTGAAAGTCGAGTGATTCCGACTCATTTGTCATTATTAAGCATTATTTCGATTATTAACGATACAACCGTGCAGCTAAGTATTAAAAATTAAAGGATTTTTTGCGCTATTTAATACCTTTGACGATTACAGCAAATAAACACCTATAGCTAAAAACAATGCCCGACTTTTTATTAAACCTTGACAGGCATTTATTCTATTTTGTTAACCACGACTTATCCAACGCATTTTTTGATTGGATCATGCCCATTTTGCGCGAACCCAAAACATGGATTCCGCTTTACGTTTTCATTATAGGTTTCTGTTTATGGAAATATAAAAAACCAGGCCTCGTTGTTATTCTGTTATTGGTTGCTTCGGTAGGTACGGCCGATTTTACCAGCGGTGTGCTCATGAAACATAATGTACAACGCCTCCGACCCTGCCGCGACCCTATTGTATCCGTTACCGATATCAGCCGGGTACCTTGCGGAAGCGGATACAGCTTCCCATCAACCCATGCTACCGATCATTTTTCGATAGCTATGTTTTTATGCTTTGTATTTGGCCGCAAATGGAAATGGGTATGGCTGGTGGGGATTTTGTGGGCAGCCAGCATTTGCTTTGCCCAGGTTTATGTAGGCGTACACTTCCCTATTGACGTTGTTTGCGGTGCTATTTACGGGGGGCTGGTAGGCTGGCTATTTTCATTATTATTTAAAAAACTACAACCTTCCTTTTAATGGGATACTGGAAAATATTTCTGCTTTTTTTCGCGGCTTTTTTTGGCGGCACTTCTGTTTTTTTGTTTAAGGGCGATAACCATAAAACACTTAAACTGGTACTATCATTTAGCGGCGCTTACCTGTTTGGCATCACCGTTTTACACCTGATACCCGATGCTTATCATGGCAATGATAATTATGTAGGCGTATTTATATTGATAGGCTTCCTGTTCCAGATCGTCTTGGAACAATTTTCGGACGGTATCGAGCACGGTCACATGCACAAACACCCGCATGATCTGGCAGTATTCCCGATAGGCATTATGGCCAGCCTCTGTTTGCATGCCTTTTTAGAGGGTATGCCGCTTGCCCAGGGCAACCAGGACCAACTGGTGTATGGTATTGCCCTGCATCATATCCCTGCATCTTTTGCATTAGCTACCGTTTTGCTTACTAACAAACAAGGCAAAAACAAAACGATATTTTTTGTGGCGATATTCGCGCTGATGGCGCCTGCCGGATACTTTTTCAGCAATGCCCTAAGCAACGGAAACATCGGCAACCTGCAGCATTATTTTAACAGGATAATGGGTGTCGTTATCGGCATTTTTCTGCATATCTCTACTACGATTTTGTTTGAATCGAGTGCAGACCACCGGTTTAATATGCGGAAGATGATAGCCGTGCTGGCAGGTGTGACTATTGCTTTGCTGGGATTTTGGGAGCAGCTGTAGGCCGCTTATCAACCCGCTGAAACTACTTTTAACACCTGGTCCAAATAAAAACGAATGTCATTTCGACGACAGCGGGGAGGACCGCGTAGTGGCGTGAGGAGAAATCTTGTACGCCCTGCCAGGCCATCGTACTTATCCTCAGTACAGGGCGTACAAGATTTCTCTTTCGCGCCTGCGCACACTCCAATCCCCCGCTCTATCGAAATGACATTTTTCTATTTAAAATACGTGGATAAAATAATCTCTCAAGAGGGGAATTTTTCTACCAATATAAAAAAGATGCGCCGGTATCTCACCCCCGGCACACCGGTTACCAAATAGCAATGGTAATCATCAACTAAACACCGGATCCATGTTTGGGTATGTCCCGGAATATTGCCTGAATCAGAATTTACAGAATTTTAGGATGAACAGAATCTCCGCGATCAATCAGTATTCTGAAAATTCTAAAATTCTGTAAATTCTGATTCAGATTATTTCACATAAAAACTTCCTCTCAGCCTAATATCTTCCGATGAACTTCCCACCATCACTTTAAATTCTCCAGGTTCAACAACCTGCTTCATTTGGCGGTTCCAGAGCATCAGTTCTTTATTATCTATTTTAAATTGCACTATGCCGCTTTCACCGGGTTTAAGGCTGATCCTTTTAAAACCTTTGAGAGATTTTACAGGAGTGGTAACGCTGGCGATAACATCGCGCAGGTAAAGCTGGGCTACTTCTTCTCCTTCTACTTTTCCTGTGTTCCTGATAGTGACACTCACATTTACCGAACCATTTAGGGGAATTTGCTTTTGGGAGATCTTCAAATCAGAGTATTCAAACTTGGTATAGCTTAACCCATGCCCGAAAGGGAACAAAGCCGACGTATCCTGATCAACATAAACGTGCCTTGAGGTTGGTTTATGATCGTAATAATAAGGGATCTGCCCTACCGAACGGGGGAAACTCATTGGCAGCTTACCGGATGGATTTACTTTTCCCAGCAGTACATCGGCGATAGCCAAACCACCGGTCTCACCTAAAAACCATGATTCAACAATAGCGGGAATCTTTTTGGCAACCCAGTTAATACATAGCGGTCTGCCGTTAAATAATACCACCACGGTGGGTTTACCGGTTTTGTAGATAGCTTCTATCAGGTGGCTTTGTTGTTTATTCAGGTCGAGATTTGCGCGGTCTTTACCTTCTCCTACCTCATCAATATCCTCGCCTAAAACAACAACCGCTACATCGGATTGATTAACGGCAGAGATTGCTTTCTCCAGATTTTCGGTTTGCTTTACTGCCGAAGTATCGCCCGTATAACCCGACTCAAATTTAATATCCAGGCTGCTACCAGCTTTTTGTTTCAAGGCATCCAGTATGGCTACGCCCTTGCCCTGTTTGTTGGCGTAACCGCCCAGGTATGTGCTTTCGGCCAGCGGTCCGACAACTGCTACCGAATGCACATTTGGCCCGAGCGGTAATACATTGTTTTCATTTTTTAACAGACTGATACCCTCCTGTGCCAGCTTCAGGGCAACCTTGCGGCTTTCTTCGGTATGGTTTACTTTTTTTAGCAGATCGGTATCTATATAAGGATGATCGAACAAGCCCAACATAAATTTCACCCGCAATACGTTTGATACCGCCCGGTTCAGATCGGCCAACGAAAGTTTTCTATCCGTTAGCGCCTTATTCATTGCTTTTTCAAAAGGCACATGCGGAAAATCATAGAACTGCATATCCATACCGGCAGTAAATGTTTGAGCCAGTGCATCAGACACATCTGTGGCGGTATTATGATTGATGAGTGACATTTTTATAGCCCCCAAATCCGATAGCACAAAACCTTTAAAGCCCCATTCACCGCGCAGAACATCTTTCAGCAACCATTTATTATCTACACAAGGGATACCATCAATCTCACTGTAAGCGGCCATCATTCCCATAGCCTTACCCTCTTTAACGGCTTTTTCAAACACATATAAAAATGACGACCGCGCCTCCCTCTCGCCCATATTAACCGGGGCCATATTGCTACCAGCTTCCGGGATGCCATGCACCGCGAAATGCTTAGGTTCTGATAGCACAGCGTTATGGTCACTCAGTTTGTTCCCTTGCAGGCCTTTTACCATGGCAACGCCATTAGCTGCCGACAGGAACGGATCTTCGCCATAAGTTTCTTCAACTCGCCCCCAACGTGGATCGCGTGGCAGACAGAGCACCGGGCCTAATACCATATTTACACCATGTGCCCGCATTTCGGTGGCTATGATGCGGCCTGCTTTATGCATATTGGTGGTATCCCAGGCACCGGCAAGTGCCATCGGACTTGGGAAAGTGGTGCTGCCCAGCCCCTCGTAGCCATGCAGCCCTTCTTCAATAAATAGCACCGGGATACCCAACCGCGTTTTTTCAACCGCGTAACGTTGGATATCGTTACTTACTTCGGCTGTAAGGGGGTACAGGTCGTGTACTGAGCCTATGCCCTCCGTGCCTATATTGATCCGGGCACTATCCGACATTGAAACAGCTTCATGTCCCTGCATGTTGGCTACCTCCTTGCCCCAATACATATCCAACTGACGGATTTTTTCGATGGTTGTCATGCGGCCAAGCAAATCGGCAACACGTTTCTCAACCGGAAGCGAGGCGTCCTTATACGGGAGCTTCACAATTGGTTTAGGGGTATTAAACGAACAAAAAATAGTTACTAAAAGAACCGATACATAGGCGTTCTTTCGCTTCATAAAATTTATAATTGGCAAGGTTAATTGTTACCGGCACAACAGATTGTTTGTGTGGATCAACAGATCCGGCCCGGTTTATCAGAAGCTAAAACTATGCGCGGTGAAATAATAACTCATTAATAAAACATTAAAAACCGGGCTTAATCGTCATTAATACAAATAAAATTAATAACTGGTCTACTTTTTTACCGGTGGCGGCACATCCGCGGTTAACGGAACTTGTTTACGGAGCATTTTGGCAGCGTAACCGGTTAGGTACAGGTAATAATCGTTAGGGATATCATCCTCATAGGTAACAAAAGTGCTTAAACCAACCGGAGGATTTTTCGATGCTTTAAGGATGGCCGTACCTTCATCCACCTCATCAAACATGGCCACATACAACATTTCGGCGCCGCTGTTGATGGCCCCGTTTATCTGTTTCCAGTAAAAATGCCCTCGATTGCGCGGAATCTGGTTTTGCTTGGCCCGTGGGTTCATGTTGTGCCAGCTAAAACCGGGGAATACGGTTGGCACATAATCAATGCTATTGCTTTTACACCAGGCTATATCATCGGCAATGCGGTGCTGAAAAGCAGGATAGGCATCTTCATTAAAACGGCCCACAAACCAGGGGTGCACAATGTCTACTTTTTTTATCAGATCGTGCAGGTGCGGATCATTCTCAGTGTCGTTACCGAAATCGCGCCAGTAGGTTGGTACGCCTAACAGTATCGCGCAACCTCCATAAACCGGGTCGTTCTTTAAAAAATCTATGATCTTTTCGCCCTCGGTTAGGCCGTAACGGCGATGATCGTTAAAGCCGATGCCCCAGACTGCTACCAATGGTTTACCATTATGATAAAGCCAGGTTTGATTATTACCCCGGTTGGTAACTTTCAGGCTGTCTATCAAATGCTTCCAGTCTTTAATTAACAGCGAATCGCCGCCTGCGTTCATACCCGACAGATCGTACATTACCGTAATTGCCCTATGATATTTTTGCGCATATTTAAGCGCGTTACCCAGCACCACATCGTTATGATGTTTGCCTGCGCCCCGCTGCACATCGCCAATAAAACGCTGTACAAAAACGCCATCAACACCATATTGCTGCATCCATTTAAAATGCGTTTCGGTTGATGATGCATCGTACGAACTGTATAAATAAGCATCGCTACCGTCGGCAAGTTTAAATGGCGTTTTGTAGGTTTTGGGGTACTCGCTTACATCGGGCCATATATCGATATTGGTAAAACCCGGCTCAAATTTGCCGTGCGATACGTAGTGGTTCCACCAGCGGTTACCGCCGTCGCCGGGGGCATTAAACCAGCCCTGGTAGCCGGCCATCACCAAACCTTTGTAGCTTTTAAAGGCTGATGTTTTGCTGTGTTTCAATTGCGCGTTCGCAACGGCGCATAGCAGTAGCAGCAAGATGCTAAAAACTTGTTTTTTCATCAGGATAGAATTTTAATATGTGTTGATTTTATTGCTTAGATAGGTATATAAAAGACGTCATTGCGAGGCACGAAGCAATCCCCGATTAGCAGGTCCGCTCTGTACAGTTCGCGATTGCTTCGTGCCTCGCAATGACGTGATGATGAGGGTTAAATCCCCCAGCTTTTATTCGGCTTCGGCCCCATTTCCAGTTCCAATGTACCGCCGGCCATTAGTTGCTCATGGGTAAACAGCGGCTTATTCAGCACCTGACCATTAAACTTAGCGCTCTGGATATATTTATTCACAACTGAACAATTGTTAGCCACCAACTTAAATTGCTTACCGTTTTGCAGGTTGAGAGTAACCTTGCTAAACACAGGGCTACCAATAGTATAAACGGGTTTACCAGGTGTAATTGGATAAAAACCCATAGATGAGAAGACCACGAAGGCTGACATACCGCCGCCATCCTCATCGCCCGGGATACCGAAAATATTATCCTTGTACCATACATCCAGCAAAAACCTTATACGTTTTTGTGTTTTCCATGGAGCACCCGCAAAGTTGTACAGGTATGGGATATGGAAACTCGGCTCGTTACCCATCGAATATTGGCCAACCAAACCCGTAGCATCCGGAAATTTAGCCCAGAACTGGTATTTGCTCCTGTCCAGGCTTTCGCGGAATAGCTGATCTAACCGTGCCTGGAATTTATCCTGACCACCCATCAAACCCGCAAGACCAGAGATATCATGCTGCACCTGCCACAGGTAAGTCCAGCCGTTGTTTTCATCGTAAAACTCGCGGCCGCCTAAACCGCCATCAAATTTAGGGTCGATATCAATCCAGTTGCCGTCTTTATCTTTGGGGATAAACATTTGCTTATCATTGTTCCAAAGGTTTTTATAGTTGAGGGCGCGTTTGGCAAACGTCTGCTCATCGTTAGTTTTTTTCAGCTCACCAGCTAACTGGCCAACCGCCCAGTCGTCATAAGCGCCTCCGAGGGTTACCGCTACTGCCTGGCGCTTTTCAAAACCGTGCACAAGGCTTACAGTTTCCTTCTCCCCTTTTTTCAAAGCCGAAAAATAACCTTTTTCATGGTAAAAATCATCCAACTCACATTTCGGGCCGTTTTCCCATGGCAGCATGGTGGCCTCGTTGGCGTTTTTCAGCGTGCCTTCATATGCTTTATTTATATCGAAACCACGGATCCCTTTGCGGTAATCATCCAGAAACATTACTGTTGAGTGGAAACCGTTCATACAAGGGTTATCGCCAAACAGCACCGGGAAGGTTGGCATCCAGCCGCTTTGCTCATATTCGTTAACATACGAGTTCAGCATATCCGATTCGAGTTTGGGGTTCAAAATTGTACGCAAGGGATGTAACGCCAGATAGGTATCCCAAACCCAATCATCTACATAAAACGGGCGGTTGCTATCGTGAATCTTTTTGTCGTAGCCGCTGTAGTAATGTCCATCTTCATTAATATCAACCATACGCTCATTGCAGCGGTACAAAGCTGTGTAAAATGAGCGGCGTTGAGCTTCGGTACCACCTTCTGTTTCTATTTGGCTCACTACTTTAGCCCAGGTAGCTTTACCTGCGGCTTTTAAAGTTTCGAAATCGGCGCTGCCAAATTCATCGTTAAAGTTTTGTTTGGCTTGCTGAGGGCTTACATATGAAATGGCATATTTAAACTCAACTACCTCCGGTGCATCGGCGGCAAATGTAATGTACGATTTAAGGTTTTTTCCATCAACGGATGCCTGCTGAACAAGGGCATTATCTTTTACAACACCAACAGTTCCCTTAGCATTGAAACGGCCATATACATATACCTTGATATCATCATGATAAGTTTCAAAGCCGGTTAATTCGTTGCCGCCGGTAAAGGTAAAATTGGCCGCACCATCATTATAAAGTCCAAACAGGATACTTTTTGACGCGCTTTTAGCAGGGAATGAAAACTTATAGTCGCCTACTTTTTTGCCTGGGGTAAACTCTACGGTAATATCTTTATCAATCAAATAAGTAGAGTAATACCACGGACGGGTAACTTCCAAGTCGTGATCATAAGTCATTCGCTCATCCCACGAGGCGGCAGTTAACTGTTTGTTATCGGGTTTAACAGAAAACACCTCGCCCAAACGGTGCGATACCACGTTGAGCGGGAAGCTGGAGATCTGATCGTCGATATAATCATGACGAACAGGCAGCATCCTAATCATTTGGTTGGGCAAATGGGCGGTTGGCCGGGTAGGCTCAAGCAGCGCACCTACGTTACCAATATGCGGATCGATGTATCGCAGGTTGCCTTCGTCTTTAGTTTGTGCATAAACCGCCGTACAAAAGCTGCTGATACTAATTACCGTGGATAAAAACAGCGGTTTCAACAACCGGGGAAATGGGCTTGGCATGGATGTTATTTTATATTGATAAATCGATTTTTCTGTTGATGTAAAAATACAAGCGACAAGGGTTAATAATTGGTTGAAACCAAAGAAATATCATTTGGAATATTAACACGGGGCACCTACGGAGCCAAGGCATATTTACATTGCACTCTATAAACACGTAACTCCTCCGGAGTTGTATTTCGCAAATTGACCAACTCCGGAGGAGTTACGTGTTTATAGTAAATATAGCAAGCCTTTAACGGCTCCATAGGAGCCACGTGTCTTTAAACTCTATTTCTTTGGTAACGGCCTCAAAATTGCCCGTACAACTTAATTAATCATTAAAATTTGATTAATTAAACCAATAAATATCAATTGTAACGGATTTTATTCAAGAATTGAATGAAAATCGCGTTCAAAGGCCTCACCGTAAATGGCCTTGTATTCTTTGTTAAAACTTTCGAAGGTGTTTTTTGCCAGCGAGTGCTTGCCTATATGGGCCAGTGCCTTGCATTTAATGATCATGGCCTCCTCGTTAACCGGGTCGAAATAGAAGATATCATTAGCCAACTTGATCAAAAACTCGGGATCATCAGTCACCTTGATCGAATTGGCAAACTGGATATACGAATCGGTGATCTCGTTAGATACTTCGGATTTGAATGCATCAAGCCATTCGTACTCGATATTCGACAGGAAATTGCCCCGCTGCGTTATGTGCGTAAGCTGAATGATCTTTTGCTTATTGAGCTTGCTTTTATTGGATACGATATTAAGGTAGTTATGATAATCTACCTGGATCTCGTTATAATCTATCTCAATTTTCCAATAACCGGTATCTTTAGATAAATGACAATGCCCCATTTTATCCAGCAGCGATTTCAGCTTGGCGATGTTTACCGAACGGTTATTACGCGCGCTTTTTTCTGATTTATCAAACCACAATATCTCATTCAACTTTTCAGAACTCACCCCCCTGTCAAACTTTACCGAATACATAAGGATCACCAGGAAGAGCTCTTTTAACAAGGGCGTGAAGTATTTGGTGATCTCGTTACCATCGGGCGTAAACAATTGTAGATCGCCGAATAAAAATATGGCATTTTTGTTGGGGTGCAACCTACTTTCAACCGGTTCTTCAATGGCAACAGGCGCAGGCTGACTGGCCGTAGGTGTGACTGGTTCAGTAATTTCTACAGGAGTTTGAGGTTGATGAACCACATTAGCTTTTTTACGTCGCTTGTAAACTATAAAAAAGCCTACACCCAATAAAACCACACACGCCCCGCCTATCCAAAACACCGGTTTAATTCCCGCAGCTTCAAGCAAACTTTCGGCCACCGGTTCGGGCGGACTAAGCAGCGAGTATACCTTAACCCTGGTATGGTCATTCTCTTTAAATAGGGTTACCGCCAAAAACTTGCCGCTGTGCGGGAGATAATAGAGGTCGGCATAGGCGTTCACGTCGTGAAATAAAAACGGAATGGTATCTCCCACCATGTGATACGAAGGCTTATCAAGCGACCCGGTAATCAACTGTAAACTGGAGTTGAATTTATGCTGAGGGAAGATCAGACCGTAATAACTTTTGTTTTTTGAATCGATAACAAGCGAATTGGCAAACACAAAATCTTCATTCTTTACATCGATGCTGAACAGCTTTTTAAAAGTCCTGTCCTTTACCGTGTACCGAACCATATCGTACAAATTGCGCGGATTAACTATTTGCTGACCCGACGCGCTGCCGTAGCCGCCAATCACGTATACAGTATCGCCATTGGCATTGGCACCTAAACCGGCCAGGTAACGGGGCGTAAACGTATCGCCTTTATATTTTATCTTTTCCCAACTGTGATTGTCGTTATTGTAACGGCGTATGCTATCCTTATAAACAAGCTGTCCGTAACCGCCAATAGTGTAAACCGAGGAGTCTGCTTTAGAATAAAATTTATTGAGGTGCCCATTATTCGTCGCAAAATTATGGTACCCTTTGTCCCATTTGCCTATGGCAAAATCATAAGTGCCCATAGCCTTTTGATCCATATAAAGGTAGTATAACCTGTTATTGGCATAAAGCGCCTGATCGCCAGGTACTAACAACTGTCGGCCCGAGCCATAGGCCACGCTTTTTAATTGCGGGGTTTTATTAACTGAATAGGTAACTAATGAATCGGTAGTGATCACAAACACATCTTCGTTTGCGGCGTCAAATGCCAGACTCGCATCGCCGGGAACGTTAAACTCTTTTTCAAGTTGCCAGTTACGGTGCCGGGCTTTGATCCAGAGCGGGTTATTTACTGTACCGTTGTTTTGATTTACTGTTTCGTTTGCAACGTTCCCCTGCCATTCGCTCAATGGCCAGTTGGCTATCAGTTTATCATTCTGTAAGGCATTTACATCGCGCAACTTAAACGGAGGCAGATCGGTGGTTTGAAACTGGCGAGATGAATTTGCACCGAACAGGAGTTTATAATTGGCTGTTCGCCTTAAATGGATGCCGGTTTCGCTCATTTGATCCTTGCCCGAAATAACCGTGATCTTATCGCCTTTGTAATCAATGATCAGCCTTAGTTTGTTCCAGTGCTCAAAAAGCTGCTTTTCAGCGATATTGAAAGAGATTTTGGACAAGCGTTCGCCAACTATGATCTTGAAATGTTTGGTATTGGCCTGGTTATCATAAACCAGGTCGATGTTTTGATTTTCATCACTTATCAGCCTTAAAATGTATCCAAAGTAAATAGCCCTGTTTGGCAAAAACGTAACATCGAATGATAGCTCAAATTTATCCCGTTGCGCAAGGTTGTTAAGGTTGAGCTCCAACCCTGTCCGTTTATCCTGCACCACCTCATGGCTGTAAAAACCCAGGCCATACGATTGCGCATGACAAGGAGACATGAACAGGCAATTCAATAAAATAACCGCTATTATCCCGGATAAAAAAAATCTCATGTTGATAAGTACACCTCAGGCATTACAAATATGTACCGCGCTGTATTTATAATTTAGGCCGAAAACGTTGTTTTTAATTGGCGTTAATGGCTAAAATTACAACAAATGCCGTTTAATTTCAAGGATTTTAACATTATAATCCTACAGAGCGCACAGGCATTTAAGCGTCAATAAGTTAGTAAGCTATTACTTAGTGTACAAGAACAAATTCATACTAATTCGGTAACTGTATATCGTAGCCAGTGGCTTTCAAAATAAAATCAACAATAGGTGTAGGATTAGGCAAACTATGCGGGTGGTGCTTAAAACCGGGCTTATGAATTACAGTTATTGAACCGCCCAGTGCTTTCACTTTTTGCTCAAACAACAAAGTGTTTTTTGAAGGATCCACAGCTTCGTCATCATCAGCCGATAGGTGCAACATCGGAAAACGTCCTTTTACAATTTGTTCTACTTTATCTATCGGACTTGCTTTTAACGGGCCTATATCTGCTGCCTTGTTTAAGTTGAAATCTTTTTTAAGGATAGCCGAATCTGGCCAATATTTCAGATCGAGCAGGGCATTATCGGCGTAGGTTGCGGATACTTTGTTGGGATTGGCCGCGGCCCAATTATACATGTAAATACCTCCCCTGCTCATCCCCTCCAACACCGCTTTTTTACCCAGACCGGTAGCGGTAAGCATTTTATAAAAATCATCCCAGTAGCCAATAGCTTCGGTGTTGCCCAACAGCTCGGCAACGTCGCAGTACACAATATGGAAACCACGCTCTAACAGGGCGATATCCGTTTGCGGCTCGTGCCCCCAGAAACGTGCCCGCCACACCCATGGATGGCCTTTAGCCGCCCATTTAGGTTTTACAACTTTGCTGTCGCGGCCATCGAAAGTAAATTCGGCGCAGGGATAGCCGTAAAAATTGCTTTCCTTAATTTGCTGGTTCATTTTACCGAAAACATTGAAGGCAGTATCCCGCTGTTGTACAATTACATCATACAATCTTTTGGCTGTTACCGTCGTTCCCTCCAAATTAGGGTGAATTTTATCGGGCATCCAATCCTCATGGTTCACAAACAGTGAGTGCATATCAATTAACTCGAGGTGTTCATCATAAGCCACGTTTCGCATTTTTGGAATGATACTGTTCACAATCACTTTATCGTAAATCTGGTTGGTATCCTTTTGAAAAGAGGGGATTGGCAACAATAAAACGATGCGCGGATGCGACGGCAGTTGGGCGAATGACCGGATCAGGTCGTGATAATCTTTTTCATATTCATCAAGATGTACGCGGTTTATGGCTTTAGCATCATTGCCGCCCAGATCGATAAACACGATATCCGGGTTACTATTCAATGCCTTTTGATAGGCTTCTGTGCCGCAATACGACAGGTCACCTTTCCGTAAAAGTGTTGCGCTGCTCACACCAAAGTTGCTTACCTCATAGCCCTTGCCCAACAACTTTTGAAGTTGTGCCGGGTACGATTGCGTTGCCGGATTGGGCAATGTAGCGCCATAAGTTATACTTGCACCTATACAGGTTATGCGTTTAACAGCCTTTGCCGGCAATACCAAACTAAGGACTATTAGTATATTGATGATGTTTTTCATAGGGTTATTTTTTTAAGCTCAGATCTACAACATCGGCCATGCGGCTTGCCGGGGTAACTTTTAAACCGGTAAGTTTGCCGTTAACTATTTTCCCTTCAACTGTGGTTTTGTACGGGGCGTTTAATTTAAAATCGGCATCCCATCCTTTGGGCCAGGCCGGTAAAAGCATAATCTTTTTCCCTTCCGATTGCATCAGCATTAACTGCAATCCGTTTTCTCCGTTTCCGCCGTTATCTTCATCGGGCATGTAATCATTCCCCCTGTCCCAAAATGCCGGGAATTTTAAAGCCGGATCTTTACGGGTAAGGGCAAAGCTGGTGTAGTCTTTAGCAACTTCGGCAGCCCCGATCAAAGCAGCCTGTATAGGGTCCTGAACCCAGCAGCCTTTAGCCCGTTGTTTTCGGGAGTTAAAAGTATTTATGGCAACATCCAGATCAGGTTTTCCCAAACCGTAAATCCTGAAAGGATAAATAGCATACAACTCGGGGTTTTCACTGTTAAAAGATTTTGCCGTTTGCGGGCCGGTGTAGGGTAGCAACACAGTTTTGCCGTCGTGCTCCGCTTTTGGCAATGGCGGAAACTCGTTATAAAATCGTTGCCATTTAGCTTTCTGATCACCACTAATTATACTTTTGGGCAATTTGATCATCCTACTTAAAACAGCGTGCAAACCGGCAATATCAGGTGCAGGGTTATGCACCTTCCAAAACATCTCGATCGCGTTATCCGGATCAAGCAGTAGTTTGCCCGTGCTATCGCGCTTAAAATGCTCATCAAAAAACTGCAACCCTGCAGATGCTACAGGTAATAAAGTTTTCTTTGCAAAATCAGCATCGCCCGTGTATTCATAATAATCAAGCATCATCATGCTTAATTCTAATATTGGCGTAAAGTAATGGTTGGTGTAGTTCTGTTTTACCTCAGGCCCCATGTAATTCAATCCGCCCCAAAAAGGCGCGGTTTCGGCAAAGTAAGCGCCACCGTGTTTGTAAAACCCTTGTACCTGCTTGGCATTGGCAGGTAAAATATTGGCATACATCCTGAACAGGGGCAGCATCATATCAAAATCGCCGGCCATTAAACGGGGCCAGTACATAGGCCGTGTATTTTGAAACCAGTATTGGCCACCCCACGACCGATAATCGGCATTAACGTTTTTAGCAGGGTTGTCGATCACGAAAATGGAACCATTGAATTTAATGGGATAAGCGCCCCTGCCTGCACATGCTGTAACAAAGCGTTGTAAAATATAACCCTGGGTAACTTTTTGGGCCAGTTCATCGCCGCTTACAAATACGCTGCTTCTGTTCCAGAATTGCTGCCACCATTTTTGATGGGCAAGGCGGGTTTGTTCAAGGTTTAGTTTTTCGATAACCTTAACCTGTGCTTCCAGTTTACTGAGCCATTGGTTCCCGCTGGCTACAACACTGGTTAATGGATAGATAGAGATGGTTTGCGAGGTAACTCCTCCGGATGTTCGTAATGTTGCGTCGTCCTTATTTGCTAAATCAGCCCCTTTAATAATCGCGCCGAAAGTTAGGTTTGCCAAATGCGGATCTGTTGTAGCCGGGGTATGATGATACCAAGCTATGCTACCTTTTCTACCTGCCAGTACCGTATCGGTTTTACCCGCACGCCAGTTTTCCAGCTTAACGCCAATTGTTGCTTTGGTAACGCTTTTTGTTTCAATCCGGATAACAGGATGATTGGCATCTACCCAGATCCTGTATTCAACAGCCGCTTTCCCGTCACCAGCCTTAGCCCAGATCTCTCCGTTTTGAAGTTTTAGAACCTGTTTGAATTTGCCGTTATTATTTAGAGGGTTAGGGCTTACAGAAACCCTTACAGCACCTAATTTCATCAACACACCGCCTTGCCTCATCCAATCATCCTTTTCTGCATCGGGCTCGCCCCAGGCATCGGTTTTACTGATGTAAAACAACAGGTCGCCATTTTTTTCGAACCATACATTCAGGCCAATATCGCCATTACCCAATGGCATGGATTGGGCTGATGTTGGGCCAGGCGTATCCCAGATTACATTATAATGATCGAGTTTTTTATTAACGATGGATTGTGCAAAGCCCGGCATGGCCGAAAATAAAAACAGGCACAAAGCCGGCAGCGGCAGTAAACGTTTAAAAATCATAATTAAGCGGATAGTATTGAAACTGGTTAATTGGTTAGCCGAAATTACCTGCCTAACTTAATAAAAGATTAAAAAAGTATTAACCTCACAAATTAGTTACAATCGATTGCGTAGTTAAATAAACTTCGGTGTACCTATTACAATAAGGCTCAAAACCTGATCAACAGGCACTTTAATTTAAAAGGCGGTTTGTTTTTTGTTACCGTATTTCTGATAGATTTGCATTAGACGATATTTATTTATGATACCTGAAAACAATGATTTTAAAATAGATGTAACTTCCGAATTTGGCACCCTCCGCTCCCTCCTCATCCACAGTCCCGATAGTGGTTTGGGAAAAGTGGTGCCATCAAAAGCGCAGGACTGGCTTTTTGAAGATATTGTGCACCTGGATACCATGCGCAAAAACGAGTATGATCACTACGTAAAATTATTGCTTTTTTTTCTTGATCCCGATAAAATAAAAGGCAAGATCAATGAGGTTGATGCTAATGAAACCCACCGCTCGTTCTTCAAACCAGACAACGAAGGCTTTCATGCTTCGGGTAAAGTAGTGGAAATCCAAACGCTGCTGGCAGATATTTTGCAACAATCGGATATTCGTAAAAAGCTGGTGGCATCCGTTTGCGCTATTGAAAGCTGCAGTTACCGTTTGCAGCAACAATTAATAGATACCGATCCGGTTGAGTTGGCCAAGATCCTTATCTCGGGTGCTTTAGCTGCTACCGAAATGATCTTCGCCCCCATCCCCAACCTCATTTTTTCGCGCGATCTGGGCATTACGGTCAATAATCATATCCTGCTAAATAAACCGGCTAAAAAGGCACGTTTCCGCGAAACATTGCTCATGCGTTATATATTTTTCAATCACCCCTTATTCGCGGCTTACAAGGATAATATCCTTGAGATACCGGAGACACCGCAGTTTTTTTTACGCCCCGGCGATGACGCCGAAGGCCGTACTACCTTAGAAGGCGGCGATGTCATGATGGTTAGTCCCGATCACTTATTGATTGGCTGCAGCGAACGTACATCGGTTAGCGGAGCTAACGAAGCTATCAGGCTGCTTTTTGATAATAACGTGGTTAAAAAAGTAACCATCGTAAAAATCCCCAACAAGCGCGATTACATGCATATCGATACCGTTTTTACGCAGGTAAAACGCGATACATGGGTGTTGCTGCGCTCGCTAGCCGTTGCCGAAGCCCCACTTGAAGAACGCGAACCGATATCATGGTTTGTGGACAAAAAAACGAAAGACCGTGCCGAGATAGTCCAGTTTGAAAAAGATGAGAAACCGAGGGTATTTGCTTGTATCGAAGACTTGCTTTCCGATATCAGCGAAAACGACCTGCAAAGCGGCACCAAAACAAAATTCATTTACTCTGGCAATAACACATTCCCTTTTGATGCCCGCGAGCAATGGACGGATTCCTGCAACCTACTGGCCCTTAAAGAAGGCGTAGTTGTAGGCTACGACCGTAATGACAAAACCGCCGAAGCGTTTAAAGAAGCCGGTTTTGATGTAATCAAAGTAGCCGAACTACTTCAGAAATTTGAAAATAATGAACTTGATCCGCAGGATATGAAAGATACACTCATCCTGATGCCATCGGCCGAACTTTCACGCGCAAGGGGTGGTTTTCATTGTATGAGCATGCCGTTGTTAAGGGATAAGGTACTTTAAAAGTCATTGAGTCATTGGGTCATTAAGTCATTGCCTTGCAAATGGGTTAGTCGATCAAAAATGACTCAATGACCAAATGACATAATGACCAAAAAAATGAGCCAATCAACATCACATATATTAATGATAAGCCCGGTAAATTTCGGGTTTAATGAAGAAACTGCCGAGAGCAACGCTTTTCAAAACCGTGCGGCTGATAAAAATGGCGTGCAGGAAAAAGCATTAAATGAGTTTAACCGGATGGTTAATACCTTAAGGCATAACGGTGTAGATGTAACTGTTATTGAGGATACGCCGCAGCCTTACACGCCCGATTCGATCTTTCCGAATAACTGGGTTTCATTTCATAACGATGGTACGGTATTCCTTTACCCTATGCAGGCCGAAAACCGTCGGTTAGAGCGACGGGAAGATATCATTGCAGATATGGAAGATAAATTTAAAGTTGCCCACGTTATCGACCTGAGCCGTTTTGAGGGCGAGCACAAGTTTCTGGAGGGCACAGGCAGCATGGTGCTGGATAGGGAGAATAAAATAGCCTACGCTTGTTTATCGCCCCGAACCGACAAAGAGGTACTTAACCAGTTTTGTGAGCATGCCGGATACACAGCTGTAAGCTTTGATGCTGCCGACGAAAAAGGCAAAGCTATTTACCATACCAATGTACTGATGTGTATAGGCAGCAATTTCGCGGTGATTTGTTTGGATAGTATTCCCAACCCGCACGAACGGTTCGTGGTAGTAGATTCCCTTAAATCAACCCAAAAGGAGATCATCGATATCTCATTTGCCCAGATGAACCAATTTGCCGGTAATATGCTCGAAGTGAAGAACAAAGCAGGTGAAACTTTGATCGTGATGTCGCAAAACGCTTATAACGCACTCGACAGTGAGCAACGGTCAAAACTTGCGCAATTTGGTAAGTTAGTTTATGCTGATATAAACACCATAGAAACAAACGGCGGAGGCAGCGCCAGGTGTATGATGGCCGAAGTGCATTTACCTGCTGCTTTGCAGATATCTTAACAATAATTTAACAAGAAAAACAACCTCCACAATAAACTAATAATCAGATATTTAAAAACAAAATATTGACTATTGGTGGAGTTTAGGGATCTACAATGTCCAACACATCAAAAACATTACATTTTAGCGATAAATTTTATGATAGGAATTAGCAGATAATTCCATTTAAAAATTACATTTTTGCCCAAATTTTTAAAGGATGCAGAGTTACCAGGAATTTCTTGACTTAAGTGTTGGTTTCCCCCAGGATGGTTTTGAGATCATCGATGATGAACTATATTTTCAGGATCTTAATTTAATGGAGATGATTGAAACGTATGGTACCCCCCTACGCTTCACTTACCTGCCATTAATATCTAAAAAGATCCAGCAGGCTAAGCTGTTATTTCAGCAGGCCATCATCAAAAATAATTACCGCGGTAGTTATAAATACTGCTATTGCACCAAAAGCTCGCACTTCAGGCATATTGTTGAAGAGGCCCTTAAAAACGAGATCCACCTCGAAACATCATCTGCTTTTGATATGCCGATGATTGACGCCTTGGAGAAAAAGGGTGCCGTAAACAAAGATATAACGGTGATATGTAACGGTTTTAAAACTTTTCAGTATAAAACTTACATTATCGATATGCTGCATGATGGTTTTAAAAACATCATCCCGGTATTGGATAACAAAGAAGAGTTTAACCTGTACGATGACGAGATAGAGATGGATACCCCATGTAACCTCGGCATCCGTATAGCGGCAGAAGAGCAGCCTGATTCACAGTTCTATACCTCACGTTTAGGTGTGCGTATGGAGGATGTGATCGATTTTTATCACAACAAAATTGAAGATAACCCTAACTTCCAGGTTAAGCTTCTACACTTCTTCATCAACTCAGGTATTTCGGATACACCGTACTACTGGAACGAGCTGGAGAAATACGTAACACTTTACTGCAAATTCAAAAAAGTAAACCCACATCTGGATACTTTGGATATCGGTGGTGGTATGCCATTTAAAGATTCGTTGGTTTTTGATTTCGATTATGAATACATGATCAACGAGATCGTAAGCCGTATTAAAGAGATCTGTGCCGAGCACGATACCATGGAACCGGATATCATTACCGAATTTGGAAAATATACCGTTGCCGAAGCTTCCGGCATATTATACAAAGTATTAGGCCGTAAACAACAAAACGATCGCGAACGCTGGTTAATGCTTGATGGTTCATTCATCACAAACCTACCGGACGTTTGGGCTTTGAACCAAAAATACATTCTGTTGCCGGTTAACAACTGGGATTCGGAATACGAGCGTGTAAACCTTGGTGGTATCACCTGCGATGGTCAGGATTATTACAACCAGGAAGCCCACATGAACAGCGTATTTATGCCTAAAACCCGTAAGGTTCAATATTTAGGGTTCTTTAATACCGGCGCCTACCAGGAGGTATTAAGCGGTTACGGTGGTATCCACCACTGCTTACTGCCATCGCCGAAACACGTGATCATTCGCCGCAACCGCGATGAAACTTTCAACTTTGAGGTATTTGGCGAGGAGCAAAATAGCAAACAGGTATTGAAAATTCTGGGATACACCACTTAATCAGTTTGCAGTTTTTAGTTGGCAGTTTGCACTGTCGTAAAAAATTATAAAAAAGGCGATGAGTAACTTCATCGCCTTTTTCTTTTTAATAACTGCTTTGTTTGTACAACCACTTTACTGCCAACCGCCAACTAAAAACTGCAAACTATTTTCCCGACGCTACTCCCCAATAGCAACTATTTCGTATCTTTTTTAAGATAGCCGGCGTTATGCTCGATACTTCATGTTGATATTTGTTTTCGCTGTTAAGCAGGTACATGGTACCACTGGTGTTATTGTACACATATGAGCATAGGTGGGTATCCTCGCCGTTTTCATCTTTTTTAACATCTACCCTGATCCCATTGGCTTTGCCGGTCGAATCTGCCGATAAAGCTGGAGCTGAAGCCTTCACCCAATTAATGGTATAATTAATATCCTGGGCGGGTACGTCTTCAGTGTTTTCCTTATAGCTTTTACTATCCTGTATCACTTGTAACAGGCACTTTACACAAGGCTCCGCAACGGTTGCGTTACCATATTTTTTGCCCGGATTGTTGATCACGCTATCCGTTTTTCCATCAACAGCCACCGCCGTTTTTGAAGTATCATTTGATACTGATTGGGATTTGGGCTGTTTGCAAGCCATTACAGCACAAAACACAAGGCAAATTGGAGTGTATAATTTAAATAAATTCATGGCTTACAAATTGGTTAAAGGTTTAAACAGCGTTTAACTTGTTTTGTGTGGCCTCACATCTACATACTATTATTTAAATCATTATAAAAAATAGCTTTAAGCAATTTAAACACAATATTTATTGCATTTATCGGACAGGTAAAGGACGGTTATTCTATAAAAATTTCTTAAAATTGCCTGATTTAATTTCACCTCGCCTCTTAACTAAGGGCAGGCCTTAAACCATCATAACATTTTTTACAAAACAGGGTTATATACCTGTGGCAAATAACACCGCAAGGGCTTTGCTTGCGCGGATACTTTACAGAGATGACTAACAACGGTACAGCTTCAAATCAGACAGTGGATGTGGTTTTAATTGGCGCGGGCATCATGAGCGCTACCCTCGGTGCTATGCTTAAAGAGCTTCAGCCCGATTTAACGATTGAACTTTTTGAGCGACTGGACGTGATAGCCGCCGAAAGTTCGGCCCCTATGAATAACGCGGGCACCGGCCACTCGGCGTTTTGCGAGCTTAACTACACGCCGCAACTGCCCGATGGTTCGATAGAAATAAAAAAAGCCATTAAAATTGCCGAGCAATTTGAAACCAGTAAAGAGTTTTGGGCTTACCTGGTTGAAAAAGGTTATTTGAACAATCCGCAAAGCTTTATCCGCAAGGTGCCGCACATGAGTTTTGTTTGGGGCGAAAAAAATGTTGAATACCTAAAAAAACGCCAGGAGGCTTTAGTTAAACATCACCTTTTTAGGGGGATGGAATATTCTGAAGACCAAGAGCAGATCAAAAAATGGATCCCATTGGTAATGGATGGCCGCGATGCTTATGAAAAAGTATCTGCCACCTTCATGGATATCGGCACCGATGTAAACTTTGGCAGTTTAACCAGTTCGCTTATTGGCGAGATCAGTAAAAAACCGGGCGTATCAGTAAGCCTTAACCATGATGTTAAAAACCTTAAACGCAACGCCGATGGCAGCTGGAAGGTAACCGTAAAGGATAAAACTACCGGTGCCAAAAGGAAACTGAATACCAAATTTGTATTTGTTGGCGCGGGTGGCGGAGCTTTACACCTGCTACAAAAATCGGGTATTGAGGAAAGTAAAGGCTTTGGCGGTTTCCCGGTGAGCGGCCAGTGGCTGGTATGTAACAACCCGGAAATCATCAAACAACACGAAGCTAAAGTATATGGTAAAGCATCGGTAGGTTCGCCGCCAATGTCGGTACCTCACCTGGATACAAGGATGATAGACGGGAAGCGATCACTATTATTTGGCCCTTACGCAGGCTTTTCAACCCGCTTTTTAAAACAAGGTTCGCTGCTTGACTTGTTCACTTCCATCAAACTGAATAATATATTGCCTTTATTGGCTGTAGGGCGCGATAACTGGCCTTTAACCAAGTATCTTATCCAACAGGTAATGCAATCGCCTGCCGATAGGTTAAATGCGTTAAAAGACTATATGCCTAACGCTAAAGCCCAAGATTGGGACCTGGATATTGCAGGGCAGCGAGTGCAGGTGATCAAAAAAGATGCTAAACATACCGGCGTGCTTGAGTTTGGTACCGAAGTAGTAAGCAGTGCAGATGGCAGTATTTCGGCACTATTGGGCGCATCTCCGGGTGCTTCAACCTCGGTGCCTATTATGATTCAACTGATAGAACGCTGCTTCAAAAATCATATCAAAACTAACGAATGGCAGCAAAGGCTTAAGGAAATGATCCCCTCATATGGCGAATCATTAGCCAATAATGAGGCTTTAAGTATAGCTACAAGAGAGCGTACGAGTAAGGTTTTAGGATTGGTTTAAAATCAATCATCCGGCAACGAAAAACTTACGGGTACTTTATACTGAACCTTAACAGGGAGTCCGTATAAAGTGCCCGGTATCCACGGAGGGCACAACTTCAGTGCCTTTATTGCAACCTCATCGCAGCCATATCCCAATCCTTTTACAACCTCTACATCCCTTATCGAACCATCTCTATCTACAGTAAAGCCCAGAATAACCCTTCCCTGTATCTTGGCGCGGCGGGCATCATCAGGATAATGAAGGTTACGGCTTACATAAGCTCCAAACACTTTTAAGCCTCCTTTAAACTGAGGCGCGGCTTCAACCTGCGAAAATGGATAACGCTTTCCTTTATTATCAAGGCTAACGCCTGACACAATTTTGCCCATATCATATTTTATCTCGAAAGTAACAGAGTCATTTAACGCGCCTTTCCATTGGCCATCTCTACGCCCGTTAACTAACGCGCCCTCTCCTATAGCCTTCTGATCATCGTTATATAAAACTTGTTTTCCATTTCCCGATTCAGCGATAGCTTTGCCTTCAATATCATAACTCTTATCTACCTTCTGGCCATTATCATCGTATATTCCTGATAAATAAACCTTTCCATCCGGATAAAACTCAACGAAATCGCCGGTAAGCTGGCCATACTTATATGCCGCAATCCGTTTTTTACGACCATCGGGATAATATTCAATAAACGATCCTTGTAACTGGATGCGAAACGTGCCTGTAGTAGAAGTGCCCCTTAGCTTAGGATTACCGTTTACGTAATAATCGAAAACCTGGTATAGCGTATTATCAATATTTGAGTCGGGCATTGTTATCATGCGCATAAAATCGGCATCGGCTTTATCTTTAACAGGAAGCTCCCTATCTCCAAAAGCAAAGGTTTTGTCAGTTTTCATGTACGACATGATGGTATCCACCTGAGCATTAACATTTTCAATAGCAAAAATTGTAATGATCAAAAAAAGAAATTGAGCTTTGCGCATCATGAGTTTAGGGTATTAACAACTTTATAAATATAAAACAAAAGCCCGGCACTCAAAACTGAAGGCCGGGCTCGTTATCAATATAACTCCTGGTTATTTAAATGAGTCGTTAGCCGGATTTGAGTTAACGGCAGTCTCTTTCACCTTAAATTCAACAGGTTGCCCTATCACAGTAGTTTTTATACTGAACGGAATTTTAACTCCTCCGTTTATCCCCTCGTAATTGCCATATTCAACAGAAGCATCTGCAGCTGCATCTATAGTTTGTTTAAGCTTCAAACCAGTTTTTTGACTGTAGTAATTGCGGATGTGCATATCCGTACCAATGGTAACATCAACCTCATAAGCAAGTTCGCTATTTACAACCCTCAAAACAGGTTGCAAGGTGATATTTGGGCTTATCCTTTCATAATCAAGCTCCGGGAATGGCCTGCTTTTTAATCTCAACAGTTTTTTTCCGCTTTCGTCAAGCGGCATATCTTTATTTACCTGTTTAGCTTTAATACTATCGCCGTTAACGGTTAGATGTGTAACTACCAGATTATTGTACGATGGCACTGTAACTTCCTGAAAGTACTTATCAGGCATTTTATAGCGGGTTACCACCTGCACTTCAGATCCCTGTACAGAACCTGTAGCTGAAGTTTGCAAATCCCTGATATTCTTTAATTTATCTACTCCACCAATAGCATCCAAATAAGCTTTGATCACCGTGCTTGCTGTTGTGCCCTGAGGTATTGATAAACCACTATACGAGTTGTTTTCGGGGTTAATATCGGGCAGGTAATGATCGGGATCGATAGTTGCGTAAGCTATTTTTGAGGTCGATTTATAAGGAAATGTCCAGGTGTCACCGCGCTGCCAAATCTCGGCTGGGAGTTTTACTGTGCCTTGTTTGCCGTTTTCTTCTTTAATGGTGATGGTAACCGGTAATGCCAGCTCTTCGAGATTTTCGATGGTAATGAACGCACCTTTGGAGGCATCGTTATCAGCGTAAGTGATCTCCTTTATCCCCTGGTCAAGTTTCCAGGTGGTAAAAAACCATTCGTTCCAAAACCAGCTCAGGTCCTCTCCTGCCGCGTTATCTATCGTATGAAAAAAATCCCATGGGGTTGGATGTTTAAAGGCCCAGCGCTTAATGTAGGTTTTAAAAGCATAGTCAAAACGCTCTTCGCCCAGTATCTGCTCGCGCAGTATAGTTAAGCCAAGCGCAGGCTTCTCATACGCCGCATAACCCAGGTAATCTTCCTGCAATACATCAGGTGTATTCATAATAGCCTCGGCTCCGGGGCCGAACATTACCGGTGCTCCTTTTTGCTGGTCGGGCTTTTCGTAATATTCGCCTTTGTTAAACACTTTGGTATCAACGTTATTGATAAATGTATTAAAACCTTCATCCATCCAGGCATACTTACGCTCGTTCGATCCTACTATCATTGGGAACCAGTTGTGGCCAAACTCATGATTGGTAACTTCCCACAAGCCGCCGTTCTGATTGTTTGAACCGCAAAATACGATGCCTGGATATTCCATTCCTCCCACAGTTCCCGCCACGTTGGTTGCCACGGGATAAGTATATTCAAACCATTTTTCGCTATACAGTTCAATTGCCCCTTTAACGTATTCGGTCGAGCGGCCATAACCTTCATTGCCTTTAGCCTCAACAGGGTAAACAGATTGAGCAAGCGCTTTTTTGCCGCTTGGCAAGTTGATACGCGCGGCATCCCAAATAAATGCCTTAGATGCTGCCCAGGCTACGTCGCGGGCATTTTTACATACAAAGTGCCATGTTAAGGTTGGCTTTTTAGGATAGTCGTTATTTTTCAGGATATCGCTCTCATCCTTTATCATAACCGTTTTATCGCTTTTGCGTGCATCAGCCAAACGGGCTATTGATGTTGCAGATAATACTTCATTGGGATTGATCAATTCGCCCGAACCTGCTACTACAAGGCTTGCAGGGGCGGTAATGGTATAATCAAAATTGCCGTACTCCAAATAAAACTCGGCCGCGCCAAGGTATGGGATAGCATTCCAACCGGTTACATCATCATAAACCTCCATACGGGGGTACCATTGGGCAATTTCATAGATCCAGCCATTTTTTGTTTGCTGGCGCCCCATCCTGTCCGTGCCGTATTCAGGCACATCAAAAGCATATTCTATTTTAATTTGAAGCTTATTACCGCCTGCTTTCAACGAATCTTTCAGCCTGATCTGCATACGGGTATCCGTAACAATATAATCAGCCTTAAGCTGTTTACCCTTGTTTATCACATAAACCGATTTGATCTCGGCTCCTTTGGTGTACGATTTATTGGCAAAACGCCCGCCCGATACATTGCTGGTAGCCTCAGAACGTGAATCTTCCTTGTATATATTCTGATCAACCTGTAGCCATAAAAAGCCTAATGCATCAGGACTGTTGTTGGTATAAGTAATTAACGTAGAGCCTTCAACTCGGTGTTTAGCCGTGTCAAGCGTAACATCCAATTTATAATCGGCGCGGTTTTGCCAATATTTAGGCCCCGGCGCACCATTTGCCGAACGGAACTCGGTACCGCGCTCGGGGTAAAACATGGGGTTAAATACCTTATGCTGATCATATTTAGGTGCGGGTTGATCTGCATTCTGAGCAAATGCATTAATACTACAAAAGCTTATCAGCGCCGCGAGCGCGGTTTTATAAATATTCATTTATAACTAATTAATTGTGAGGGAAAGATATCAAAATATATTTAAGGGCAACGTAACTGATAGGATACATAGTATACAAATATCAATTTATAAGCGTTGAGTAATATTTAAATTAACGTTTTTTAACAGTTGATGCGCATGCCCGCAAACAAAAAAACAGGGTTCATAATCATCCCTATTTTTTATATTTTTGCGATTGATTTGGCGCACCTATTGGCCCTTATCATATTCCCTATAAATGGATATATCAGTTGTAGTACCACTTTACGATGAGGTAGAATCATTACCCGAGTTAACCGCGTGGATAAGCCGGGTTATGGATGAAAACCGCTTCACTTACGAAGTTATTTTGGTTGATGACGGCAGCAAAGACGGATCATGGGACGTGATCAAGCAGCTGCAAGCCGCCAACCCTTTTATAAAAGGCATCAAATTCAGGCGTAATTATGGTAAATCTGCCGCCTTAAATACAGGCTTTATAGCCTCAAAAGGCGATGTAGTGATTACCATGGATGCCGATCTGCAGGATAGCCCTGACGAGATCCCTGAGCTTTATCGCCGCATAACCGAAGAAAAGCTCGACCTTATTTCGGGCTGGAAAGCTAAACGGCACGATCCGCTGAGCAAAACCATCCCAACCAAGTTATTCAACGCGGCAACACGCCGTATGAGTGGCATCAACAACCTTCACGATTTTAATTGCGGCCTGAAAGCCTACCGTGGCACCGTGGTAAAAAATATTGAGGTTTATGGCGAGATGCACCGCTACATCCCGGTGATAGCTAAATGGGCCGGTTTTACCAAAATTGACGAGCAAATAGTTGAGCACCGTCCGCGTAAGTACGGTAAAACCAAATTCGGGCTTAGCCGCTTTATTAATGGTTTTTTAGATTTACTTTCGATATTTTTTGTAGGCAAATTTGGTAAACGCCCTATGCACTTTTTTGGTAGCATGGGTACGCTAAGCTTCTTTACTGGTTTGGTGATGGCTATCTGGATAATTTGGGAAAAGCTTTACAATATTGCCCACGGCTTAAAATACCGTGATGTAACTACCAGCCCGCTGTTTTATATAGCGCTGGTGGCTATTATATTGGGTTCGCAGTTGTTTTTAACGGGCTTTGTTGCCGAGTTAGTATCTCGCAGCGCCAGCGAACGCAACCACTATCAAATTGAAGAAACAATTTAATTAGATTGCAAATGTGCAGATTTTAGATGTGCAGATGATCGATGAAAGAAAAACAAATTCATCGCATATCTGTAAAACCATCTGCACATTTGCACATCTATAATTTGCACATCTACATACATGTTTTTTTCCATCATCATTCCATTATATAACCGCCCGCAGGAAATTAAAGAACTGCTGGAAACCCTCTGCCTTCAAACTTACAGGGATTTTGAGGTTTTGGTACTTGAGGATGGTTCTGTTAACGATGCCGAAGCTATTGTAAATACTTTTACCGATAAACTTAACCTGCGTTATTTTAAAAAGCCTAATGAAGGCCAGGGCTTTACCCGCAACTTTGGTTTTGAGCGTGCCAAAGGCGATTATTTTATCATTTTCGATTCGGATTGCCTTATACCTCCTGCTTATCTGCAAATAGTTAACGATTCGTTAGCCACCAATTACCTTGATGCTTACGGAGGCCCTGATGGCGCGCATGATTCATTTACGCCAACGCAAAAGGCCATTAGCTATTCCATGACCTCACCTTTTACTACCGGCGGTATCCGCGGTAATAAAAAAGGGATCGGCCAGTTTCATCCGCGCAGTTTTAATATGGGTGTTTCGAGGCAGGTATGGGAAAAGGTTGGCGGCTTTATAATCACCCGTTTGGGTGAGGATATTGAGTATAGCATCCGCATCCATTCAAACGGCTTTAAAATTGGATTAATACCCGATGCTATTGTTTATCATAAGCGCCGTACCAACTTTTACCAGTTTTATAAACAACTGCATTTTTTTGGCAGGGCGAGGATCAACATCTCCAAATTTTTCCCGGCCGAGTTAAAGCTGGTGCATTTCTTCCCGGCAGCTTTTACAGTGGGCGTTATCCTTACCGTTTTATTCAACATATTTAGATGGCCAATTGCACAATTGGGTAATATTATTTTAGCCATTTTCACTTTGTTGATATTTTTTCACTCGCTGGTGAAAAATAAATCTTTAAAAATCGCATTTTTGAGCATTGTAGCTGCCTTCACACAACTTATTGCCTACGGGTTAGGATTTATACAGGATTTTTGGAAGCGGAAAGTTTTAAGTAGATCATAAGCAATATGTACCACGCCTTTTCTGTAGCGGAAACCATTAAAACCGCATGGAATGTTTTAAAGAAAAATTTTGCAACCATAGCGGTTTACTCGGTAATTGCTTTTGTACTTGTTTTTATTTCAGGTTTTACAGTTTTTTACTTCGATGGTGAATCATCATGGGTAAGCGGCATTGGCTTTATTGTACTGCTTATTGAGATCACGTTCATCTTTCTTGCGTTTATTAAGCTGGGGTTCAAGCTAATGGATAAGGCTTACTATGATTTTGATTTTAGTGAGATAATTCCCTCGTTCCGGATGCTTTTAAGCTATCTGGCACTATTGGTTTTTGTAAGCACACTTGCAGTATTGGTAACACACCTGGCCGAAAACGTTGGAAACGACAATGCTAAAGATTTCTTTAACTTCCTGATAGGCCTTACAGTACAGTTCTTTTTCCTGTTTTACTTTCCTATTTGCACCTGCTTCATTGTAGATGACGCATCAGGACCGATTGAATCAGTTATACAAAGCTTCCATCTCATCAGGGGTAATTTTTTAAAGTACTTTTTGATATTCCTGATAATTGAAGGCTTGATGTTACTCGGAACGATAACCATAGTAGGATTGATATTGGTTATTCCGTTTGCGAATATTATCCTGTTGGCAGCTTACCGAAAATTAGTTTACAGCCACCTGGATGTAGACGATGACCTGTCAGAAACCGATTGATAATGGGATTAAAATCAGCATTAAGCAAAATTTTCGCGGCAAGAGTTAACAGGCAACTGAACCACCTGCGTAAAAACGCCATAGCATTACAGCAAAAAGCCTTTACCGATATAGTTCACGCGGCCAAAAACACCGCTTTTGGTAAAGATCACAATTTTGCTAAGATCAATAACTACGAAGATTTTAAACGCCTTGTACCTGTTCACGATTATGAAGACCTTCGCCCCTATATTGATCGTGTAGTTAACGG
The DNA here is from genome assembly GCF_039839285.1 of Mucilaginibacter sp. CAU 1740. Classification (NCBI taxonomy): domain Bacteria; kingdom Pseudomonadati; phylum Bacteroidota; class Sphingobacteriia; order Sphingobacteriales; family Sphingobacteriaceae; genus Mucilaginibacter; species Mucilaginibacter sp. CAU 1740. The sequence goes on along the minus strand of NZ_JBDOQS010000002.1, from coordinate 752,290 downwards.
CGAAGAAGATGTGTTATGGCCGGGCAAACCAGCCTATCTTGCTAAAACATCGGGCACAACATCAGGCGTAAAATATATCCCCATCTCTAAGGAGAGTATGCCCGAGCACATCAAAGCGGCGCGAAATGCTTTATTGAGTTACATTCACGAAACCGGCAACGCCGATTTTGTTGATGGCAAAATTATATTTTTACAGGGTAGTCCCATCCTGGCCGAAAAGCATGGTGTTTCAACCGGGCGCTTATCAGGTATTGTTGCGCACCACGTACCTGCATATCTGCAAAAAAACAGGCTCCCGAGTTACGAAACCAATTGTATTGAAGATTGGGAGCAGAAAGTTGATGCCATAGTTGAGGAAACTTTTAATGAAGATATGCGCCTCATCAGCGGCATCCCGCCCTGGTGCCAGATGTATTTCGACAGGCTTTCGGCTAAGGCAGACGGTAAAAAGGTAAACGAGATCTTCCCGAACTTCAAGTTATACGTATATGGCGGCGTAAATTACGAACCCTACCGCGCTCGTATGGAAGAAAGTATCGGTTTTAAGATCGATTCGATCGAGACTTACCCGGCATCCGAAGGCTTTATCGCTTTCCAGGATTCGCAAAAAGAAAAAGGACTTTTGTTGTTGGTTGACTCGGGTATTTTTTACGAGTTCATCCCATCCGAAGAGTTTTTTAACGAAAGCCCTACCCGCATCAATATTAAAGATGTAGAGCTGGATAAAAACTACGCTATCATCCTGAACACCAGTGCCGGTTTATGGGGATATAGTTTGGGGGATACTGTAAAATTTGTTTCGAAAGATCCATATCGTATTGTAGTAACCGGACGTATAAAACATTATATCTCAGCCTTTGGCGAGCATGTTATTGGAGAAGAAGTTGAGCATGCCCTGATGAGCGTAGCCAAACATGAAGGGATTGACATAATTGAATTTACTGTAGCGCCACAAGTGAACCCGGAAGCTGGTCAATTACCTTACCATGAATGGTTTATTGAATTTGGTTCGGCACCTGCAGACCTTCAATCATTCGCCTTGAAAGTGGACGAGGCACTGCAGAAAAAAAATATTTACTATTTTGACCTGATAGAAGGTAACATTTTACAACCTTTGGTTATCCAAAGCTTACAGAAAGACGCGTTTATTAACTACATGCGATCGGAAGGTAAACTTGGCGGGCAAAATAAAGTACCGAGGTTATCTAACGACAGGAAGATTGCCGAGGGATTGAAAGAGTTTAAGAAATAGAGACCAAAGTAATTCTCAATAGCCAATGATCGGTGTTTTCACCGCACCATATACGAATTGGGATACACAAATAATTACAAAATGCGGCTAAGTGGTACGGTGATAACACCGACCACAAGCTGGGAAAAATTAAGCCTATGGTTGGTGTTATCACCGTACCATAAGTTGGAAAAAATTTAATATTAATTGGACAACCAGATAAAAAACATAGCCATACTTGGCTCAACGGGCAGTATTGGCACACAAACACTTGACGTGATCAGGTGGAACAGCAATTTATTCAGGGCCTTTATGCTTACCGCCCATTCAAATGCCGATCTGCTGATCAGCCAGGCAATTGAATTTGTTCCTGAATATGCCATCATCTGCGATCAAAGCAAATACCAGCAGGTTAAAGATGCCTTAGCCCATTTACCTATCCAGGTATTGGCAGGTCACCAGGCTATTATCGATACCGTTACCCATCCTGATATTGCCGTAGTACTTACAGCCATGGTGGGTTTTGCCGGGTTAGAGCCTACTATATCAGCTATTAAAGCCGGTAAGGAAATTGCCCTTGCCAACAAAGAAACCCTGGTTGTCGCCGGGGATATCATCACCGCGCTTGCCAAACAGCATAACGTTAGCATTTTACCTGTTGATTCTGAGCATTCGGCTATTTTTCAGTGCCTTGTTGGTGAAAAATATGATCAGATAGAAAAGTTGATCATTACAGCTTCCGGCGGACCATTTCGTGGCCGCAACGCTGACTTTTTAACCAATGTAACCCGCGAGGATGCGCTTAAACATCCTAACTGGGTAATGGGAGCAAAGATCACTATCGATTCTGCTTCGCTGATGAATAAAGGACTGGAAGTTATTGAAGCCAAATGGCTTTTCGGCCTCGAGGCGGATCAGATAGATGTAATTGTGCATCCTCAATCTATCGTTCACTCGCTCGTGCAGTTCAGGGACGGATCGATCAAGGCACAGATGGGTTTACCAGATATGAAGTTGCCTATCCAATACGCGCTTACCTATCCTGAACGTATCACAACCAATTTTAAGCGGTTTAGCTTTGTGGATTACCCTAATCTTACTTTCGAAAAACCGGATACCGATACTTTCCGTAATCTAAGTTTAGCATATGCGGCCTTAAGGCAAGGCGGTAACATGCCATGTATCATTAACGCGGCCAATGAGATAGCCGTAGCAGGATTTTTAAACCGCAGCATAGGCTTTTTAACCATGAGCAATGTTATTGAAGAGTGTATGCAGCAAATAAATTTTATTGCCAACCCTACCCTCACTGATTATTTGAATACTGATAAAGAAACACGCATCTTTGCGCAAAATTATATACAGCAACTACCTTCAAAAGCATTACAATTTTAATACACGATAATAACATATAATGAGTATAGTGATCATGGTGGGCCAGCTTATACTGGGCCTTTCAATTTTAGTAATCCTGCACGAACTGGGGCACTTCCTGGCGGCACGCGCCTTTGGCATTAAGGTAGAGAAGTTCTACCTGTTTTTTGATGCCTGGAACATCAGCCTGTTTAAATTTACATATAAAGGTGTTGAATACGGCATAGGCTGGTTGCCACTGGGCGGCTACGTAAAAATTGCCGGTATGATAGATGAATCGATGGATACCGAGCAAATGGCCGGTCCGCCGCAGCCATGGGAGTTCCGTTCAAAACCGGCCTGGCAGCGTTTAATAGTAATGTTGGGCGGTGTTACCGTGAATATTATTTTAGGCATCCTGATATTCTGGGTGTTAACTATGCGCTTTGGCGATACCTACATCCCTAACTCATCGGCCAAATTCGGCATTGTACCGGGTGCTGTGGGTAAAAAAATAGGTTTGCAAGTTGGTGATAAGGTAACTGCCATCAACGGTAAACCGTTCGAAAAGTTTGATGACCTTACCAGCCCAAATGTATTACTTGATAACACCATTTTTACCGTTCAACGTGGTACGCAAACTTTACAGATCAGCATCCCCAAAACCATTCTGAATGATCTGGATGATCATGATATTGAAGGCTTCATTAGCCGTTTGCCACGCGCCAAATTCATGGTCGATTCGTTAGAGCCGGGTAGCAACGCGGTAAAAGCAGGTTTACAAAAAGGCGATAGCATTGTAATGGCCAACAACCACCCAGTTGTATTTTGGGATGAATTGCAGGCCCAGCTTGCCGCAAACAAAGGCAAACAGATCGATCTGGGTGTAAAACGTAACAACCAGTTAGTAACACTTAAAGCTTCTGTTACTGCCGAAGGCAAATTAGGCTTCTATCGTTCAAAAGCAGATTACCTTGATATCCGTACCATTAAGTATGGCTTTTTTGAGGCCTTCCCTATCGCTACATCAAAAGCATGGAGCACTTTCAGGGATAATGCTAAAGGTATAGGCAAAATTTTTAAAGGTGATGTTAATCCAGGTAAGGCTGTAAGCGGGCCTGTAGCTATTGCAAACTTGTTTGGCGGTACGGTTGACTGGGTTCACTTCTGGACATTGGTAGGCTTCTTATCAATGGTATTGGCGTTAATGAACTTATTACCAATTCCAGCATTGGATGGTGGTCATGCTGTATTCCTGATCATTGAGATGATAAAAGGCAAACCACTAAGCGACAAATTCCTGGAGCGTGCGCAAATAGTAGGTTTTGTAATATTAGTTTGCCTGATGGTATTTGTATTTGGCAACGATATTGTTAGGATAGTAACCAAGAAATAGTTATTTAGAGATCAACAATTGGAGGTTAGCGGTTAGTTGCCTCAGGATAGAACAAACTAAAGAGGCCTTCCAATTCATGGAAGGCCTCTTTGGTTTTATCGCTTTATATATTGTATTTATACAGTTGGATCCGATGATTTAGGTGCTTCATAATCATCAGGAATATCAAATGCCGAGCGTTCATTTTTGAATACGGCTGCTGAAATAAGGCTTACGATAGCACCGAAGATAGCGTACATGAAAACCACGCTCACTGTAGCAATAACAGCGAAATACTTGGTTGCTATCCCCATGCCGGTATCGATCTGATCTTGCGATAAATTTCCTTTCGCTTCCATCTGCTGACGCGAAATGGCCATGAGCTTATCAACCATTTCAGGGCTTAGTATTGTAAAATACAGATAGGTAAATATAGCTACCAGGATGCCCGTATAAATAGAATACAAAAAGCCTGACAGGAAACCCTCGCCGTAAGTGAGATAACCGCTAAGCTGTTGCTTATACTCTTTTTGTGTTAACAGCAAAAAGATAATGAAAGGCAAATAGTTCAGGTATTTAAGTGACGAGGTTTGATCCACATTTAAAAACTGAAAAGCATAGGTGATCACTACAGAAGTGATCAAATTAATTAGTGCCCACTTGATAGCGGGTTGCGAGGGGCTCGCCTTTTTTGTATCCATGATAATTAGGTAATTAAGTTTCAGTTAAAATTAACCAAATTATTTAAAACCAAAAGTTTTATAATGGAAAGCTGAGTACCGAGTAGCTTAGTTCAATTAACCCGCATAAGAATTTGAAATACAATAACTTTTCATAGTTACCTAAATAACTACATCCGGCGAAGCCGCGGTATCGTTGGCAATAAAATCAAAAGGAGGCCGCTCTTCCCTGATTATGGCTGCCGAAATAAGACTGGCGATGGCGCCAAAACCGGCATAAGAAAACAGTACGAGTATGGCAACAATAACGGAGAAATAGCTTCCAACCATACCTATTGTTGTATCAACCTGGTCGGCTGGTAAATCCCTGTTGTTTTCCAATTCATGCTTTGAAATGGCCATGAATTTGGCTACCACATTCGGATTTATTTGGGTGATATACAGATAAATAAATATAGTAATAAAAACGCCGGTAAAAACAGAATACAAAAAACCTGATGAAAACGCCTCCCCATAAGTGATATAACCATCTTGCAGTTTCTTTTTTTCGCTTTGCGCTAATAGTAAAAAGATAACAAAGGGTAAATAAACAAGGTATTTAACCCGTGCAGTTGGATCAACATTTAAAAGCTGAAAGCAATAGATCAACGCTACGGAAACTACTAAATTAATCGAAGCCCACTTCAAAGTTGCAGGCAACCGGATTTTCGTATTTACAGCGTTTAGATCGTTGGCTTTCATTTAAATAAATGTAATCAAATTTAAAAATCTAAACGGCCTAACTTAATTACTCCTAAACAAAAAAAAACCCTTCAAACGAAGGAGCTTTTGAAATAACTATCATTGTAGCTTTAATTACCTGATACCTGACCAGCGGGTTCACGCTTAAAGAAAACCGCGAACACAACAGATAAAACAAATAAAAATATGATACTAATACCCAATGATTGAATTTGCTGACCTATGCTAAAGGTTTTGTTGGATTCAAAACCCTTTTTCATTTCGAGTATTTTGGCATCAGCTTCCTTCTTCTCCTCTGGCTTTGCAGTAGTTTCCTTTAGTTTGGTCAAGGCGCTTACCATAGCTATCTCGGTTTTTTGCACCATATTGGGTTCTATCACCCTGGCAAATACCTGATCCCGCAGGATAAATATCATCAGGTTTGAAACAACAAACATGATGAAAATGCCGGTAGTAGCCTGTCTTAGCGACCAAAAACCACCTATATTTTTCCGCAAATTGAGGCAGAGCAAAGCGGCAGCGGCTAAGGGAAGTACATAGGTAAATAACATCGAACCAACGGTTATTGCAACTGCCGATGCAACGCCGATCATAAAATAAAAATAAATGACACTAATGGCCGTTAAAACAGCTCCTAATATCAATCCTTTAATAATCCCCTGTATTCTTATTGTTTTATCTATCTCTGACCTCATTAACGCTTATTGAAAATTCACTAAAATTTGTAGTACAGCTATATCAAATTCTTTGCTCTCAGAATTAGCTGCTATTTGCTTGATCTCCTCATCTGTTGGATCGATATTTTGGAAAAAGCACATTACCGGGTAAAACAACTCTTTCAATTCCGAATCAGCCGGCAAACTTGCAGCTACTTTGGCTATCTCGGCAACCGGGCTTTCCATCAAGATCTGGTTGGCTATAATCGGCTCGTAAATACGATATTCATCCTGAAATTCATCTTCATCTACCAATAAAAACTCTTTCAGGTAATCTTCCAATTCGGGTTCAATTTCTTCGTCCTCGCACTCGTTCAGGTACAACAGCAGGTTAAGCAATTCGGTACCCCGGTCGAGGGTTTCTTCTTCGATGCTCTCCCACTCAGGGGTGTCCAGGTAGTCTTCTTCCAGTTTTTTAACGTCGGCGCTAAAAAAGTTGATCATCAGCAAATCGAAGAATACTTCACGTAAGCCTTCTATCTGCGGGTTTTCGTCAAACACCTCGTCAAGCAGGTCTACCTTGCTTAAAAAATCTTCATCAGATGCAAAAACCTCGGCAAACTCATCAGTTAACTGGGTAGCATCAAAGCTATCGTATTTAGAGAAAGCCTCAAGCGCTGCTATAAAGGCGGTTTCAATTTTTGGATCGATCATAGGTATGTTATTTAGATATTTGTTTGTTATTGTAAGTTAACAACACTTTTCCTTTCAGCTTTTGGCCTATATAAGGCGAATTGGCCGATTTTGATTTATTTTCAACTCTATTATATTCCCATTCGGCTTCGGTATCAAAAAGCACCAGGTTGGCAGCTTCTCCTTCGGCAATAACAGGTACATCAACAGCTAATATTTCGCGCGGGTTGATGGCCAGTTTCTCAACCACCTGCTCAACGGCTAAGCCTGCTTTTAAGGCAAGTGCCAATGTGGTTTGCAAGCCTACAATTCCGTATTCAGCAACTTCAAACTCCACGTCTTTAAATTCAATTTCGTGCGGGGTATGTTGCGATACTATGGCATCAATAGTACCATCTTTCAGGCCCTTTATTAACGCTGTAACATCATCGGCAGTACGTAGCGGCGGTTTTACTTTATATAAACTATCAAAGCCTAACAACGCTTCGTCGGTAAGTACCAAATGATGAGCGGCAACATCACAGGTAACTTCTAACCCTTTTCTTTTCGCCTCACGGATCAACTCCACCGAGCGGGCGGTTGATATCGTGGTAAAATGGATCCTTGATATGGTATATTCAGCCAAATAAAGATCACGTGCAACCATCAGCTCTTCAGCCAGCGAAGGGATCCCCTTCATGCCCAATAGCGTGCTGATATCGCCTTCGTTTACTTTAGCTTTGCCTGCAATGGCGGTATCCTCAGGATAGGAAATAACCAGTGCATCAAAACCCTGGGCGTATAATAAAGCGCGCTCCATTAAACCGGCATCCTGCACAGGTCGGGTGCCATCAGTAAAAGCTTTAGCACCGCTTTGGTACATATCGTACATCTCGGCAAGGTCTTTACCTTCGCGTTTTTGCGAGATGGTGCCTAAAGGATAAACATCAACAATGTTACCTTTCGATCTGTTGCGCAGGTATTCAACTTCGGCCTTTGAATGTACCGGGGGCTGCGTGTTGGGCATTAAGGCAATGCCTGTATAACCACCGGCAGCGGCAGCTTTTGTACCCGATGCAAGGTCTTCTTTAGTTTCGAGGCCCAGTTCGCCTACGTTACAGTTCAGATCGAAGAAACCGGGCGATACGTATTTGCCTTCGGCATCAACAACTTCGGCATCGGCATCAATAACATCGGCTATGCGGGTTATTACACCATCTTCAATTAAAATATCGGCAACTTGTTGATGAAAGGATGATCCGGGATCAATGATAGTGGCAGATTTGATAAGCAAATTCATTAGCACCGCTTTATGTATGGATTTTTAATGATCTAACTAACCTGAGCAACAACCTGTTTTTCAAGCTTATAAAACCTGACCAACAATATTTCGGCAAGCAGAAAGATCAGCGCCAAAATTATACAAAGTTTCCATAATTGTGTGCCAAAATTTGATTCGGCCACAACGCTTTTTAATGATCCGTTACCTGCTGTTAATAAGGGCTTTGCATTTGGCACCAGTTTTTCCAGGCCGGCAGCGGTAAAGTAACTCATGTCAGATTCTGCCCGGTTATCATTAAAAGCCAGCGCGGCCAGCGTACTATCCTGCCTCTTCAAAGCGTAAATGCCGGTTTCGCGCAGCTGATCTGAAATATATAAAGTGGTGCTCCCTTCCTGCTGCCTTACATCCGGGATAATGTTTTGATCACCTTTGGATAGTTTAAGCAATTGCTTTTCGGTAGTTTGTACGAGCGGAACTTCCAGGCTTTCATCTGTGCCGAGGGTATAAAACAAGGGTTGATCGTGCCCGCTTAATAATGCCATCCTAAATAATACAGGTACAAACAGGGCATGTCTTGGCAAGTTGCTGAAGTCTTCACTTAGTGGTACGGAAGCCACATAAACATTTCCTTTCCCGCTTTTATAAGCCGCCCAAAAAGCCTCGCTGGTAGCAAGACTCATCAGGTTCTCACCTCCACTGCCGCCCTTGCTTAGCTGATAATACTTCTTCACCACAGGCAGATCCGGATTTTGCGGAAAGCTTTCAAATACGTTTTTAAATACCGGGCTTTGCTTATTAATGTTAGATACTTTTACATCCTGCGTTACCAGTTTTTCGGGATAGCCAGCGTTTAAGCCTTGCAGAAACAACCTGTAATTAGCCAGATCGGCATCTGCGGACGGGAATACCACCAACGATCCTCCTTTGGCTACATAGGTTTTCAACTGTTGTGCTAAGCCCGTGGCTATCGTTTTTACATCGCTTATCACTACCATAGGATAGCTATTTAATGCCGCGTAATCAACATTACCATCGGTAACGCGTTGCGCAGCAAAAAAAGGATCGGAACCGAAAACAGCTTTTAAATAAGGGTTAGCGCTGCCGCCGTCGATCAACAAAACAGGCATTTGCTGTTTCACATTAAAGCTAAAGTAAAACTGATTATCAAAAGTAACCGGGTTATCCTGTAGTTGGATCTCGCCTTTTTGCCAGCCTGCCTGTAAGCCCGAAAAAGATAGTGTATCATTTTGAACCGCCCGGGCATCAATGCTAAAACTGCCTAAAGCCTTTTGCGTACCGTTTATTAAAACTTTTAACGGGATCCTCTCTGCACGTTCGCCAGCGTAATTGTGCAGCCTTACTACCAGTTTCTCACTTTCGCCGGGACGATGTACCGCGCTGAGCAGCCAAACCGAATCGACGGCTACATTTGGTAAATTGCCCGATTTGAGTTGTACCAGGCTTACCGCGATACCGGTATCTGCCTTTACCGGCTTGTCGTTTTTATTTTTTTGAAAATCAGAGATAATAAAGATAGACCTCGAGGCGCCCGGCTGACTTTCCAATAAATTCTCCTGCCTGCTGATCACCTGCTGCAGATCGCGACTTTGTGGACTGATCTTTACAGCATCAACCGCATCGTTAAACTCATCACGATTAAGCAGGCGTTGGTGTTTGCCTTCAAAATCATGAGTGAGCAATTGAAACCTGTCATTAATATTATAGGCGGATGCTATCTCTTTTGCACGGCTTTTAGCCTCATCAAGCAATGAACCCTCCCGGTTGAGGGTTTGCATGGAATATGAATTATCTACAAAAACACTTATCACCTGTTGCTTACCAAAGCTGGCATTTGCGGCGCCGGGAATATATGGCCGGGCAAAAGCCAGTACTAAAAATGCCAATGCTAATAAGCGCGCTGCCAGTATCAACCGCTCTTTCAAATTGCGGCGCGAGGCCTGCTGTTCCTGCACTTCCTTCAAAAACTGCACATTGCTGAAGTTTACTTTCTTGTACTTCCTAAAATTGAACAGATGGATCACCACCGGGATAGCCAGACTCAGCAACGCGAATAAAAAAGCCGGATATAAAAAGTGCATATGTTACAGGTATGTGCTATTACAAATGTGGCGAATAATTTTCTGAAATAAGCAGATGTAGTATTTACAATGTTCAGTTGTTATACAATACTGTTACAATACCGCCCACTAAGCTCCAAATAAGGTTTTAATAAATATATTTGGATCGAACTGAAATCTATCCTATTAAAACATCTACCCTGCTATGGTTACCTCCATCTTATTTTCTACGTACACAAAAACGCGTTTTGACGCGCCTACCGCGGCACTAATAACGGGCGCTATCGGAACCTTATTTTGCATACTTGGGGCAGTACTGCGCGACCGCCGTAAAAAGCTTTTAGAATCGGGTGTAAAGGTGGAGGGTGAAGTATTTGATATCGAGTACGATCCCCGCCGTAACGATTCGACCGGTATTTATTTTCCGGTAATACAATACATAACTACCGACGGAAAAGAGATCACTCAAAAGTACAACTTTGGCAATTCAAGAAAAACTTATAAAAAAGGCGATAACGTTGCCGTAATATATGATCCTGCCAATCCCTCTACGTTCATTCTCAACAAAAAAACGTCAAGATTAGGCCCCTGGATATCCATTGCTTTAGGGTTGTTTTTTGTGATAACAGCAATTATAGCCTACGTATTGCAATAAAAACCATTGCGATTAAAAAAATTAACGGTCAATTTTTTATTATTGCCGAACGGAAAGTTGCGTTGTTACTTTCACCGACACTTTCAATTAAACCGAACCTTAAAACGCACGATGGGTTGATTGGGAAAGCACCGGTGTAAGCAATGCATTGTCCGCTTAAAACCTTAATCACCAAACCATGATCGCAGCAATACTCCTTTCCAGCAATTTCAAAACACCTCTCGACCCGCTTACTTCAATCATAATAATGGGAATATTTGGAGCAGCGGCACTAATAGGAGGCGCTATAATGCGCGACCGGAGGGTAAGGCTTTTAAAAACAGGTATAAAAGTAGAAGGAACTGTTTTTAGTATTGAGTACGAACCACGTTCGCAAAGTAACAGTAGTGGCGGCCAGTATTACCCAATAATAAGATATGTTACAACTGACGGAGAATAGATCACAAAAAAACACACCCTGGGCAGTAATCCGAGCGCTTTTACCGAGGGCGAAAGTGTAACCGTTTTCTATGATCCAAAGAGCCCATCAACGTTTATCCTTAATGATAAACTATCTAAAATAGCTCCCTGGGCAGTGATCATAATTGGGGTAGTAATTTTAGCAGTGGCTATCATTCGCTACTTTTCGATGTAGAAAATAACTCAACCCAAACAACCAACAGTCATTTCTTCCTATCTTCCCGAATGAAAAAATCGCTGTTGTTATTCCCGCTGATGCTGGCGATGAAGCTGAGTGCTCAAAACGCACAGCAAATACATCAAAAAGCCATCCTGATAGATACCCATAACGATGTGATATCTAACCAGCTGATCACCAAAGTTGACCTGGGCAAACTTCAAACAGAAGATAATTTTGATCTTGCACGTGCTAAGCAAGGCGGATTAGATGCCCAGATCTTTTCGATCTGGTGCGGCGAAAGTTATGGCAAAGGGACGGCATTCGCGTTTGCTAACCGCGAGATCGATTCGCTTTATGCCCTCATTAAACGTAACCCAGGTAAGATCACGTTGATTCGGAACTCTCGGGAGTTAAAAAAGTCCGTAGCTGATAAAAAGTTAGCTGCGTTGATAGGTATTGAAGGCGGCCATATGATAGAGGACAGAATCGATTATATAGATAGCCTGGCCAAACGCGGAATGCGCTACTTAACCCTTACCTGGAATAACAGTACATCATGGGCAACATCGGCACGGGATGAAGTAACAAAGAGGGACAGCCTGAAACATTTAGGCCTTACCGACTATGGCAAACAAATAGTGAAGCATTTGAATGAGTTGGGTGTGATGGTTGATGTATCTCACGTAGGCGAACGTACTTTTTACGATGTACTGGCCACAACTACAAAACCGGTAATAGCATCACACAGTTGTGCATATGCCCTCGACCCTAATCGCCGTAATTTAAAAGACGATCAATTAAAAGCCCTGGCTAAAAACGGCGGCGTGGTTTGCCTTAACTTTTACAGTGGCTTTATAGATAGTACTTATACAGCGAAGGCGAGTAAGTTTATTCACGAGCACCGCGCGGAGCTTGATTCACTGATTAAAGTATATCATGATGGCGATCTGGCGAACATCCGTCTGAATGCTATTTACAAAACAGAATCGGACAAGATCAGGCCGCCGTTGAGCTTGTTGATCAAACACATCGACTATATTGTTAAGCTGATAGGCGTTGACTATGTTGGCATAGGTTCGGATTTTGACGGAGCTGAATCATACCCGCTTGGTATGGACAGCGTGGCCGACTATCCTAAAATAACCGAAGAATTGCTTAAGCTTGGCTATACACAGAAAGACATCAACAAAATATTAGGCGGCAATGTGATGCGGGTGCTTACTGCAAATACCGGCAAATGATGTCACTTTGTTGACGATAGTTCCTTTGCGTTTTGAGCCTAAAAGCGTAAATTCGCAACTCATTTATAATAAAATGTCGCAAGAAACAGAACACGTAAAATGCCTGATCATTGGATCGGGCCCTGCGGGATATACTGCCGCTATATATGCCTCACGCGCTGATTTGAAACCGGTTATGTACACCGGCTTATTGGCAGGCGGGCAACTTACCCAAACTACCGACGTTGAAAACTTCCCTGGCTACCCACAAGGTATTATGGGTCCGGAATTGATGGAAGATTTCCGCAAACAAGCTGAGCGCCTTGGTACTGAGATCCGTTTCGGTTACGTAAGCTCGGTTGATTTTTCGAGCCTGCCACATAAAGTTGTGGTTGACGATGTAAAAACCATCACTGCCGATACCGTAATTATTTCAACCGGAGCATCGGCTAAATGGTTAGGTTTAGAGTCGGAGCAAAAATATAGCGGCTTTGGTGTATCTGCCTGTGCGGTATGCGATGGCTTCTTTTTTAAAGGTCAGGATGTAGCCATTGTTGGTGCCGGTGATACCGCTGCCGAAGAAGCTACTTACCTTGCCAAATTGGCACGTAAAGTTTATATGATAGTTCGCCGCGATGAGTTCCGCGCCTCAAAAGCGATGGTTCACCGCGTATTGAATACCCCGAACATCGAGATCTTATATAATACCGAAACCAAAGAGATTTTAGGCGATGGCCAAAGTGTTACCGGCGTTAAGGTGATCAACAATGTAACCAATGCCGAAACAGACCTGGACGTTACCGGATTTTTCGTTGCCATTGGTCACCATCCTAATACTGATATTTTTAAAGGCTGGCTGAATATGGACGAAACCGGCTATATCATTACCCGCCCAGGCTCGACAGAAACCAACGTTCAAGGTGTATTCTGTGCAGGCGATGCCCAGGACCATATTTATCGCCAGGCAGTAACAGCGGCGGGTACCGGCTGTATGGCTGCTATTGATGCTGAGCGTTATCTGGCTGCAAAAGAGCACGTTGTAACGGCTTAATTTTAGTGATTAGAGATTGAAGGTTAGAGTTTAGTTTCTTTCCTTAGAATATAGAAAGGCGATGAGTGATCATCGCCTTTTTTGTTGTCTGAACCGTTGATATGGAATGATTACGTTGATTTCGCTGATTTTTCTGAACCTTGATTTATGGGATTAAGGGATTGTAGGGATATTTGTCTGAACTCGAATTTGGGGGGATTAAAGAATTTACAGAATGCTGAGCAAATTCCAAAGATTCAAATAATTCCCCCAAATTCGAGTTCAGACAAAAAATCAACGTAATCATTCCATATCACGGTCAAACTTTTTACACGCCAAACTTCTTATATAATTTTAAAATCTTTTATCTTACGTGCCTGTACTAACCTGATTGATAAATATGTATAAAAAACCCTTATTAGTGCTGCTGGCATCGCTTGCGGTAGGCTTAACCACGGTTAATGCCCAAAACACCGACCCCAATCTCGGCATTATCCCTGCCCCGGTATCCTTAAAAAAAGCCCCCGGCGAATTTGTTTTAAGCCAGGAGACTACCATCCAGGCCGATACGCCATCAAACAAGGCTGTATTATTTTTTAAAGATTACCTGGCCAATAACCAGGCCTACAACAAGCAAATAGCGGTAAAAGGAAACATCACTACAAACGTATTAACCCTTACATCTGCCGGTACAGATGGTTTACCAGCCGAAGGTTACCGTCTAACTATCACCCCGCAACAGGTTACTATTGCCGGTAAAGGTTCGGGATTGTTTTATGGAGTGCAAACCCTGCTGCAATTGATGCCGCTTGAACATGCTGCTACCATAAAACTTCCATGCGTACAAATTGAGGATTATCCACGCTTCGGCTATCGGGGCGCGATGCTGGATGTTGGCCGTCACTTTTTTGGAGTAGAGATGGTGAAAAAATACATCGACCTGCTGGCTGCTTATAAACTGAATACATTTCACTGGCATTTAACTGAAGATCAGGGCTGGCGTATTGAAATAAAAAAATATCCGAAGCTAACACAGATCAGCAGCATGCGTGCGCAAACACTAATTGGTGGTTATCGCGACCGCACACCTCAACAATTTGACGGTACTCCATATGGTGGCTTTTATACACAAGATCAGATTCGTGAAGTAGTAAAATACGCTTCGGACAGGTTTATCACAATTGTCCCGGAAATTGAAATGCCGGGCCACTCTATGGCCGCTTTGGCTGCTTACCCGGAACTAAGCTGCGATCCGTCGAAAACCTATAAGGCGGCCGAAACATGGGGTGTATTTGAAGATATTTACTGCCCTAACGAAAAAACATTTGCCTTTTTACAAGATGTATTAACCGAGGTGATGGCGCTTTTCCCAAGCAAATACATTCACATTGGCGGCGACGAAGCACCTAAAGAAGCATGGAAAAAATCGGCCTATTGCCAGCAGCTTATCAAAAAACTAAAACTGAAAGATGAGCATGCCCTGCAAAGTTATTTTATACAACGTATTGAAAAATTCCTGAACTCGAAAGGACGTAGCATCATTGGCTGGGACGAGATATTGGAAGGTGGCCTTGCCCCTAACGCTACTGTAATGAGCTGGCGCGGCGAGGAAGGCGGCATAGCTGCAGCACAACAAAAGCACGATGTGATCATGACCCCGGGAAGCCATGGTTTATATATCGACCACGGTCAGGGTAAACCAAGCCAGGAACCTTTAAGTATTGGCGGTAACGAGCCATTATCAAAAATTTACAGCTATGATCCTACCCCATCTGCCCTAACACCAGAGCAACAGAAATATATTAAAGGTGTACAAGCCAATTTATGGACAGAGTATATCGCTACAGACGCTAAAGTTGAGTTCATGTTACTGCCACGTTTGTTAGCGCTATCAGAAGTGGCCTGGTCACCATTAGCTAATAAAAACTACAGCGATTTTGCCGATACCCGTTTACCGGGCCATTTAGCATGGTTGGATAAAGAAGGATTAGATTACCACGTACCTACTGCCATCGGTGCTAAAGATACCGTAATGATAGGCAACACTTTAACAGCTGTTTTAAAGCCATCGGTTGAGGACGCTAAAGTTCACTACACTATTGATGGATATACCCCACGCGAAACCGATCTGGTTTATACCATTCCGTTAAATCTTGATATCCCGGCCGGTCAATACCGCGAATTGCAGACTATCGTAATTACTCCATCAGGTAAACGAAGCAACGTAACCCGCACCATTGTTTATAATAAAGCGCCTATGCCAGCCGTTAGCAATACAGGTACAACAGCGGGCGTTAAATACCAGGTGTATCCGGGCTTGTACTCAAGCACTAACCAACTTGCCGGTACAGCAGCAGATAGTGGCGTAACCAAAACATTTAACACCGCCGATTTACGCAAAAGCAAAGGCAAATACGGTGTTATTTATACCGGTTATGTAAATATTGATGCAGATGGCGTTTATGGTTTTGCGACTTCATCTGTTGGCGGTTCGGTATTGTTAATTGATGACCAACCTATAGTTGATAATGATGGCAAACATGCCATGAATGAGCAAATGGGTGCTGCACCATTATTAAAAGGCTACCATAAAATAACAGTAAAATATTTTGACCAGGGCAGCGGACAAAATACATTAAAAGTATTTATTACCGCGCCGGGAAAAGCCAAAGCCGAATTAACGCCTGATACATTATTTAATTAAGCCGATTTATATAGAAAATATGAACAACAGGTATTACCTTTTTGCGCTTGCGATGAGCGCATTAATGGCAGGATGCGGCAGCAAGGACACTAAAACCCCTGCTACTGCACCCTCGGCACCTAAAAAGCCGGAATTGATGGCACCCTTCAGGTATCATAAACTGGTGGAGGTTTCGCCAGGGCAGAGCTATGATATATTGAGCTGGGGCCGTGGATCGGAAGAGGCCGGGGCTTTCATGATATTACATTCGGATTCGGCGGGGATTAAATACACCACAACAACCGGCGATTTGAACGGTGCTATTGTTGATGTATATAATTCAGATATGGATGCCGACGGCAATCCCGAGATTTTGGTACAAACCAAATCAAAAGATACCGTAAATTATGTATCGGTTTATGCTTTTGAATTTAATGATAGCAAGGCCAACAAGATCGATTTCCCTAAACTAACCAGTTCGCAGCGTAAAGGCTACAGGGGTAGCGATAACTTCTTTATCAGAGATGGCAAGCTAATGCGCGAGTTCCCGATATATGATGGCAGCGGCAAAGATGCTAAACCATCGGGCGCTAAACGACAGTTTGAATATGGCTTGCGTGGCAATGAGTTTACAGTTAAACAGCTGAGTAAAGATTCGAGCGAGGTAAGTAAAAAGGTTGCTGATAATTCGCCAGCTAAGGCTGATGATAAGAAATCATCATCGGACGATAATAAATCTGAAAAGAAAAGTTCATCGTCTTCTTCATCGAAGAAAAAGCATAAGAGGCATAGAGGTTAACCTTCTAATCAAACTTACGAAGTTTTAAAAACTTCGTAAGTTTTGTCTTGATTAGCCATCGTCTTACCACACCTCCATGTCATTGCGAGGCACGAAGCAATCGCACGGAAGCAAGGCCACCCCGTACAGTATGCGATTGCCGCGCTACGCTCGCAATGACATGGTGGTTGAAATAGCCTAATCTCTAAACTCCAACCTCTAATCACTAAATCAAGTCTGTATCACCCCAACGTTAAACGCCTTTTCAATAGGTGCGTGATTAGCGGCCTCAATCCCCATTGATATTACCTTACGCGTTTCTAACGGATCGATGATCCCATCAACCCAAAGCCTTGCGGCGGCATAGTAAGGTGTTGTTTGCGCGTTGTATTTATCAGTGATCTGTTTTAGCAGTTCCTCCTCTTTCACTTTATCAAGTTCCTCGCCTTTGGCTTTTAACCCTGCCGATTGGATTTGCAGCAGCGTTTTGGCCGCCTGCCCCCCTCCCATCACTGCTATTTTTGCCGATGGCCAGGCGTAGATCAATCGCGGATCATAAGCTTTACCGCACATGGCGTAATTACCTGCACCGTAGCTATTGCCTACAACAATGGTAAACTTAGGCACTACCGAATTGGCAACCGCATTTACCATTTTAGCGCCATCTTTAATAATGCCTCCCTGCTCCGAGCGGCTACCAACCATAAAGCCTGTAACATCCTGCAAAAACACCAACGGGATCTTTTTCTGGTTACAATTCATGATAAACCGGGTGGCTTTATCTGCCGAATCGGAATAGATCACGCCGCCAAACTGCATCTCCCCTTTTTTTGATTTGATCACCTTGCGTTGGTTAGCTACAATACCAATAGCCCAACCATCAATACGGCCTAAACCGCAGATGATGGATTGGCCGTAGCCATCTTTATAAGGTTCAAATTCGGAGTTATCCAACAGACGTGATATGACCTCCATCATATCGTAAGCCTTCTCCCGGTTATCGGGTAAAATACCATAGATCTCTTTTTCGTTGAATT
Source organism: Mucilaginibacter sp. CAU 1740 (assembly GCF_039839285.1). Lineage (NCBI taxonomy): Bacteria > Pseudomonadati > Bacteroidota > Sphingobacteriia > Sphingobacteriales > Sphingobacteriaceae > Mucilaginibacter > Mucilaginibacter sp. CAU 1740. Next base: position 734,200 of record NZ_JBDOQS010000002.1, on the reverse strand, counting down.
TTGGGGCTGATGGCTGGATCCTGTCGAAACCGGCTTTGGTATAATCGCCGGTCATGCTCATGATGTTACGGATAGAATCGAGTGCGGCTTGATCATTAGGCTGCTTATAGTCGGTAACACCTGATATTTCGCAATGCGTAGTGGCACCGCCGAGGGTTTCATTATCCACATCCTCACCTATGGCCGATTTTACCAAGTAGGAACCCGCCAGGAAAACCGAGCCGGTACCTTCCACTATCATCGCCTCATCGCTCATGATGGGTAAATAAGCACCACCAGCCACGCACGAACCCATGATAGCCGAGATCTGGATAATACCCATACTGCTCATCATGGCGTTATTCCTGAAAATTCGACCAAAATGCTCTTTATCCGGGAAGATCTCATCCTGTAAAGGCAGATATACACCCGCCGAATCTACAAGGTAAATGATAGGCAGCCGGTTCTCCATGGCAATTTCCTGTGCGCGCAGGTTTTTCTTTGCGGTTATCGGGAACCAGGCCCCGGCTTTTACCGTGGCATCATTGGCAACAATAACACATTGCCTGCCGGATACATAACCAATGCCACAGATCACTCCGCCTGATGGGCAGCCGCCATGCTCGGCATACATGCCATCGGCAGTAAACGCCCCAACTTCCAGCCAGGGCTTGTCTTTATCAATAAGATAAGCAACCCGCTCACGGGCAAGCATTTTACCTTTTTCTTTTTGCTTGGCGGCGGCTTTTTCGCCACCACCCTGGTATATTTTATTAAGCCGGGTGTTCAGTTCATAAACAAGCTGCTTGTTAACATCTTCATTTTTGTTGAACTCGATATTCATAATTGGTTTTAGATAGCGAAGGTAATTTAGAGAATTTTATGCGATGAAAATACAATTACAAACTGTTTTGTTTTAATAAAACGTGTTTGGTTATCAACTGTTAAAACCCTAATGCGTTAATTTAGTTAAATTAAATAACCGTTAGTAAAACATTTTATCTATAATAGCCTTTGTTATTCGGAATACTTACTTGCCGATACCAACGTCTATCTATGAAGTCATCTGTTATAAAAGCACTCCAAAATTTAAGCAGCAGAGAAGAGCAACTGTTTGTAAACGTGATTGAACACGGCAGCATGCACGTGGAAATTTACAAACCCGTAAATATCGATCCGCAAACCCCGCATAACCAGGATGAGCTATATGTAATAATAAATGGCAGCGGAGATTTTATTTTGAACGGCAGCCGGAGCACTTTTCAGCAAGGTGATGTTATTTTTGTACCGGCGTTCGCCGAACACCGGTTTGAAAACTTCACTGAAGATTTTGCCACTTGGGCAATATTTTATGGTCCCGAAGGTGGAGAGAAATAGTTGGCAGTTTTAAGTTAGTTGTAGGCAGTTTTGCTTTAAATGGAAACCTAAATTAGGTTTTTATCTTTAAACCAAACTTCTTCGCGTACGGGTTTAAAGCTATCCATCAGGTTTACCAATTCAATGGCATCTGCCGATGTAATGATCAGATCGCGATTGACCTTTTTCATGAAACGCTGTTCAACCATAACATCTAACTGTTGCAGCAAAAGATCGTAAAAGCCGTTAACGTTGAGTAAGCCTACCGGGTGGTTATGCAAGCCTAACTGCAACCAGGTTAGCACTTCAAAAAACTCTTCGAGTGTACCAAGGCCACCGGGCAAAGTAATAACGCCATCGCTCAGGTCGTTCATCATCTGCTTGCGTTGGTGCATGTTTTCAACAATATGCAACTCGGTTAAGCCAGTATGTCCAACCTCTTTATCCATCAAAAATTGAGGGATCACTCCTATCGCCTTACCTCCCCTGCTTAAAACAGCATCGGCAATTAAGCCCATTACGCCCACTTTTCCGCCGCCGTAAACCAAGCTTATATTACGGCTTACCATTACTTCGGCCAGTTGATCAATAGTTTGTTTTAATACAGGGTCGCCATTATAGTTAGCACCGCAAAATATACAGATAGCTTTCATCGGTTCGTTTTGATAACGTTAATTATGATTTAGTAAAAAAATTAATAAGTAGCGGACGGTATTCCTCATCCTTCTCCGCAAGTTCAACCTGAGTTTGATCTTTATTTATATTGAAAAAAAGCTCCGCTTCCTCTCCATCTTTCGATTCGAAAAATAATTTCAATTTCTTAAAATCACTTCCATCCAATTTTGCGTTTTTTACTACGCTTTTAGCAAACGCGTCGAGATCGACGAAAGCAACTGGTATTTTATCAATAAACTTCTTCTCTTGGTCGGTCTTTATTTTATAAATTTCGGCTAAGGCATTCCTAAAATCATCGCTTATTTTCCCCATGCTTTTAATTTCAATTCCTTTTCCAAAGCCTTCTTTACTTTGATTAGTATTCTCGGGAACGACAATCTGAAAGCCAACAAGTTTACCTCTATAATTAGCTTTCAAATCGTAAACAACAACCTCGTTAACTTTAGTTTTTTGAGTTACTGATAAGCGTACATCTCCTCCAAAACCTTCCGCATTATTGTTAGGATCGAATAAATTAATTATTTCAGGCTGGCTTTTGGTTTGACAGGCTTGCATGATCAAAACTGACAATGATAACCCGATCAATAGAAGTGTTCTTATTTTCATATTCAATGATAACAAATTTATTCAATGACTATTTAACGTATGTTATACGTAAGTTACCTTACAGATACCTGTAGTCTACAACCGGCAACAAACAAAAAGGCCCGAATACACAGTGATGCTGATCAGCTGTACATCCAGGCTTTTATATTATACTATTTAAAAAGAATTACCTGCTTGTATAGTTAGGTGCTTCTTTAGTGATAGTGATATCGTGCGGATGGCTTTCGCGCATACCAGCTGCGGTGATACGCACAAATTTGGCACGTTGCAGATCTTCAATATTGGCAGCACCACAGTAGTGCATACCGGCACGTAAACCACCAATGTATTGGAATATTACTTCGGCCATGCTGCCTTTAAATGGAACGCGACCAACAATACCTTCGGGAACCAGTTTGGTTACCACATCAGTCTCGTCCTGGAAGTAACGATCTTTCGAGCCTTTAGCCATCGCTTCAACCGAACCCATACCGCGGTATGATTTAAACTTACGGCCTTCGTATATGATAGTTTCGCCTGGTGATTCTTCAACACCGGCAAACAGTGAGCCTGCCATGATAGAACTTGCACCGGCTGCAATAGCTTTTACAATATCGCCTGTTTGTTTGATACCACCATCGGCAATAACCGGAACGCCGCGGCCTTCAAGTGCTTTAGCACACTCGTAAACGGCATATAACTGAGGTACACCAACACCGGCAATAATACGGGTAGTACAAATTGAACCCGGACCAATACCAACTTTAACAGCATCGGCACCTGCATCGGCAAGGGCTATAGCAGCATCGCCGGTTGCTATGTTACCGGCAATTACCTGCAGATTAGGATAAAGCTTTTTAACGGCCTTAACCATATCAATAACTCCTTTTGAATGGCCGTGAGCGGTATCAACAGTAACAACGTCAACACCGGCATTTACAAGCGCTGTAACGCGATCAATATTATCTGCAGCAACACCAACAGCCGCGCCAACTCTAAGGCGGCCAAACTCATCCTTACATGCGTTAGGGAAGTTCTTAACTTTTTGAATGTCTTTATAAGTGATCAGGCCTACCAGTTTCCCATCATTATTTACAACAGGTAGTTTCTCAATTTTATTGCTTTGCAGTATGTTGGCAGCATCTGTAAGGGTAGTGCCTTCGGGTGCCGTGATCAGGTTAGTTTTGGTCATTATCTCGCTAACCGGTACCGACATATCTTTCTGGAAACGAAGATCGCGGTTGGTGATTATGCCTTTCAGGTTATGATCAGCATCAATAACCGGGATACCACCAATGCTAAACTCTCTCATTAACTGAAAAGCATCTGCAAGCAGGGCATCTGCATGTAAAGTAACCGGGTCCTGGATCATGCCGCTTTCCGAGCGTTTAACCTTGCGTACTTCATCGGCCTGGGCCTGGATGGTCATATTTTTGTGTAATATGCCTAAGCCACCGGCCTGTGCAATGGCGATAGCCAATTCAGCCTCGGTAACAGTATCCATAGCAGCCGATAGGATCGGGATGTTTAAACGGATAGTTTTAGTTAAATAAGTGCTGGTGTTTACTTCGCGTGGTAAAACTTCTGAGTAAGCTGGGAGGAGTAAAACGTCGTCGTAAGTTAATCCTTCGGCAACAAATTTTGATGGGTCTAACTGCATAGCAAATAATTATTTTGGAGTTATTATTTGCCGGGCAAAGGTAATAAAATATTTCGAAGTTTAGAATTCAGATTTCGAATTTCCTGAAAATTGCCTTGGGATGATAATTCGAATTTCGGAATTGGGATGTTCGATTTCGGATTTATTTGGATGTCGGATTTCGAAATTTCGATTTGGGATTTATTTAAAGAATTTTAAATTGGGGATAATCAACTCACTTATAAAGCAAAATCAAACATCCCTAAATCAAAGTAAATCCGAAATCGAAATTCCGAAATCCGAAATCAAAAATTAATATTTTCCTACGATCACCTTATAAAACTGATCGAAGTTAAAATAAGTGTTAGCGAGTTTGATCAGTTTATCCGAGGTGATGTTTTTCACCGTTTCGGTATATCTGTCGTAATAGTCGTAATCAAGGCCCGCAAAATAGATGGTTTTGAATTTATCGGCATGCGAAAAAATATTTTCCAAACTGCCCAGAGTTGAACCAAGCATGTAGTTACGTACTAAGGAAAGCTCCTCCTCCGGAACTAATTCTGTTTTAAGCAGGTTTACTTCTTTTTCAATTTCGGCAATGGCATCTTTACACACATCCGCCCCTACCTCGGTGGCTAAAAAGAATGCGCCGCCTTGTTTAAACGATGCCAATCCCGAACCTATTCCGTAGGTATAACCTTTATCCTCGCGAATGTTGGCCATCAGCCTCGAACCAAAGTAGCCGCCCAATACAGTATTTAAAACCTGTAAAGATTGAAAATCTTCGTGATTACGGTTGATGACGGGCACGCCTATCCTAATAGCCGATTGAAGCGCGTCGGGCCTTTCTGTAAAATAAAACAGATCGGCAGCCGGTTTAATTTCTGGTTGAGTTGTTACTGCAGCAATTGCGCCATTTACCCAACTCTCCCCAAATGTATCAGTTATCAGACTGAGCGCTTCCGGCTCTATCTTTCCCGAAATAACAATAGTACAGTTTGAAGGCTGGTACATTTGCCTGTAATGCGCCACCATATCATCGCGATGCAGGGTTTGGTAGTCGGTCATTTCTGCTGCGAAACCATAAATGGTTGGGCCATATACAGCCCTGTTAAATGCACGTCGCGCCAAGATATCATTTTTCTGTAAACCTACCTGTAGTTTTTGCTGCTGGTTACGCTTAAATGTTTCCAGTTCCTTTTCGGGGAAAATAGAATTGTTAAGGATATCAGCAATTACAGGTAAGGTGCTACCTAAGTGCTTATTTAAACTGTAAAGCGTAACCTGTGAGTTTTCGTAGCCATAATCAACCTGTAAAAACGCGCCGTAAAAATCAATTTTATCAGCTATTTGCGCGGCTGTTAAAGTTGCTGTACCATCGGTAAGCATGGTATTCACTGCCATATTTAGCAGCGGTTTGGCCGGATCGAAAGTAAGATTGCCAAAAATCCACTCAATACGCACCAGCTCCTGATCACCTGAGTTAAAGCAGAACAGATTGCAGCCATTGCCAAGCTTAGTATGCTCGGGCCTGATGAGTTTTATATTATCGATAGCCCTAAAATCGGGAGCTAATTTTCTGTTGATCATAATAATAAAATTATCTGAATCAGAATTTTCAGAATTTTAGGATTCCCAGAATTTGGCTATACCATTCTGTTCATTCTAAAATTCTGAAAATTCTGATTCTGTTACTTCTCCGCCAAATAAATAAGCGTTGATGAATTTTCTTTCCTGAATAACTTTTGCGCCTGCTCTTTTACCTGGGCTATAGTTACCTGCAAATATTTAGATGTTTCCTGGTTCAACATATCGGCATCGCCAAGCAGTTCGTATTGAGCCAGGTTCATGGCCTTATCCAACAAACTCATCTCGGCAAATATCATGGTCGATTCGGTTTTGTTTTGCACCTTGGTCATCTCGTAGGCAGGTACATCTTCGTGTTTGAGTTTTTCTACCTCTTCCCATAAAGCAGCTTCAGCCTGCTCAATAGTTATACCATCTAAAGGCTTGCCTTCCAGCACAAACATGCCTTTATCCAAACTGCCGGTAATGTAAGCATGCACCTCGCTAAACAGCTGTTTTTCTTTAACCAGGGCTTTATATAAGCGAGACGAGTTTCCGCGCGAAAGCAGATCTGAAATTATCTCGGCCGCATAGTAATCGGCATCCAAACGTGCTCCCATCTGGAAAGCGATATACACATCATTAAGCGGAACTTTAGCAGTTACCGTTTCACGACGGGCTTCATTTTGCTCTGGCTCCTGCGGCAGGTTACGGTGATATTTTTCACCTGCGGGGATACTTCCAAACCATTTTTCGGTAAGTTCTTTAACCTGTTCTGTAGTTACATTACCTCCTACTACCATAATGGCATTTTGAGGGTTGTAATGTTTTTTGAAGAAAGCTTTTACGTCCTCTATCCTTGCATCCTCAATATGCTTAATAGTTTTACCAATGGTTGCCCAACGATAAGGGTGCTGTTTGTAAACCAATGGACGAAGTTTTAACCAAACATCGCCGTAAGGCTGATTTAAATAGCGTTGTTTAAACTCTTCAATTACCACATTACGTTGCACTTCGAGGCTTTTTTCGCTGAAGGCGAGGCTTAGCATCCGGTCGCTTTCCAGCCAGAAGGCGGTTTCGATATTGGCCGATGGCAGGGTGATATAGTAATTGGTGATATCGTTGCTGGTGAAGGCGTTATTTTCACCGCCTACCCTTTGCAGCGGTTCATCATAAGTGGGAATATTTATTGATCCGCCAAACATCAGGTGCTCAAACAGGTGGGCAAAGCCGGTTTGCTCGGGGTCTTCGTCGCGCGCGCCAACATCATACAGAATGTTGAGCACTGCCATTGGTGTTGTATTATCTTCATGAACAATAACCCGGAGGCCATTGTCTAAGGTAAATCGGTTGAATTTAACCATGTATCTTTCTAAATATTATATATACGGTTAGCAAATGTATAACTTTTGATGACATTGGTGGTGCCGACTTAAAATGAACGGCTATTTTACGCTAAGCCACCAGTTATTTTTACTTTTAGGCTACGAACATGACCAGCGATCAACTCATTCAAAAAATAGCCAACACCATTGGCAAACTCAAAGTGCTTGAGCTTGGGCGCATTTTGGCCGAAGAGAAATTTCAACTTCGCGACCTCATAGATATCACCTTCCACCCGGATAAACCGCTGGCATTTAGGGCCGCTTGGTTGCTTGAAAACATGTTTTTGAAAGATGCCAACGCGTTTACGGATAACCTCGAATATCTTATAACTCGCTTTCCGGAGGTTACCAATCCCGGCTGCCAGCGGCACTATGCCAAAATACTGATGCACGCTACCGAAGAAAAAGAATCGTCGCCGATTAAGAAACAACTAAACAGCCTCGATCTGGAAGCAACAGTCGAACAGCTTTTTGAATGGATGATAGATGCTAAAGTTAAAATAGCTGTTAAAGTTTTTTCAGGCCGGGCCTTGCTTAATTTAAGGAATCGATACAAGTGGATAGCCGACGAACTACCTGCCCAGCTTGAATTTTTGATGCGTGATGGAACGGCTGCTATACAAACCGCTGGAAGAAAGATGCTTGAGGAGTTAAAAACCTCATTTTAAATAGGCAAGCTTATCCGGTAATTATTTTCACCTCTTAAATATTTGACAACGTCAAGTTTTTAATTAATTTTGACAATGTCAAATGCTGAAAATTATGAAAAAAATAGAAAACGATATACAGCTCCCCTTAGAGATAACAAACAACCCTGAAGATGTGATGACTTTTCACCGCTATTATTCCGATGGGCAAGGAAGAAAAGCGGTAGAGGTAGAAAATAAGATACCCATAAAAGGCGGCCCGCCAATGCATGTTCACTATTTGCAGGACGAATCGCTTACTGTTATTGCAGGCACCATGGGTATTAAAGAGCCTGGAAAGCCCGAAAGGTTTATCACTGTTGGTGAAACCGTAACATGGCTGGCCGGCGAGCCACACAAATTTTGGAACGCGGGTAACCAAACCCTGCACTGCACAGGTTGGGTTGCTCCTGTTGATAGCTTTGTTTACCTTTTAAAAGAGATCCACACATCGGTTAATGCTGGTAATGGCAAACCGAGTATGTTCGATATCTCATTTTTAATGAGGCGATACAAATCCGAATTTTATATGTTGGAGATACCGACGTTTGTACAGGCCACATTTTTCCCGTTGATGGTCTTAATAGGCAAATTATTAGGCAAATACCACAAATTTGCCGATGCCCCGGAAGCCCGAAAGGCTAATTAAAAATTTATTGATCACTTGTAAAATCTGTAGCATTTTTTACATTTGATCAATTATTTATTGCCGTGTTAAAACCGCTTATCACCCTCATTTCGCTTTGCTTTTTTAGTATCGTTCCGGTTAAAGAACCGGCTAACAGTAGCGCTATTTTAGCCCGTAAACAAGTACCTGTTTTATGCTACCATCAAATCAGGAACTGGCGGCCCAGCGACAGGCAGGTGGACAAAAATTATATTATTCCCCCGGCTACTTTTAAAGCTCACCTGAAAATGCTGGCGGATAGCGGGTACCACACCATTTTACCCGACGAGTTATACGATTACCTTACTACAGGCACCCCACTCCCATCAAAACCCATCATGCTAACTTTTGATGACAGCGACGGAGATCAGTTTACCGTAGCCCGCCCCGAACTGAATAAGTACAATTTTAAAGGCGTTTACTTTATTGTTACCACTAACCTGGGTAAAAACAAATATTACATGGATAAGAAACAGGTGAAACAACTCTCGGACGAGGGGAACGTAATTGCCTGCCATACACAAGACCACGCCAACTTTAACAAACTTAAAGGAGCCGACTGGGACAAGCAGTTAGATGTGCCCACTCGCAAGCTTGAAGCCATAACCGGCAAACCAGTTAAGTACTTCGCATTTCCGTACGGTATCTGGAATTCGCAGGGTTTACCTGAACTGCGCAAGCGGAATTTTAAGGCAGCTTTTCAGTTAGATCAGCCGCGCGATACTAAAGACCCACTGATGACCATACGGCGGGTAATTGATTGCGGTTATTGGGATACCCGCACATTGGATTTTTATATTAAACACGGGTTTGGTAAGGTTGCAAAATAACACACTTAGCGAAACCAAAATTTAATTTCTGTATCAACCTCAATTTTACTTTTATAGCGCCTGGGTATTTTAGCATAATTAAAAATATCCCTGATCAATAATTTACTAATGTTATCGCCATAGTAAATGATATCATTGCCATACATAGAGAGCACCGGATTGCCTGGTATATCGATCAAAACAAATCGATGACTGTGAACAGGAAAGATCCGGCTAATTCCCGCAGGAAGCAACTCATCCCCGGTAATTGAATTGGCCTCAAATATCCAGTTGATAGTATCTTTGATCAATGCAAGATCTTGCGGGTAAGAATAAAAAACAGGAAGATATTTTGCCGGGGAGCCATCGTTACCGCATATATTAATGCCGGGCTTATCGATACCATTCATTACTTTATAAAAGCTACGAAGCGGCTGTGGAAATGCGAAGCCCATCTCTTCCTCAAATTTTAACAACTCAGCATCGGTTAAACCTGGTTTCCATTTAGAGTTCTGCTGAATTTGATACCCCCAGCAATTTTCAAGATTGACTATTTGCCAATGACGTTCACTAAGGGTTTTAAAGGAGGCAAAAAACAGTTCGCTATCGTCTGGAACGGGCAACGTAGAGATGTCTGTATTATCAGATTTCATGGCCTAAATATAGCCGTTGAAATACTAACGCAAAAATGCTCCGGATAAAAGAATATTATTACCCTGAGATAGCCAGCAAGTAATCGAAATTCTGACTGGACGCACTGTTTAAATAATGCCCGTTATTGTAGGATTTGCCTGCCAACCTTACCTGCTGTCCATGAGATATACCTTGCAAATTGATTGTCTGTGTATTAAAACTCACACCATCGCTATCCAATAAGCTGTAAGCTTCTTCCGATATCAGCAGATCATTATTTAACTCTTTGGTTTTTGACTGTAATCTTGCGGCAATATTTACGGGTAAGCCCATAACAGATAAGTTGCTGGCACCATCTAAGCCAAATTCGCCTACAAATACTTTACCGGTGTGCAAGCCAACACCAATTTCAAGCGGACCGCCATAAAAGGGTTCGGCATATGCTTCGTTAAACATGCTTACCGTTTGAAATATGGCTTTTGTTGCCTGGTAAGCGTTGTTAGCAGCCTCGCGAACGCCGGTTTGTAAACCAAAAACAGCGTAAAGGTTATCACCTGCAATTTCAACTACCTTACCCTGAAAGTTTTTTACTATGGTGTTAAAGGCGGTAAATAAGCGACGCACTACGTTGATCACTACCTGACCGGGTTGTGATTCCATGAGGCCGGTGAAATTGCGGATATCTAAAAACAAAATGGCCAACTCTTTTTCCTCGTCGGCAGAGGTATTTATGTTGATGGAGCAGGCTCCGTTTAATGCTAAGTCTAAGTTTTTCATGAGCATGTATTTTATATTATACCAATACAGACGCGAAGCTCACGAAAACATTTTAAATAAAATTTAAATTACCTGCTTGTGATAAACGGATGACCTGATTTAGAGTTTGATATGACAATAAGCCCCTCCATCCTTTCAAGTTTATAAACTTAAAGGATGGAGGGGCTTAAATACAACACGAGCGCGTTTTTATTTAATGATTAATAACCAGCCTTTACCTTTTTCAACAGGGATCCTGTCGTTTAATCCAAAAGTCTTAGCAGGTTGATAGCTTTTGATCTCCGGTGCGGTTATAGTCGCTTTTGCCGGGTCAATGCACAATTTTTTCCAGTCGATGTTTAGTTTAAAATCGGTATCGGCATTATCCCAACTTGCTATGGCTACCATGGCGGCACCTTTCTTTTTGTAAACTGTAGCGATCACTTTTTCCTTATCGGTTTTTACCGGATTATCATCAACCCAGTAACCTATCATTTTGGTTCCCTTTATGCCGAAGTTATCCCATGCTTTCCAGATGGGGCGCGGGTCGGCACCGTCGCTCCATGGCATGCGGTTGGTCATGCCGTAAACCATGCCCCGCCATTTGTTGCCTCCGCCTTGCAGCATTTCGCCCATTAAACCGAATGGGATCCCGCTTACTTCGGTAAGGAAAAAATCAGGATCATTTTTCTCATAATCAAAATACTCGCCAAACCAAAGCCTGTTGAGATATGGAAAATGCTCCATATACAGGTTGGCGCTGTTGTTAAAACCATCGCTTTTGTTGTACTGATTGGCCGAGTGCAAGTCGATAATGCCAGGGTGACCATCTTTGGTAAGCACACGTTTAATACGCTTCATGGTAACACGGTCGAAAGCTACATCGTCCAGGTAAATACCGTCGATACCTACGTTTTGGGTGAGCCAGTTCATGCCCTCAACATAGTAGTTATGCCAGCGGTTCATGCCGCTATTAATAATGGCCGCATCTTTAATTTCGGGTACAAACCAGGCGGCAATGTAATCATCGCCTACATGCTCTTGTAACCAGCTAAATCCCCCTCCCTTGCCCGGAGAATAGATCTCATGACCTAAACTACGCAGGGCAAAAGTTTCGTAGGCGTGATTTGACAGCTCACGAATGGTGTTGTAGATCTTCACTTTCAAGCCCTCCGCATGTGCAGAATCATCATAAGCCTTCATTTTTTGCCAGGCGATGAAGGGGTAATTGATGGTGGGGTTGATGGCCGTAGCGTGGTGGATATTGATCAGCGTAGCACCGGCCTCTTTAATGGTATCAATAGGTTTATAAGCATGATAAAATCTTGTAGCCCATTGAAAATCGGTATTGATGGTATGGAACGGAGTGATAAGCAGTGTAAAATTATAATACAGCTCATCGCCTTTTTTCAGATCGCGTGCTCCGCTGTAATTGTTGGCCAATACAGCATTTCCGTCAAAGGCGACTTTTATACCTCCCTTGTTATCATTTCCCCATGATGTTGGCAACAATAAAGGTTTTTGCAGGTAGAAATTGGTATTTAACGGACGTACATATTTTTCATCCCTTAGCGAATATTGTAAGCCACCATTCACATTTCCTATCCATGCGCCATCCTGGTTTTTGTGAGCTACATCCCATTTCCATTCAAAGTTGTCGGGACGGTAACCGCCTTTCTGGCCCAGGCCCATCATATACTTTGCGAACTCTTTTTTGAAAGGGATATGCATGGTGATATCTTTCAGGCTCACATCCTGCAAAGCTTTTACTTTTACGGTGTAGGCAATAAAACCATCAAACTCTAACGATGCGCTTACACTCATCTGCAAGCTATCGTTGGCGCTTACTGCCGTCCACTGTACGGTACCGCCTTCTTTTTTGGTAAATTGTACGCCCTGGCTTTTCAGGTTTATTTTGTTACCTGCCGAATTGATAAAATGAAAATGGATGCCCTCGGTTAACAAGTTGTTTGGGGCAGTCGCATACTCCGTCATTTCGGGAGTGAAATAGGTTTGGATCTGTTTAGGGAAACCATCCTTGTTTACCTCTACTTTGCGCCCTAATAAACTAACGGTATTGCCGTTTATTTGCAGAGGAGTATAAGGTGCAATAACTGTATTTTGCTGAGCCATGGTTGAGTTTAACCAGCCTAAACGCGTCATTTTATAAGGTTCACTTACGCCGCCGTCTTTCGATAACTTATTGTTTACCTTGATAGTCAACGCGATAGTTTTTTCATATTTACCGTTGATGCTGATGGTGGCTTTTCCGGTATAAGCCGTAGCTATAGCAGATGCCGGAACATCAACGCCACACCATAAGGCCTGTACTTCGCCTTGTTTCACATTTACGGTTTTAGTAAGCGGCTTACCATCATAAGTGATACCGCCGGTGTTTATACAAAACAGTTTTGAAGCCGGGATAATTTTACCAGTAGCAGATTTCAGATCGCTAAATTGTACTTTCACATTTTCAATATCGTGCAAGGCATATACACCTAATTGAAATGCGAAATTTTCACCACGCTCAGCTCCCCCAACATACTTTGCCTGCGGGCCTGCCTCTATCCAGCGTTGAGGTAAATCCTTTGTCATGCGGATAGAATTCGTTCTATCTTCCGGGAAGATGAGGAATGGTTCGGTTTTATGTTTGCTGATCAAGGCCTCAGTTTCAGCTTTTGTAGCAATTACCTCCATAGGGTAAAAACTGTTAAAAGCATCTATTGATTGATATTCTTTTACCGTTACTGATGGGATCTGTTTATTAATAGAAACGATATTCAGCCAATCACCTGACGCGGTATTCTCAGGCTTGAGGTAAACGCCTTTTGGGTAGTTTGATCGGCCTTCGTTTTTATAAGGCATGTAATAAACAAAATATTCTCCTTTACCGGATGTAGGCTCGAAATATAGTTCTCCGCTTTCGCGGTTTACTGAGCCAATTTTTACATTGGTTATTTTTTGTTTGGTTTTGGCATCTTCAATAATGATCCGCCTGTTCTCGGGGCTATCATCCCTCCTGCGCCAGTTGATCACTGCTTTAGCCACCTTACCTGTACCATTAAAAGTTAATACTATACGGTGGTTACCTAATGAATCGGCCAGCCAGCAGTTATCGCAGTTGGTGTAAGGTACTTTTTGCGCAGATGCAGTAAAGCCTGTTAAAAGGATGGCTGCAGCCAACAATTGTTTTTTCATGGAATAAATTTAGTCAGTACTTTTTATAATGTGTTGTGGAGTTTTATCTGACCACAATTAAAATATGTCATTGCGAGCGTAGCGTGGCAACCGCACGGAAGCATGGCCGCCCTGTATAGCATGCGATTGCTTCGTGCCTCGCAATGACATGATGGTGAATTATATCGTTGGCGTTATCCCCTTACCTTCCCAAAAATCAATAATAGGCTTGTATGGCCCATATTTATGCTGTTGTTCTGTAAAAGGATCTTTAAACGGCCCCTTATCGTAATCTATAGCTTTTTCTTCGTAATTAGGATAATCAATCTCCTTAGTACTTGAAGGTAAAGGTCGTTTGTGTTTTTTATCATCGTTAACATAAGCAGCAATATCAAGCGCCTGGGCATCCGTAAGGAAAGGTTTGCCTACTTCTGTTTTATCATAAGGCATATTACCTTTTAACCATTGCGCCAGCTTCACTACCCGGTGCATGCTCGATCCGGGGCGATAAGCCAGTAAACCCCATACCGGCGGATACTCGTAAGTTACGTTATCAAAACGCATTTTACCTTCGCCATTTTTGGCGTGGCAGCGTTCGCAATTTTGGGCGTATAAAACTTCTCCCCTGTCGGATGATGCGGCTACATCCGGTAACTCTACTTCGAGGTTTTTGACACCTTTTTTAACTTGTGCTACGTTTGATGAATCACTCAGAAATTTCAAGTAGGCCATGATCGAGATCATTTCCTTACCATCCAAGGGTAAAGGTCTACCAAGATTTGGACGCATTACACAGTTGTTAATGCGTTCAGCCAATGATAAGATCCTGCCCTCCCTTGCCCGGTATTGCGGATAATCACGAAACGATTTTACGAGGTTAAAAGCGTAAGGCCTTGTACCGGCGTCACGGTGGCAGTTAGTGCAGTTCATTTTATTACCGGTATAATGTCCGTTGATACCTTCCGGACCAATATAGTAAGCGGTATGTAACATCAGTTCCCGGCCATAACGCACGGCGGCACCATATTTACCACCCGGTATTTTGGTAGTATCTATTGAAACCAGTTTTTCAGTAGCCGCAGAATCCGCATTGGCTACCTCTTCGGCATTGCCGCCGCTGCATGATGTTAGCTGCACCGCGTTAGCGAAAACAAACAACAGCAATAAAATGGTTATATATTGAAATTTCCTGTTCATCATCATTTATGGTTTTAAATAAGGATCAAGCTGTTCATATTTTATAAAGCCGGCCCGGTAGGTTGGTACGGATGTTTCCATTGTCCAGTGCAAACGACCCTTGTTATCGGCCAGTACCACAATGTGTCTTTTTGAGCAGCAAACCAGTGTGGTAGTATCGTTAATTTGATACGCGCTGCCCATACGGCCGTTAAAAATTTCTTTAGGTAGTTGGATGTGCATGGCAATGGTTGAGCTTTGGTGCTGCTCGTCTATCTTCATGGCATACACACCCGATTGGTGCTTCTCCACCCCGTTATCAAAAAACATGAGGTTACCCTGTGCGTTGATGTGTGCAGCGTGAGCCTGTGTAAAATTGCAATCGACGGGCATTTTGATAGTGCCGCCTTTGCCAAATTTGTAGATCACTTTGCCTGTTTTTGCGTTGATCTTCCAGATCTGCCCGTTGTTATAAAACGACATCAGGTAGTTACCGTCCCTGTCGTAACTCAGACTGTTAGCGTGCATCCAGTCTTTTTTTGTTTTGAGTATCTTCGCGTCTTTCAGCGGATCCATCACATCAAACACGCTCCATTTATAAAGCTGCTTGCCGGTTTTATCCATCACCATAATGCCATCACCATTAACGGTATCCTGTTTCGCGCCGCCTACCTTGGTGAGGTCCATTATCCGCTTATCTACATAAATAAATACCAGCTGGCCTTTATCATTTTTCAATATCTCGTGATGGATGGTTTGCTTAAAATCGCCCTGCCCTTTTTTGAGGTGTAGCAGTGTATCTCCCAATAAATTGATCTCCAATATTTCACTGCCATAACTGGTAGGTTCATCATTACGACCTAAAATGGATAGTAGGGTTTTATCTTTAGTAAAATTGATCACCTTAAAGCCCAGGTCATCTATGGTGTGATACCACCTGATCTGTCCTTTGTTATCAACCAAATAAGCCACGCCCGGCGCGTAGCGTTTATTAATGAGCATTAGCCCCTCATTAAACTCGACCGGTAACGTGGCTTTCGCAGCGACTTTTACGTTAAACTGTTCCTGCAAGAACAGCGGCAACCGGTGCGATTTAAAATTGTAAGTTTTACCTATCGTGGTATCACCATTGCTAACCGTCACAATATGATATGAATACGTAGTATCGGGCAAAATATTAGTTAGCACCAGCTTGTACGATGTGGCCTTGCTGGTATTCACCGAACGGTATTTTTCAGGATGCTTGCCGTCAATCCAATATTCGGCGTACAGATCAACGGGCTTGGTAGTGGTAACATCCAACCTTATCTTTAGCTCGTTATTGTTGTAAAGCCCCAGGTGGATTTCTTTAACGAGGTTACCGTCCGAGCACCTGCTCATCATCGTACCCAGCAATCCTATTATTAATATCTTAAACCAATCCTTCATCACTCAATTTTGTAATCCGGTTAAATGATAAAGAATATACAGCGCTATGGAGCCGTATATTCTTTATCGTATCCTCATTTAATGCTTATTGCTGCCTGCCCGCGTTGTTCAGGTTAGGGTTGATATTAACCTGGTTAAGCGGATAAGGGAAATACTCATCGCGCGGTAACTGCACGGTATTGGTTGCGCCAATACGTTTCAGGTAAGCGTTCACCACTACATCGTATTTACCAAATCGTTTCAGATCGGCCCTTCTTTTACCTTCATAGTAAAGTTCCCATCCACGCTCCTGCAACAAAGCATCGCGGAAGGTTGCCTGAGTAAAGTTTGCTGCAACCAACAATTTTGCGTGTGAGCGGCCTTTTACCTGGTTCACTAAACTTACGGCTTCGGCACTTGGGCCGCCCAGTTCGTTAAGTGCTTCGGCACGGCTAAGCAGTACATCAGCATAGCGTAAAACATCCACACTGTGGCCGTCATAATAAGTATTGGCACCGTTCGGGTCGGCATATTTCATGGTAGCTACATCGGGCATGTATAAAACACCGTCCGGAGCGGTTGCGCCTAATGAAGGCGCTTGTTTATGAGTTAAGCCGTCCACACCATCATATTGGGTGAAGAACATTTTCTTACGGTCGTCCTCATCGCCATAGCTGTTATAAAAATCCCAGGTTACGGCGTAGTACTGCCACCTGTCGGTTAACACCGGGTGGCTTAGCGGACCGAAGTGGTTCAGCAATTCGGTACCGTTAACGTTGGCATCACTCAATACCGAAAATATGTTTTCAGAACACCAGGTATTCGATTCTTTAAACAAGCCTTCGTAGGTTGGATACAGTTGATAAATACCCAAATCCATTACTTGCTTGGTTAAATCGGCAGCTTTTTGCCAGGCGTGTTCGCGCAGGTAAATTTTGGCCAGCAAAAACATAGCGGCGCCTTTGGTAGCACGACCAACATCATTGGTTGAATAGATGCTATTTTTGGTATAATCTGTCGGTAATACACTGATAGCATTTTCCAGATCGGTTATCATCAAGGCATCTACATCAGCCACCGGACTTGGTGGGGTTTGAGCTTTGTAATCGGGATTGGCTACGTCTTTTTCAGTATTCAGGATCACAGGCCCCCAGGAATCAGTCAAATCAGAATAAGCAATGGCGCGCAAAAACTTCATCTCGGCTAAAAACTGGCCTTTCTCAGCATCGGTGATACTTTTCATTGCCGCTATGTTGTAAATAGCGTTGTTAGCGTTAGCTATCAGTTTATAGATCTGGCGGTAATCTTCGGCAATTAAACCGTTAGCCGAGTTCCATTGCACTTGCGATAGCTGACCAGGGTCGCCGGCGTAACTACAGTGACCAACATCGGTAGTTAAATCTGTAAGAGCGAAGTGCCTAACCGTCCAATAATCAAAATTATCGCCAACTGCGGGGCCTTTTAACCGTGCATAAACCGAGTTTACGGCCGCGATAGCATCGGATTTTGTTAAGAAAGCATTCTGACTTGTTAAGCTGCTATATATTTTAGGTTCGAGATTGGTTTTGTTACACGAAAACTGCGCAAGCACCGCCGCTGCCAATACCAGGATATTATATTTTTTCATTTTGATTTAAATTTTGTTGATCCCTTAATGGATTAATGAATTGATGCCTTGATACCGAAGGTTACGGTTTTAAATGCCGGGAAGGAGTTAAAATCCAAACCGCCACCCAAAGCGCCCGAGTGTACATTTACTTCAGGGTCGGTACCTTTATAGCCGGTAATTGTCCACAGGTTTTGTGCCTCGGCATACACTTTTACTCCCTGCAATATTTTCATATTCTGGAACCAGTTTGCCGGGAAGTTATAAGCCAGCGATAATGATTTCAGGCGCACGTATGATGCATTTTCAACAAAACGTGAGTTAACATAGCTGCCGTAAGTGCTCAGGTAATAACCCTCGCGTGGGATAGATGTATTCTCGTTTTTGCCTACAACAAAGCGGTTCAGCGCAGCTGCACCGGTAGTTGATTCCAACACCATGGCGTTCATGTTGTATAGATAATAATCAAACGCTCCCTGGAAAAAGATGCCCAGATCGATGCCTTTGTAATGGAAATCGTTTCCAAAACCGGCCATGTAATGCGGGTTTGAGTTACCGAGATAAGTACGATCGGCCGGAGTAATTACGCCATCGCCGTTAACATCTTTGTATTTCGGGTCGCCCGCTTTTGAATTTGGTTGAGGGGCGTATTTCTCGCCGGTTTTAACTACGCCTTCGTAAACATAACCGTACAACTCGCCCAGCTCAATGCCCGGAACAACACGTGTAAACTCCTGGCCAGAAACTGTACCGCTTGGGTTGGCGGTATTGGTGCTGATCACCAGTACACCTGGACCTAAATCCAACGCTTTCTGTTTATTGTAAGCGAAGGTAACCGTGGTATTCCACGACAGATTTTTGTTGCGGATATTGCTGGTATTAACCGAAAGTTCGATACCACGGTTTTGGATAGCACCGCCGTTTACATATTGATTGCTGAAACCCCATTGCTGCCCGATAGGGATTTGGATCAGCAAGTCGGTTGTTTTTTTGGAATAGTAATCAATGCTGGTATTGATACGGCCATTGGCAAAGCCCATATCCAAACCAATATTTAACTGGCGTGTAGATTCCCATTTAAGGTTGGGGTTGGCCAATGTTTTTGGTTCGATACCGGTTTGCAAATTGCCTGTTTCGTTAAGCACTACACCGTAAGGGCCAAAGGTTGAAAGGTATAAGCTTGCCGGGATCCTGTCGTTACCGGTAATACCGTAGCTTACACGGGCTTTCAGGTTCGAGAAGGTGTGCAGGTCTTTAACAAAATCTTCATCAGTAAGCTTGTAAGCTACAGCACCAGCCGGGAAAAAGCCCGAACGTTTGTTTGAACCAAAGTTTGATGAGCGGTCATCGCGATAAGAGAACGATGCCAGGATCTTATCTTTATAAGCATAATTTAACCTGGTGAAGTACGAGGTAAGGAAAGCCTCGGCCTTGCTGCTTCCGTAACCGTTGGTTAATGAACCTGCACTCAGGTTATAATACAGGAATGCATCTGTAGAAAAACCTTTAGAGCTTGCACTTAAACCATCGGTTACGTCTTTTTGGTTTGATGTACCTAATAGCACGGTAAAGTCGTGATCTTTAGCAATATTGAATTTATAGGTAAGGTAGTTTTCCACTATCCACCTGAAGGCCGATGATGTTTGCTCGCTGGCTACACCACCCTGTTTGGCACCGGCTATAGTAGTTGTAGGCAGGTATTGGCCCGCGGTGGTTTGGCTATATTCGGTACCGGCGGTTAAGTGGTATGTTAAACCGTTAATGATCTTATAATCCAAACCAATATTGGCGTTAACCAATTTGTTGCCGCTATTATTAGTTGGCTCCAGTAATCCCGAAAGCGCGTTGGTTTTTGTGCCCTGGGTAACATAGTAGTTATACGAGCCATCCGCATTGTAAGGATTTACGTTTGGCGGTGCCGTTAACAAACTGAACAACGGCGCGGTAATATCGCCCGAGTATGATTGCAACGTTGAGTTTGAATTAGCGCCATAAAAGTTAGCGCTGATCTTCAGGTTATCGCTCATTGTTTTCTCGGCACCTATTCTTGCTGTATAACGCTCATAACCGGTATGCTGTAATACACCTACCTGTTTAATGTGGTTAGCGGCAACATAGATCTTAGAATTTTGATCGCCAGAACTTAAGCTGATGCTTTGGTTCTGCACCGTAGCGTTACGGGTAGCCAGTTTTAACCAGTTGGTATTAGCCACCTGGAAACTTGATGGATACGGCTGTGGTTTGCCATCCTCTAAAGCGGTAGCATTTTGAATATCTGTATATTGCTGACCGGTTAGCAATTCTGGTTTATATGTTAAATATTGCGAACCGCCTGATATATCAACATCTAAAGAAACTTTTCCGTTTTTGCCCTTTTTAGTAGTGATCAATACAACACCATTACCCCCCCTTGCACCATAAATAGCGGTGGCCGAAGCGTCTTTAAGTACCTGGATATCCTCAACATCATTAGGGTTAACCTGGTTGCCATTATCGCTGATGAAACCATCAACCACATATAAAGGCGATGTAGAGGTATTGATTGAGTTACCGCCCCTAACCGTAATGCTAATTCCCGCACCCGGTGCAAAGCTTGATTGCTGCACCTGCACACCGGCAGCCTTACCTTGTATAGCCTGACCAATATTGGTTGTTGTACCGCCCAGCGTTAGGTTATCGCTTTTTATAGAACTGATAGAACCGGTGAGGTCGCCCTTTTTTACACTTCCGTAGCCTACAACCACTACCTCGTTCAGTTTATTGAGATCTTCTTGTAAGGTAACGGTCAGTTCGGTTGAGTTACCGATAGTTACCTCCTGAGTTTTATAGCCTACATAAGATACAAGCAGTTTACTCGCGCTTCCTTGTAACGTAAGTTTAAACTTACCGTTAACATCGGTAGTAGTAGTATTTTTAACGCCTTGCTGGGTTACTGTAGCGCCAATAACGGGACCGTCTTTATCTTTTACGCTACCGCTGATAACTGTTTGTGCGCTGGCCAGCATCGGCAATAATAAAAAGAGGGTGCAGCAAATCATTTTAAAAAGGCCGTTGAGTTGCCCCTTTAAATTGATTTGTTTGCCTGAACCCTGTTTTGGGGTTGAGTAAATTTTAATCATACGTGGTGGGTGTTAGTATTAATTAATTGTTAGTTTTTTGTTGTGATTTAGTCCTGTTTTTGAATATTGGAAATTAGAGATACAGGGTTGTGAAAGCAAAAAATCAGCCCCGCAAACACAGCGCAAACGTTTGTTTTGGAGGATTTTGGGCTTACGCAAACGTTTGACTGGAAGTAGTTTGCGGGGATGAATTGGATTAATTGAGGCGAAATAGTGGCGTGATCCCATTTGTGATACAGCTATTTATGCTGCTATCAGAGGTAATCGGCGTGTTTCGGAAAGACATTTGAAAAAATTGATTATGAGCTACTTATTAATTGATGCCATTGCGTGTGGTAAAAACCAAGGCTTCTGAAGAGGATATAACATTCGCCCAATACTGGTCGAAGTTTAGCGATAGCGTAACTTCGTCCTATAGTGTCGGAAGCATTCTGCTTCCGTATTGCTTCATTAAATATCTTTCTATATCTCAAAGTTAAGCTGAAAGCTTAACACAGTTTAGGACGAAGTTACGCTATCGCTAAACTTCGACCAGAATTTGAGGATTAGGTGGTTAAGTCAGAGAATAACCTGTTGTTCCCATGGGTTACGCTATCGCTAAACCCGCGGTAGTTTATAAATAAAAAAGCCCGGCTTGCGCCAGGCTCTATGTTTAAAACTATTAAAACTTACTCTTTAAAAACCACTATCATCAAGCGCGAAAGTATTCTTACGTTCCTTCCATTTCCCTTTCGTAAAATCAGGGAACTCAACGCTGGCATTTCCTTTTTTTAATGATTGGGTTGATAGTGGCGTGATCACACTCATTGTAACCGAATCATATACATCAATAGGCGTTTGGCGTTTTTGCTTTACCGATTCGATAAAGGCGTTGAATACAAACCAGTCCATACCGCCATGGCCTGCGCCCTCGGCAAACTTTTCGTATTTTTTCCAAAGTGGATGATCATATTTATCAAACCAGTCTTTTGCCGGATCCCATACATCATCTTCTTTGGATTGATGGTCGATATAAACGCTTTTGTTTACATCCATCCACAAACCTTTGGTGCCTTGCACGCGGAAACCTAACGAATATGGCCTTGGCAAATGGGTATCATGGCTTAGCAATACGGTTTCACCATTGGCGCAGTTGATCATGGTGGTAGTTACGTCACCGTTTTTATAGTTGATCTTAGCATTAGGGTGGCCGGGGGATTTTTCCTCAACATAGGCCGACAAACCACGGGCTTTGCTGCTGAAAGATACCAGGTTTGTAAAACGGTTACCGGCATTGATATTGGCATAGTGCATACAAGGGCCTGCACCGTGAGTTGGATAAATATCGCCATCCACATCAATATTAAATTGCGTACGCCATTGTGCTTCGCTCAGGGCTTTAGGACCGAACTCCACACCTCCGCCGTAATATTGCTTACCATCGTTAAATAAAACCTGACGAAGGTTATGCTGATACCCACCTTCTAAATGGATCATCTCACCAAATAAATTCTGGCGCACCATGTTCAGGGCTGCCATAACATCGCGACGATAGCAAACGTTTTCCAACGTCATGTATGGCATACCTGTTTTTTCGGAAGTGTTGACAATATCCCAGTGGTCTTCTACCGTTAAGCCTGCAATTACCTCGCAGCCTACATATTTACCGGCTTTCATGGCATCAATAGCTTGCGGATGGTGAAACTGCCATGGGGTAGCGATGATCACAGCATCGATATCTTTATGATCGAGCAGTTTTTTGTAAGCATCAAGTCCGCCAGTGTATTCTTTTACCGGGGCGTGGCCTTTTTTGGCGATGTATTCGCGGCAAATTTTCAGGGAGCTTTCCTGAGTATCGCAAATAGCTATGATCTCCACATCATCGCGAAGCAAGCCTTCGGCAATATGGCTCATACCGCGGGCACCTACGCCAATGTAACCTAAACGCACCTTGGCCGGTGCGGATGCAAACAAACTGCCTGATGGCAAAATACTGAAACCTGCCGCTGCGATGGCGCTGGTTTTTAGAAATTGTCTTCTTTCCATATATTAAATATCGTTGTTTTGGGGCTTATTTATTGGGTAGATTTTTAAAATCGATCACCGGCTTTTGGCCGGCTGCTTTACGATCAAATGAGGTTTTAAGCTTGATATAATTATCAAAGAACCCGCCGTTTTGCAGGTAGAATTTATTGCCTTCTGTTCCTCCGGCGTAATCTTTACGGTAATTGGCGTTAGCGGTTGCATCACCAGTGTAAACGGCATTGGTTAATTCCTGCCAGTTATTATTGCTATCTCCTATCCATTGATTAGTGAAGAACGCCTTACGGATCTGATCGCCATTTTCCGGTTCAAAATTCTCAACAAACGAATAAAGGTGCGTTAAATAAGTTGCCTTTTGCGGGCGGGTAAAGCAGGCTATCAAAAACCATTTACCGGCGATTACATCTTTAAAGTAAGCCGTATAAGTAGTTGTTTTCTTCGCAAAATCAGGCTCCGCGCTTAACAGGAAAGCATAGGCTTGTCCGGCTTTCCAGGGGAAACGCATATAGCTTTGCCCGCCCGATCCTTCATTACCAAACTCGCCGATATGTACCCCCGCGCCACTTTTTATTAGCTTGATGCGCATGCTATCCGGAATACTTTTCGGATCTTCAGTATTAAAAGGACTCCATACTGAAAATAACACCCTCCGCTCGGTAGCCGAGTTTACCTGCATCCCGAAATACCCTTCGCCAAAACCATCAGCCATAAAATAAGATCCTATTATGTCCTGGCCTTTAGGCACAATGATCTCATTGTAAAACCATTTTACTTTGTCTTGTTTATCCTCGGCAACCGGGTAGCGCAAATGTACCGATGGCCCCCTTCTACCAAAATGAAATGAGCTACCTTTCGTGACATAGGCAATATCTTTGTCCGGATGTTGCAGCGTAACTATAAGGTCGGATACATCGGCATAAGTGCTTCCGGTTTTACTGATACCTTTTAAGCTGATCTTCACATGGCCAGGCTGGCTTATATGGATCGTCCCAAATTCAACTGTATCAAAAGCCTTATTACTCAACTTTTTCGTAAACTCATTTTTTCCTGCGGAAAGCTTTATGGTGCTTGTCCCATCTGCAACCTTCACTCTCAAAGCAAGTTTTATATCCTGTGCCTCACTCAACCTAAAATAGATGTTAGCTGTTGATTTTGGGCTACTCCAATTAAAAAGCCCTTCATCGGTTATCGAATCCGGCCGGTTAACCCAGGCATTGCCCCCAAGCGGAATAATGTGGCGCAATTTCGATGCATCGATACGGGCTTCCTGTGCCATTACCGTATGAGAGTATATCAGTGCAAAAAATAGGGCTATGCAAATTGAAATGGTTTTCTTCATGATCAGCTTATGGGCGGCTATGTTTTTATAAATGTAGTTGCATTAGTTGTTTTAGTAAAGAATAAACTGCGCAATTTCAACGCAAACGTTTGTAATGTGGCCATATTTATCCGGTATCTTGCCATAATTACTAATACCCCATCTTACAAAAGCATCATTGTAAGCAACTATTTATCAAAGTATTGCAGTTGTTAATTTCAGGAACAACCAGGTTACACATTTTTTTATACCATTATTGCCGGCCGCCCAAATCAGTCCGAATGCTACGCAAACGTTTGCTTTAGCTTATCTCGCAATAATGCCTTAACTTTAAAAATAAAACAGCGAAACGGGGCATACATGCAGGGAAAACCAACAACAATTAAGGAGATAGCGCAAATTTTAGGTATTTCTGTTTCAACAGTTTCGAGGGCTTTGCATGATCATCCGAGCATTGGCCTTACCACCAGGGCCAAAGTAAAAAAGCTGGCCGCCGAGCTTAGCTATGAGCCTAACCAAACTGCCATATTCCTGCAAAAGGGCAAAACGCATACCATCGGCGTTATTCTGCCCGAACTTTCGGAAGCTTTCTTCTCTGTCGCCATCAGTGCTATTGAGGATACGGCCTACAAAAAGAATTATACCGTACTACTGGCCCAATCGCATGATGATGAGGTGAAAGAAAAGCAACTGGTGGAGAAAATGAAAAACCACCGGGTGGATGGGTTGCTGGTTTCTGTAGGAAAAAACACGTCATCGTACCAACATTTCGAAAACCTTAAAAAGTATAATATCCCTGTGGTATATTTTGATAGGATCCCGTCTATCCCTAACATCCACTATGTGGCCTGCAATATGGAAATAGGCACTATCGAAGCAGTTAGCTACCTGCTTAAAAAAGGTCATCGTACCATAGGCATGATCAACGGTCCGCAAACTATGGTGGCCACCGGCGAGCGTAAGGAAGGTTACATTAAGGCTATGACCAAAAACCGCTTAAAATACGATCCATCACTTATTGTATCCTGTGATTTAACCGAACAAGGCACACAAAAGGCTTTAGACGAACTGCTTAACAACAAACGCAAGCCAACCGCCATAGTAACTTTTAACGATTACGTAGCGCTTTTCGCCATCAAATACGCGCAAAAACTCAACATCAAAATAAATAAAGACCTGGAGTTTGTGAGCTATGCCAACCTGCCGCTCATCAACTATATGGAAAACATCCCGGCGGCATCGGTTGAGCAATTTCCTTATTTACAGGGACAAAAAGCTACCGATATTTTGATGGACTTGTTGCATCATCAAGGCGCGGCAGGCAATGAGCCAAGCGCTTTTTATAAGGTGATCATTGAATCGCAACTGGTAGAGAACAAAAAATAAACCCGAATAAAAAAACAGTCAAACGTTTGCGCATGGCTATCATTTAACATTTAGCTATGTTTGAAAACAAGTTAACACCCGTACTATGTTTAATGATATCCTTATCAATTTTGGATTGAACGCTTCCGACTACCAGGTACAGCCCTTTGGCTCGGGCCTCATTAACCATACCTATAAGGTAAGCGGTGTTAACCAATCATATATTTTACAGCAGATCAATAACTCGGTATTTAAAGACCCCGACGCGATTGATCATAACCTTGCTTTGATCAAAGATTATCTGGATAAAAACAGTCCGGATTATTTATTTGTAGCGCCAATTAAAGGCAAAGAGGGCAAATCTATCATTCAATCCGCCAATGGCGATTTTTATCGACTGTTTCCTTTTATTGAAGGTTCGCATACAGTAAATTTTTTGCAAGCCGATAGAGAGGCCTTTAATGCAGCACTGCAATTTGGCAGGTTTACCCACTTGCTGAATAATTTCGACATTAATAAACTCAGCTATACCCTACCTGATTTCCATAACCTTAAACTGCGCTTCGAGCAGTTTAAACAAGCCGCCACAGATACCGCGACTGATAAACTGGAGGAAGCCTCCGCCGAAATACGGGAAGCCTATAACAACGCCAATATTGCCCACACCTACAACCAGATAGTGCAAAACAGCGAGATCCCGTTGCGCGTGATCCATCATGATACCAAAATCAATAACGTATTGTTTGATGATAAGCATAACGCCCTTTGTCTGGTTGACCTGGATACCGTAATGCCCGGCTATTACCTGAGCGATGTTGGCGATATGATGCGCACCTACCTATCCGCAGCAAACGAGGAGGAAAAACAGCTGGATAAAATTGTAATAAGACAAGAGTTTTTTAAAGCCATATACGCGGGCTATATGGCCGAAATGGGCGGCATCCTCACTGACGCTGAAAAGCAGCTGTTTATTTTTTCGGGCCAGATGATGATCTATATGCAAGGGTTACGCTTTTTAACCGATTTTTTAAATAACGATATCTATTATGGCGCGCAATATGAAGGGCACAATTTGATGCGGGCAAAAAACCAGTTCAGGTTGCTTAGCGAATATCAGAAAGCTATTCCGGAGTTTGAATCTATAATTGCGGGAGTAAATAAAGAACTACTGGATACAACAGGCGTTTAAAACAATATTTCGGCTTATTGGCAAATAATATGTAATATTCCATCCTGAAAATAAACGCTACAGTGATCAGGATAAAAAGCTACAGGGACGATAATTCGGATAATCACAACATCATCATTAAAGGCATCGCCATTGAAGAGCTTACCGAAAGCCTGATAGCCCAATACGCCGCTGTAAGTATTTATTTTGATAAAGAAAGCTACCGGCAAATCCTCCCGAAACATATCGAAATTGATAACGGGGCATTTACTAACCAAGCCGCTACCGTAGCCTTTCCCGAAGTTATTGTTACCCGCCAGCCCGAACAGCTTTCATTATCATGTGCTTGCAGCGCCCCTCGCGATAAATTATGCGAACACCAGGCGCAGGTGTTATCCGCCATTATCCAGCGTGATGAGTTTCGGGTTTTCTTTGATGATAAACTCAGGCATCAGAAAATCAGGAAAATAGCCGGAGACTACGGTTTGGAAAATGAAACCAACCTTGATCAATACTTCGATGTAAGATATCATCACAAGGGTATCGAAATAACGCCGAGATCAGCCGCTTTAACTGTAGTGACCAAAGAAAGTCTGGATGCGCTGCAATCGGTGATTGTTAAAGATAACCATGAACCGCCAGAGCAACCCGGCGATGCCGAAGATAAAACTATTTGTGTAGTACTTAAACAGCACAAATACTATAAATACCTGTTTATTGAGCTTTACAACGCGCAAACTACCAAGGATGGCAAGATCAAAAATCCGCTAACGCCTATCGCGCCGCTTGATATGGTTTGGGATACCGAAGATGCAGCCAAACTCAAATTTTTTACCGGCGTACATAAGTTTCAAAACCACATTAACGCGCAGCGAACGGTTGCCGATATCTCGGCGTTAAAAGCTATAGTTAAAAACCCTTTAAGCTATAGTTTTTATGCGCACGATAGTAATATCTCAGATAATGTAACCGCAGGTTCGGTAAGCCCTGTTAAAGTAAAAACACTACAAAGCGATATCAACCTCAAGGTAAATACCTGGGGTGATTTTTATGAGATAAGCGGTGTGTTCAACATAGATAGTCTGCTTTATGATGTTAAAGACCTCGAACTTAAATTCAACTATTTTCTTTCAGTTGGCGATACACTCTACTTCATCAATAACCTGCAGGTTTTGAATGTAATTGAGCTGCTTAAAAAGAAACACGGCAGCTTGCAGGTGCATAAAAGTAAATATGCCGATGTAAAATCGCAGCTGCTGAACAAACTGGAAAGCAAACTCAGTATCGATTACACCTACATCAAACCCGCAACGCCGGCGCAGATAAAAGATGAAGGCTTTGATCAACCTGCTGAAAAAATCATCTACCTATCAGATTTTGGCGCGCATGTAATGATCATCCCTGTTATGCGCTACGGCGAGGCAGAGATCCCAATCCGCACCAAAAAACAAATTTACGGTACCGACGAAAAGGGCAACCAATTTATGGTGCAACGCCGCGACGATGAGGAAATAGCCTTTACCGCCTTGCTCATGAAGCAGCACCCTTATTTTGACGAACAGGTAGATAACGACCTTGAATACTTTTACCTGCATAAAAGACATTTTTTGGATGAAGACTGGTTTCTGGATGTTTTCAACCAGTGGCGCGACCACCAAATTGAGATCCTCGGCTTCAACGAACTGGAAGGCAATAAACTAAACGCCAACAAGGTAACCATCCATATTAAAGTACTGAGCGGCATTAACTGGTTCAATACGGTTATAGATGTAAAATTTGGCAAAAAACGGGCGAGCCTGAAACAGGTACACCAGGCGGTTAAAAACAAGAACAAATACGTTAAGCTTGATGACGGTACGCAGGGAATTTTGCCCGCCGAATGGATAGAAAAATTCACAGATTATTTTAACTCGGGCGAGATTGGGGATGATGATACCCTCCATACCTCAAAAAGTAATTATAGTGCTATACAGCAATTTTATGATAAGGAAATGCTGGATGATGAAGTGCGGGACGAGATTAATATTTACCACAAAAAATTAGGAATCACTAATAAAATTGAACAGGTTACTGTACCCGCAGGGTTAAACGGCACGCTCCGCCCGTACCAGCACCAGGGTTTAAACTGGCTTAACTATTTGGATGAGCTTAACTTTGGCGGCTGTTTGGCCGATGATATGGGCCTGGGTAAATCAATCCAGATCATAGCTTTTATATTGCTGCAAAGAACTAAGGCTGAGAACAATACCAACCTTATTGTTGTACCAACTTCGCTCCTGTTTAACTGGCAACAGGAAATTCAAAAATTCGCGCCGTCAATAAGTGTACATACAATTTACGGGGCAGAACGTGCCCGTCATGCCGATGACCTTCATAAATACGAGGTGGTGCTTACCTCCTATGGCACTTTACTTTCGGATATCAACTTTTTGAAAAATTTCTATTTCAATTATGTTTTCCTGGATGAATCGCAGAACATTAAAAACCCCGAATCGCAACGGTATAAAGCATCTCGGTTATTAAAATCGCGCAACAAGATCACCGTAACCGGTACGCCGATAGAGAACAACACCTTTGATCTTTACGGGCAGTTGTCGTTCGCCTGTCCGGGTTTACTGGGCAGCAAGCAGTACTTTAAAGATATTTACGCCGTACCTATCGATAAGTTTAAGGGCAGCAAACGCGCGCTGGAGTTGCAAAACAAAGTCAAGCCATTCATCCTGCGCCGTACCAAGCAACAGGTGGCTAAAGATCTGCCGGAGAAAACCGAAATGGTGCTTTACTGCGAGATGCAGCAGGAACAGCGCCATATTTATGATTCGTACGAGAAAGAGTTTAGAGAATATATTTCGGCCACTACTAACGAGGAATTGAAAAAAAGTTCGATGAACGTATTGAAAGGCATTGGTAAACTGAGGCAGATCTGCGATTCGCCGATGTTGTTAAAGGGCGAAAAAATGCCGGGTGATGCATCGGCCAAGATCAATACTTTACTGGAAGAGATCGAAGGTAAAATGCACCAGCATAAAATACTGGTATTCTCGCAATTTGTATCGATGCTCGATTTGATCCGAAAGGAATTAAAAGACCGCAATATCCGCCACTCCTACTTAACCGGGCAAACCCGTAAGCGCGAGGCAGCGGTAAACGAATTTCAAAATGACCCAGGTGTACGTGTATTCCTCATTAGCCTAAAAGCAGGCGGTACAGGTCTTAATCTAACCGAAGCCGATTATGTTTACCTGGTAGACCCATGGTGGAACCCCGCAGTAGAAAACCAGGCCATCGACCGTTGCCACCGCATTGGGCAAGACAAAAACATAGTAGCCGTAAGGTTAATTTGCCCCGGAACAGTTGAGGAAAAGATCATGATCATGCAGCAAACCAAAAAAGACCTGGCCGATAACCTGATCCGACCGGATAGCACCATCGCCGCTTCTTTGTCAAAAGATGATCTGCTTGATTTATTGAATTAGCAGGTTCTGTTCAGAACCTGCTTAATATTTGCAATTATACTTTTGATTTGCGCAACAGCGGCAAAACCACAAAAGTTACCAGGCAATGCGCCACTAATGAAAGGCCGAAAGTGAATACAAAGATGTACGACTTTTTAGTAGTTG
This sequence comes from Mucilaginibacter sp. CAU 1740, assembly GCF_039839285.1. NCBI lineage: Bacteria > Pseudomonadati > Bacteroidota > Sphingobacteriia > Sphingobacteriales > Sphingobacteriaceae > Mucilaginibacter > Mucilaginibacter sp. CAU 1740. Next base: position 703,486 of record NZ_JBDOQS010000002.1, on the reverse strand, counting down.
TGTCAAAGTAATCCAAAAAACCTGATTGATTGGTGCCGCTGTAAAGAAACGCTAATACAAAAACGGTTAAACCTGTAAGCCACAAAGTTAGATGCGAATAAAAATAACGGGGAGCCTTTAATTTTGCGTTATTAAATGATGTAAATAATAAAACTACGTGGGCAATAAAAAAAGCTGCAGCAATCAGGATTAGGGTGTAAAGCATGTGATATAAAATTATTTAACCATGAAGATAAACGTTTTGGGAGTACAACCAAAATCAACATGCACATTTTTTCACAATTTTATTCCAATTGGTCGGGAGCGGCCGGTTTAGCAGGATCATAAATAGCTACCCCTACTCTTGAATCGGCGCAACCATAATATAAAAACCACTTATTTTTAAAGTAGGCCATTCCCTCAATAAAAACCGTTCCATTTACATACTGACCACTTTTTTCGAAGGGGGCCATCGGGCGTAGAAATGGTAAATCAAGCCTCGATACAAATTTCTGCGGATCTTTCGCGCTGAATAATGCCTGCCCGGCACAATACGAGTTGGAGTTGAAACGTGTATCGCGGCCTTCGGCAGGCTTATTTTTGCCATTGTAAAATAGGATCACGCCGTTTTTAGTCATGACGGCGGGCGGACCGCATTCGGTTAGGTCGCTATCAAAATAGCCATCCCGTGGGGACATCAGTTCTTTCAACTCACCTTTCATATCAATAACCGGCGACCAGTCGACCAGGTTGGTTGAGGTAGCACCATAAACATGATGTTCCCCCCAGTATAAAAAGTATTTTCCTCCGGTTTTAATGATCACTTGCTTGCCATTAACCACCTGCGTTAAAATGGAAGCCGATTTACTGGCAATATTAAAAAACTTACCATTATAAGCCTTTTTGAATATGGGGCCGTTCTTTTTCCAATGGATCAAATCTGTCGACGTCGCTACGCCCAGGCGGGGTAGTTCACGATTCCATTCGGTATAAAACACAACGTAAGTACCCTGCGGGGTAACGGCAACGCGCGGGTCTTCGCAGCCGCCTGGCCATTCATATTTTTTGGATACATCGTTATCCGGGTAAAGTACCGGACCTTTTTTACGGGTAAAATGAATGCCATCGCTGCTTTCCGCATAGCCAAGGCGAGAGGTTCTGAAACCGATGCCTATGCCATAAAGATCTTCAGCACGATACAGAACCACGATTTTGTTATTCTTGATAGCCGCTGCCGGGTTAAAAGTATCGTTAGCTTCCCACTGAACCTGCTTATTACTCATCGGATCCAAAAACCTCGATGTAGTATCGGGCGAGATGATAGGGTTTACATTTGCCGGACGGGTAAAACCTCCAAATGCCCATTTAGGCAACACATTTTTTGTGGATTGGGCAAAGCAAACTTCGCCAAATAAAAGCAATATGAGCGCCGTTTTCAGCTTTAAAAATTTGAATATCATAAGCAGGCAGAATAATTGGTTGTAATCGGCAGGTGTCAATAATTTTAACGCTGATAATATCGTTAAAAAACATTGAAAACAAACACGATACATCTGTTTTATCATCAAAAACACTAAATTTATATACTATTATAAACCGCACCCATCCTGCCAAAGGGGTACAATTTCATGCTGATGAGAAAACTATTTTTACTCGTATTTTTATTTATAGCCCTACATACTCAGGCGCAAACGCCTACACCAAGGCAACAGTTTCCCGGCTTATTTGAAGCTGTTCAATCGTCAACCATTTTCCCGGATAACAAAACTTTTGTTGATGCTACGCCTAAGCGGGATCCAGCTGAGATCATGAAAGCATACAACGAGCAAAAAGATAAACCAGGTTTTGACCTGAAAGCTTTTGTGCTGGCAAATTTCGAGGTCCCGATAGGGCATAACAATTTCCAGACCGATATAAGCGCCGGTATCCGTAAGCATATTGATACTTTATGGCAGGTACTACAAAGGCATCCCGACGAGGCTAAACCCTTCTCTTCTACCCTTGCGCTGCCTAATCCATACATTGTTCCGGGCGGGCGTTTCCGCGAAATTTATTATTGGGACTCGTACTTTACCATGCTTGGTTTGCAGGAAAGCCATCAAACCAAAGTGATCCATAACATGGTGGAGAATTTTGCTTACCTGATTGATAAATATGGTTTTATCCCCAACGGAAACCGGAGTTACTACCTTACCCGGTCGCAACCGCCATTTTTTGCCATGATGGTAAACCTGCTGGCAAAAATTGAAGGCGAAAAGGTACTGCTGCGCTTTAGGCCACAGCTGATCAAGGAATACGAATACTGGATGCAAGGTTCGATGAGCGTAAAACATGGAGAAGCCGCGCACCGGGTTGTACGCATGGCCGATGGCGAAGTACTGAACCGTTACTGGGATGAAAGCGATCAGCCGCGCGAAGAATCATACATTAAAGATGTTGACGCGGCAAAGGAAAGCAATCAGTCGGCGGCGCAGTTTTACCAAAACATCCGTGCTGCCGCGGCATCTGGCTGGGATTTCAGCACGCGTTGGTTTGATTCATCAGGCAAGTTGCCTACTATCCAAACCACTGATATTATACCAGTTGATTTGAATTGTTTAATGTACAACATGGAGCTAACCATTGCCCGCAGTCTCAATCAAATCCAAAATGCTAAACTTGCCAAGATGTACAGGTACAGGGCCAGCCGGCGCAAAGAAGCTATTTTAAAATATTGCTGGCACCAAAAAACAGGCTGGTTTGATGATTATAACTGGAAGCTTAAACAGCAATCGCCGATAGAAACCCTTGCCGGAGAATTTCCTTTAGAATTTAAAATTGCCAGCGATGAGCAGGCCCGCCTTGTAGCCGATGGCCTTAAAAACAACTTCCTAAAACCCGGCGGACTGGTAACCACACAAAACTTTTCGGGTCAACAATGGGATGCGCCAAATGGCTGGGCGCCGTTGCAATACATGGCTATTGATGGCCTGGAGAAATATAACTACAACGCACTGGCTAAAGAAATAGCTACCAGATGGTTGAAGCTTAACATTCGGGTATTCAGGCAGACTGGTAAGTTACTGGAGAAATACAATGTGGTTGATACGCAATTAACCGCGGGTGGCGGCGAATATCCTTTGCAGGATGGTTTTGGGTGGACAAATGGGGTATTGCTCCATTTAGTCAATCGTTATCATATTGATACAGAGCAGTTGGAAAAAGCACCAGCGGAGGTGAGAAATTAAAGAAACCGTATTTAGTCTGCTACGATAAAGCCTGCTAAGTCAACCTCATATTTTGGGAGGTAAAAAGCTTCTGGTCATCGGCGGAACCGGCGGAGGGTTTTGATAAGTTGTTTCGAATTTTATCTTTCGCTTTACCGGAATTAATTTGATCTGTTTATAGGTATCTAAAATTTGACTGAGTATTTCAGCACCGTTCGTTGATTTCACACCTATATGTCTGTGTATATGATATCGATTGCCATTTTTTAAATAAACCACAGCTTCAAAATTAGATGCGTCGGCTAAACTTTCGTCAAGAGGTTTATAGTCTATCGTCAATAACTTCTTCTCGATATTATCCCATAATTTCGAATCAATCTCCCCTTCAAAAAAGCCACTCTTTCCTGAATTTACGTCACCATAAAATTGGCAATTCAACGAATTATCTATAGCGAGTACTTTACCTTTAAAAGGCATGTCACCACCATCATTTGCTATCTCAAATTTTATGATCTCTGGCTCTTTTTTCCCCTTACAATCAGCCAGCAGCAGCGAGGCTACGATAGCTAATAATCTTAAACAGTTAACATTCATGAACAATGTTATCGAATAGTATAAGTCGCCTTATTCATCCCCACCCCGGTTATCTTCAAAGATTTCCAATTACCCGGCAATTTACTTTTGATCTGCACAATGCCTGCAGGAGTAATATCCAAACCACCAAAACCCATCAGCAAACTTTGAATGATGCCACCTGCTCCCGTAGCAAAATAAGGATTAGTGCCACCTTTGGTTTCGGCAATTACCCGGAATGGTGGATTCAAGTTTGGCTCATAGGCATCTTTAAAAAAGTGGAATGCTTTATCTCCATTACCCAAACGGGAGTATAACAAGGCGAAAACAGCCTGGGTCATGGCCGGGGTACCTTCGTTAGGTACACGGGTTTCGTAGTACTCCAGGTCTTTTTTTATCTGTGCAGGATCGGTTATGGTTTTAAGCGGATAGGCCAGCAGGTTTACATCGGCTTGTTTTATGCCTTCGCCGTTGTAGGAAGCGTGCTCGCGGGTAACGCCATTATCCAGTTTTAGTATCGGGATATTTTGAGCAACGTTCACCCAATCGGCATCTGCTTTTTCGCCCAATATTTTCGCAGCAGCGGTGGCATTTAGCAGATTGGCTTTGGCCGCGGCATTGGTGAACGCATTGTTATCAATATTTTCGGCCCACTCATCGGCGGCAACTACGTTTTTGATATCATAATGGTCGGTGCCGTTACGTTCAACCCGACTTGCCCAAAAATCGGCAGTGGCCGATAGGATCGGCCAACCTTTTTCACGTAGCCATTGTTTATCCTGGGTTACACAGTAATAGTTCCACGCGGCGAGGGCTACACAGGCAGTAATGTGATGCTCGAACGGACCACTCAATGCCCAAACCGGCGTTTCCTCTACCCCGCTATCGGCACTTTCCCATGGGAACATCGCTCCTTTATAACCATGCGAAAAGGCATTTTTTCGGGCAGCATCCAAACGTTCAAAACGATATTCAACCATGGATTTAGCAATTTCCGGATGCAAAACAAGCATGGCCGGGTACATCCAAACATCGCAATCCCAAAAAACGTGACCATTATAACCTAAACCCGATAACCCCATAGGCGATGGTGAATAAGCTGTACCAGCCCGCGAAAACGAATACAGATGATACAGCATACTGTGAATATCCTGTTGCGATTGATCATCGCCTTCAATTTGGATGTCGCTCGTCCACAGTTCATCCCAGGCCTTGTTATGAAATTTGACGAGCCTGTCGCGGCCTTCCAATTTGGCAAAAATGGTGAGGCGTTCAGCTTCGTTCAAGGGGTCAGCGTGGTGGGCCGAGGTTATGGATGATCCCGTTACCGCATAACTGTAGGTTTGCCCGGCAGTTATCGCCTTGCTAAATTTCATGAGGTGCATGTTGTTATCCCACATCTCATGGATAATTCGCGGCTCCTGGCCGTGCGGCTCATTGAACAAAAACGAGGTTGAAGCACAAAGCTGCATTTTGCCTGTTGGGCTTTTTGCTGTAGATGTAAGCAGGCTGATGGTAACATGCGGCCTATCTATCTCATTGTAGTAATTTTGCACCTCTTTCAAAGCATCGGGCGCTTCCATTACACTGGCCGAAGTAATATTGATGGCCTGCTTGGCGGTAACCGAAACATCCATCAACACAGTAAAAGGTAACTGCCTTAATGAGTAGTAAGTGTATTTAATACTCGCTTTATCGCCATAATCAAAACTGGTGGTAAAGGCGGCATGTTGCATGTCCAGCTCCTGCTTAAAATTACTGATGTTTTTTGCGTCGATACGCCTGCCGTCAATTTCCAGGTACATGTTGAGCAGGTTAAAACTGTTCAGGAAATTGCTTACCCTACCACGGCCGTAAAGATCATACGCACCGGCCAATACCACGTTTTTAACCTTGAATGGTTCGGGGGCCGATACAATACCTATCATCCCATTGGCTACGGTAATTCCATAGTAATTTGCAGGATCTATCTTATCCGCTTTTATTTTCCAGGCATCGATACTTTGTGCTTTGGTCAACACCGGCAGCAGCAAAGCAAAGCACAAAGTATATTTTACTATTTTATTCACTATCAATAATTTAAAATACAAAACCTCAGTATTACTTTACCTTCAATTGCAGCTTTTTAACTACCAGCTGTCCTATTTCACCGCCTTGTTTGTTGCCGATAACGCAGGCATTTTTAAAGTGGATGCCTCCCATTACCCGGGACATAGCTGCCGATTTTGCAGCCTCGCGGAAGGATTTAAAAGATAAAGGTTCGATGCCAAATTCCATTTCTGACGAATCGGTATAGGCGAAATCATCGCCTATTTTACTGGTTAACACCTCGGCAGCCGCTGATGATATTACAGCATGGCCGCTGCTATACTCCGGGAATGGCGGCGTTTGGATATACGGTCGCCAATCGGCATTAATGTATTTGGTAATGATAGTTTCGGGGCGCACATAGTTTGAGCGATATTTCAGATACCAGCAGTTGATAAAACCATCAAACAATGCCACTGCGGTTTCGGTGTAAACACTTACTGTTGTGCCGAAATCCATCTTTTTGGCACGGGTGGCCACAGCGGTGATATTCATCCAGTGCCCTCCCGGCGAGAACTTTTTAGTAGCGAACGAGGCATGCCCTACTACATTGAGTTTAAAGGCATTGTCATCCCAAAAATCGGCCTGGTGTTTTTGCTCTTTGGTTAGGCTGTCAACAATTTGCATTACCTCTACCGCTTGCTTATAAAACGGGCTGTTATGGTCTTTTACATTAAATGCCGGCGGGTTTGGCGGTATAAATTGCGCTGTAGAATCCAATACCATCGGTCTGATCTCGCCCCAATGTGCTTCCAGCGCCTGGGCATACATCGGCGGTGTAGGGATCCATCTACCATCCTGCTGTTTCACAGTGTATTTACTTGCCGAGCGGGTTTGGGCGTAATGGTCGCCCTTGCTCCATTTCAATATAAATTTGGCAACTTTAGCAGCGTAGTTTACCGAACCTTCAAACAGGGCTGATGGCATACCAGCATCTTTAGCTTTTTGTTTCAGGCTTTCAACGTATTGATCCATACTACCTTCGGGAAAAGTTACCGCATTACCTACTGTGCAAAATGCCAATAAGGAGGCAAACTGATAATCGACCGCGGTATCCTTTGAAGCCTTAGGCACTGCGGGCAAGTGCTTGATCTGCCCGGATAACGAACGAAAATGCTCCGGATCGCCGGAGGCTATTACTTCATAGGCCGCAATATTGGCGTAAACATAATTACGGGAAGCCGTTACCGGCGGAAAGTTATTCTCGAGCACAATATCATTCAGCTTCTTTACTGTTACCCGATACAATTCGGGATCGTGTATTACTTTTTCATAGTCGGGCTTTTTACAGGATGTGAATAAAAATAATACACCGACAAAGCAAAATAAAAAGGATCTCATAAGTTATAAAATAGGTTAAAAATCGGGCCGGTAAATCAGGAAAATTCCGCCTTTCATTTATATTGATCAACAGCCAATATAAGCTTTTTTTAGTATGCTACCGCATATTCAGCTATGTTTTTTGGCCCTCATACCGCATTTTTTTGTTTGATTATTTGATACTGCTTTACCACATAAATGCGTTAAATATTATTAAATTTATCACCCTTGTTATCCGTGTTTTTATAAACTGAATGAAGAAGATTTTTCTGATTGTTTTGTCTGCTGTTTCTCTATGCGCAGCGATAGCCTATTTTCTAATCCCAACTAAACTTGTTATTGGCGAAGCCGTATCCATCGACGCGGCTGATGTAGTCGCCTCCAAATTTTTGATCACACAAAACGGCTGGGACAAATGGTGGCCCGGAGAAAAGGTAGCTGATAACCACTACCGCTTTAAGGGCACAGATTTTTATATCACAAAAACTACCAACAGCGATGTGTATCTTAAAATACAAAGCAACGACTTAGTTTATAACAGCGATATGAGTTACCTTGCTGCCGACGAAGGTGCTGTTAAAGTTAAATGGGATGCTGATGGTCAAGGCGAAAGCGGCACATTTGCCTGGCTTACAAATTACAATGGCGCAAAACGTGTGAATTTGCAGGTGGCTGATATTTTAAATAAACTGAAAAACTTTCTGGAAGACGAACGGAACACCTATGGTTATAAAATTTACCTGAACCACATTAAGGATACCGTTTTATTAACAACCTCAAGCACTTATAAAAATACGCCGACGATTGCACAACTCTATGCTGTGATTGCCAATTTGAAAGCACTGGCCAAAAACCAGGGGGCAACTGAAACTAACTTCCCAATGCTTAACCTTACCCAAACAGATGACGAGGCGTATCAGGTAAACATTGCGCTGCCAATTAATAAAAGGATACCAACAGAAGGCGGCATTACTATTAACAACATGCCCAAAGGCAGTAATTTACTGGTAGCCGATGTAGTTGGCGGGCCAAATACCACCAATAATGCCGTAAACCAGATGAAAGCTTATATGAAAGATCACAGGTTAGTTTCGCCGGCCATGTGGTATCAATCGCTTATTACTGATAGGCAAGCCGAAAAGGACACTTCAAAATGGATAACTAAAATTTACTATCCTATTTTATAGTGCTTAACATAGGAGAGCGTTATAAACGCAAAACTATGTTAAGCACTCGTCATAGACGAGCGCAAGATTATGAGCGTAAAGTGAACATTTGAAATGCTGTTTAATGTGTTACAAGTAGGATTCTACCATCATAAGTTATCGCCACATAACTACTTTGCTTACCGTTTTTAACCTCAGCCAGGTAAGTTAACTCCTGCCCATTAAATGCCGCGTTTATAAAATAGTTGGGGGCTTTAAATTGCTTTTGTTGTTTATCATAACCCAGCGAAACCAAACCAAGCGCGTCATACTTACCCTCGTAGGGTACTACACCCCAAAAGTTGCCGTTTAACAAAATTTCGCCATTACTACCTTTCAATACCGACCTTATTGGCGCTTGCTGATACAGATAAGGCAATTCGGTAACAGATGAGGCGTGCAGCACATCGCTCACAAAAATGCTACTGAATTGATTAGCCGTAAGCTTATTACTATCATCAAGCCTATCTTTAAAAACCTCGTCGGTAGTTTTGTCGGCCATTTTTTGGTAGCTAAGCCATTCTTTTTTAATGTAAGGCAGTTCCTGCTCCAGGTCATTTTTGGGGCGAAACGGATAGTACAAGCCCTTGTAATTATAGGATAAGATAATGTCGTTTTTACCGTCTTTATCCAGATCATTGTTGTAGGCGTAAAGCGGGGCATCGGCGGTAACATTGTATTTATTGTTAAGTCCCCAGTTGCCAGCTATCAGATCGGCCTTGCCATCACCATCCACATCAGTAATTAAAGCGGATTGCCACCAACCCTTTTGCTTATCCAGTGCAGACGAAGAAAACCGCGTTAGTTTTTTGCCATCGTTTAAAAATATGCCAATGGGCTGCCATTCGGCAGTGATCAACAGGTCAGGCTTGCCATTATGATCGATGTCGGTAACCGAAATGTCCGTAACGTAAGATAGGTTCCTTATTTCGTCGTAACTCTTATCGTTGCTTACCTCAAATTTGCCATTGCCTTTGTTCATCAATATCGAGGCTGGTATTGTCGCGGTATAATCTCTAAAGGATGTGGCACTTGTAAATAAAACATCCTTTAAACCATCGCCATTAAAATCAAATAGCGTAATTTTTGAAGCCTGGTAGTTTAGTTTAGGTAATGGTTGATACTCAAACTGCAAATTGCCTTTATTGATGTATAAGCGTGGCTGCGCCAGCTTTTCTGGTTCTAAAAATGGGTGATTGGCGGCAATTACTATCAGATCGGGTTTACCATCGTTATTAACGTCAGCCCAAAGTGCCTGCTCATCGCCTAAATCTTTATCATGATCAAAAGCAGGCACCTTAACCTTTTTAAAAGCACCCGATTGATCCGCTACAAGCAGATATTTTTCCTCTCCCGCTATTCCGCCAACGTAAATATCATCAAGCCCATCGCCATTTGCATCGGCTACCGCTATGGCCGGGGTGTGCGGTAAATAAGTATGGGGCAGTAATGAATAGTAATTAAAATCGGGGGTGTCAAAAGTTTTCACTTCAGCCAAAACCGTAGTTTGCACAGGCTGTTGGGCAAATTGTTGCTTGTTGCTGATAAAGTTGTCAATAACCTGAGCAATCTGTTTGCCGCTATCAACCGATTGTTTATTGTAGCTGATAACAATTTTTTCGCCGGGCATAAAATCCTTTATTACCTGGTAACTATTATCCGGCCATACCACTAAAAGTTGTTCCGGCTTGTCTCCTGGTGCAAAAGTGAATAGCAGTTCGTTGTTTAAATTACTTTCGTAAGCATTACTGGTTTGTATTTCCTGATGATCAATATGATTGCCCGATTTTAGGAACAACTTGGTGCCAATACCATCACGGTTATTTGCATTATATTTTACTGTGTACTTCAGATAATCGGGCTTGGTGCCTTTATGGCTTTCGGTAGTTGTGTTTCGGTAGATGAATGCCGCTTCGTCCATATTGTTGGTCACGATATCCAGGTCGCCGTCATTATCCAGATCAACCGCCACCGCACCTGCCGATATCGATGCCTGTTGCATATCATTAACTGATGATGCGTCGGTAAATTTCAGGTTATCATCAGCACGGTAAAAGTAATTATGAACGCCACCTTCGGGCATTTTATTGATCTTATCCTTATCAAAAACACGGCTCTCTTTGTAAGCCTGCATTACCGAAGGATCGCCCAGGTATTTCAGGTAATCCATATCATTTAGGCGGCGTTTAATGCCGTTACTAAAAAACATATCCTTTTTGCCGTCCATATCAAAATCCTGTACCAGGGGGCTCCATGTCCAATCGGTTGCAGATACGCCGCTGTACAAACTTAGGTCGACAAACTTTTTGCCGTTGCCCACATTAAGTTGCAGGCAGTTTTTTGAATATTGATAGTAATATCCGGCGTTAACTTCCTGGTTATAAACATCCAGTGGCTCATCATTTATGGTTGATTTAAGCACCTTCATTTCTTCGGGCAGCATATCTGTAGTTAACACATCAAGGTGCCCATCTTTATTGATATCGCTGATTGTGTTTCCCATCGAAAACAGGCTGGTGTGCCCAAAGGCGCTTTTCAATTGCTCTTTAAAAGTTCCATTTTTTTGGTTGATGTAATAATAATCCTGCTCAAAAAAGTCGTTGCTTACGTAAATATCGTCCCAGCCATCGTTATTTAAATCGCCAACACTTAACCCCAAACCGTAACCTATGGGTGCCGAGTAAATGCCCGACCCGGCGGTAACATCGGTAAAATGCCCGTTATCGTTTCTGAACAGGTGATCGCCGGCGTCATGGCTATATTTAAACCTTTGGGTCGAATCGCCGTAAGTATCGTTACTATGTACCGATGATGTGAGCAAAAACACATCCAGATCGCCATCTTTATCATAATCAAAAAAAGAGGCCTGTGTTGAAAGGCCTGCAAAATCAAGCCCATATTTGGCGGCACTTTCGGTAAAAGTAAGGTCGCCGTTGTTGATGAAAAGCTGGTTTTTACCTTTAAAAGTTTTGTAGCCCGATACCACACTCAGATAAATATCTTTTAGGCCGTCGCCGTTAATATCAACTATGGTTACACCGGTTTTCCAGTTGCCGGCACCAGCCACTCCTGCTTTGGTGGTGATATCTTCAAACTTCATCCCTCCTTTGTTAAGGTAAAGTTTGTTATCGCCCTGGTTGGATACAAAATACAGATCGGGCAGGCCATCATTATTAAAATCGGCCGAGGCTACTCCAGCCCCATTATAAAAGTACAGGTAGTCCAAAATGTTTACCGAGTCGGATACGATGTTTTTATTGATAAAGCCCACACCAGTTTGGGTAGCGGGCAATAATTTAAATATACCCTCTCCTACCTTTTTTTGCTTGCACGAAAACAGGCATACCAGCGCAAGCCCAAACATAAAACCCAATGATAGAATCCTTTTAACCGGCAGCATTATGTAGATGTTAGCGTAGTTCATAAGCTTTAAGCGGTTGGTCGTTAATACCAAACAGATAATATTTGTTGCCTTTACTGTTTTTTATTATTGCCGATGAGCGTACCTGCCCGTTCAAGTTTAAACCCGTTGTTGCAGAGGGCGAATACACAAAACCATCTTTTGTATATTGATAAACCAGTCCCCGGTTAGCATCAAGTCGCCCAACTTCGGGTTTAAAACCGTAAAAGTTGCCGCCTAAAATTATTTTTGGTTTGCCGGTGTTATCCATATCATCGTACAAAATGGTATTCACCATTGATAATTGAGCATCGGCAGGCAAGGGTTTACAGGTAAAGTTACCGCCTTTATTAAAAAACACCGCCGAAGCCAGGAAATTCATTTGGTGTGTTTCGGCCCCCTGAAGCATATCTTCAGTAAATACCTCATTAAAAGGTTTACCTGCGTAATCTACATATCTTAAAAACCGCTTTTTCAGTATCGGCATCTGCCCTACCAGATCGGGCTTCATATGGAAAACGTAATTTATACCGTCGCTTCTGTACATGGATGTAACACATTCTTTGGTGCCGTTGTTATCAAAGTCTTTAACGTGGATCTCCATCGGCCTATCAAACGAGGCCCTGAATTTTGAATTAAGGCCTATATTACCGCCAATAATATCCAGGTTACCATCGCCATCAACATCAGCAATTTCTAGGCTGCTCCACCAGCCTTTATAATTATTAAGCTGTTTATCTTCGGTAAACTTGCCTTTGTTGTTTTTAAATATCCGGATCCCCATCCAATTACCGGCAACGATCAAATCGGGCGAACCATTTTTATCAATATCGGCCCATTTAGCTGTGGTTACCATTCCTAACTTGGTATCGGCACCTAAAACCTGTGCAGATACATCAGTAAAATGCCCGTTGCCATCGTTGTGAAATACGTATGATCTTGGTGAACAGCCATACAGTCCCGGCACGCTCCTGCCGCCAATAAACAGATCGGGCTTACCATCCCCATCATAATCGGCAGATACAACTACTGAAGTATTAACAGCCGCGGGCAAAGTCCGGCCTGCATCGCGGGTAAAGTTTCCTTTTCCATCGTTTATAAAAAAGCGTGGATTATAAACCGGTGTTTCGGCCTCATCGGCATTACCGCCCACGCCAATAATTAAATCCTGATCGCCATCTCCATCAAAATCACCGAAAACAGCACCCGCGTTTTCAATGTATTCCTGTTTCGCAAAATCGGGCGGAATGGTTTGTTTAAACCGGCCATCTTTTTGCTGAATGTAGATGGCTGCGAAGCTATTTTTCGAGCTACCGAAATAGAAGTCGTCCAGTCCATCACCATTAACATCGGCAGTTGCCATATAGGGGTTTTCTGTCGAGAGCATTTGCAGCATCAGTCGCTCGTTATCGAAATCTATAAAATCATCTTCCTTGTGTTTAGGGATACTATCAAATATCGCTTTGGTAACATCGGCAAACAGCGTTTTAACGGCGGGTTTGTTCCAATTATATTTCAGGTTGGCATCTGCTTGCCGGTAAGTATAAACACCTTCGGCTTTTACATTTTTAATAAGTTGATAACTGCCACCGGGCCAAATCACCTGAACCGAATCGGCCATGGTATATTTGCCCATACCAATGGTGAGCAGGTTTGCCGAAGTGCAGCTTTGAAAACCCCGTGTTGGCTGATTATAGTACAGCACCGCGCTGCCCTTCATAAATACTTTTATAGTGGCACCAATGCCAAAAGTATTTAACCCCATCCCCTTAAGCTTTATCTGAATATGATGATTGCCATTTTTTTCGGCATTGTTTTTATAAATTGAAGCAAGCGAATTTTCATTATTTACAATCAAATCGTTATCGCCGTCGTTGTCCAGATCGGCGTAGGATGAACCGTTGCTGAAACATGGCTTATCTAAACCAAAGTCTGCCGATTTATTAGTGAAAGTGAGGTTGTGGTTATTAAGATATGCATAGCTCGATACCGGCGTTGAGGCCATTTTATCGGTAAAATCTTTGTAATCGAACTTTTTACGGCCCTCTGCAATTTTGGCCATATTATCGCGGTTACCTAAAAACTCAATATAGTCCTGGTCGGTAAGATCTTTGTAAATACCGTTTGATACAAAAATATCCTTCCAGCCGTCGTTGTCCATATCAAACATCAGCGCGCCCCAACTCCAGTCGGTAGCGGCTACTCCCGAGTAAAAAGCCGTTTCGGAAAAAGTGCCATCGGCGTTGGCTACCTGTAAACAGTTTTGCATATACTGATTATAATAACCGTCGCGTTGTTTGGCCTTGATCACATCATACGATTCGAACGAGGTTACTCTTTTCAGGCGTTTATCCCCTTCGGGCAGCATTTCGGTAGTAAAGATATCATAGCGTCCGTCATTATTAATATCGGCAATATCCGAGCCCATCGAGGCAAGGCTCAGGTGGCCGGTAAGCTCCTGGATATCTTCTTTAAAAGTTCCGTTTTTTTGGTTAATGTAGAGGTAATCCCGCTCAAAAAAATCATTAGATACATAAATATCCGGGTAGCCATCCTGGTTAATATCAGCAACTGATACCCCCAAACCAAAACCAATATCACTCGAATAAATTCCCGCCTCTTTGGTTACGTTGGTAAAGTGCCCACCATCATTGCGGTATAGCCGAGCACCGCCAAGTTCATCAACTACAGCACGTAGGTTCTGGCTAAAGTCAAACGATTCTATTGGCCTGAACGAGTTATTTAATACAAAACAGTCCAGATCGCCATCGTTATCATAGTCAAAAAATATGGCCTGGGTTGATAACCCATTATCTACCAGGCCATATTTTTCGGCTTCTTCTTTAAATGTGCCATCGTGCTGATTGATGAATAGTTCGTTTCCTTTTTCCTTACCCCTTGCATTGCCGCTATGGCAAACATAAATATCCAGCCATCCATCGCCATTAATATCAACCATGGTGGTGCCCGTGCTCCAGTATTTTGTACCTTTTACGCCTGCCTTATCTGTTACGTTTTCAAACTTCCAGTTGCCTTTGTTAATGTATAACTGGTTACCTCCCATGTTTGACGTTAAATAAACATCGTTTAACCCATCGTTATTTACATCGCCAATAGCCACACCACCGCCATTATAGTAGTTGCGATAGGCAAATACATTAGTACGGTCCTGATCATTTAACTGGTTTATAAAATTGATGCCTATCGCTTCGTTATCCTGCAGCGTAAACAAGGTGGCTTTATTACCTCTGTTGCATGAGCATAAAATGATGATAGCGGCAAAAAAAAGTATGAGGGGTAATTTTAGACGCATATAAATGAAGATAAAACAAACGTAGCGGAATACTCCGCTACGTTCCTTTCAATCAAATAAATCTCAATTATTAATAACCTGAGTTTTGTTTCAAGTTAGGATTGGTATCAACCGCGCGTTGAGGAATTGGATAAACAGTTTTGCTTTTATCTGTTTTAGCTGGGCGCTGATCAACCGGATCGTTAAATTTCTCAAAGCGGATCAGGTCGTTCCTTCTCCAGCCTTCCCAGTACATTTCACGACCGCGTTCGGCAAGCATGGCAGTTAAGTCAAGCGATGCTAAAGCCGATGCACCACGAGGGGTACGAATTTGATTAACGATCTGTAAGGCTGTTTGGCCACCGGTAGCTGTACCGCCACGTAAAATAGCTTCTGCTTTTTCAAGTAAAACGTCGGCATAACGCAAAATTACATAGTCATTATCCTCTCCGCTATCGGTAACAGTTCCATCTGCGTTAGGGTGCGGGAAGTATTTGAATACCCTGATACCTTGCGCTTCGGTTGAATAGTTAAGGTTAACAACCTCGGTAAACACCAACGGCTGACCGCCCCTTTGTTTCAAAGCAACGTGGCCAGGGCCATATTGCTGCCCAATGGCGAAACCTGCACGTAAACCAACTTTATCAGTTAAGCCCGGATAATCAACACCACGGCGTTCATCGGTTGCTTCGAACGATTTGTAGAAATCGGCCAGAGTAGTGAAGCCATTCCATCCATCAGGTGTCTGGTTGTAGTGCAAACCCATTTTCCAACGGTTTTTTGATGATGCAGGTACGTTGGTAGGTGTATTGTAAATACCGAAGATATTACCGTGCGATTGCTCAGTGTTGTCCCATGCAAAATCCTGGAAGTATTTACCGGCCGGTTCAAGCGTATAACCGGCAGCTGTAACCTTATCGGCATACTCAATAACCTTATCCATATCGGCTTTGGCAAAGGTAAACGGACCACCAACAGTTGTAGCGGTGTATACAGCCCTGTTCAAATATACTTTAGCCAATAATGCATCGGCTGCCGCCTTGTTTGCTACACCTATGTTTGCAGATGTAGTAAGATTGGCGTCGGCAAATTCCAAATCTTTGATAATAAAATCGGTGGCGTCTTTACGGTTATATACAATAGGCGTAGCCGAGTTAGGTGCCGTAGGATCACGAAACGGGGCCTGGCCATATAAGTCAACCACCTGGAACATGAAGTATGCCCTAAGGAAACTTGCTTCAGCTTTGATCTTGTTATCAGTTGCCCTTGATATAACCTGGCTTGCACGGAATACACCGATGTTCAATTGATCCCAGGTATCGCTAACCTGGTTGTGTGATGGCGTCCAGGTGTGCGTATGTAGCTTGCGCCAGGTTCCAAAATCACCCCAGTCGGTACCGCGGGTTGGGCCCATCATTTCGTCTGTTGAATGCTCTTGTAAAGCGTATGTATTGGCCTGATCTGTTTGGCCGTATAGTTGAGAATAAACGCCGTTAAGATCTGCTGAAGAGGCGGCACCGCCTTGATCTACAGAAACCGAACCGTAGGTTTTCTCATTTAATTTTGCACAGCTTGCGGCAGTTAAAAGTATTATACCGCTAATAGCTGCTATTGATGCTCTTCTTTTCATGCTAATATTTTTAAAAACCTGCATTTAAACCTAATGTGAATACGCGTGCGCTTGGGTAAGGCGTGTAATCGATACCTCTTGATGGCACACCGTTTCTTTCTTTATTGGTATTAACCTCTGGGTCGAGACCGCTATAGTTGGTTATCAGGAATAGGTTTTGGCCTGTTAAAGAAACGCGTAATGTTTTGATAGACTTGCTTTTTACCGGCACGGTATAACCTAAGCTGGCATTGCTTAAACGCATAAAGTCGCCTTTTTCGAGGAAGCGTGTTGAAACTTCGCCAGAGTTAAGCGGGTTTTCGTTAGTAGCAGCAACATCTTTAGTTACGTTACGACCGCTAACTAAGTTGCCTTTGTAGAAAAACGCGTTGGCCGTGTTGTTATAGATATAAAAGCCGGTAGCGCCATTAAGCAAAAAGCTAAGCGTAAAGTTTTTATAAGTAAACGTATTGGTTAAGCTGGCAATAAATTTAGGGAGCGGGCTGCCTTGTGGTGAAGCCGCGTCAATGCCCTGCGGATAAATACCGAAACCGTTTTTATCAAGTCCTGAATAGTTAGGCAGGTTAAATGAATACAGCGGGTAACCATCGGCAATAAACTGCGCATATGCACCAGATAAACCCTGACCATCAATATTACCTGTAATAATGTTACGATTGCCAAAGTTTTCAACC
The DNA here is from genome assembly GCF_039839285.1 of Mucilaginibacter sp. CAU 1740. NCBI lineage: Bacteria > Pseudomonadati > Bacteroidota > Sphingobacteriia > Sphingobacteriales > Sphingobacteriaceae > Mucilaginibacter > Mucilaginibacter sp. CAU 1740. Next base: position 686,119 of record NZ_JBDOQS010000002.1, on the reverse strand, counting down.
CTGTTTTTGATCGAGGTCATGTTGTAGTTAACATTCCATGAAAAGTTTTTAGATTGAATGGCCATGTAATCAAGAGTTACCTCGATACCTTTATTCCTTACATTACCAGGCAAGTTGATCCAGATCCTTGAAGCAGAAGCTGGCTGTGCAATATCCTGTAAAAACAAGATATCGGTTTGTGATTTATTGAAATAATCGATACTACCTTTTAACACGCCGTTAAACACCGAGAAATCAATACCAGCACCGTAAGATGTTTGGGTTTCCCATTTCAAATCGGGATTAGCAGCACCTAACGTAGCGCTTGAAGTACCGGCGTAATTTGTTTGTTTTAATGATTTTGAAGCGTATGAAGGATAATCCTGGTTACCTGTTTTACCCCAGTTTAATCTTAGGCTCAGGTTATCAAAAGTACCTTTTGGCATAAACTCTTCATTGCTTAGGTGCCAGTTAAAACCAAAAGCCGGGAAGTTAGCATATTGACGGTTTTCGCCAAAGCGTGATGAACCGTCACGACGGATAATAGCGTTAAAGATGTAGCGGTCTTTATAGGTGTAAGTTGCACGGGCAAAATACGATTGCAGTTTGTAGCTGCTGCTATCAATACCGTTACGGTTACTAAAATCATGAGGCATATGGTTTTTAAAGGCATTAAAATCCTTTACAAACTCGCCTGCAGTTGGCGTGCCCCAAGCCAGGTTAGCCCTGTTAAAGCTTTTAAATGTTTGGAAAGAGTAGGCTGCCAATACCGTTAACGAGCTATTATCCTTCCATTTTTTATCGTAGTTTAAAGTATGCTCAGTGGTATAGTTCGTTAATTCGGTATGTACCAAAATACCGCGACCATTACCGGTTGCCGAAGGCACTTTAAAATCGCCAATGTTAGCCTCATCTGTAAAACCTACGATGGTTGGATCATAAAAAGTTTTTCTTTGGCCTCTTGAGATATCTGCGCCAACATTACCCTTGTAGTAAATGCCACCGAATAATTTTACAGTTAAGGTAAGGTTATTCAGATAGCGGTTGATATTGTCTCTATCATCGATCTGATTTAACAACGAAACAGGGTTCCTGAAGCTATTGCCTTTAGGGAAACCGTTTTCATAACCATTTAAGTTGAAATACCTGCCCTGATCATCACGAACCGGAATAGTAGGATTAGTTTGGATTGCAGCACCAATCAAACTACCGTTAAAGCCGGCATTGTTGGTAATTGGAGCAAATTGGTCGCGTTGGTTTGAGTATAAAGTTTGAAGCTCGAACTTAACCCTATCGCCCAAAAATGATTTAGTACCGTTAACACGTGCTGTGAAACGTTTAAGATTGGTATTTTTAATAATACCCTGTTGATTATCATAACCAACTGCTGCACGGTAATTGTTATTCTGATCTTTTCCGCCGCCAAATGAAAGGTTATAGCCTTGAGATACCGAAGTACGCAAGATCTGGTCTTGCCAATCAGTATTAGCACCATAATCAACCCCGCCGGCGCTTGAAGGGCCAGCGTTTGAGCCCACACTCTCAACACCTTTTAAAAAGCCTGTACGGTCAAGCAAATCATATCTTTTAGCAGCATTACCTAAACTTGTGGTTGCGCTAAACTGTATGCCTTGTCCTTTACGACCTTTTTTAGTAGTGATGAATACAACGCCGTTAGCGCCACGTGAACCGTAAATGGCCGCCGAAGATGCATCTTTTAACACCGAGATGTTTTCGATATCGTTAGGGTTGATAAACGCCAACGGGTTACGGGCAGATGAACTACCTGCGCCGCTATCAAAACCACCTGCAGTACCGCCATTATCCAAAGGAACGCCATCTACCACATATAATGGACTAGAACCCGAACGGATTGAACTGGCACCACGGATATTGATAGTAGCCCCCGCGCCAGGCTCACCGCTTGAAGGGGTAACCTGCACACCCGCGATACGACCTTGCAATAACTGCTCTGGAGTGGCAATTACACCTTTATTAAAGTCTTTACTGCCTAATGATGAAACAGCACCCGTAGCATCTTTTACTTTTTGTGTTCCGTAACCGATAACCACAACTTCGTTAAGCGCTTTGTTAGCTTCTTCCATTTGTACATTAATAACTGCGCGATCATTTAAAGGCACAGTTACATTTAAATAGCCCACATAAGTAAATGTTAAGCTTACCGCATTTGCGGGTACTGAAATTTTGTACGATCCGTCGGACGTTGTGATAGCGCCGCCCTGTGCACCAATCGCAGTAACAACTGATACTCCAATTAAGGCGGAGCCATCCTTTTTGTCGGTCACTTTACCGGTTATAACCTTATTTTGCGCCATAGCAGGCTGCATCATAAGGCATAAAACAGCAAAGAAACATACACTGAGTAAATGTTTAATTTGCATAAAACTTGAGATTTAGTTGAAATTGGTTTGTTTTATTGGCTTAGGTTTTAACCTATAAAATTGAGCACCTACATTTTTATACGGATCCACACATATATTGTTGGGGCACTATATTTAATAATACCTTCAATATAAGCTTTGTGCATTAAAAGCCTTCAAATACCAAACAGATTAAGCAGGTTAGTACAGGATGAAGGTTAACAATAACTGGTTGTTTAAAAATGTAACGGTTTACGATTATTACAGGTTAAAATCTAATGCAATTTAATTATAAAACAGATCAGAAAAAGGGTTATGGAGCGCGGTAACGGTGATAATGGCTTATTTTAATATTTTTATAACTTTTTTAGATGTTTTTTAAAATTAAAAATTTGATTTACAACATCTTAAGTTTAATTAACTTCAAAAAAATATAATGTTTTTTTAATGATTTATAATACTTTTTGAACAAAAAAAGGGAGCAAAATGGTATCTCTTGCTCCCTTTAGGGTATATCAAAAATCTTAAAATACTTAATCGTAATCAAAAGCTTTAATATCCATTATGCGTTGTTCAAAATGTTCGGGGTGTAATGATTTTGCTTTAATGCGCATTTTGTAAACGTAAATGGTATTAACAGAATACTCCAATATTTTGGCTATGGTTTCGTTATCGGCAATACCCATTCTTATAAGGGCGAATATCCGCAGGTCGGTATTTAATACTTCATCCTCATCGGGCCAGATCTGATCTTTCTCGGCAAACAAGCTATTGAACACGGTTATGAAATTAGGGAAGATCTTCAGGAAGATATGATCAAAGCTGTAATAGAGGTTCTCCCGCTCCTTTTTTATATCGATCTGATCTACAAAAGTATGGATGGCATCATACTTTTTCATTGATAGCTTGGCATCTATCGAGATCTTTAAATTTTCGAGTTTAACAATGTAACCCGATATCGCCTTAAAAAACTGGCCAATGTACTCTTCCTTGATCCTGGCATCTTCAATAAGCTTACCGTTAATATGGTTTAGCTGGGTGTTTTTACCTTCTATTATCCCCTCTTTAACTTTAAGCTTTTTTAACTGCTTGGCTATCATCACCAGGAAAAATACAACCAATAACGCCAATACCGTAATGATAACCAGGAAAATTAAAAACCTATTTTTTTGATGCTCGGTATTGTCAAGTTCTGCTGCTGCTATAAGCGGTAAAATGGCACCTATCTTGATTTTTCGCTGACGGGCACCGTAAAAATCCGCGTCGGACTTGGCTATCTGGATAAAATCATACGCATCCTTTATATTCCCTCGCTTATAAAGTATTTCGGCCACACTGTATAAAGCCATGTTTTCGCGGGTGGAGGATTTTATATCAGCTATTGCCGATTGGATCATTAGGTTAAGGCCCTCATCGGATTGGTTATCTTCAAGGTTGATCTGCCCTAAAGAACATGATACCATGGCACGCAGGTGCGTAGAGATAGAAATATCTTTTTCTAACAATTTGGTAAACCTTATCCTCCCCTCTTTAAAATCCTTTTTTTGAAACCCTTGCAAGCCGAGCAAATAGGTACGTGTTATTTGATCGCTACCGCAATAAGCTACTGCCGAATCAATAGATTGATTGCCAGCTTCAATGTAATTGGGGCTAAAATATTTGTCGTTATTATAGTTAGCCAGATCGTAATTGCATCGGCCTAAAAAAAAATAATAGTCAACCTTATCTGTATTGCTCAACGTGTTAACGTTCACCTTGCGCAAATAATCAAAAGTTTCGTTAAACATGCCAGATGATAGCAGGATAAACGCCATTTTAACATAGCTATGAAACTCTTTAGGCTTGTTACCGGTAACCTTGCTTAATAAGATCATCTTATCTACATAAACATAGGCCGAATCAAACTGGTAAGATTTATACTCGGTGTACAACTTATCCCAAACATCAAACCGGGCATCGTAGTCGGTTGGTGATAATTCTCCTAACGAAGCCTTTATACTTTTTATACGCTGCTCTTTAGCGTCTTCGTATTTTTCTTTTTTTGATATTTCGGTTTTTAACTCTTCCAGTATGTTATCAGTATTGCTTAAAGCATTGGCGCACATACTGAACAATAAGAATAGCAGGCAGAAGAAATATCTCATGTTTTGGTTTAACAGCTGTAAGAATATGGCAAGCTTTGCTTAATCCGGGTTTATATACCCAAATATATACATTACAAGCATTGCTAATACGTTTTATAAACTATTTGTTTTAGGGATAGTAAGTGAACATTTAAACAGAATACGGATACAATGTAAATTAATGGTTACTCTTTAATTGATGGCACGCAAAATAATTAACCATTAAATAAATCAAACGTTAGCAAAAACATACGCTGTTGTTTTTCGAAGACAAAACACATGTAATAATTTAATTAATTATTGCAAAACAGCTGCTAATAAACCCATAAAATTAAATTTTAAATAAAAGTTAATTAAAGCAAACATATAAGTTGTGGTGGCACTGGGCTTGTTTAGTTACTATTCAAATCCCTGAATATGAAAGCAAAACACAACACACAAATTTATCGGCTTGTAGGCGGGTTGTTTTTACTTATACTAAGCGTTACACCATCGCTGGTATGGTCACAGTCTGCAGTAAATGGCTCTGTCGAGTCCCTTAAAGCAAATAATGGTTTCGGGAACCTGGTTCTTGGCCATAATATCACTGAACTGCCTGCACAAAACCTCACTTACCTTGATGGCGATAGCAGAGTAGACCCGGATAGCTGTTTAAAATATCAATATAATGATGATAAACTACTGACCCTTGGCGATAGTTTATCTTTAGATGCCATTGGCCTGCGCACCTATCAAAACAAAATAGTTAATGTGTACCTGTTTTTTAAGATGCAGGATGCCTATAAAGTACTGAGCAATTTTTTAAATGCGTACGGCCCTTGCACCTCCCGGCCGGATGCCTACTCTGATATTTACAATTGGGATACCAGCCAACTAAGCCTTAGTTTAAGATACCAGGTAAAAACAGAGATAGGAGTTGCTATATTTACCAGCAAAGAAATGGAAAACACGATGGCTGCCGATAAATACAGCCAATCACTTAAAACAAGCTACCAATCAATTTCGGCTTTGCAATAAGATAGTGGATAATAAGTTGGGGCGCAAAATACCCCTACCTGTATAAATACTGTCGCAAATTGGCCGAAAGTGAAAATAAACTTTATCTTTAAGGTAAAAACATCCTTTTATTTAAAAAAAATGAAACGAAATTTGCAATCGGTGGTTATCTATCATCTTAAATCTTAATTTTATAAATGGTCAAATTATTTGTCGGCGGATTTCCACTGGAAATGACCGAACTGGAAATTGTTAAAATGATAGGCCCACATGGCGATGTGGAAACCATTAAAATTGTACGCGATAAAAAAACAAGGATCTGCAAAGGTTATGCATTTCTTGAAATGAAGGACCGTACCGGTGCCGAAAATGCTGTGATAGCATTGGATGGTATGCAAATAGCCGACCGTGTACTGAGCGTGAAAATAAACGATGATTTTGTAAAGAAAACGCCTCCTCCACGTAAATCATTTGGCGGCGGATATGGCAATAATAATCGCGGTAATAATTCGGGAGGCCCTCGCAGCTACGGAAGTGGTGGCGGTGGCGGCTACGACCGTGGTAATAGTAATGGTGGTGGTGGTTACAGATCACCTAACAGCAATGGTGATGCATCAGGCGCACCATCTGATAGGCCGCGTCGCCCAAGAAAAACATTGTAAATTCAATTTACTATCAAATAAAAAATCCCATCGGTTAATAAACACGATGGGATTTTTATTTATGGGGCGATTTGATTAAACGCCCAGATCTTGCATTATTGAGGTTACTTTGGCATCAAGTTGCTTATCTGTTTCGGCATAAGCTTCTTTATTTTCCAATTTACCGTTTACGCTGCAATAAAATTTGATTTTAGGCTCGGTACCTGAAGGACGTGCAGAGATGATACTGCCATCTTCGGTAATAAATTGCAACACATCTGATGTTGGCAATTCGATTGCTTTGGTGGTGTTGCTGGTTAAATCAGTTTCTACACGTTTTTCGTAATCTTTCAGCGTAACCACTTTTGATCCGCCCAAGGTGGCAGGAGGGTTAGTGCGGAATTTCTCCATCATCTCCTTGATCTCTTCAGCACCGGTTTTACCTTTTTTGGTTAATGAGATCAGTTTCTCTTTATAGAAACCATATTGGATATAAGTTTCTAACAAAGCCTCGAACAAACTGCTGCCTTTGTCTTTATAGTAAGCGGTCATCTCGGCAATAAACGCGCTTGATACAATAGCATCTTTATCTCTCACTAATTCGCCAATCAGGTAGCCATAGCTTTCTTCGCCACCGCCGATAAAGGTTTGTTTACCTTCAAACTGCGTCATCAATTCACCTATGTATTTGAAGCCTGTAAGCGTGTTGTAATAGGTTACTTTTTTTGCTTCGGCAATCTTTTCTATCAGGTTGGTAGTTACAATGGTTTTAACAATGTACTCTTTACCGGTAAGCTTGCCTTTATCTTCCCAGGCGCTTAATAGGTAATTGATGAGCATAGCACCTGTTTGGTTACCATTAAGCAGTATAAACTCACCATCGGTATTTTTTACAGCGATACCTACACGGTCGGCGTCTGGGTCAGTAGCCAATACCAGATCGGCATCAGTTTCCTGCGCTTTTTTAAGTGCGAGGGTTAAGGCTTCTTTCTCTTCAGGGTTTGGATAAATTACTGTTGGGAAGTTACCGTCTGGAGTGATTTGCTCTTCAACCAGGATCACGTTTTCAAAACCAAAGCGTTTTAAGGCCTGAGGCGTTAAGGTGATACCGGTGCCGTGAATTGGCGAGTAAACTATTTTCAGATCTTTTTGACGTTGGATAGCCTCCGGAGATACCGAAAGCTCAACAATTTTGCTCAGGTAAAGCTCGTCGATATCCTCTCCTATTTCTTCGATGTTGGCATCAACACGGGTAAATTTAATATCGTCAACGCTGGTGATCGCCGCAACCTCATCCATCACAGCTTTATCGTGCGGGGCAACAAACTGGCCACCATCGGCTCCATAAGCTTTATAGCCGTTATACTCTTTAGGATTGTGCGATGCAGTAAGCATTACACCGCTTTTGCAACCTAACTGGCGTACCGCGAAAGAAAGTTCGGGAGTTGGGCGCAACGCCTTGAAAAAGTACACGTAAATATCATTTGCCGAAAACACCTCGGCAGTAATCGTCGAGAAGAAATCAGCATTGTTACGGCTATCGTGAGCTATGGCAACTTTAATTTTTTCGCCGGGATATGTTTTTTTCAGATAATTGGCCAAACCTTGTGTGGCCGCGCCAATAGTGTATTTATTAATACGGTTTGAACCCGGGCCCATAATGCCACGCAGACCGCCGGTACCAAACTCCAGGTCGCGGTAAAACGAATCGGTTAGTTCGGTGTAGGCTTTATCGTCAATTAGCTTTTGAATTTGTTGCTTTACATCAGCATCGTAATTTCCTTGCAGCCATGAGTTGGCTTTTTCGAGAATAGTAGGGTCAAGTTCCTGCATATCGGGTATATGTTTTCAGTTTATCGGGTTCGGTTAAGTTTCAAAAACCTGTATAAAAACGGCTTTTTTAACGGGTTAAAGTTAAACCATCTTTTTAAATATGCCAGTTCAAAATGCAATAAGTTTAAAAATTGCTACACATATGTTCAAAGCGGATACGTTGCAATTAACAACGCTGTTTAGCTAAAGTTTGAACAGCCTTAACATAAAAAAGGCAAGTCAAATAAATGACTTGCCCTTTTTATCGGCTTTTATATTGCCTGCCAGCCGGTTCGCATTAAAGCAAACCGGCATTAACAGGCGGATATATAGGAGTTTGGAAAAGTATAGCTGTGAAATCGGCCCGCCAAGTTCCCCTATATTGGCAAGCCTCTCCTATTTATCCAATTCGGCTATGATCTTTTTGGCATTATCGTTTGTTGGATCGAGCTGTAGCGATTTTTTGTAATTGAGCAATGCTAACGGCTTATTACCCTGGTTATAATATGCTTCGCCCAAACTATCAAAAACGTTGCCCGACTTAGGAAATAATTTTGTGTTGTACTCAAAAACGGTGACTGCGTCGGCCATGCGTTTGTCGCCCATTAGGTAATAGCCTAATTCATTAAGGGTATCTTCACCGTCAAAACTATATTCATCAGCATGTTTAGCTTTAACATCATTATAAAAAGCGATGATCTGCGTGCCGTTTAACGAATCTATTTTAGTATGAAATTCGTCCGAGAACGACTTTTTGATCTGCGCGTAGGGTTTACTATCTAAAATAGCTTCTATCGATCTATCGATGGCGTAAAGGTTACCTTGCTTGTTATTGGTCATCAGGATAATGGTGATCCCTTCGGGCACTTTGCTTACCAGCAGTGCCTGGTAATTCATGCTGGTGCCATCATGTATATGGCTTATCATTTTATCGCCATCCATACTTCCACCGCCAAGGCCGGATTGCCTGTTTGCAGAAACACCATTAATAATCTCGCGGGTGGTAACCGGGTTGATGAGTTTAAATTTGGCTATAGCATTTGCCCATGCATGAAAATCATCAAGCGTTACAGCCGTCCAGCCAGATATCGGATAGAAAAATGGATCTGTTTTGCCTTGATTATCATACGCGCGAGCTACTAAAGCATCCTTTTCAGTTGGGTCGATAACGGCGGTGTTCATCCCTGTGGGTTTAAGTTCATAATCCTCAACAAACTGTTTAAAGCTCATGCCGGTTATTTTTTCTATGATCCGGCGTTGTAAAAACACGTTGTTATTGTTGTAGTTGTATTTTTTGCCCGGCTCGGAGTTAAGCTGCGTTATCTTCATTAAATCAGCCATATTATCGGCATCATTTTTAACGGTTTTCCATTGTACATCGGGCAAACCGCTGGTGTATTGCAACAGGTTGATAATGCTGATGGTGTTTGCCCAGGAAGGCAACTCTGGCAGGTATTTAGATACCTTATCATCCAGACTAAGTTTACCTTGTTGCTGCAACATCATGATGCCAACCGCATTAAACTCTTTGGCTATTGAGCCGATGTGAAACCGATAGGCCTCGGTAAGTTTGGTAGTTTTAGCGGCATCTGCATAACCTATTGCGGCCTTATAAATCACTTTACCATGATCGGCCACTAATAAGTTACCGTTAAATATGCCAAGCCTGTTGGCACGACGGACCAGCGTATCAATGTTCGCAATCTTACTTTGCTGCGCCTGGACAAATCCGACACCAGCCATAAAAGCAGGGAACAATAGCAAACTATGTTTTAAATTCAATTTCATAAGGCGGGGTTTTATGATATAGAGACGACACTAACCTACGTTATGTTACAAGCAATGTGCTATTACTTGATTTCCTGATTTATGGTTTTGATAAGAGGATTGACCGTGCGAAAATTATCGGGTACTTTACAGCTTTGAAGTCACAGGTGCTGTTGATTATTTAAGGCTAATTATGATGAGGAGTTTTGATGATATGCTTTGTTAATGGCTAAATTAGCAAAGCAATAAGCTATGGAGATTAAATATCAAACGGGTTTAAGAGACAATCCTGTAATCAAACCTACAACAGGAATAATGGCAACTGGAATAGACTTTTCCTTCACCCTTGAACCGTTAACTATTGATGAAATTATCCATTTAGAAATTAATTATAACTCTGGAAATCCATTTCCGACATCTCTACGGGAACTATTGTCTCTTGCAGGCAAGGACTGCTATGTTCTTGACTATAGCACATTTGACAGCCAGATAGATCTACAAAATGAAGTTCGTGCCGACCTTATGGAATTCAAATACAACATCGCGCGACCTTTTTTTGTTCTCGATGTGCATTATGGAACAATACCTTTTCTTTTTGTGTATTTAGATCAACCAACAGATGATCCTCCAGTGTATATGGCAGAATTAGATGAAAACATCCACGGAAAACCAAAGATGGAAATTAGATGGGTCAATTTCAGTTTGTCTTCATTTATTAACGATAGAGTTGAGTATCTGAAAGCTGGAGGGAATCCATTTTGAAATAAACAAATTGCACATGCAGAAAAACTGCTCTGGTGGCAATTTCAAAACAACATCATTCCCGTAATACCATTGCCAACATTTCATTTTTAATAGCCGGAGGCAAAATCATCATCGGTTTTGATACAATTTCTTTATCCTTTAACGGCGATGGGCAACTCCCAACCAAAACAAAGCAGCCTTTTTCGGCTTCAAAAGTCACTATTATTTTTAGTTGCTTAAGCGCTTCAATATCCTGGTAGGCGGTGCGGGTACTGATATTGAAATGTTGTTTCAGCAGGTCGATGCTCACCACATCCCTGCTTTGCAGCAATACCAATAGTTTAAGTAACCTGTCGGCCCTGTTCATGTCTTAACACATTTTTTCACACAAAGGTGTTATGGTGTAATGACAACAGTGTGTCAGCAGGAAAATTCGTGAGTGGGATATGCAGAACCAGACTTACGAAGTTTTAAAAACTTCGTAAGTCTTAAAAGATTGCTATTTTTAGTGCTTCAGCAAGGAAATATCAAAACCGGAAAATGCGCGTGGGGCTGCTCGGCATGAGCGTCGTAATGCTCCCAAACGGCATTTAATTGCGAACTGCGGTTGCTCAACACAAAAAGATCAACCTGCATAATATTTGTCAATACGTCGATAGTTTTAGCAACCTCTCTTTCTCTAATATTCATCAGGCTGAGGTTATGATTAATAAATGATTGTGCGAATACATTTTCAGCATAAGCATCGTGCATGTGCGGCACACCAGGTTCGGCTACGTTAAACAGCTTGGCGCTGGCCTTAGTTGATGAAATTAGCTGATTTATAAAATAAGTGATCGACTTTTTGGCAAACCTAAGATCGGTTAGATAACCGATGTTGTTCATGCTAAAACTAACATCTTCAGGCACTGCTAAAACCGGGTAGCATGAATGGTTAAGTGCCGCTTTTAGGTCGTCATTAACTTCACGCGAGGTTCCTGAAACTCCTTTTACAATAATGCCGATATCATATTTAACAGTTATTTCATGCAATGACATACCCAATGTATCCAGGTAGCTTAGATGGATAATATGATCGGCATGATGCTCATGCGCATTTATCTCATCGTGTATAAAATCATTATCCGTAACGTGTTGCGAAGCAGGTAAACTGCGCGACTCGGGTACCATGTACGTAACTACAACCTTTGCATTCAATTTTTCACTTAATTCACCGGCGTAAGCGAGGGCGTTCCGGCTCTCACTTTTTAGGTTGTGGATTACCAAAATAGATTTCATATATAGTAGATATTAGATGAGATGTGTTAAGATAAAACGCCATATAATTAAAAAAGGTTTTTTAATTTCTAATTAAATCCGTCATAAAATTGTCAAGTCATTATTAAAACCGGGTTAGAGTTATCAAAACAGAAAAAACCTTGTTTCGGCATCAAAACAAGGCTTAACTAAAAATTAATTGAAAAGGTTTTATTGATGATCAATATCAGATCCAACCTGCTTCTTTTCCACCGGTTTAAATTGTTGTTTGATAAACTCCGGATTGCTGTTTCCGTAGGTTGGATTACTTGAAAAGAAACCAAAAGGCATCAGCGTAAAACCCATGTGATGCACCGACATGATTGGCCATTCTTCCGGGCGAACAATGTGCGTGATGCCGGCCACGTACCAAAGCACCACATCGTTATCCCCTATCTCGCGGTTTTTGGCAGTCCACTCGGGCAAGCCGTCGTAAACTTTGTTACTGGCGGGGTATTTACCAGCGGGATAAATTTCGTTTTCATGATACTGCGTTACCCAAAATTGATGATTTAAAAAGCCTGCCTTTTTACACAGAAGCGAGGTTTGCGGAACAAAGGTTTTGGCCTGCCCGCCGGGCATCAGCATATAGCCTACGTGGCCGCCAAAATCATTCATCTCCTTATTATTCACCACGTGCCAGTTGCGGGCGCTTTGGTAGTTAACATCGCGTTGGGCTTCCTTCTCGTTCATAAACATGGTATCATCTACATAAAACGCGTTTTGGTAAGGGTTATCCTTACCCGGTGGCACGGCTTTGCTGTTCATTTCCATTACGCTATTATTCTGCGCGCCATCAATGTCCATATCCAACCTGAAAACAAAAAAGTGCTGGTGATTGATAGCCTCCACATGTTTATGCACCAATGTACCGAACGAGTGGCCCTGGTACGAATAATCATTTTTGTTGATACCCATGCTCATTTCGGTAGTGCGGTGTACGCCTTTCACTTCTACAATACCGGTAAGCTCGATATCTACATCGATAGTGCCATCCTCCTTAAACCGCCAGGTGAAGGCATAATCATAGTTCTCGATCATGGTATAGTATTTAATAACCAGGTTGGTAGCCCTGCGTGATACCGTGCCGTGACGCCATAATACGCCGCCGTATTCTTCATAAACAGCAACCGCCCTATCCACCTGGAAAGGCGTACCGTTTTCCCTATGAAGGATGGCTGGCATGTACTCTGCATTCTCAGGCGCGTCGGCACCGGGAGTTAGGGATTGTGCTGTGCCCTGCCCTAAGCGGTATTCGCCTGCATCAAAAAAATTATAGGTTGCCTGGAACAGATCGGGCGAGCCGTAGGGTACAACCATTTCGGGCATCGAACCGCGGTACATTATTGAGCGTTCCTTACCATTATCGTTAAATCGCACATCGTAAATTACCAATCCTTCGCGGTTATCTACCCCGTAGCGCAGTTGCCAGTTTTGCCAGGTAATTTCATGGCCGTTAACGGCAAAGGTATGCCCTTGGGGCTGTGTGATCATGAGCGGTTTTGGTGCGGGCAGTGTTTCTTTAACCGAATCTTTATTGAAATAATACAGATCGGTTTTATCGCTGAAAGCATTGGCTTCGTCCACAATCTTCAGGATCTTGCCTGTAGTGAAATCCGTGTAGGCCATCAAGCCCTCTATATCCACATTATTCTTTTTGCGCCGGGCAATCACCATCTGCTCCCGGTGACCGATAGGCGCGATACCGATATCGCCCACAAAAATGCTGCGGTGCGTTACCGAGTCGATAGAGATACCGCGTTTTTTCAAAGCAGCTACCCAGGCTTTATCCTTGCGTACAATGATGTTAGCTACCGAATCGGCCTCGAGCCCCATCCCTATTACATTGGGGATGTTTTTAACCGAGATCACTTTTTCTGCATTCAGATCAACCACGGCTTCGGTAACGCCGTTTTTGCTGTAATCATAAAAACTGGTAAAAGCCTCACGCCGGGTGTGCGCGCCGGGTTTATAGGCGAGCACCTCGCTTTTGGGCGGCTCTTTCAGGTTAATGATGTTAAAAATATCCTTGCCGGTTGTCGTTTTACTGTCTTTCAGTATCTGCACAACCTTCTTCATTTCTGCCGCCGAAAGCGGGTCGAGTGGGTAAGTGTTGCCGCCGGTTTGGGCAAATGCAGGGGCGCTGCAAAGCAACCCTATGCCAATAGCATAAAGTAATGGGGTTTTAATCATTTTATGTTGTTTAAAGAGTGTCGGTTGTTAAAGTCTCTCTTCTCAAACTTTAGGTTATAACCGGTCTCGCAAACAGTATAAAAATCAAAACGGTGTTATTTTTTAGCAGCTAACCACAAAAGGGCATCTTCAAACATTTGGTTTTGCTGGGGCAAGGTAAATATCAGGTCGCCGTGGCCCATGTTCATGTACAGCATTTTGTATTTGGTGTTGGTCCACACCACAGGGATATCACCATCGCGAATGATATCCTTTTTACCCAGCGGATAGTTTGCCGGATCGAGCGTTACAAGTACTTTAATATCTTTATTATCGCGCGGATTGGGTTTCCAGCCATACCACTCGTTTATGGGTGCTACATAGCTTTTGCCCAGGCTTTTGGTTACAGGGTGCATGTTATCGTCAACAATCATTTTGGCGGGCAGTGGCGGCCAGTTGTTGTTATAAAATGTAGCACCCAAAAAGCTCACAAACCACGGCCATTTGGTGTACTTATCATTATAGCCCGACACGTGAAAACCCAGCCATGCCCCGCCGTTAGTCATAAATTTTTCAAAAGCGCTGCGCTGAGCCTGGTTATGCGGAAACTCGTTAAGCCAAACCACCACCTGGTAGTCTTTTAGTTTATCATCGTTCAGGTCGCCCCAATTGCTGGTGGTATCAAAAACAAAGTTTTTTTCCTTAGCCATTTTGCCGTAGAATTTAATGGCATCCATGGCAAAATCAACATGGTCGCTCTCTACATCGGTAGAGTACAAGGCCAATACTTTAAATTGTGGTTGCTGAGCAAAGGCGATGTTACCCACCAAAAGCATCAGCATAAAAAACATTGCGGAGTATATAAGTTTCTTCATCATAAATGCTTTAGCGGGTTATTTATTCATTTCATTACCAAGCGAATCCATCACGCCATTTACAGCCGCGCTGATCCCCCTAAATAAAGGCTCATCATCGCCCGACCATGGGTGCCCTCGCCTGAAATCCCACCAGCGGTATTCAATTTTCGAGTATTCGTTTGAGATACCTTTTTCTATCGGCTTTTCATAAACATCATACACTTTTACCTCGTAGGTAGCATCGTAAACAATTATATCAACCACAACCCTCACAAAGTAATAATTGCCGGTAGTGCCGATGTTTACGCGGGTGGTGTAAGTGCCTATAATTTCGCCTTTCTTTTCGTTTGCGGTGGTTGTCGTTTTTTCATCGCCTTTAAACCAGTTTTGGGCTTTATTGTATAAGTCAGCTTTTTTAAAGGCTGGGCTGAGGGCGTAAACGTTATCAAAATACACTTTGCCATTGCGCATTTGCAGCAAAACGGGTGATGTGTTATTTCCTTGGGCTACGCTTATAAATGGCATTAGAAAAAGGAACAGGATCAGTAGTTTTTTTATCATAGTTTGATTGGTTATGAGTGGAGTTTGCGGTTAGGTAAATATCAAAAAGCCGGGGGTAGATTGTTAATTTGAAGGCACTATTTTAGCACTACAGGTTTGAAATAAATCTCGCAACTTCTTAACTGTCAGAAACAACATTAATTAAATAGATATACACAAAGCAAATAACAGTTTAACATAGTTATCGATACGAGGCACCTACGGAGCCCTCTATTTCTGTTTCCGTTTATGCTATAAACACGTTACTCCTACGGAGTACCTTGCAAACTTTTTAGCTTAAGCTTCTAATACTCCGTAGGAGTAACGTGTTTATAGCAAAGTACCTGCAATTATTCCCGGCTCCGTAGGTGCCACGTACTATAAAAGCGACTGGCTCAACGCCCTATTCTATTTTTTAGCAGCCCAGAAAATAGCGTTACTAAACAGCGTAGTATAATCCTTACTCTCAAAAAGCAAAGGCGAATGCCCCATAAAAATGTAAACGTTGCGCGCCTTTTTAGCCGGATTAGTCCAGATCACCGGGTGATCGCCCATGGTTATACCATCTTTTGGTTCATAAGTCGATTCATCTACCGAAGCCAGCACATGCACATTAGTCCGCGGACTTTTATCATACGTGTACCATTCCTCTTTCTGCACCAAAAACGATGATGATACCCCTTTCATAACCGGGTGGACTTTATCTTCAACGTTCACCGTGCCTTTGGCAAAAGTGGCTATGTAGTTTTTAAACTTAATGCCGCCCATATAGTTCCAAAACCAGTTCCACATCGGGTAGCCGTCAAACTCACCCAGCAGGGTTGCATGGTGAAAACCCATCCAGCCGCCTTTACCCTCGTCAATATATTTTTCAAAAGCTTTTACAGCCGGTTCTTTCCAGGCATAGGGCGGATAATCTAACTGGATAAATAGTTGGTAGTTAGATAAAAATTCTTCATTTATCTTATCTGTGTTTTGGATATAGTCGATAGAGAAATTGCTATCCGCAGCCAGTTTATCCAGCCAAACTTTAGCAGCTTTTGAATATTCGATGTGGTGGCCGCCGTTTTCATAAAGAGCTATAACTTTAAAACGCGGCGCTTTTTGAGAAAAGGCGCTTAATACAGTTAACAGGCAAAAACTTAGTATCAGGGTTATTCTTTTCATGTTGATGATTTACAGGTTGATGGTTTATTTATAGATCCTACCCATCATCGGGTTATTCCAGATCACTTTTTTTAGTTCCTCAATATCGATAGCACCTTGATGACTATACACCACTTTTCCTTCAAGATCAACCAGCATGGTATAAGGCAGCGCGCCATCCCATTTGGGATCTACAGCCTCGATCATTTTATATTTATCATCGCCAGTATAGATGTAGTTGGTACCGGATGATTGTTTGCGTTGTAAAAACTTCAGGGCTTTATCTTTATTAACGGGATCATCGGCACTGATGCTTACAAACTCTAATCCCCTATCACGGTACAGCCTGTTTAAAGTAACCAGGTCGTCGAACTCTGCAACGCAAGGGCCGCACCAGGTAGCCCAAAGGTTGATGAGCCTTAACCTGTCCGAATGATTTTTCACCACGCCTGCAATTCCGGCGGCGCTGATGGTATCTATCTTAACAGGTTCTTTAGCCCATTGTATTTGTGCTTTCTCGATCCAGTCCTTCTTTTCGGCCCATTTAACCGAGCAGCCAAAGGTTTTGGTAACCGGCACGGCCACTTCTTTACCGGCAAGCACGGCATCGATAGCATTTCTTACATCCTGCGACTTGGGTGTTTTTGCAGGGTTTTCCATATCATCAATACGGCCGTTGTAGCGCAGTTTTCTATCCTTATCAAACACAAAAATATGAGGCGTGGCTATCGGGCCGTATTTGTTGGAGGCTATTTCTGTTTCACCATCATACAAGTATGGGAAGTTGAAGCCTTTATCTTTGGCGCGTATTTTCATATCATCAAAACCGTCGCCCAAATCACTGTAGCCCAGCTCATCGTATCTTAATGAGGTTGGATTATTAGGATTAATAGCAACAACACTCACGCCTTTAGCAGCATAATCGCTGGTGAGTTTGATCACCCTATCCTCATAAGCCTGCGATGTTGGGCAATGATTACACATAAACACGACTACCAGCACTTTGGCGTTTTTAAAGGATTGCAACGTATAGGTTTTTCCATCGATGCCGGGCAAACTAAAATCCGGCGCCTGTGCGCCGATAGCCAGCGTTTTATGTTCATCGGCAAAGGCGAATGCCGGGCTGCACAATAACAGCGTGAGGATTAAGCTTATATGGGTCTTTAACTTCTTCATAGCAAGATATAATTGTTTATAATTGATCGCTTGTTGAAACTGCCAGCAGGTACCATGCCGTATGCGGAAGCCATTGCTCGGCCCAGCGCCAGTCGGAATCTTTGCCCGAAACTGCATAAGGGATATTGAAGTCAATATCATCCTCATTTTCAAAACCCGAGGTAATGCCGTTTACAATACCGCCCGGAGCATTGGTATATTCAAACGTGCCGAAAAAGCCGTAAGCCGGATTATTATGCCCGGTACCTTGCAACATACTTGCATCGAAGGGGTTTAATCCCAGTATCCAATTGAGTTGGTCTATCGCGAAAGCGGATAGCTGATCATGGAAAGGCTTATCGTCTTTAAACAGGTTAGCAGCCATCCTCGCGGCGGTAGCTAATGAGCCGAGCCGTGCGTTCTCTCCCTGCCACCACGGCGAGGCATCGCTGCCGTGCGGGAAAAAGAAAGCGCTTTTGCGGTTACCCAAAGTATCCTGCACCAACTCGCGACTATAGCCGAAGGGGTTATTTACCTCGTGGGTAATAGCCAACTCAAACTCCATTGATTTCCTTACGGCAGCTTTGATCTTAGCCTGCACAGCTGCCGAAGCCTGCGGATAGTAGTATAATAAACTCACCACCGGCAAACCTCCATCCGAAGGATGGAAGAACGGGCGGTCTTTATCATCGGCACGCCAAAAATTTTGGTATTTATTCCATGAGGTAAGGCGATTAAGCAGGTTATTGGCCCGTTTTTCGGCAGCGGTTTGGTAAACCGGTTTGTGGGTTACTTTATACAGTTCGGTAGCGGCGCTTAAGGCACAATAATCATCAAGGATATTTTCCTTTTTATCGTAATCCATTTGCGGATTTTCCTTCTCTAAAAAGGCAAAAGCGTTTTCGGCGGCTTTCAGATAATCGGCATTGCTGTACTCGCCCGATGTTGGATAAGCCGATGCCATAGCCAATGCAGCGATACTGATCCCCGCGCCCGAGCGGTAACTGGCCTGGTAAGTACGCCAATCTTTCCCGGTAGTAGTTTTGGTAAACGATTGATCTTTATTTTGTTTGATACGATAGCTACCCTCATCGGCCTGGATCACCCGATCTTTAGGTAATTTACCCGGCCCCGGCGATGATACAGAACGATAGAATGATCCGTTTTTGGCCTGCATGCGCACCAAATAATCAGCACCATACATAGCCTCATCCAAAATACGGCGATTAAACTGGCGGAAATCAGTTCCTGATCTGGCCGATAACAGTTCGTAAGTTTTGAATAGGCTAAAAGCAGTTAAGGAAATTTGCTGCGGGTTAAAGTAGTTGGAGAATGAGAGGTGTGATAAATGCTTGCCATAATCGCCGGTGGCATCGTACCAGCCACCATGTGCATCAATGGTATCGGTAGTTCCCGATAGTACCAAATGATGGTCGGCTTTGTCCAACAAACCAGAACTGCGCTGCCCTTTAAAGTAATATACTACATCAGATATGGTCGCTTTTTCCAATACATTTTTTCCTATTATAAAAGGATAAGATGAGACGGTGCCTTTTGGTGAGGTGAACTGTATTTTATAAGTACCTGGCGTAATAAAGCTGCTAAAATCAAGCGCCCAGAATTCAAAATTCTTCCATTTATTTACCGGGCCACTATAAGTGATCCCCCCTGAAAAAACAGTGTTGCCTTTTTCGGCATCTATTAAATTAAAATTGCTTAGTGTAAGGTGGCTATCGGCTACAATAACGGCGTGTTTAGCTTTATTTTCTTCATAACCCACATGGTTGGTCACCACTTTTATACTTTGTGCCTGCACAAAAAACGGAGATGCAGCTAAAAGCAAGCAAGCAGATAATACTATAGTTATATGTTTTTTCAGGTTCATATATAAAGTTAAGGAATTATAAAGCCGCGGTTAGGGAAGCGTTTTGCATCCGGTTTCAAAACTAAAAGATAATGTTACCGGTGGATATTTTGCTGCCACTACATTAGCACTACCATGGCTAAATCACTCAATTTGTTACAAATAGCCCACTAAGGCGCATCACCCTTGGTCACCCTTTTGCTTACCCGTTTTAGCGCGAAATCAATACAATAAATAACAGTAGTGGTGTTGTAGTGGCTTCAAAATAGCAATTGAACAAAGTTTCATTGATAATTGCAGAAGATTAAATTTCATACATTGTATAAACCAATTATGAAAAGCCGCGCCCACAAAACGCAGTTATAAAAACCTTAAATAATTAATGGAGAATACCGAAGGAACACGAAAATTTCTGATAGCTACGCATGGCAGGCTGGCTGGTGGTGTAAAATCATCGCTTGATATTATTACCGGCGCCATGGATAGTATTTTTTTGATAGAGGCTTATGTAGACGAAAACCGATCTATCGAGGATGATATTAAAGCGGTGGTTGACCAGGTTGGCGATAACGACGAGCTGATTGTGTTTTCGGATATTATGGGAGGCAGCGTTACCAACCAAATTTTGCAATACGCCCGCCAAAGCAATGTGCATGTAGTATCGGGCTTTAACCTGCCTTTGGTAATTGAGATAGTACTGGCAGATACCGATACCCCAGCGCAGGAAGTAATTGCCGAAGCCATAGAAAACGCCAAACAACAAATGGTGTACGTAAACCAGCTTTTAGCCGCACAAACGCAGGAGGAAGACAATGATTAAACTTATTAGAATAGATGACCGGTTGGTACATGGCCAGGTAGCCTTTACCTGGACACCCGCCCTTGGTGCTGATTGCCTGCTGATAGCTAATGATAAAGTAGCTAAGGACGAATTTATGAAGATGACCTTAAGCCTGGCCAAACCGGCGGGCACTAAACTGCTCATCAAAACCGTAAAAGACGCCGCCACTTTTTTAAACGACGAAAAAAGCAAAAACGCCAAAGTACTGGTGCTCATCAACAATGTAAAAGATGCCGCTGCTTTAGCTGCTGATGTGCCCGAGATCACCTCAGTTAACTTCGGCGGCTTACGTTCAAAAGAAGGTTCAAAGCTGATCTCGAAGGCCATCGCTGTAAATAATGATGATATTGAAATCATCCGCGAGATGCTGGCTAAAGGCCTCGAGCTGGAAGTACGGCAGGTACCTACCGATAACAAGCAGCTTGTTGAAAGCCTGATTTAATTAAACAGATTCAAAACCCATACAAACAATCATATAAATCCTTGTCAGTATCATACTTGCTCATCGCGCTGATAGCGATGTTTGGACATTCGGAAGATTTTCTGGGCACGACCCTGCTCAGTCGCCCGCTGGTGCTTGGGCCGCTGGTTGGCCTGGTGCTTGGCGATGTAACGCAGGGCGTGATCATCGGCGCAACTTTAGAGCTTATTTTTATGGGCAACATTAAAGTAGGCGCAGCCATTCCGCCAGATGTAATTACCGGCGGGGTGCTGGGCACAGCTTTCGCCATTATTTCGGGCAAAGGGCCTGCTATCGCGTTGGCCATAGCCGTACCGGTGTCCATCCTTGCCGAAATGGTGATTAGCGGGTTGTTTGTATTAAGGGCCATGCTCAACAAAAAATTCAGTCAATATGCCGATGAGGGTGATTTTGCAGGGATTCAACGGCTGCATATCATATCGGGTTTGTTACGGCCTTTGCTGATGGGCATAATAATAATGCTGGCGCTGCAGTTAGGCGCGGGCGCGATGAAATCGTTTTTGGATATGATCCCGGCATGGGTACAAACCGGCTTACAGGTTGCGGGTAATATGCTGCCAGCATTGGGTTTCGCCCTGCTCATGAACCTGATGTTCAACAAAAACATGGCACCATATTTCTTCCTCGGGTTCATGCTGGCGGCTTATTTAAAACTGCCGGTTATAGCTATAGGCGGTTTTGGGGTGATCATCGCGCTATTGGTAACACAGGTTGCACCAAAACCGGCCATTGATGACGATGATGATTTTGGAAATGACGAAGAGCCCGCCGAGCCAGTAAAACTCAACCCAAAACTGAGCAAAAAAGATATCCGTTCGCTGTTTTTCCGTTCGCTGGCATTGGAGGCCAATTTCAATTTCGAAACCTGGCAAAATACCGGCTTCGCTTTTTCCATTATCCCGGTTTTAAAAAAGTTTTATAATACTAAAGAGGGTATGGCCGCGGCTTTGAAAAGGCACCTGCAGTTTTTTAATACCAGCCCTTACGGTTCAACACTCATTATGGGTATCACCGCCGCCATGGAAGAGCAAAACAGCGGCGACGAAGATTTTGATGAAGAATCGATCAACTCGGTAAAGCTTGGCTTGATGGGACCATTAGCAGGCGTATTCGATTCTCTTTTTTGGGGAACTTTTAAAGTGATAGCTGCAGGGGTGGGTACTTCGCTGGCTATTAAAGGGAATATTATGGGGCCGTTGTTGTTCCTGTTGATATTCAATGTACCGCACTTGTTGCTTCGGTATAAGTTGACTTTTGTGGGATACAATGCCGGTACACGGTTTCTGCAAAACCTCGCCAAAAACAATGTGATGGACAGGCTCACCAAAGGCTCATCTATTTTAGGGCTAATGGTGGTTGGTGCCATGCCTGCTACACTGATGAATATCACTACGCCATTGCATATCGGCACCGATAAATCTGCCGTGGGTATCCAAAGTATTTTAGACCAGGTGGTGCCTGCCATGATCCCGCTGGGGCTTACCTTTTTAGTGTACTATTTTGTTAAAAAAAATATAAAAACCACATACCTGTTGTTAGGCCTGCTGTTGCTTGGTTTTGCAGGGAGTATTATTCACCTGTTTGCATAAAGAAAAGATATAAATGAAGGGAATTGGAGTTTCACCGGGCATAGCCATAGGCAGGGCGTTTGTGATCAAGAAAAACGCGCCCGCTACAAACGGTATTGTTTTAAAAAACCAGGTAGAGATTGTGACCGAGATCGAACGCTTTGATATCTCGGTGGTAAACGCGCTTGGCGAGATAGATGCCATCAAAAACAGCTCGCAACTGATGCTGAACGATGATGACATTGCCATACTCGAAACACAGGTTGAGCTGATCAACGATCCGCAGATCCGCGAGGATGTGGTAGCCAAGATCGAGGCCGAAAAGAAAACCGCTAACGATGCCCTGATAGAAGTTACAGCCGGCATTGTAGCGCTTTTTGAAAGCATGGACGATGAGTACATGCGTGCCCGCTCGGCCGATTTCCAGGATATCGGCAACCGCATCCTCAAATACATTAACCGTACCGGCGATACCAATGCCCGCTCGTTCGAGCCGGATACCATTGTTATTGCCGACGACCTCACCCCTTCCGACACAATCACATTAGACCTTAACCTTGTCACCGGTTTTGCAACACAGGCAGGCAGCCGCACTTCGCACGCGGCCATTATAGCCAAATCAAAAGGGCTGCCCGCTGTTGTAGCCTGCGGCGATGAGTTAATGACCATCAACCATAACGATTTTATTATTCTCGATGGCCTCAGCGGTTCAGTTTACGTAAACCCAGGAGAGGAGATTATCAGCCGTTACTCAGCCAAATCGGATTCATTCAAACAACAATCCGAAGTGCTGAAAAAAGTAAAGGATAAACCGGCCATTACAGCCGATGGAAAACAAGTAACCTTACTTGCAAACATCTCCAGCGCCGACGACTTGGACATGGTTCACGACAACGGCGGCGAAGGCGTTGGCCTTTTCCGCACCGAAATGCTTTTTATGGACCGCGATACTTTCCCGGATGAGGAAGAACAGTTTGAGTTTTACAAAAAAGCGGTACTGCAAGCCAAAGGTAAACCCGTAATTATCCGCACCATTGATATAGGCGGCGATAAACACCTCTCCTACTTTAACTTACCCGCCGAACTTAATCCTTTCCTCGGCTACCGGGCTATCCGTATCTCGTTGGATCAGGAAGGCTTGTTCATGGTACAACTGAAAGCTATTTTACGGGCATCGGCATTCGGCGCGGTAAGTATTATGTTCCCGATGATCTCGAACGTAAAAGAGATCCGTGATGCCAAACTCATCCTCAACAAAGCAAAAACCGAACTTACCGAAGCAGGCATAGCTTTTAGTGAAGATGTAAAAGTTGGCATTATGGTCGAGATCCCTTCGGCGGCGGTTACCGCGGATATACTGGCTAAGGAGGTTGATTTTTTCAGCATCGGCACCAATGATCTTTGTCAGTACACGCTGGCTGTCGACAGGATGAACGAGAAGATCACTCACCTTTACGACCCGTTTAACCCCGGCGTGCTGCGCCTTATTCTGAATGTAATTGAGCAAGGCCGCGAGCATAACTTACACGTAGGCATGTGCGGCGAAATGGCTTCTGATCCATTGGCTACCCTACTATTATTAGGCATGGGTTTGGAAGAATTTTCAATGAGCGCAGCATCCATCCCCGCTATCAAAAACATCATTATCAATAACACCGAAGCCCATGCCAAACAGGTTTGCCAGCAGGTAATGGCTATGGACAGTTCGGAAAACATTATTGCCTATTTAAAAGAGATAACCCAATGATAACTAAAGATTATATCATCACTTCGGCACAAGGCATGCACGCCCGACCGGCAACCCAACTGGTTAAACTGGCCAAAGGCTTTAAAGCCAACACCAGTTTAAAAAAGGGCGACAAAACTGTTAAACTTAACAGTCTGCTCAATATCCTATCACTCAGTATTAAAGGCGGTGAAACCGTTTCGGTAATTATGGATGGCGAGGATGAAGTGAGCGTAGCCGTTGTTATTGATGATTTTTTCACCAAACAGCTTAAAGAATTATAGAGAAGCGCTGTCCGAAGTCTCTGACTTCGGACGACTATGCAAGTAGTCTGTGACTACAGTGTATTTCGATAAAAATATATCATGTGCCTGTAGTTACAAACTACAGGCATACAAGTTCGAAGTCAGAGACTTTGAACAGCGGAACAGGGAAAGAAAAAAATACTACATTATAAATGAAAGTAACTATAACCAAAAGCGAACAGGAATTTGACATAACCGCGGCATGGCGCATCATAGCGCAGATGCTGGAGAAAAAAAACTCGGTGATCGGCCTGTCAACAGGACAAACTACTATTGGCATGCACCGTATCGTATCTGAAATTTATGCGCAGTATCCGTTCGATGTATCCAACATCACCCTGTTTAATGTTGATGAACTCACTAATTTGGAGCGGGAATATGCAGGCAGTTGTTATACCATGATATTGAACCAGATTGCCGGTCCGCTGGGGATACCTGATGAGAATTTTATTATGCCGCCTACCCTTTCGGACGATTTTGTGGCCGAGAGTATCCTGTTTGAAAAACGCCTTGCCGAACGTGGCGGTGCCGACCTGCAAATGCTGGGCATCGGCAGCAATGGCCATATCGGTATTAACCAGCCTGGTACGCCGTTAGAAAGCGAAACCTGGGTATCGCCAATGGACCCTGATTTTGAAGCGCGCGTTCGTCGCGAAACACAGGTACCGCCCGAGATTGAGCTTGGCGGTTTAACCCGCGGTATCAAAAACATTATGCATACCCGTAAACTCATCCTGATTGCAAAAGGCAGCCATAAAGCTGAGATTGTTAAACAAGCTATCCTTGGGCCGGTGGGTACGGATATCCCGGCTTCAGTGGTACAATTGCACCCTAACTGCGAGATTTTGCTGGATGCCGATGCCGGTGCTTTGGTTGCTGATCATGCTAAAGAACGTGGTTATAATTGGTAACCGATGATAAACTAATAAATAGAAAAAGGTATCCTGAGTTTTTTTGGGATACCTTTTTTATTAAACCCAACTCTCCACAGCGTCATTGCGAGGGACGAAGCAATCGCGAACTATACAGGGCGAATCTGCATGCCGCTCTGCTTCCGTGCGATTGCTTCGTACCTCGCAATGACGCGGCGGAATGGTATTGCAAACATTAATTACGCTAATCCCTCTTCTTCTATGAAATACATCTACCTCACACTAATCGCCGCCGCCCTTCTCCTATCTGGCTTCTACCTCATCCGCGAACCGTTGACCGAACATACTGAAGATGGCGCCGCCTACCGCTGGCTACACAAAAAAGTGGAGGACAAACGCTTGCTTGATGATATGGAGAATTTGGATAACTGGCGCTCCTTCACCTCATCGGGCGTACAGGTGGTTGATGCCCGCAAGGTAATGGTAACCCCGGATTCGAGCAGTTCGGTTGCAACTATCGAATTATCCGATAAATATGTGCATAGCGGTAAGCAGGCTTTGTTAATGAATACGCCTACCCGCCTGGCTAATGCCGCACCTAAAAACGGCAGACATTGGGGGCGCTCTGGTGTGCGGAGGTTATTTAACGGCGAGGACTGGACAAAATATAACCGAATTTCGATCTGGGTTTATCCCGATCTGCCCGGCTTTTACACCACCGCGCTGGATTGCCAGTTGTTTAACGATGGTGTAGAAAAACTCCCGGCCATCTTCGGACAGGAAGGACAAACTTCGCTCACGCTAAAAAACCATGAATGGAACCATCTGGTTTGGGAGATCAGCAACGTGGCGAGGGATAAGATCACGGCTTTCGAAATGTCGTACGGCTTATCGGGCAGCTACCCCGGCGAGGCTGGTAACATCCGCTTCTACTTTGATGATATGGAACTGGAAACAGTGAAAGCTGATAAGGTTGAAGGATGGGATGTTGAACAGGGCAAAATATCCTTTGCACATACTGGCTATCAAACCGGCGCGCAAAAAACAGCCATCGCAAACGGCATACAGGCAAAAGATTTCAAACTGGTTAATTCCGATAACGGAAAGATTATTTTACAGAAAGCCATTCAAAAAATAACATCACACCTTGGCAGCTTTGATGTTATGGATTTTTCAGAGGTACGCGCGCCCGGAAATTATATACTACAAGCGGGCAGCGTCAGTACGAGGCCCTTCAGAATCGATGTCGATCCCTACGAACGCACCGTATGGAAAGCTATCAACTTTTTCTACGCCGAAAGATGTGGAACCGAGATCCCCGGCATCCACGGCCAGGAACATGAAGACTGGCTTTGTGTACATGGTGATAAACGCATAGTGATTAATGGTGGCTGGCACGATGCTGGGGACTTATCCCAAAGTTTTGAGGCTACAGAAGAAATTACCTATGCAATGCTAAGCATGGCCGAAAAACTGAATACCCGCAATGAAAATCCTAAACTTTACCAACGTGTACTGGAAGAAGCCAAATGGGGGCTGGATTGGATCCTGAAAACAAGTTTTGGCGATGGCTACCGCAATACCGGTTCTATCAACAGCCGCCGTACCAATAACATCATTGGCGATGATGACGATGTGATCACTACGGCGCAGAACACCCCAATGGCCAACTTCGAGGCTGCTTCAGTAGAAGCTTACGGATATCGGGTATTTAAAGACATCGACCCAAGATATGCCAGCTACGCACTTCAAAAAGCTGAGGCTGATTGGCAATTCGCGGTAGATGGGCTGCCAAATCTTAAACCGGTTACAGATCAATGGCGCGGCACCTTCGATTCAAATAATGTGGAAGATGAACTACCATCGCAGATCATCCTCTCGTCCATCGCTTTATGGAAAGCCACAGGTAATAATAAATACAAAGAACTCGCCATAAAACAAGCACCTTTTATTACCAATGCCCAGCAGCGCGAAAGACCGGATTGGGATACGCCGCTAACCGGCTTCTTTTACACATCAACAGCAAAAGAACGCATCTTGCATTATTGCCATCGTGGCCGTGAACAGGCGCCAACCATGGCCTTAACACAGCTTTGTGAAGCTTTCCCTAATGATAAGGACTGGATCAAATGGTACACTTCGGTAACGCTGTATTCAGAATACCTGAAAACCATTGCCAAATACACCGCGCCTTACAATGTGATGCCCGCATCGGTATATACTGATACAGAATACGAAAGCGTGCCCGAAAGTCGCCGCGAATCATTTCGTAAACAGGTTTTAAAAGGTGTACCGCTCGGTAAGGGTCATTATCTGCGCCTGTTCCCGGTATGGATGGATTACCGCGGACATTTCGGTACTATTTTACCGCAGGCGCAGGCATTGGCAAACGCGGCCCATCTGAGGGGCGACCTGCCATCTGCACAACTTTCCATCAACCAACTGGAATGGATCATTGGCCGTAACCCATTCTCGGCAAGCACCATGTACGGCGAAGGTTATGATTATGTGCCGCTTTACACCCCATCATCCGGCGATATGGTTGGCGGCTTACCAGTAGGCATTCAAACTAAGGATGAAAACGATATACCATACTGGCCGGTTCAAGCGATGTGGACTTATAAGGAGATCTGGGGCCACCCGGTTACCAACTGGATATGGCTGTTGAAAGATGTAGAAGGCCCGGCCATAGTTGAAGGGATAGCCAATGCTCCTGTCATTTTTAAAGAGTTGAGCACCGGTTTAACTACCATTGTAAAACCAGACGCGCCAACCAGAAAGTTTAAAACGAGCCTGCCGCAGGGGCAATATGATATTACAAGCAACGGCCAGTCGCTAACCCAAACTTTATTGCCGGCATCAAACTATCATTTGGATCTCCGTAAGGATAAGTTCTTGAAATTTCAGTTATCAAAAACCGTGATGGCAGATGGCGAAGTAGCTATAAAAGTAAACGTATGGGGAAGCGGTTCCCATAGCTTTAGCATCCGTGCTGATAACTTAAACCTTGGTTCTGCGCCTAAACAAGTTACACTTAAGCAAGGGGTTCCTTTAAGTTTTGAATGGAAAGGAAATATTGATGATAAAAAAGCTGCGTGGGTAGCTGTGGTTATTCCGGATGATAATATATCGGCGAGGGAGGAGATTAGAGGGACTGTTTGGGAGAAGTAATTATAAAAAAATACAACTTCCTTACGCTGATCTGTGATGAGTGATATTCTACACGCCATTGAAAGGATATGTCAAAATTGGGCCTCCACTATTGCGTTACAAACGCAAAACCATATTAAGCACTCATCACAGATGAGCGCAAGAGAAAAACAAGCATAAGTTTATACCTAAGCAAAAAAGCCGCCCGGCAATCCGGACGGCTTTTTTGTTTGTACAAGATTTAGGTTATTATTAATTTAAATGACTGTTTGCTGCATCCAGCAGGTATTCCTTTTTATCATCGGCATATTCCCAAAACATCACTCCTGCCATCCCTTGCTTTTTAACATACTTACATTTCTTTTTTATCGACCATTCATCATCAAAAGATAAAAACTGGCGGGTAGTTGGATTGTACAGGTATGGGGCTTGCGCGCTTTTATCACGATAGTATTTAAAAGCTTTATTGGTTAACAAGCTATCTTTAATAAAAGTATAACCTCCGCCGCGCATCCTTCCGAGGCTTTTTGAACCCAAGCCTGTTTTGGTACTATCTGATACCCTTACCGAGCGGGAGTAAAACGCCATGCCCAGTACCAGTTTTTCGCGCGGTACACCTGCATTAATGAATGCCTGAGTACCAGCGTCGGAGTTATTTTCGGTTTTAAGGTATTTGGAGCCATATAGTCCGGTGTGGTGTACAGCCAAATCGGCACCGTAATCATAGGTCATGAGGTTGATGTAATCCAATAGCTTGCCTACTTTATCCATTTCGGTGTTTTGAGTAAACCGCTCAAAAGCGCCTACGGCAGCGGTAAGCAATTTCTTTTTTCCTGTCTCCTTTTGCAGTTTATCGAGTTCGGCACGCAACTCAACAAACATCAGGGTGTAATTCACTTTATCTTCCGGGCGGTAAACGTTACCTGCTCCATAGGCGTTAGGATACTCCCAATCAATATCTACCCCATCCATTTTAAACTGCCTAATAATATCCACAGCGCTTGCGGCGAATGCTTTACGACCTGTATCAGTAAGCGCCATATCCGAAAAGTTTTTACTCCAAATCCATCCGCCTATTGAAATGAGCACCTTAAGGTTGGGGTTCTTTTTCTTCAAACCAACAAGATATCTGAAGTTAGTTGTATCGGTGCGGCGATGCGTTAACCAAGCCCGGTTGTGCTGCACATCAACAAAAGCGTAATTAATGTGCGTGAGCTTTGTCGGGTCGACCATGGTGGTATCCGTTAGGCCTCGATAACCGCCCACATAACCTATTATCACATGTTTTTTTTGCTTCACTTTTTGCGCCTCGGCATTGAAAAACGCCAATATTAAACATGTAAGCACCCCGGCAAGGCGTAACACCCTGCAAAATTTAGAAATAGTTGTCATTATAATTATTTAGAGATGAAAGGTTTAAATTTTAAGTCGTAATCGTTTCTTTTCCATCAGGCCACCCAGCAGTATAATTAAAAAAGCTGTGGCAAACGACCGCAACAGGCCGGGCAAGCCGTTGTTGATCAGGCTGGGATATCGTACATTGAGCAATTCGAGAATAAACACCTGGAAGTATGGGATCAGGTAACATGTTAACGTACTGGTACCCGCCGGTTTTATCCATTTAAAGGCGTTCACCTTGCCCTTAACATCAACCACATAAATTAATATCAAAAACGCCAGCGTTGTAATACCCGAACAGATAAACACCCAGGCTGGCGTTGAGCGGATCTTAGAGATCCCTTCGGCATAAGGCCTTATTGCGAAACCTGCTACCAAAAGCAATACGCCAACAATAGCCAGCGTTGCCCAAATGCGTTGGGTTTTACCCGTTTCAACCAGTTTGGAATAAATACCCGAAATTACTACGCCTCCCATAGTGAGTGTCATTGTCGAGGCATCGTGGATGATCCATAATGGTTTTAAAAATATAATGGCATTGCCGATGAAAGTACCGGTAACATCATCGCCCGCAATTTTCACTATCGATTCATCGCGCATTACTTTGATTTTAAATACACTATGAGCAATAATATTGACAGCCGCCAATACGATCCAGGCTACAATGAGCGAATTTAATTTTCCCTTTACCGCGAAATAGATCAGCGCACATACCAGGTACGACCAGCCTATCAAACCCAATATTCCCCACCATGATGGTTCCATGCCATGAACCTCGCCATCTTCGCCGCCTTTATAAACCACAGCCATGGCAATCAATAACGCTATCCCTAAAATCTGGAGCGCATATCTCCTGCCCTTGGCCATGGTTTCGGGATAGTCCAGCCAGATGAGGAAAAACGCTGTAGTGACAACCAATGCCCAAACCGCTTTGGAGATCACAGCCGCATCCGAATTAAACTCTTCCATATTTACATGGAAAAAGCCCATGATAAGAAGAGCCCCACTGCGAACAAGGATGTAAAACAACACATCTTTAGCGCTATCCCCCTTTTTAATGCGATTATTAATAGCGAATGGCAACGACAAGCCAACAATAAATAAAAACGCCGGAAAGATAGTATCGGCAAAACCCATCCTATCTTCAAAACCTTTGGCATGATCAATCCATTCAGGAATATGCCTTACGCCGCTGGCATCGTTAACAAATATCATCAACAGCATAGTGATGGCCCGCAGAACATCGATAGATAAAAGGCGCTTGGGTAATTGTTGCATTAAATTGTAATTAGGTGTGTTATTTTATTTTTACCGAAAACAATGAGTTGTGACTTGTAATATACAAAGTATTATTTCCGGGTCCGCCGAAAGTTAAACCCGTTGGGCGTTCGGGTACTTTTATTTCGCCGGTCTGTTTGCCGGTGCTATCGTAAATGTATACTTGTCCGTCGGCTATGTATACGTTGCCCAAGGCATCGGTTGTCGAGGCAAACTCTCCCCTTTCGGCAAAGTATTTCAGATCGCTGATATAGCCTTCGTTGTTTACCGTTGTACTAACCGTACGTTTATCATACTCATCGCTGCTGTACAATGGCTTTCCCGGATAAGCCTGGGCCAGCGCTGTTGAACGGGCCAGGTCATAAACTACCGGAATAATGGTAACACCATCGGGCGCTACAAAGCATTCGGTTGGTTTATTTATGGTTACGGTATTAAAATCATGGTAATCCCTCCAGCGGTGAGCGGGATATAAAGCTTTATAAACCTGCTTTACCTGGCCCATAGGTATAGTATTCAGTTTTTGGATAGATTCATCAGGATTTTCCGGGTTGATAGAATAAGCCCAACTTGCAAAGCCTGAGTTTCCCCAACCGCTGAATGAGGTTCCCGCTGCATCGGCTGGGTTATCAAATTTTTCGGGTTTGCCATTTACCAGGTATCCGGACCTGGGTATATATTTAAAAACCACCAATAAGTTATCGTTTTTATCACAAGCTAATGAAAGCGGCTCCCAAGGATAATCGGCCAATAAACTGATCTGCTTAGTTACCGCCGACCATTTGTAGATCCGTTTCATCCGCTGCTCGCTGAAGTAAACATTTCCTTTACTATCGGCACACGCTGCCGAAGCAAATTCAAAACCTGTTGCCAGTTTGGTAATTTTTCCATCCGCAGGCAAATCAGCAATGTTACTTTGATCATTGATCATCAGCCTTGCAAATTCCCAGGGCCTTACTTCGGTATTGGTATTGATATCATACAGCGGCAAGGTGCTGGTATATTTGATTTGGCTGTAGTTGTGTACATTCAGCATTTCGATGTTTTTGCCGCCCCATTTGCGGATAGAATACGGCGCGGGTTTATTAACCCTGATCACCCTAAACATATACAGATTAGCAAAAACCATATTACCCGAATTTTCCAGTTCCATAGGCTGGCATTCGGTACTTTCACGGCTTTCCTCTTCCAGCTGCATAGCGTACACCTTCCAGTTGGCAACGTTGTTAAACCTAACCTCGTTACGTACGTGGTGCTCTATCGACATAGCGTAGATTCTGCCTGGAGTTTGGGTATTTGATATATAAGTACCCGCTGTTGCATAAGTATTAGCGCTCCAGATATCTTTAAAAGTACCGCCGCCACCGTTGGTTACCCAAAGGCTCCAGTACTGGGTATCCCAGGATGCATCACCGCCATTTTGCGCGCGACTGTAAGCACCACCTCCCGATTGCGTTCTGGGTGTACCAACCCTTTGCATGCCGCCGTGTCCACCTATAAACTTCACATCGTTCATATACGATCTTTCGCCCGCCATCCATTTGCAGGCCACTGCGCGCGGATTATCGGCACAGGTACAAAGACCTATCCCACTTAAAATATTATTGCCTCCTTTTGATGACTCGAGCAAAGCAACCGGGCCGCCGAAGCCGCCAAAAGCAGGCGTATTATCGGCAATTAGAAATTGGGTTGCTATCGGGTTGAGACCTATAAGTTTGGTATCTGGCTTTAATTTAATGGTTTGGCTAACGCGATACCAACCTTGCGGCACGTATATGGTTTCGTATTTATCTATCGCCGCCTGGATAGCCTGTGTATCGTCGGTAACACCATCGCCTTTAGCACCGAGGCTTTTTAAGTTTGCCCAGGTATTTATTGCGGGAAAATCGGGTATATCTTTTTGCGCAGGAGCGGGTAAAGCACTTAATTTTTCCTGCTCGTTAATGGTTTTATACTGCGGTTCGGCATCAAGGCCATCTATTTGCAGGCCGTAGGTAAAGTTTTTCACCCTATATATCGCCCCGGCTCCCGGTGTGGTTTTGCCGCTGCGCCGATAACTGGCCAACACCGGTACATTACGGCAAACTACATTGCGCAGGTTGATCTGGTTAAAGGCGTTATCCTCGTTACTGATAATGATGGCAGGCCCGCTTACCCCATCGAAACGGCAATCTTCCATAAAAAGCTTTTCGTGGTAGTTGGGATTGATACTGATCACCGTGGGCACATTTTTTACATTCATACGTACGATGGTCAAGCCGGCTTCCTGGGTACGGATGGCGGCTTCGCCCTGGCCTTCAAAATACGTATCCACCATCATAAATTGCCAGCCTGGTGATGGCTTAGTGGTGTAAATACCATATTGGCCGCCAAAAAAGCGTACATCTTCCATCTCGTTACCTACATCAAACATCCCGGCCAGGCCTTTGCCTATCTGTACATCAACATGGGCTATAAAACTGTGCTGGGCAAAGTGTGTGCGCATAGCTACGGCGTAAGGGTTGCCATCCTCTATTTTTAGATTGATGTTTGATATCGAGCTATAAAAGGTAGAAGCTCCGGCATCATGTACCTCATCGCCGGGTTTGGATAGGTTGCTCACAAACCAAAACATGTATTTAGCATGGCCTTTATCATTCTCATATTGAGTTTGAAAGCCGGGCGAATTTTTGGCGAGGATGATCTCCGGGCGATTTTTGCCGTAACCTATCAAGCGTACAGCAGTAGGTATGTAAATGGTTTTGGAGATGAGATATTTCCCTTCGGGGATGAAAAGCACGCCGAAATTGTGTTCGGTTTTTACTTTGGTGATGGCAGCCTGTAACTCGTCGGAAACATCGGTTTTACCATCGGCCTTGATCTTGAAATTATCCGGCGTAAAATAAACAGCGTCCGAATCCTGCAGGCGGGCGGGATAGATCGATTTACCGCCATCATCTTTTTTTATAGGTTTTGAAAGGCCAAAGCAAATACTTTGGGCAGAAAAGGCAACAGCAATTAACAGGGTTAATTTTTTCACTTCAGCTTATAATAATGGTTTATACGGCGTGAGATACTTGCTTAAAACAGAATAACCCACCCTGCAAATGTATCTGATAGGGTTATCGGATACTATTATTATGGCACTACATCACCACTACGCTGTGTAACATTATATATAAAGCGTTGATACAATAAAAGATGATGGTGCTGATAATGAAGGAAAAACGGAGAGAAATTGGTATAAAACAAAAATGGGCAACCAAAGGCCGCCCATTCATTAACTGTTTTTATTCAGCTGAAATTACTTTGCAGTTTTTCTGGCAGGAGTTAAAGGAACAATAATTACAGCTAAGAAAAGGGCAACTTCTAATACGGTTAACATGACTTTAATTTTTAATATTTTGATTATTGAGTTAATTTTTGCGGAATAACACAACCGTTCCTGCAGGCATGCCTTATGGCCGGGATGCAAGAACAATTGTACCTATCCCGGCTGCGTTTGCGCTAAATATGTGCCAGTAAAAAATCAATGCTATAAATCAGCTATTTAGATAAAAAACCCTCGTTTTTGAAATTGTTTTTTTTCGATTCCCGTTGAGAAAAAAGAGTTTTTAGACCATTTAAATTTCATTTTTTATTTAACTACCAGAAAAACAGGCATATTTTCATCCGAAAAAAATTAAAAAACCCTGTTTTATCAAATTTTTTCGGGTTAATACCATAAACAAGAAGTGAATTATTTTTTAAGAAATATTTTCATGACCTTATTGCTATCGACAGCAAAATGATCTCAAAAATTTTATTCAAAACATTACTTTGTCAAAAAAACAATCGGGCATCTCAAATTAAAACTCCGCTTAGCTTTTTTATAAAAATTTAACGCCATTTTGTCACTGACATGACACGAGGCGGTTTTGGCAGAAAAATTCCAGCTTGAAAGTATGACACGACCTGACATAGCACTGACAGCGTATTGATAAAAGGCATATCAACCTATAAAACACCCCTATGCCAAAAATCAAATCAGCATAACTAACGCACCTTAAGGATAGCCCGCTTCCAGATCTCTACAGCCTCAATCATTTCTTTTTCATTCAACGATGCAAAGCCTATCCGTACAAAACTGTGCTTAAATGATCTGTCATAATAATAATCGGTACCCGCCCCTATAGATAAACCCAACTCATTCGCTTTTTCAGATACCAGGGCCGAATCAAGGCCATTGCGATACTTTATCCAAATAGCAAAGCCGCCGTCGGGTATTTTAAATTCGATCAGATCGCATAACTGTTCGCTCAGCAAGCGGCATAGCGTGTCCCGGCGTTCGTGATAAAGTTTGTTGGCATTTTTAAGATGACGGCCTATATCACCATTTTTCAAAAGGTTTGCCATGGCTTCCTCCAACAGGTGCTCTCCCTGGCGGTCAATATGCCTGCGTAAGCGGGTGGCTTGCTGCAAAAAGTTTTTGGGGGCCACCATAAAACCTATCCTAATGCCAGGGGCTATGGTTTTACAAAAGGAGCCTACGTAAATTACATTGCCATCATAGTCGGCGCTGATAAGCGGTAGTATCGGCCCGCAGGTGTAATGAAAATCGAAATCATAATCGTCCTCAATAATAGCGAACTGGTACTTTTTGGCCAGTTCGAGCAGGCGCATACGTCGTTCCGAACTTAGGGTGACCGTGGTTGGTTGATGGTGATGCGGTACAACATACAACATCCGCACTTTTCTTTCGGCGCAAATAGCTTCCACAGCGTCGATATCCATACCCTGTTCATCCACTGGTACCAAAGCCAGTTTTGCCCCGGCCTGTTCAAAAACCTCATTGGCACCTATATAGCCCGGATCGGCCACAATAACCACATCGTTTTTGTTGATGAGCACCTCGGCACAAAGATAAATTGCCATTTGTACACCTTTGGTAATCAGGATATCATCGGCACTTACATGTAATCCCCTTGTCTCGCCCAAAAAACGGGCAAGTTCGGTGCGCAGGTTTTCTGATCCCTGCTCCGATCCATACATCAGGTATTTATGTGTGAAACGATAGCCTGCCATCCGCCGGTATTCGCGCACCATTAACTCAACCGGCGCTATCCTCGTATCCGGGAAACCTTCTGTAAAAGTGATATTACCTTCGGGAAGCGCTTTAAACTCCGAACGATGGTTTACACGTTCATTGTCTACCTTAAATGAGGTACTATCGGCAAGCTTATGCTTTTGTACAGTTTTATCAATTGACCGGGCCGATACCTCGGGCAGGTTATTAGCTACATAGATCCCCTTGCGGGCAATAACATCAACCCAGCTTTGGGCGTACAATTCATCGTATGCCGCCACCACCGTTTTGCGGTGCACATTTAACGATGATGCAAGCGCCCGGCTTGCCGGCAATGCCGAGCCCGGCTTTAAAGTGCCCTGCCTTATGTACCTGATAATACCATTACTAATTTGCAAATAAACAGGGATCTGGCTGTTTTTATCTACGCTTAATAAACTTTCGACAAGCATCATGGTGGACTATCGCTAATGTAAATTGTGGACTACAAACATAGTCCATAGCGTTGGTATTTTTGATCATCAAATCCAATAAAACCATGTCAATCAATCAAAAAGCATCATCCTTGTTCCTCCGGTTAGCCATCGGCGTAAGTTACCTTTGGGAAGTAGCAGATCGCCTCGGTTTATTAGGTCCTAACGGACAAGCACACGTAGGCTGGGGCGATTGGAAACATTTTACAGCTTACGCCAAACAGGTAATGAGTTTTTTACCATCGGCATTGGTAAATCCATTGGCCACCTTAGCAACCATTGGGGAGGGTGGCTTTGGCTTTCTACTCATCATCGGTTTATTTACTCGCATAGCAGCAATTGGCAGCGGCCTGCTTAGTTTATGTTTTGCTACCGCGATGGCCGTCTCCTTTGGTATAGAATCGCCGCTGGGATATTCAGTGTTTACATTGAGTGCCGCGAGTTTTTTGCTGGCGGGTTCAGCGCAATTTCCATGGAGTGTAGACAATTGGTTGGGATCGCGTAACATCAACAGGAAATTAACTTCCTATCAAACATCACAGCATACCGCAGAACAACCTGCCGTTGATCATCCCCTAACCATTAAACCCGCATACGATTATGAAAGCACCTACTCATCATCTGAAATAAAACAAATCAAAGCCCTGGTAAAGCTCGATTACCGGATTTAAAGTCCCCCCGCCGAAAGATTGCCTGTTACAATTTAGGATGGCGATCTTTTAAATTAACGATGATGGTATCTTCTGATATTTCCGGACTTCGGTATATGATCTGTAGTTTTTTGTTACTGATCTTTTTTGCAAGACCTTTAAAGGCGACAAGTTCTTTTAACAGGCGTTGATTGGTGGTATCTGATTTTATAACAACAATCTGGTCAATACCTGCAATACCATACGCGTTAGCAGCTTCCGGCAATGGCGGAAGCTGCCACTCCCAAATGGGAAACCAGTATAATGTGTTCCATTTACCGTGCTTGTATGTGAGGATGGTATAGCTATTTAAGCTGGACCAGTCGGCGTTGTTAGTTACGTAAGAGACCTCATCATTTCCATCGCCATTTAAATCACCTTCGTTTTTAAGATAAAGTAAACCAAAACTCCCTCCCGAATTTATTTCCAGCCTGTTAACAGATGGTTTATCACATTCTAAAAACGAATGCGTTTTTCTTTTAAAGGCCATATTATGGCTATAGTCATAATCCGCCTCATAAAATTTATTGGTTTCCTTATCGGTAATCCCATCGTGAAAACGCTCTATTAGCTTTTCCGGCTTTCCGTCTCCATCAAAATCGCCCGAAATAACAAACCGATAACCGAACACAGGTCGCGGCTTTTTAGTCACCGTGTCTGTTGGTGCTTTCTTATTTGCTGCTTTAGATTTTAGGTTAAGCGCATCGGTTTTGCGCGGTGCGTTATTGCATGAGCAAATACAAAAAAGTGCTATGACGATGTAAAACAGGCGTAGGTACATAAAACTATCGAATGATTAAATTTAGGTAAATTATATACCATTATTGATTGGCCAGCAATAATTTATCTGCCGAAATTATCCGCGTAAAAAAACTGATATATATTGCTTTTACAAAACCCATTGTGTTATATTCACACAATAAATTCATCACACGAGGATTTACTTCTTCGTTGTTATCTGCACCATTGGGATAACTTGTTTTGTAACCAATTAACCAATATATCATGAAAAGAAACAATACTTTCTTGTTGCTTTTATTTGCTTGTGTTTTATCATCATCTGCATTTGCTCAAAGCGCCGAGCCTGTTGTAGCCGGTAATGACGTAGCGATAACCAATACCGAAAGCGGGAAGGTAAAAGGCTATATCCACAACGGCATTTTCACATTTAAAGGCATCCCCTACGCCAAAGCCGATAGGTTTATGGCACCTCAAAAACCCGATGCCTGGACAGATGTGCGCAGCTCAAAAACCTACGGCCCGGTTTGCCCTACCGATCCAACGCTGACTGTAAACGACGAGTTTGAATTTGCCTTTCAGCATGATCTGGGTTATCAAAACGAGCATTGTCAATCGCTTAACGTATGGACACAAAAGCTAAACGACGGTAAAAAACGCCCGGTAATGGTATGGCTGCATGGTGGCGGCTTTACAGCAGGTTCATCAATCGAGTTACCATCCTATGATGGCGAGAACCTGGCCAAAAAAGGCGATGTGGTGTTGGTATCGGTTAATCATCGTTTAAATATCCTGGGCTTCTTAGATCTTTCGGCCTATGGCGATAAATATAAAGGCTCGGCCAATGCTGGCTTACTTGATCTGAAACTGGCATTGCAGTGGGTACATGATAATATAGCCCAGTTTGGTGGCGATCCGGATAATGTAACCATCTTCGGCCAATCGGGCGGTGGCGGTAAGGTTACCTGCTTAATGAACGCGCCATCGGCTAAAGGTTTATTTAAGAACGCTATTGTTGAGAGTGGCAGTTACATCACCAGTTTCAACGAGAAACCGGCTACCCAAAAAGTTGCCGCAGCCTTGTTGGATGAACTTCATTTACAAGCATCACAGGTTGATTCGTTACAGAAAATCCCTTACGATATATTGAACGAGGCAGGCAAACGGGCCATGCGCAAAGTATCTGCCGAGCTGCGTAAAGAAGGCAAAAGCATGAACGGCTGGGGACCAGCTTTAGACGGCGATATCCTGCCTTATCAACCATCTGACGCGACAGCTAAAGAGCTTGCTAAAAACGTTCCTCTTTTAGTAGGCACAACTAAAAACGAGTTTACACCATTTGTTCCTGCACCTAAAAACCAAACAATGGATGAACTGAAAGCCGTTCTGCAGAAAAAATACGGTGATAAAACTGATGCTTTTATGGCAGCGGTAAAAAGCACCTATCCTACGGTTTCAACCCCTGCCGGTTATACCGACATTGAATTTAATTTCCGTGCAATGGCTGTAAAGCAAGCTAATGAAAAAGCGGTTAGCGGTGCTGCACCCGTTTATATGTACTTGTTTACCTGGCAATCGCCGGTAAATGGCGGCATGTATAAGGCCATGCACTGCATGGATATCGCTTTTCAGTTTAACAATATCGCCCGTTGCCAGGAAATGACCGGCGGAGGTAAAGAAGCCTATGCATTGGCAGACAAGATCAGCAGTGCCTGGATCAACTTTGCTAAAACAGGCAATCCCAATACCCCATCGTTACCAAAGTGGCCTGCATATACTGCCGAAAACGGCGCAACTATGATATTGGATAATCAGTGCGCACTTAAAAATCACCCGGATGATGAATTATTGAAGATCGTTGCTTCGGCTACGCCGAAACCTTAAACACTTCTGATACCTTGCGCTCGTTTGCAACGAGCGCTTAACGTGGGTGTGCGTTTATAATGCACCGGCGATACAATCGCTAAACCATATTAAGCACTCGTTGCAAACGAGCGCAAGCTTGTTATATCCCTGCAAATCATTAAGCTCACGCCCGATCCAAATCTATTTACCGATATCGATTTCAATTCGTTTACAGGTTGATTGATGAATGGTACTCCCTTGCCCAGCATCACCGGATGCACCCACAGCTGATACTCATCAACCAAACCAAAGGCAGCCATTTTTTTTACCGTGCTGATGCTTCCGTAAGTAAGGATATCGCTTCCGGGCTGTTTTTTTAAATCACTTATCGCTTGTTTAACATCCGTATTTATTAATACCGAATTATGCCACGTAACATGCCGCATAGTTTTTGAAAGCACCACCTTGCGGTAGTTATTCATCATTTCGGCATAGGCAATATCTTCGCGCGGAAAGTTTATATTTTTTGCCTGAAAGGGCCAGTAAGCGGCCATGGCCTGATAGGTTTTTCGGCCCAACAATAATGTATCTGCCTGGCTCAGTATTTCTGCAACTTTATAGGCCTGCTCATTGCTCCAGCTTTGCAGGTGCCAGTCCAACCCACCATCTATATCGGCGGCAAAACCGTCGAGGGTGATATTTACTGATACAATGAGCTTCCGCATGGTTTACAACATTAGTCCGGCCTGTATTTTACTTGCCCGGCAAATTCAATTTGATCAATTATTAAGCTACGCTGGCGTTACCTGCCAATACGGTGTTGGTTGCAGACAGATCTTTTACCGATTCATATTTTTTCCATAAAAAGTAGGTGAAGAACATTACAGCCAGCATTACAAGTGGAGCTATATAATTGGCCGGACCGCCGCCAACAACCGTCCATGATAAAAATGCGCCAATGAAACTGATGGTGAAACCCGAGTAAGCCCACTCTTTAATAATACGGTACCTGGTTTGCAGAATGGCGATAATCCCAAAGATCTTTGCCGAACCCATAATTACCAGCAGGTACATTGGGTAGCCAAGTTTAGCCAGCGAATCCTTACCAGCCTGTTGCATGGTTATACCTCCGTAAGCATCGCCCAGCATAGCCAGAGCAAATAAAATGGTGAAGATCCAGTACAGGGTTTTGATTGTTTTTGGTTTCATGATGATATTGTATTGAGTGATTTGATTTTAATTGGTTAACGATACAAAGTTATACAGGTTGTTAAAATTGCGTGGTGTGTAAAAAGGACGAATAAAGGGGTTGATTGCGACTTTTGTGTTTTTTATCTTTATCAAAAACCAATTTACAAAAATCCACCAATGAAACATGTATCTATCCTGATCCCTAACGAAGCCGTTTTAGCAAGCATTGTTGATGCACGCACCATATTTACCGGTGCTAACGATTTTCTGCAGTCGCTGGGCCGGGAGCCGGTTTTTGATGTACAGATGATAGGTCTGGCATGGGACACCAAAGTACATAACGGCATGTTCTCGGTACACTCAGATCTGCTGCTGAGCGATCTTCACAAAACTGATATGGTGATCATCCCCGCTATTAGCGGCGATTTGGAAAACGCCGTTAAAGTAAACCAGGAATTTGTGCCGTGGATCATTAATCAATATAAAAATGGTGCCGAGGTGGCCAGTTTGTGTATAGGATCATTCGTATTAGCTTCAACCGGGTTATTGAACGGTAAAGAATGTTCAAGCCATTGGATCACTGCCGAAAAATTCCGGGCGATGTTCCCGGAGGTTACTTTGGTAGATGGTCGTATTGTTACCGAACAGCAAGGTCTTTACTCAAGCGGTGGTGCTACCTCCTACTGGAGCTTATTGTTATTACTGATAGAAAAATACGCAGGAAGAGAGATAGCCATTATGGCCGCCAAAATTTACGCTTTGGAAATAGACAGGAAAAGTCAATCGCCATTTGCCATGTTTACCGGGCAGAAAAAGCACGAAGACGACCCAATAAAACAGGCTCAGGAATACATTGAAAATAACGTTACCGAAAAGATCTCCGTAGAAGAACTATCATCAAGATATGCTATAGGCCGGAGGCATTTTGAACGGAGGTTTAAAAAAGCCACCAACAATACACCTGTTGAATATATCCAACGGGTAAAGATTGAGGCTGCGAAAAAACAACTCGAAACATCGCCTAAAAACATCAACGAGGTAATGTGGGATGTTGGCTATACCGATGCTAAGGCGTTTAGAACAGTATTTAAAAAGATAACGGGTTTATCGCCTATCGATTATCGGAATAAGTACAATAAAGAAGCGGCTGTGGCATAACTTCGCCTAAATTATAAGGCACGCAAAGACGCGAGGGCGCAAAGAAAAACTTAGCGGCTTTGCGCCTTTGCGTGCTTAAAAGCTACAACAAGCTAATCCCTGCCGTCCAACCTATCCAGCCCTTAGTTCTGCTCCCCCAATCAATTAAGCCGAGTTTGTTTTTGATGATCTGTTGAATATCGCTATCCCCGGCATGATCGCCATAATTGGTGTAAATATTAAATGATGGCCCGGCAAAAAAGCCAAATTTAGAGCCTGCTTTAATGTTGAACAAAGCGCTGAGCCTGTTTATCTGGTTTTGATTTTTCCAGCCTTTAGCCAACAACAAATGAGTCGCCCCTTCTGCCGAGAGCGAATACTTATCATTAAAAATAAAATCGTGCCCTACACCGAAGCCATAGCTGTAAAACTTGCGCTTATCGGTAAAATTAACACCGCCAGATATTACCGAGTATAGCTTAGCATTACCTGTTTTAAAAGCGAGGTTGGCAGTAGTGATCTCATCGCTATAAACCAATATTTTAGCGTAGCCATTTTTTGAAATATTGACCAGGCCAACGGCATAACCATCAAGCGTGTCTGCAACATTCACCATCGCGAAAGCAAAACCTTTCATAACGTGGGCTTTATTAAACAACCCTGCTACCTCTGCCCCCTTAGATGTGCCTTTGGTTATATTGGCTAATCCTGCAAACAGAAAGCCTTTGCTATCCTTTTTATCATAGTTATAAATACCTGCAACCTGGAAAGCATTGGCATAGCCATCAACATGGTTAAATATTCCGGCTATTTGCACACCGGTGAGCGTATCCTTCACCATGTTAAAAACACCGGCTGCCTGCAAACCCTTCATGCTTTTCAAATCATTATTGTTGATACCTGCCAGTTGCACACCGCTACTATTACCGCCAACCACATTGAACAAGCCCGCTGCCTGCAAAAATTTCACATCCTGCTTATTAAGGTTAAATAAACCGCCAAGCTCAACACC
This sequence comes from Mucilaginibacter sp. CAU 1740, assembly GCF_039839285.1. NCBI lineage: Bacteria > Pseudomonadati > Bacteroidota > Sphingobacteriia > Sphingobacteriales > Sphingobacteriaceae > Mucilaginibacter > Mucilaginibacter sp. CAU 1740. The sequence goes on along the minus strand of NZ_JBDOQS010000002.1, from coordinate 642,898 downwards.
ATCTACCCCGCCGTTGTATCCTCCCAATAAATTGAGCGAAAAATTATTCACCACCTGCCCACTCATCAAACCATGGCTACCCAGTCCCGGCAGAAACGAAGTTTGTACCGGCACTTTAGATACAAAACCGCCGAGGTTCATATTTTGAACTTTTTGTCCGGATGATACAAACCACCGGCCCAGCCAGCTGCGTTCGGTTTTGGTTGAAGTGGCACCTTCGCTGTAGTAGTAATTGCGGGGCTTGATGGATACATTTACATTACTTAAAAAGTTAATGCTGGTGTCTTTATACATTTCCTTACTCACGGTAAGGGTAAGTACGCCATCGGCTTTTACTTTGAGTTTGAAATAACCGCCGGCATCGGTAAGTGTAGATATGAGGGTACCTTTATCATAAATACTGGCATTTTCGAGCGGTTTGCCGGTATTATCATCAAGTACATGCCCGCTGATGTAGTACACATTAGCGGGATTAATTGTGCTATCGGGTATTAAGGATAATCGGTAAGGTGTGGGCCTTAGGATAATGTAGCCCTGCGCTTCCTTGTAATCAACCTTGCCATGAAACAGCTCATTAAGCAGGTTTTTAATGGTTTGTCCAGATGTTGCCATGCTTACAACGCTATCGGTTTTAATAACGTCATTACTATACGAGAAATAGAATTTCCCCTTATCGCCTATGATGGTAAGCACATCGGCTATTTTCTTTTGCTTTACATTGAGGGCTACAACCCGGTTAAGGTTGTCTTGCGCTAATGCATCGGTGATGAGCAAACAGCCCGCCAATGCCAGGAATATGTAGAATATAATATTTAATCTGTTTTCCATCTTGTTATTTTATGATGATAAGATGTGGTTTCCGGATGATCTCCACACCAAGCGTCCCTTTAATAACCTTAAGGATATTGTCAAGCGAGTCTACTTTGAATGTGGTAGTGATTACCCGGTTACCTGTTTTTTTATTGTCGATAACGATATTGACGTGATAAACCTCGTTCAACACTTCCACCAGTCGCCATAGCGGGGTGTTATTGGCCACAAATTTTTGGGTACGGTAATAATTGTACAAGTCATCCTGGGTATTTGCCTTTCTGAATTTGCCCGACCTTACCGTTACCTTCTCTTTCGGTTTCAGGCGTACCTCTACCTCCTGCTGCATCACCTGCACAATGCCGGTTTCTACAATAACTTCGGTGCTATCGCCCGCGCTTTTGATGTTGAATGATGTGCCTACCACCCGTACGGTTACGCCGTTTACATGGATCATGAATGGCTTACTTTTATCATGCGCCACATCAAAAAAGGCCTCACCTTTTAAATCAACCTCACGTGTATTTCCAGCAAAATGATCTGGATAAGTTAACTGTGATGTTTTGTTGAGCGTTACTACCGAGCTATCTGCCAGGGTTATCTTCCTCACCACATTATTGCTTTGCAGCGTTAACAGGTTAGGTTTGCCTGGTTTATTTAAGGTGTAAATCATCGCCGCACATCCTAATATAGCAAGCCAAATAGCGGCTACCCTTAGCCGGCGGTTTGGTTGACTGATAGGTTTTACTATCGCCGTTGGTTTAGCATCCGTGGCAAGTTGTTTAAACTCGGCCCATGATGTTTCGGGATCGAGGTTACTTTCTATTTTAAGGTTGCGGGCGGTATCCCATATCAGTTTAAAATGGTTAAAGTACCTGCGGTTATCTTCGCTTTGTTCAAGCCAGCGGCTGATGGTTTCATTCTCAACCGGCGTGGTTTCGTTAAGCATGTATTTGGTTAATAATTCGTCCATCGTTTTAAATATTTAAAGCCCTGCTAATAAACCATATCAATAACGGCAGATAGTCTACCAGTTTAAGTCGTAATGTTTTAAGGGCCTTGCCCATCTGGTTTTCGACTGTTTTTATGGAGATGCCAAGTTCATCGGCAATTTCCTGGTATTTCAAATCCTCAAACCTGCTTAGCTGGAAAACCGTTCGGCACTTTTCGGGCAGATCGTTCATGGCCTGTTGTAACTTCTCCTTCAAATCAAGCAGTTCCATGCCTGTGCTCTCTTCCGCATTATCCTTCGTCATATACAATACATGTTGCTGATGATCAACCTTTACTTTCTGGTGCCTGAGGTTGTTAAGGCATTCATTATATACAGCGCCATACAGGTAGGCTTTTATCGAGCCTGAAAACTGGAGCCGTTCCCTCCGCTCCCATAGTTTCAGGAACACGTTCTGCACCATGCCTTTAGCCGTACCCTCATCTCTTAAAATAGAGATGGCGTACACGTGCAGCGGCCGGATGAAATGTTTGTAAACCCCTTCAAAAGTTGCCTCATCGCCCGAGAGCAGCAGGGGGATTAATTGTTCGTTATTTAAATCCACAATCTGGTTGTTTGGGCACATAGCCCGTTAAACATTGGGTTGTTAAATCTCTATACGGTAGTTGATGGTTGGGAAAATCCCTATCCATTTATTTTTTTCGATGATCCGCTTGCTGGTGTTATAAAACAGACCGGTGTTGTTGCGCCTGTTAAGCAGGTTTTGAATATCGAGCAGCAAAAAGTGCGACACCTTTTTGCTGTTGATCCGGTAACTGGCCGAAAAATCGACACGAATATAGGGATCGGCTGTTAATGTGTTGGTTTTGGATTGATCAACTATCTGCTCATCGCGCTTAAAAGTTTCATCAACCAAAATAGGCGTGTATTTACGGCCGCCTGCATAAATGAGTTTACCATTAAGGCCAAACAGGTTTTTATGGTTATCGCCAGTAGCCCACTCTTTACCAGCCACCAAATTGGTTACGTATTGGGTATTGAAGGTGGTGTTAAACTCCTGTCCGCTTAAAGCTTTGTATTTTGAGTTGAATACTGATGAAGTGATCATAAAATAATATCCTTTATTCAACGAGCGCTCAACCGATACCTCAACACCGTAGTTTTTACCCGTGCCCTTGTTTACCAATGATCGATAATCATCGCCGCCGATGGCTGTATTATCAGATACATTCAGCACCGAGAAATTATCTGTGGGATCTGAAGATACAGGCACATTGTACAGGTGCTGGTAGTAAGCCTCCGTTTTAAACTTGAGGTGATTAGAGAACAGTTTTTCATAACCGGCCACCAACTGCGCCGATTTGGTTGGCGAAAGTTTGGTGCTCACTGCTTCGTTTGAAGTAGCACTTTTGGCAAAGTAAAATGAAAGTGGTTCGAGCCTGCTATAGATCCCTCCGGCTAATGACAATTCCTGATCGGGTGTTACACGCCAGTTTAGGCCAGCCCGTGGCTCATAACTCCACGTTTTACTCAGATTGAAATAGTTTACGTGGATACCTGTATTTAAGCTCAACGTTTCACCAAACTCATGTTTGTTTTGAATAAAGCCATCAAAGGTTGATGCATTGCCCTTTTGGTTCAGCAATTCTTTCAGCGTTTTATCATCGCGCTGATATTCCAGGTCGTACAGGTTATAGGTAAGGAAACCCGCGTTAAGACCCGCACGGATATTGTTATTATTGCCCGAACGATAGTTCACTATACCTGCGTAACGCACCGCACCGTTATCATAATGGTTCTTTTGGAACAAACTTGGCTCAAACTTGCTGGTAAGGGTATCAACTTTGGTAGATAAACGGCTTTGCGATACTGAGATAATATTACTGAAGTTAAGTCTGTTGTTGGCAATATAAATATGCTTCAACCCGGCGCTGCCAGAGTAATAACTATAGTTAAGATCCCAGGCGTCGATACGTTCATCCCATTTGGTGGTATCACGATCCGCTTTCTTGTTATCGTTACCTGCCCCACCTACGCCAAACAGGGAGAATGTACCCGCGCTTTTGGTTGGCAGCACGATATTGAAGGAAAGATCCTGGTATTGCGGCACGCCCGAGTCGGATACTTTTACACCGATGGAGTTCAGCAAGCCTAAAGTAGAATAACGGTAACTAACCAGGTATGAGGCATTGCTACCTTTTTTAAAAGGCCCCTCCATGGTTGCCCCAAAGCCAAGTACACCCGCGGTGAAGGAATATTCTCTTTTATCGGTGTTGCCCTTCCTAAAACGCAGATCAAAAACACCGGCTGTTGCATTATTGTATTCGGCGGCTAAGGCACCGGTATAAAAATCAGACGTACCGATCACGGTGGAGTTAAGCATGCTCACACCGCCTCCTGCCGAGCCTTCGTTGTTAAAATGGTTAGGGCTAACGATCTCTATACCCTCTAAGCGCCATTGCAAACTTTTAGGCGAGTTGCCACGCACAATGATCTCGTTATTATCACCACCGGCAACCACGCCTGCAAAGCCTTGCGCCATACGCGCCGGATCAAAAAGCGCACCGGCGTAACGGTTGGTTTCTTCGGGCGAGAACGACCGACCACTGGCCATCGCCATGGAATTGATGGGCCGCTTGTTTGATGTGGCGCTTACCACCACTTCGTTAAGCTGGGTATTCGCAGGCTCAAGCTCGATATTCAGTTCGGTTTCTTTACCGGTGATCACCAGTATGTCGGTCAATACCACTTTATTATAACCGGCATAGCTGGCCTCAACAACCTGGCGACCCACAGGTACTTGTGTAATATGGAAAACACCGTTGGCATCTGTAGAGGCAGCGCGGCCAGGTTGGATAGAGGTTACTTTAACAGTAACACCAGGCAAAGTTTGTTTTGAGCCTTTATCAACAATAATACCCCTGATGGTTTGGGTAAATGATGCAGGTTTGTTTTTATCCTGCGCTATGCTTTGAAACCCTGATATCAGGAAAATAAGTAACGGCAATAAGGAAGATAATTTGTTCATTTTAGTAAAATTTCTCCTGAAACACGCCAGGATCATTTTACCCCTATGAGGAAATGAAAAAAATTTGTCTGAAAGAAAATTATCTGAATCAGAATTTACAGAATTTTATAATTTTCAGAATACTACCATTGATTTGATTCTGCTAATTCTTAAATTCTGTAAATTCTGATCTATACATGCTCCTGCTTAAAAACATGGTGCAAAACCTTGCCCCGCAACTCATCCGGCAAAAAGGGTTTCATCACAATATCATCAAAACCTATTCTGATGGCATCGTCTTCAACATCTTTGGGCATATTGGCAGTTAGGGCTATGATAGGAATATTTACGCCGTTTAAACGCATGCGCCTCGTAGCTTCGTAACCATCCATTACAGGCATTTGCAAATCCATCAATACTAACCGGTGCTTATTGGTATCCAGCAAATCTAAGGCCTCTTGTCCGTTTGTGGCTACGTTGGTAGTAGCACCCCAACGCTTTAAATAAGTTTGAGCAACCAATACGTTCATCGGATTATCATCAACCAATAGTATATCAATACCGTTAAGCAGCTTGTCCGAATCGTCAGCCTTTGCTTTAGCCTGCGTAGGTTCGGGCTTAAGGGTTGCCTTTTCAAATGTTTTAATAAAATAGAATATCGAACCAACCTCTTCTTCACTTATCAACTGCAGCGCGCTGTTTTGTAATTCGAGGATCTTTTTACTGATAGCCAGTCCTAAGCCAGTACCACCAAAACTGCGGGAAATTGATGAGTCGGCCTGGGTAAAGCGCTCGAAGATTAGTTTCTGCTTTCCACGAGGGATGCCGATGCCGGTATCCTTTACAAATACCATCAGCGTGGCCGATGTTTCTGTTTGCTCTTTTACTTCGATGCCTAAAACTACCTCACCACTTGGTGTAAACTTAATGGCATTATGCACCAAATTGGTTATTACCTGCGAGATGCGTGTTGGGTCGCCCAATACTTTATGTTGTAGCTTTTTGTCCAAGTCGAGCCTCAAACCTATACCTTTATCATGTGCCGTGGTTTGCAGGCCGCCTACCACATTGCGGGCAATGGCTGCCAGATCCATTTCAATGTTTTCAAACGTGATCTTTCCGGCCTCTATCTTGTTATAATCCAGCACATCATTCACAATGGCCAGTAGGTTATTGGCCGAAAACAGCATCACGTCCAGATGCTCTACCTGGTCGGGCCGTGGGTTGCTTTTAAGCAACAGGTGGCTCATACCTATAACCGAGTTTAGCGGTGTACGGATCTCGTGGCTCATGGTGCTCAAAAACTCGCTTTTCACCTTTAAGCCTTGCTCAGCTTCGGCCTTGGCTTTTTTCAGCACAAATGATACCCGGTGAGCTAATACCAACGATTGTAAAAAGAAAAAAGTGAGATAAGCCAAAAAACTGACAAGCTGCAGCGGCGGCATCAGTCCCCAGTAATGAAACAACGAGATCCCAAATACCGACATTAACGCGAAGGCGCTCCACAAAGCATAAACAGAACCAGGCCTATCATTACGCCATGCCTGCGAATACACATATGGAATGTAAACGAGGCAAAACAGCATCACCACTAAAAACGGGTTAACCAATTGTGTAAAGATCCAGGCGGGCAATACCAACGAGGCTAACGTGAACAAAGCACAAACAACAGTAATAATATTCACTATCCGCCTGTTTATATCAAGCGGGTATAGGTAGCGGCTATATAAACCAAATAGGCCTATCCCTAAAAACAGGCTCATGTACTCAATGCGGGCGGTTACGTACCAATCAATATCGGGCAATAAACTGTGTAATACATAATTATCTGTACCGATAATGCGGTAGCTATACACAATAGAAAACAAGGCGAATAACAGGATAGCTTTGTCCCGGCTACCCAAAAGGTATAGCCCCAGGAAAAACAAACCGCCCATGATCAAACAGCCGGTAAGCAACAGATCGATCCCTTCGGCCCTGTGCCTTGCCAGTGCGATCTCTTCTCTCGGCCCAATATACATCGATTTGCTAATGCCACCTTTGCTGTGCACAAAATTGGCTATCTGCAGGGTAAGCCTAACCGTATCCATATCAGCAGGCAAATCCACGGATTTGTATTCCCAATGCGGTACAAAACCGGTTTCGGAGGTACTGATCTGCCCGTTTTGCGCGCATTCTTTATTGTTTACAAACAAACGATAAGCACAATAAGTATCGGGCATGGAAATACGAAGATCGTGACTGCGGGGTGGTAATAAAATGGTTAACCGGTAGGTTGCGTAGCCATAAGCGGGCAATTCCTTCCCCTTCCATTTAAAACCGTTCCATTTAAACGGAAACTCAACCAATAGCCTGTTTTTAATGCCAGCTGTATCACTGGGGTTAACAAACTGGTTCCAATAGAACTGCCAGTATCCGCGAAGTTCAACTTTAGTATCAATGGGATGGTCGCGCAGATCGAGTACGCCGTGTACAGCAGCAACATAATTAGTGGCCCGGGCAACTTTGGTAAATACGCCCGACAGAATAAAAAATAGAAAACAAACAAACCACCTGATTTTCATCGCTTTAACAAAACACCAAAAAAACTTTAATTAATGGCGTTAGGATTGTACTTATATGCAAACGCTCTGCCAAATGTAGCCGGGTTTTTATACAATTTTTCCTAATAAGATGTGAATATAACAACCGTTAAGAATATATATTATTATTTGGTTGGAGTTCTTTACAGATATAAACGATAGGTTAATTTCTGTCACAATTAAATAGTTTTAGTTAATCGCATAATCCTGATCCGATTATATTGCTGGAGTAAAACCGGGTAAAAATTATAGATAACATTACTAATGGTGATTGCTGCAGCCATAATAAATTTTCTGTCTACGAAAGCCGCCGCTGTAGTAAATAAAAAAAACAACAGGCACATCATGTGAAAGCGTTCGTACATGTTTGTGGTTTTGAGATACGCTGCCGGATCATTTTTTTGAGCGATGACCTGGTAACCGGGTTTGTTTTTACGCGAGATACTGTTTGCGATATCGCCATGCTGAACAAATTTGCGGATAAACCTAACCCCTAAGCGCTCATAAAACGCGGTGCTTCTGCTTAGTTGAAACTTAGCCATTGCTTTTTGCGGGAGAAAAATGGGAATTAAACTAATGGTGATGAAGATGTAAAAAGCCGGCGTTAATCCTACAGAAAACCAATACACAACTATGGCCGCAAAAAGAGTATCGTCCAGAAAAAGTTGATGAATTGGTTCATAGTAGCTAACGCTCAAAATCTAATATCGTGATTTTGAACTTAAATTGAATAAACTCCAATCAACAGCAACCGCTTGTAGATACGAGGCACCTACGGAGCCGAAACACTCTTTTGCTATTTTCTATAAACACGATACCCCTACGGGGTGCTCAGCATAGCTTTTAAAACTCCGTTAGGAGTACTGTGTTTATAGTTCAGGTTTACGAAAATTCCGGCTCCGTAGGTGCCTCGTGTAGATGATTGATATTAATCTTACAACTTCACCTGCAAGGTTAAAAAATAGCTCCTCGCGTTAGCCGGGATAATACCAGGCCCCGGATAGCTATCGGCCCGTCGGGTAAAATAACGCTTATCGGCCAGGTTATTTACCGATCCTTCCAGCGTGAGTATTTTACTTAGATCATATTGAGCTGAAAAGTCCATTACGGTATAAGCAGGTACCAGGCCGTCGATAGCGTTGGTGGTTAATACCGCGTTGGTTGCATCTGTAAACTGCGAACTGGTATAGGCCAACTGGTAATTAGCTTTGAAATGTTGATATTGAAAATTTAAACCGGTTTTAAATATAACACTGGGTGCCAGTTCAACTTTTTTGCCTTCGTAGGCGGCTTCTTTACTGTTTACGTATCGTGCATTGATAAGTGCCAGGTTGCTGAATACTGATAATTTGGTATCGCCCGGGTGCTTGTTGATAAAATGCAGGAGTTCCAATTCGGCAAATGATTCCAGGCCAAGATTGCGCGATTGCGATACATTGGTACGATATAGTTGAACATTATTGGTTGAATCTACCCTTAATATCGTCCCTATCCGGTTGTTATAATTGATGTAGAAAACACTCACATCATAGTTAAGCACGCCATTTATATTACCACGGAAACCCAGATCGGCCGAGTAACCTTTTTCGTCGCTCAGGTTGGGGTTAGTTTGGCGATTTTGGTTGGCCGACCTAAAATCGTTAAAATTGATACCCCGGTAGTTTTGCGAGATATTGGCATAAAACTGCGCAGCTTCACTTTTATAATAGCTTAAACCGATGCCACCTATCAAAAAGTGGCGGCGGCGGTCTTTATTTTCATCTATCTTCTGGCTAAAAAAAATATTCCCCGCCCCATCCTTCCTGGTATTGGTATAAAAACCATCTGCCTTAGTAATAATGTTTTCGTATCTGAGGCCGGGGATAATGCTAAACTTTGGCGTTAACCTAAATATGTTTTCGGCGAATAAGGCTACATTGTAATTGGGGAATTTATATTTCGAATAGGCGTACGAGTCATCATTGCCAATAAAATTAAAATCGGAACGTTTTCCGGTCGAACCATCATTACCCTGCCCCTGCTGCCTATCAGTGTTGCCTTTGTAATACCTTAGGCCAAACAACAGGTTTTGCGGGTTGCCATTCAAATTATAGGTATATAACAGGCGGCTTTCGTTACCATAATTAAGGTATTTATCCCGATACAGATCGCGCGGACCGCCTGCATCCGGACGGTAAATAAAATTCAAATTACCCAAGGCATCCCTGTTTGCCGAAAGGCCGAAAAAACGGGAGTTAAATTTAAGGTTATTGTTGATCTGGTAATCTAACAGCACCGCGCCAAGGTTCCAGTTCACTTTAAACCAGTTACGCGCCCGTACCGATTGATGCGGATCGGCAGCAAATTCATCATCCGTTAAACCGCCCGGCTGGTGGGCAAGGTAATCCATAAAGGTGTATTGAAAGGTAAGCGTGAACTTATCTGTAGGCTTGTAGGTTACCGACGTATAGCCAAGATTTACGTTGAATTGAGAGTTTGGCCGCCAGTCGTCGCCTTGTTTATGCTGAAAAAAAACGTAATACTGCACCTTTTTCACTGTGCCGCCAATGCTATTTGTAAAATTGAGAAAATTCCATGAACCCACGGTCTCGCGGGAAGTGAACTCGAAAGGTGTATTTTTCGGACCTTCCTTCATTTGGAAATTGATGATCCCGCCAAACTGCGTGCCGTATTGAAGTGAAGCCGCGCCACGGAGAATCTCTATCCTATCCAATAACTCGGCAGTTGGCGAATAATAGCTTTCAGGATAACCTAAAGCATCGGCGCTAATATCATACCCGTTTTGGCGCGTATTAAAATTAGTAACCCGGTTAGGGCTTAAACCACGGCCGCCAATACTTAACTGGATGCCTGCGCCATCGTTTTCCCAGATGTTAAGGCCTGCTACTTTACTATAGATCTGTCGGGTATTGTTGGTTGCAGCATTAGCCACCTGGTCGCCCAGTACAATTACCTCGCTCTTTTTACCTGCGTTAATGGTTGTACCCTCAACGGCTTTAAGGCGGGTTACGCCAAAGGTTTTCTCTTTTTCGGCTTTTACCTCAACATCTTTTAGTTGTGTTATATCCTGTTCGAGGTTGATGTCCATTGTCAGATCGGCATTTACTTTAATCTCCCGGTCGATGCTTTTAAAACTCACCGCCGATACTACTAATGTATAATTACCGGGTTTAATATTTTTAAGCTGATAGTGGCCGTCGGCATCACAAATTACCCTATAGTTTGTTGCTTTTAAGCTAACCGATGCCGCGGGGATACCCTCGCCGGTAGTAGCTTTAATATCGCCTTTAATGGTAAACGTTTGCGCCGAAATTTTAAGCGCACCGGTTATCATAAACAGGCAGATCAATATAAACGTATTCTTCATTTAGTTTTTGTTGTTAAATGGAGTGATCCATTTTTTATGACCGAAACCCTCCTGTTCATTGGCCAGGTTAACGGTAGTATCAATATAAAGTCTGCTTCCGCTGCCGTTAAGGGTTACGTAGCTCTCCGCTGTTATTACCGGGTGTTTAATACCTTTTTTCTGATATTGGGCAGCGAGAAAATGAGCGTACTGCAGGATCATATCGGGCTGGGTGGCCATCATATTTTCCTGTAGTTGAGTAAGATATTGTGAATTAACGATCTCGGCAGAGTGCCCTGTTTGCGGATCTTTTACATGAAAGAAAGCTGTGCCGCCCTTTTCCATCAGCATTACCCGCCACGAAAAGCGGTAGCCTTCTTCCGTCCAATATAATTTACCGGGGTAAAGCATAAAGCGGAATGGCATCAGTAGCTGAATAATAAAGTGAATGGTTATTATGGTATAAATAGCTTTTATTTTAAATGGAGATGGCTTGTATGCGGTAGATACATTTGGTTCCTGACTTTTGAAGATATTCCTAAAAAAGCCAATGATCCGCAACTGCACATCATCCGAAAAGAAAACAACCGTAACCAATATCATGATATACGGGAACATGCCTATTTTGAAAAACCAGCCCGTTGCCAAATGAAATATAACCACAGCAATGTATGCCAACTTGCGGGTTGGTTTATACAACAATGCGAAGCCTACAAACAGATCGAACAAAGCCCCAAACCAGCAAAACACGTAAGCCACCCAGGCATACTCCATCAAACCGCCAATTACAGGCAATTGACTATTAGCCGGTAGCCAAATGCGCAAGGGCATAGCGGCGATAAGCCAATCGTAATTTAATTTGGATACCCCTGCAAAAAAATAAACCAGCACCAGCTGGGCTTTAAATATATTTACACACCATGCGGGTACCATATTTACATGTATAGCTGGTTTACACCAAACATCAACAGAAAAATAACGGTTGGCAGGTACCAATACCATTAAAAAAGCAAGCACGCTAATGAGATAATAATGATTGAGGTAAAAACTTTTATCGATCAGCTCTACATAAGTAAATCCCAGAAAAAACACCATCGCCGCCAAGCGGTAAAAAAGCCCAATGGCCATCATCAGCGCAGCTAAAGCTATTAAAGCAAACAGCACATACATGCCGGTAGCACCTAAGGGCCTCACCCAATCAAACCCGTAAAAAGTAAAATGCAGTATAGGCTTGATATAAAACGCGCTCACCCATCCCTTTAAAATAAAACGGATGGTGCTGATAAACATAATACCCCCGAATGCCATTCGTAAAACGGCAAGCGGGGCTATGTTTACAGGGGTATTAATAAAGGCTGATAATTTATCCCTCAAAGCGTTGGGCATGGGTTTAGTCTCCGTCGTTATCGCCAAAGGTTATCGCTATTCCTAATTTTGATGTCATATCGGTTTTAAGCAATACCGTAAGCTTTTGCAGCTCGGCATAAGCCGCGGTTACCTGCGCGTTGTTGTTTTTGATATTATCCGATAATGGATCGGTTAATACGTTAAGCTTCGCGATAGAAGTTGTGAACTGGGCTTTGATCGCATCATTAAGCGGTTTGCCATCGGTATAGGTGGCATTGGCTTTTATTAGGTAATCATCCAAACCCAAACCATCGCCAACAGCGCTTTTGCCCAAATAGATATTTTGAACAGCTGCGATATGCAACAAAGCCAATTTAACCGACTCTTTTGAATAATAAGCCTGAACTTTTGTTGGGAAGGTTGTGCCTAACGATTGTATCCCGGCGGGAATACCTATTTCCTGGTTTTTCAGGTTTTCATAATCCTGTATCAGCTGGTTTACCAGTTGCCCTGTCGAGCTGCCTACATCAGTACCATCGGCATTTAAAAAAGTGGTTTTATAAGCACCGTTCCAGGCAGATAATATTGACGCTGCATTGGTTTTCAGCTCGGCAGATAGCGCGGCAAGGTTTTTTTTGCGGTTGGCGGCCAATGCATCGGTAGTATATTGGGCTAAAACAGCTGTATTATCTGCACCTACTCCAAACAACAGGTAATCGATAGCCGGAAAGCCTTTTGCCGATAGGTTTACCAACAGGTTTGGATTGTACACATCATCTTTAATGTTGTTGTTTATTTGGCTAACATTAGTTGGAAATGTATTGGTATTAGCGCGAAAAGTTGCTGTTTCGGCCGGGCCGAAATCAAATGCGGAGGCTGACTGCCATTGCTCGTAAGCGGATTTAAAAGCGGTTTGCAAAGCGGTTAGTTTGGCGGCATCGGGTGCGGTATTAAAAGCGGTAACCGCAGCATCCAAATTAGCAGTAACACTAACGTATTGCGTATAAGCAGGCAGGATAATATTAGTCTCCCAATTGGTAAGCATTGCCTTGCGGTCGAACGAGTTTCCTTTATCGCCACCACCACCATTTGGCGAGCTGCCCGATTTTGAGCATGATTGAATTATAAAAAACGCCGAAACAGCTGTTAAAGCTGTGATAATTATTTTTCGCATAGTATCTGTTTTTATAGTAAAACCACCTGCACATTTTATTGCGCAGATGGCTGTTTATTGATTATTGAGCGATAAAGATTAAAGAATATCTTTTACTGCCTGGAAGTCATATTGAGCGGCTACAGCATCGCGGATCTTGTTCACATCTTCCAACGTTAAATTGTAGAAGTTTTTAGGGAACAAGGCTAACAGGGCATCGATCTGGGCATCTGTGATCTTACGTTTCGGGTTGTATTTTAACGAGTAGATGAAACCGTAGCACTCAGATAAGCGGCTGTTACGCTGAATATCATCGCTGATAGATTCTTTAACTTCTTTAACTTCCTGCAAAGCGGCAGCGGCAGTTAACCTTTCAAAAGCCTGCAAAATAATTGTAGCCTGATCTTGTTTGGTTTTGGTGTCTTTAGCATGAATAGCGGCACGACCTTTCAAGAATGCATCCATCAGCAGCTTGTTGGCTTTATAGCCCGAATCTACCTGGGTGCTGTAGCTACCCCAAAGTTTAGCTCCTGTTTTATTGGTAGGAAAATCGATAGGAACGCCCCAGTAACCGAAGGCCAGGTCCCAGTTGTGCTCCTGCGCGGTACCTTTACCTGCAACTACGGTGCTGTTATCAACAGATTCGGCAATACCGGCACTCATGTAGTTATTTACAATTTGGTAGGTGATCAATCCGCCCATAATGGCTTTGTTAAATACCTGTGCATAGTTAACACCGGCAGCAGTTAACAAAAATTTTGAGCTTGCGTTGGTTGAGCTTACACCCCAGCCTGCCACACCTTTAGCGGCATCTTTGCCCGATGCGGCACCTGTATTTAAGCTATCAACAAAACGGTTAAAATCTGTTTGGAACAACGGCGCGGTTTGATCTTTTAAGTTGATGCCTGCTGTATTGTAAGCAGCGGTAGCAAATGGCGAGCCTGTGTTAGTAAACATACTTTTCAGTTTGGCTACATCAAGCGCGGTGCCTTTAGCTACAGTTGCAGCTTTCATTATGTTTTGCATTTCGGTGATCATACCTAAGCGGGTGGTCGATTCAGAAAAATCAACGTTAGCAAAGTTGTACGTGGTAGGCACATCATACTTTGGTGTAGTATCCGGCGTAGGATTTTTGTCGTTCTTGCAGCTTGCGGCTCCAAGCATAACAACCGAAAACAAGGAAAATACTGTAAGGGTTCTTTTCATTTTGTGGTATTGTTGCGTGTTATTTATAATGGTTCAAAATTAGAACCATCCCATAAGTGCAACAATACCCCCGCGGGGGTATATTTATAATTGGTCTAAATAAGAATTAATATACCCGATAAGTAATACCAGTTCAGCCGCGTTTTTAAAGGTAAAGCCAAGCTTTTTGATGATGTTTTTACGATGTGTACGAACAGTGTGAACGCTTAGAAACAACTCATCTGCAATATCTTTATTAGGCTTTCCCTCGGCAATCAGGTTTACTATTTCGGTTTCGCGCAGGGATAAAACAGGGATTCCCTCTACCTTTTTAGCAGGCAGTTTATCGCCGAATAAAGTTTTCATAGTGCTTTCGCAAAAGTATTGCTCGGCTTTGGCAGTAGCGTAAATGGCGCTGATAAGCTCATCACGGCTGCAGTTTTTGCCAACAAAATTTTTCACCCCCTCGTTCACTACCTCCAATATTTCATTCTTTTGTTTTCGGTTAGAGAGCACGAGCACTTTGGTCAGGTCAAAATCCTGGTGAATCTCCTTAACATCGCCGATATTGAAATTATGAACAGGATCGATATCAATAATAATAACATCAGGCTTTAAATGGGCCAGCATGGTTTTAAGTTGCGCAGGAGTATCGGCAATACCGGCAACATTAATATTGTCAATATCGGCTAAAAGTGAAATTAGTCCCTCGCGGGTAAGCAGTTGATTATCGGCGATGATGAGGTTGAGCATTTAATATATTTAGTCTTATTATAAATAAGACTACGGCAAAGGTAGGTCAGGCGTTGCTTTGGTTTTTTATTTTTTAAAAAGTTTTTTTGCTATTTCGCCTAAAAACGTCATTGCGAGGCACGAAGCAATCGCGAACTACAGGGCAGACCTCCCTATGTGCGATTGCTTCATACCTCGCAATGACGTCTTGGTGATATCTTAATTACCTTTAATCCACTCCCTTAATATTCATTTTAAAAGTATATACAGCTTTAGATGCCGTAATAAACAAAGTATCCTTATTTTTTCCACCGAAGCAGATATTGGCCGTCCACGGTTCGTCAATATCTATGTGACCTATCTTATCCCCTTTTGGATTAACAATGGTTACACCTTTGCCGCACATATAAATATTACCTTTTTCATCGATGGTCATGCCGTCGCAGCCCATGGCTATAAATAAGGTACGGTTGCTTAGCGATCCATCTTTATTGATATCGTAACGATAAGTTTTATTGTCGCCGATATCCGCTACATACAAGGTTTTCCCATCGGGGGTACCAATAATGCCGTTAGGACGTACAAACTTATCATCAACAATTACGGCCGGGCCTTTTCCTTTGGCCAGGTAATACAATTTCATACCGTCCAAATCGGGTTGCTTCCGTGTCCAGTAATCACGTTGGTAGTACGGATCGGTAATGTAGATACCACCATCAGGGCGTACCCAAACATCATTAGGGCCATTAAATTTGTGGCCTTGGTAATCTTTCAGCAGTACAGTTACTTTACCTTTTGGGCTGATTGACCAAAGTTGATCATCAGCATCCGCACAACTGATCAGGTTACCCTTTTTATCAAAGTACATCCCGTTTGATCGGCCCGCGCTATCCAGGAATACAGAAAGCTTGCCATCGGTATCATATTTCCAGATCTTGTTATTAGGCTGATCGGTAAAAAACACATTGCCTTTTTTATCAACCGCCGGGCCTTCGGTAAAGGAGAATTGTTTGGCTACCAACTGCGCTTTGGTATCGGGTGCATAAAGCTCTGTTTGTGCTGATAATTTACCGGTAAGCGCGGATAGTAGTAATATAAGTGCGGGTAGTTTTTTCATGGTTTATACAGGTTACTTTTGGTTTTGCTAAAGTAACACGTTTTTAAAACCAATTATTTTATAGGGGTAAAATATTTGATACAGGTAGTGGTTTTGTATGGTTACAAACGTTTTTGATCATCAAGCAATCTAAAATATTCATCACTGGCTTCGTGAAAATAGTCCTTTCTGTATACATTGCTCCAATCAATTCCCATATAATCGAACGCGCTTACCGAACCAGCTCCATCCATCGAAGTTGTTTTAGTTTCTGATAGGATCGATCCTTTATCGAATACTGCATAACTAACATCGTCTGGCACATCTGCCCATTCTGAATAATACAAAAGCATAAAGCGTCGAAGCGTAAGATCGGTTTGCTTTAATACATAAAGAACGGAGAGCGGGTCTTTACTTTCGCTACCTGATTTGAACACGCTATCTGATTGTTCATCTATTCCATCTAATTTTCCGCTCTCAAACAGATCCAAGAATGAAATAACCGCCCAATAACCGCAGTTAACGGGTATGGTAAGTATATCGCCTTTATAAAAATGAGGCACCGATGCCGGAATGTTAACTTTCTCCTTCGTGATAATACAACTGTAACTTGCCCCCATAAATGATAGTTTATTATCTGCTAAAAATAAAATTTAAAAAACCTATTTTTGCACCTTTATTAAAATACCGTACATCACATGAGTATTGCATTATCCGAACAGGAAATTCTTCGTCGCGAATCCTTACAACAGTTACGTGCATTGGGTATTAACCCATACCCTGCCGAAGCTTTTAATGTTAACGCCTGGGCACAGGACATTGCCGATAATTTTAAGGATAAACCCGAGGCCTACCAGGATGTTGTGATCGCAGGCCGGATCATGAGCCGCCGTATAATGGGCAGCGCATCGTTTGCCGAGTTACAGGATTCAACCGGTCGCGCACAGATCTATCTGAAAAGAGATGACATTTGCCCTGGCGAGGACAAGACATTATACAACACTGTATTTAAAAAACTGCTTGATATTGGCGATTACGTTGGCGTTAAAGGCTACGTATTCACTACCCAAACCGGCGAGATCTCAGTTCACGTACGCGAACTGATCGTGCTTTCAAAATCGTTAAAACCGCTTCCGGTTGTTAAACGTGAAGAAGACGGAACCATTCACGATGGCTTTACCGATCCTGAATTACGTTACCGTCAGCGTTATGTTGATTTAACGGTTAACCCGGCTTACAAACAAATTTTCATCAATCGCTCAAAAGTGATCAGCGCTATGCGAGGTTACTTTAACACCCAGGGCTGGATGGAGGTTGAAACTCCTATCCTGCAGGCCATACATGGCGGTGCGGCGGCACGTCCGTTTGTTACCCATCACAACACGCTGGATATGCCGCTGTATTTGCGTATTGCTAACGAGCTGTACCTGAAAAGGCTTATTGTGGCCGGTTTTGATGGTGTTTATGAGTTTGGTAAAATGTTCCGTAACGAAGGAATGGACCGTACCCACAACCCCGAGTACACTGCCATGGAAATTTATGTAGCCTATAAAGACTATATATGGATGATGGCCATGGTTGAAGAGTGTTTAGAAACTGTTGCCCGTGCCGTTCACGGCATCCCGGTTGTGCAGGTTGGAAATAATGAGATCAATTTTGCAGGCCCGTACGAAAAACTATCCATGTATGATTCGATCCTGAAATATACAGGTATTGATGTGTCGGCGAAGGATGAAGCTGGTTTACGCGAAGTTTGCGCTCAATTGGAAATCGAAGTAAACGAAAGCATGGGTAAAGGCAAATTGGTTGATGAAATATTCAGCGCAAAAGTTGAGCATCAGCTAATTCAACCTACCTATATTACAGATTACCCTATTGAAATGACACCGCTTGCGAAAAAACACCGCAGTAAAGACGGTTTGGTTGAACGTTTCGAGTTGTTTGTGAATGGTAAAGAGATAGGAAACGCGTATTCAGAGTTGAACGACCCTATCGATCAACGCGAGCGTTTTGAAGAGCAACTGATTCTGGCCGGTCGCGGTGATGACGAGGCGATGGCTATGGACGACGACTTTTTACGTGCCCTTGAATATGGTATGCCGCCAACATCAGGCTTAGGCATAGGTATCGACCGTTTGGTGATGTTGATGACCAACCAGAGCACTATCCAGGAAGTATTGTTCTTCCCGCAAATGCGCCCTGAGAAAAAAGCTAAAGTTACCAGCGTAGAAGATTTTGTAAATATCGGCGTACCCGCCGAGTGGGTTCCGGTATTGAATAAAATGGGCTTCAACACCATTGAAGAACTAAAAGCAGGTAACCCTAATAAAGTATTTAACGATTTGGGCGGAATGCGCAAAAAGTTGAAATTGGATATTACTATGCCTACTAAAGATGAGGTAATGGCCTGGTTTAATTAATATATAAATATAATTTAACTGTCACAAAAGGGCGATATCGGATAATGTTCGATATCGCCCTTTTTAGTTGATCCTTAGCTCGTTGCGATAGTCAACCCTCCTTGGATAACAATTTGTTAACAAAACCATAAAAAAAGGAAAACTTTTGATATTAACTTATTCTTTATTATTGTATTATACAACTAATACGCATTATGACTAACTCAATATTAGAGATAACCGAAAACGAATACCTGATCAAATTAAATAGGAGCAACTTTAACCTGTCGTTCATCAGGAGTTTATTAAAACTTGTTGAAGTGGCTAACCCTTCTGAAACTCCAGACTATTCATATACTGACACCTACGTTCAGCCATATCAAAATCACTCGGCTACGCCTGACTATTTTAGCGCCATTGAAGAAAAATAAAAGGGACGCGGTTTACGCGTCCCTTTTATTTTTTTATTCCTTTTCTTTTCACTTTCGTTAAAACTGGCGGTAACCACCTCTAACTACCTGCTGCTTATCCATTTGTGCCATCTGGCCTTTCATCATCTTAATTTGCTCGGTAAGCAATTTATTTTTATCATCTTTTGATGCTTCTGATAACAAACGGGTTGCTTCGCGCTTATCGCGCTTGGCCATCGCTATACCTGCAAGACTCAATTTTGCCAATGCTGTATTGTGCGACATTTTCATGCCTAACGATAAAGCTTTCTTAAAATATTTCTCGGCTTTCATCGGCGCTTTGCGCGATTCGATCAAACCGATCAACAGGTTGTAATAACCGTGCTGGGTTTTGTACAATTGCTTTTCATAATCGGTGATCTTCAATAACCACGCTTCCGATTTTACCGAATCTTCCTTCCTTAAAAAGTACTGGGCAATGATCATGTTCTCGTTAAAAAAGAAGCTTAACAAAACGATACCGCCTAAAAACAAAACTAAAATGCCCCAGCCCCAAAATCCAAATGCACACAGTGCAATTGCTGCTCCCATCACCACACAGGCAATAACTAACCGAACAATGTTTGACATAATTTGTGATACTATATATTAGCGCAAATATCTGTTTATTTGTACGCTAAACCAACATCTATATAAATATTTATGGCGATTGCATTACCACCATCATGGCTTGAGGTTTTAGAGCGGGAATTTAACAAGCCCTACATGGTAAAACTTAGAGAATTTTTAAAAACCGAGCGCGATTCGGGACAAATAGTATACCCCAAAAACGGCGAGATCTTCAACGCTTTTAACACTACCGATTTTCAGGATGTTAAAGTGGTGATATTAGGGCAGGATCCCTATCACGGTGCACACCAGGCACATGGCTTATCATTTTCGGTACAAAAGGGCATCGCTATCCCCCGCTCGTTAATGAATATCTATAAGGAGTTGCAGACTGATATACCCGGATTTACACCTCCATCGCACGGCAACCTCGAAGAGTGGGCCAAACAAGGCGTACTATTATTAAATGCTACGCTTACCGTAAGGGCCAGTACCCCAGGCTCACATCAAAAACGAGGCTGGGAAGAATTTACCGATCATGTGATCAAAACTATCTCTGATAAAAAAGAAGGTATCGTATTTATACTATGGGGAGCCTTTGCACAATCAAAAGCGGTATTGATTGATGAGAAGAAGCATTTCATCATCCGCTCGCCGCACCCATCGCCGTTCTCTGCCGATCGTGGTTTTTTTGGCAGTAAACCTTTTTCGAAAACTAATGAGATCTTGAAAAAAGAAGGTAAACAGCCGATTGATTGGCAAATACATTGAGAAGAGAAGCAGGACGACAAGAATCAGGAGACAAGATTTTTTGAGTTGTAACACATCTCAAAACGTCATTGAGGTACGAAGCAATCCCCAATTAGCTGAGCGGCTACGCAAATCCGCCCTGTACAGTCGGGGATTGCTTCGTACCTCGCAATGACGGCTTCTATATGTTGTCAGACGGTCTTTTATAAACAACAAGAGCCAAGAAATAAAAGATATCCATCTTCCTTTCTTGACTCTTGATTCTAACAGTCTTAAATCTCTATCTTAATATTCCAGCGGCACTATCGGTTCCTTTTTACTGGTCGACATGATCATCATGGTCTGAAAAGTTTTAACCACAGTGATGCGGCTTATCTTTTCCATGATCAGTTGTTCGTAAGATTTGATGTCGCGCACGTAAACCTTCAGCAAAAAATCGCACTGACCGGTTACGTGGTGGCATTCTGTAACCTCCTTGATATTTTTTATCTCATCCAAAAAAGTCTGGATGGTGTTTTTCTGGTGAAAATCAAGCGAGATCTGGATAAAGGTTTTGATACCTAACCCTAATTTCTCCTCATCTACCAGTGCATGATAGCTTTTTATATATGCCGCGTTCTCAAGTTTACGCACGCGCTCAAGCGTTGGAGCGGGCGAAAGCCCTATCTCATTAGATAGTTGAAGGTTGGTTATCCTTCCGTTTTCCTGTAAAATCTTGAGTATCTGTAGGTCTATTTTATCTAATTCAGCAGCCATAGTTGTTAGCAAATATAATATTTTCCCCGCTTTACAAAATTTAATTTTTCGTGAAAGTAATTAAGCAGAAACATATTTCTTAACGTTGAAATTTTTAGATTAGTCTAAATTATTTATTAGATTTGTTTAAATGAATACTTTAGCCGAGGAAAACTACTTAAAAGCCATCTATCATCTCACTGTAAATGATGGCAATGCGAGCACAAACAGCATCGCTTCCTCGCTAAATACCAAAGCATCTTCGGTTACGGATATGCTCAAAAAGCTTGCCGATAAAGCTTTGATCAACTATATCCCCTATCAGGGTGTGAGCCTAACAACCTCTGGCGAGAAGATCGCCTTAGGAATTATTCGCAGGCACCGGCTCTGGGAATATTTTTTGGTGGAGAAACTCAACTTTAAATGCGATGAAGTTCATGACCTTGCCGAAGAGATGGAACATATCTCATCGCAACAACTCATCGACCGGCTGGACGAGTTTATGGGCTACCCCAAACATGATCCTCATGGAGACCCAATCCCAGATTGCGACGGCAATTTTAGTAGTGACGAGTTAAAGCTGGTTTCGGCAGCCCTGATCAACCAAACCGGCGTGATCTCGGGTGTCCGTGACCATAGTCCTTCGTTTTTGCAATACCTCGATAAGCAGGAACTTACTATAGGTTGCCGGGTGACAGTGACCGATATTATAGAGTACGACCATTCGGTTACCCTTTTACTAAACAACAAAAAGATACATATCAGCCGCGAAGTGGCTAATAACATACTGATAGCAAATGAATAACACCAATAGCGAATCCTTAGGAAATGTACACGGATCGGTATCCACCGAAAACAAAACCGGCTGGCGCAAATTAATGGCCTTTTTGGGCCCTGCCTACCTGGTGAGCGTTGGATATATGGACCCGGGCAACTGGGCAACCGATATCGCGGGTGGCAGCGCCTTTGGATACAAATTGATCTGGGTGCTTTTTGTATCTAACATGATAGCGTTGTTATTGCAATCACTTGCGGCACGGTTAGGTATAGTTCGTGGACTTGACCTGGCACAGGCTTCAAAAAATGCTTATCCCCGCTTTGCTAACTTTTGGCTTTATATACTTGCTCAAATCGCCATTGTAGCCTGTGATCTGGCCGAGATCATTGGTATGGCCATCGGCTTGAAGCTTTTATTTCACTTGCCGCTGATCTGGGGCGTGTCCCTTACTATTACCGATACCGTGCTGATGCTTTATTTAATGAATAAAGGCATGCGTAAGCTGGAGGGCTTTATCATTTCAATGATATTTATAGTAGGCCTTTCTTTTTTAGTAGAGATGTTTATTGTACATCCCGATGTGGTGGAAGTTGCCAAAGGGTTTATCCCCGGCAACCTATTTAAAGGCGATAAAATGAGCCAGCAGATGCTGTACATTGCGATTGGTATTATCGGCGCTACCGTAATGCCTCATAACCTATACCTGCACTCATCATTAGTACAAACCCGTAAAATTACCCGTACCGAAGAAGGCTTCCGCTCGGCTATCAAATTCAACCTGTTTGATACCGTTATAGCACTTAACCTGGCATTTTTTGTAAACGCGGCTATATTGATATTAGCCGCCGCTTCTTTTTTCAGGAATGGCTATTTTGAAGTAGCCGAAATTCAGGATGCCTACAAACTATTAGAACATATTTTTGGCGCAATAGCTCCTACCCTTTTTGCCATAGCGCTGATAGCCTCAGGCCAAAGCTCAACCATTACAGGTACGCTGGCGGGGCAAATTATTATGGAGGGGCATATTAACCTGCGTATCGAACCCTGGTTGCGTAGGCTTTTAACCCGTTTGCTGGCTATTGTTCCTGCCGTATTTACTATTCTTTATTATGGCGAAGATGGACTGAGCAAACTACTGATATTAAGCCAGGTGGTGTTAAGTCTGCAATTAGGTTTCGCGGTTATCCCCTTGATCCATTTTACATCCGACAGGAAACGGATGGGCAAATTCGCTATTGGTAGTTTAACCCGCATCTTGGCATGGGCAAGCGCGTTATTGATAGTTGCACTGAACGCCAAGCTGGTGTACGAGCAAATTGCCGATTGGATTGGAGAAACATCATCACCTGTATTGATTTATGCAATAGTAGTTCCAATAGTAATTGGAATAGCCATATTATTAGTATATGTTTTCTTAAGACCATTACTGTTTAAACATTACGACCGGCCAGCTATAGTGCCACACGGCATTGCCAATGCCATTACCGAGCTTGATGCCATTACCTATAATCACATCGGCGTAACTATCGATTTTTCGAGCAATGATACCGAGTGCCTTCGCCATGCTATAATGCAGGGTGGTAAAACGGCAAGTTACACGTTGATCCACGTAGTTGAAACAGCCGGAGCGCGATACTACGGCGGCCAGGTAATGGATAACGAAACCCAGGTTGATTTTGATAATCTCGACAAATACGTTTGTGCGTTAAAAAACCTTGGCTATACCGCCGATGGACAAATTGGCTACGGCAACCCCGCCAGTGCCATTGCAGAAATTGTAAAAAACGAGCAGATTGATTTTATCGTAATGGGATCGCACGGGCATAAGGCTTTGAAAGATCTCATATTCGGCACAACAGTAAATTCGGTGCGACATATGGTGAATGTGCCGGTGCTGGTGGTAAAGCCAACTTCAAACTAATTTTGTAAGTTTGCGGTTCGAATAAATTATGAGCCAGGATAACATCTACATAAAAAATAAAAAAGCTTACTTCGAGTATCATATACTTGATAAGTACACAGCAGGCATACAGCTGCTGGGTACCGAGATCAAATCGATACGCCAGGGGAAAGCCAATATTAACGACGCTTTTTGCACGTTCATCAACAACCAGTTGTATGTACGCAACCTCCATATTTCTGAATATTCATTTGGCTCGTTCTACAATCACGAGGCTAAACGCGACAGGATACTTTTACTTAACAAGAAAGAGCTTAAAAAACTTCAAACCCGTGGCGAAGAAAAAGGATTGACCATAGTGCCGCTTGCCCTTTTTATCAGCGAGCGCGGTTTTGCAAAACTGGAAATAGGATTGGCTCAAGGCAAAAAGACTTTTGATAAGCGCGAAACTATGAAGGAGCGCGACACGAAAATTGAATTGGATAGGGTGATGAAAAGGTAGTTTTGATTTCGGATTTGGGAATTGGGATTTCGGATTGAAGAATCAGTAAAATCAAATCCCAAATCTTTTAATCCATAAATCCGATATCGAACATCCGAAATACGAAATCACCCTACCACGCCTTATCCCCTACCAAAGGCACAAACCTAAAGGTATCCAGCACTATCTTCTCGTAATCGTTTTCAGCAACTTTAAGGATAGTTACCATCTTTTGGGTTTCTTCATCCCCTACCGGGATCACAAGGA
Source organism: Mucilaginibacter sp. CAU 1740 (assembly GCF_039839285.1). Classification (NCBI taxonomy): domain Bacteria; kingdom Pseudomonadati; phylum Bacteroidota; class Sphingobacteriia; order Sphingobacteriales; family Sphingobacteriaceae; genus Mucilaginibacter; species Mucilaginibacter sp. CAU 1740. The sequence goes on along the minus strand of NZ_JBDOQS010000002.1, from coordinate 618,359 downwards.
TACCACCTATATTTAATTGCTTTAACAATACTTCGGGCACAGTTGGTGCGCCGGCTGTTACGATGATCTTATCGTAAGGTGCGTATTCGGCTTTACCAATCGATCCATCGCCCAGAAAAAAATGCGCGTTATAGCCCATTTCATTAGGCAATACAAATTTAGTGCGATGATATAGTTTTTCCTGTCTTTCTATGGTGTAAACGTTAGCACCAAGCTCAAGCAAGATACAGGTTTGATAACCCGATCCTGTACCGATCTCTAACACCTTATCTCCCCTGCGAATGTGCAATAATTCGGTTTGATAAGCTACGGTATATGGCTGTGATATGGTTTGCCCCTCACCTATTGGGAAGGCAATATCCTGGTAGGCCTTATTCCAAAAAGTTTCATCGAAAAAGTAATGACGTTTTACCGTGCCTATGGCTTCTAATACGTGCTCGTCGCCTATCCCTTTTTTTCGTAAAACATCAACCAACCTTTTGCGGGCACCTTGTTCGCGGTAATTATCAATATACTTGTAAGCCATTTTCAAAGGCAAAGTTAACACGATTTTTGGGATGCTTTGTGCTGATAGTCCATTTTAAACTACAGTGACGTTTATGTGGTTCATTCATAAAAAATTAAAGTTTGCACATTGGCTATAACAAATGAAAACGCCGTTTATAGCCAAACCGGAAAACTTATGATAAAACAAAAACGCCGGGCTTATCGTCCGGCGTTTTATTTATTCTGATCAGAGTTTTATACTTCTCTTGAAGGATCCCATTTCTCAAGATAATCGGCAACACGCCTTACAAATGATCCTCCTAAAGCACCGTCAACAACCCTATGGTCGTATGATAATGAAAGGAACATCATATGGCGGATAGCGATCACATCGCCTTCCTTAGTTTCAATTACAGCTGGTTTTTTCTTGATAGCGCCTACGGCTAAAATAGCTACCTGCGGCTGGTTGATAATAGGCGTACCCATCACGTTACCAAACGAACCTACGTTGGTAATAGTAAATGTGCCTTCTTTAACATCATCAGGCAACAATTTACCGATACGTGCACGGCCAGCCAGGTCATTAACCGCTTTGGTTAAACCTACAAGGTTCAATTCATCAGCCTTTTTAATTACCGGTACTATCAGGTTACCACTTGGCAAAGCTGTTGCCATGCTGATGTTGATAGCAGCTTTCTTGATGATTTGCGTACCGTTAACGGTTACGTTGATCATCGGGAAATCTTTAATAGCTTTAACAACCGCTTCGATAAATATTGGCGTAAAGGTTATTTTCTCACCTTCGCGTTTTTCAAAACTGTTTTTGATCTTCTCTCGCCATAACACAAGGCTGGTAACATCGGCCTCAACAAACGAGGTTACGTGCGGCGATGTCTGCTTGCTCATCACCATATGATCGGCAATTAAGCGGCGCATCCTGTCCATCTCAATGATCTCGTCGGCGCCTGATGTTGAAGTTGCCGGCGCACTTGCAGGCTTACTTTCCTGAACAGGTGGTGCTTGTTCAACTTTAGGTTCTTCAGCCTTAACCGCAGGCTCAGCAGGTACGGCGGCAGACGGAGCAGGCTCTTGCTCTGCTACTGTTGGTTGCGTTTCGTTGACAGCAACGGGTTGTTGTTGTTCTTCTTCTTTAACAATATCAGCTACCGGTACAGGCGGCGGAACCAACGATTCGGTTGATGGAATAACCGTTTCAATTGGCGGACTTACCAGCTCAACCGGTGGCGGTACATTTTGTGTATTTGCAGCCGGAGCCGAAGTTTTAGCCTGCAGATAATTCAACAGGTCGTCCTTAGTTAAACGGCCATCAGAACCTGTACCTGGAATAGTATCCAGTTCGTTAGTGCTAATGCCCTCCTGCGCGGCAATATTCCTTACCAATGGCGAATAAAAACGACCTTCGGCTTTAAAAGCGGGAATAACAGGTTCAGCTTTTTGTTCCAGCTGATCGATACCCGGAATGCCAGCCAGGTTTTCGGGCTGTTCGTTCACCTCCGGTTGCGGCTCATTTTTTACTTCGGTAAAAGGGATGGCCTCGTGGTATGTATCTGTAGTTTTAAATTCTTCAACGGGTTGTGAAGTGATGGTTTCGGTAACCGGCTCGGGAGCAGGCGTAGCTTCCGGCTCTTCAGTTTCAATAATAGCGATAACTGCCCCAACCTGTACAACATCATTTTCTTTGTACAATTGTTCAACCAATTTACCGGCAACAGGCGATGGCACATCCGAGTCTACCTTATCGGTAGCGATCTCCATCACCGCGTCATCAGCAGCTACCTTATCTCCGGGGTTTTTAAGCCATTTAATAACAGTCGCTTCCGCAACACTCTCCCCCATTTTCGGCAACAAAAGTTGGTATTTAGCCATACGTAGAATATACTTTGACCCCAAAAATATAGATTTAAACCTTTACTTTTCAATTTCTGCCAGTAAAGTATTCAACATTGATAAGGCCATTACCGCGCTCCTTTCGATGTTTTGCCGGCGTTTACTACCAAATGTGTATTTCTTTATCAACGATTTTTGTTTGCCTGCAACTGCAATCCACACAGTGCCAACGGGTTTGTCTTCCGAGCCTCCGCCGGGGCCTGCAACGCCGGTGATTGCTACTGCAAAATCCGATTTAAAATTTAACAGCGCGCCCTCCACCATTTCTGTCACGGTTTCTTCGCTAACTGCTCCGTGTTGCCACAAAGTTTCATTTTTTACGCCCAAAATACTTTCCTTTAACTCGTACGAATACGATATCGCGCCACCCAAAAACACCAACGATGAGCCGGGATGCTGCGTAAATAAATGAGATAAATATCCACCGGTACAACTCTCGGCTACAGATAGGGTAAGCTTACGGCTTTCCATCATATCCAGTATGGCTTTTTCAAGCGGGATATCCTTGTCAATTACAAAAGGTGTACCTATACGTTCAATAAGGCGGGCAGCAAACTGATCAACTTCTGCTTGCAACATTGCCTCATCTTCGCCAAAGGCACTCAGGCGCAAACGTACCTGGCCCAGTTTGGGCAAATAAGCCAGTTTAATGTGCGATGGCAGATCATTCTCAATATCGGCTATCCTTTCAGCAAGGAAAGATTCGCCTTCGCCTACGGTAAGTAAAGTTTTATGGATAATAACAGGCAGTTTCAGCGTGGCCTTGATCTTTGGGATCACCTGCCCTTCCATCATGTACATCATTTCGAAAGGCACGCCCGGCATCGACACATAAATAACGCCGTTATGGTTAAACCACATTCCTGGTGCCGTACCGTTCAGGTTAAGCACCACCTCGCAATTGGCGGGTACCAATGCCTGTTGTTTATTGATCTCGAGCAAAGGGCGGTTGTACTTCGCAAAAATGCGTTCTACATTGGCCATCGCGTCTTTATCTTCTACCAGTTCAACGCCAAAATATTCGGCCAGGGTTTTCTTGGTGATATCATCCTTGGTTGGGCCTAAGCCTCCTGTAATAAAAATAACATTGGCACGACCGGCAGCTTCCGACAAAGCTTTCAATATATGCTCCCTATCATCACTTACCGACGAGATCTGCTTCACCCTTAAACCGATCTTGTTTAACTCGGTGGCCATCCAGGCCGAGTTGGTATCAACAATTTGTCCGATCAATATTTCGTCGCCGATGGTAATTATTTCTGCCAGCATTTTTAATTAATAAAAGGTTGATGTTGGGTTATAGTCGCTCCGTTTGCTCAGTTTCAGATCCTGCAAAATAGAAGCTTTCACTTTTAGAGTTACGTTATACATTTTGTATACACCAAAAGGTATCCACTGAAATGAGAGGTCCCAGCAATGCAAATCGCGATAAATGGAGAACGACGTAGCACTTGCAAATTTTGCCGCCTTAATATCATAGGTTGTGGTAGCCTGGATCTTCCACTTTTGCGTAAGATTTACATCGCCAGACATCTGCACCGTATTACTCGTATTTTTATTATTGAGATAGTTTTGATAGCTGAAACTATAGTTTAGTGATAAATTCCATGGCACATTGAAATCTACATAAGCATTAGGGTCGCTGTTTACCAACGCTAACCTTTGCGCCTGGTTAGGGTTCATGGCGGCCATGGTATTCAACGCCGCGTTGCCCGGAGTTGCCTTGGTTGAATTTAAGCTTCCCCCCATCGAAATATTTAAACCTGTTAATGTAGGGAACTTACCATCCTGCCAGGCATAACGGTTAATATACCGGCTTGTACGCACTATCTGGTTGTTGGCTATTGAATCGCTAACCCTGATCACATAAGGGCTGAAAACGCCCGAGAAACTGATGCTAAGCTTTTGATTGAAGATAGCCGTGTGGCCCGAAAATGAAATATCCGATAGTTTCATGGTATCGGCCGCGAAGTTGTAAAAGGTAGAGAAGGATAAACCCTGCAAGAGCATGATCTTTCTATCGTTACCGGTTGTATCGGTACTTTTAGCCTTTACTTTTGCCTCTATCGTATTATCAACAGAGAAGTTTAAGCCCGCCTGCCTGCCTGCCGATGGTCCACCGTAAACCCCATTTTGAAAAATAGAATATTTTTGGTAGCTGTACGGATAAGGAATAGTCGCCTGGCTCACCGCGGTTTTATAATATCCAAAACTCGGATCGCTAAAATCGGGACGGTAGCTAAAGCTCAATGATGGCGTGGCCACGTGCCTGATAGCTTTCAGGTTACCGTGCTTAAAATATACGGTACCATATAATTTGGTAGAGAAGCCGGTACTCACACTATACTCACCGGCACGTTTAAAGCCGGGTACGGTGTCAATAACCAGTGTATTTGAGCCGGAAATACTTCCCCTTTCAAACCGTTCATTAATGCTTTGAAAATACCAGCGCTCTACATAGTTAACACTACTGTTAAACTGGAAATACTTAAGTACGTTTAAACCTAAACTTACAGGTACAGTATGTTGAAAGCCGTTTTGCAAGCGTTTTGATAAAGTTTCACTTTTAAATAACTGTGATTCGGGCACGTCATTTACTTTGTTTGTACCAACCAGGTTATAGCTTACCGTAATTTTTTGATACCATTTTTGTTCACCCACCCTATCTTTCGAATCGAATGGATTGATAGATGACATACCGAAGGCGATAGTAGGCAACTCGATACTCACCGTTTTACGGGCAATATCCTGGCTATGCGATATACCGACACTTAAGTTAAACGGCGTTCCTGCCCAGGTTTTTCCGTACGAGATACTTGACCTTAAGCTACTTTGCGCAAGGGTGTTTACATTATAATTATTTACTGCCGGTGAGTTTCGGAAAAAGCCGGAAGTTCCCGCATCTACCGAAGCACTGAATGTTGAACCCGGATTTGCATTTGCATCCTGCACGTGCGACCAGTAAATATGCGCATCTTTTGTAGCCGGATCGCCCTCCAACCCGTAATTGTGCGAACCGAAACTCAATGTAACGTTGCCGGTGTATTTATATCTTTTAAGATAGCGCGCTGTACTGCTTAACTCGTACGATCCTTTTGAGTAAATGGTACCTGTGGTGGTCAAATCCACATAATCGCTGATACCGATATAATAACCAAAGCCCCTCAGGTAAAAACCAAGCGAATTATCCTCACCAAATGTAGGCAATATCACACCCGAAGTACGGGTATCCGGCTTAGGGAAAAAGCCGAATGGAATAGCCAGCGGCAAAGGTACCCCTTCAATTTCCAGGTAAGCAGGGCCAGATATGATCCTCTTTTTTTCACCTATACCGCGTGTTATCACAATACCAAAGTGCGTATCCGGGTAAGGCAGATCGCAGGTACTGTAAATTACGTTGCGATAGGCTACCTCATCATCGTTCAGTTTTTTTGCCTGCCCGCCCGATATAAAGTTGCCATCCTGCTCGGATGCAGGGTTATAAATTTTCACCTTCTTGGTTTCGTAGTTAAAAAACAGCGAATCGGCGGCTACCGGTTTATCTGATTTTTGTTTGAGAATTGGCCGCCCGCCCAGGTAACGGTGCGTAACAGGATCGTATTTACCCCTTGCAAAAACAACGTGGGTATTTCTATCTACCCTGATATATTCGGCATCCAGCTCAAAATCTTCGTAAGTTACACGGGCCTTACCGTATAGATGGAGGATGTTATGATCGTTATCGGCATGGGTCGAGTCTTCGGCCGTAGCTTTCACTTCTGCCTCGAGGCCGCCATTCTTCTTTTTCTTGGTGGTATCATTGGCAGGTAAAGAATTTACCGGTTTACCATTTCGGAGCGGCGTAATTGATCCGGATTTTTTACCTTTAAGAAGTTTCTTATCACGAAGCGAATCGAGTTTTATAATAGTATCCGCTACCGGCTTTCTGCCATAGTTGTAATTTAAAACCGGACCGGCATGTGCAGCCCCGTTTACTATTAATATAATTGCAAGCAGAAAAAAGAAGGTTGTGGATTTCAAAATTGATTATGAATAGTATTTTTGCAGATATAGTTAACAGCGTTCAAAAATAATGAAAAATAAGGCATTGAAAAGATTGATTTATAGTTTGTGTGTGTTGTTGGTTGTCCTTTCATGTTTTCCTCGTAATTCATACAGCTCTGTACCAGGTAAAGCAGGTGTTCTTAATACAGATACCGTGGTGCCCGGTAACGGGTTTAAAATAAAAACAGTGATCATTGATCCCGGGCACGGCGGCAAGCCGTCAAGCAATGTGGGGCATTATTCGCATGGTGCATCGGGCTCATATTCGTCAGAAAGGAATGTAACGCTGGCTATCGGCCTTAAATTGCAGGCTGCTATAGAAAAAGAGTTAAACGGCGTAAAAGCTGTGATGACCCGCACTACCGAAGATGACGTTTCATTTGAGCGCCGTGCCGAAATTGCCAACGAAAATAAAGGCCAGCTTTTTATCTCACTCCATTGCAATGCACTGCCAGACAGGATTATACGTGAACGCGTTGGCACTAAACATAAAAAACCGGTATATCATACCGAACGCGTAGCCGACAGATCGGGCAAGGGCGTATTATTACTGGTGTATGGTTTGCACCGCACACGCGAAGAAGAAAAAGCTATCCAAAACAACCAGGTTGGTGAGGAAACTGAACTTGACGGTGGCGCATTGGATCCGGACGATCCGACAACTATTATCCTAACCAACGAGTACAAGCGTAAATTTCGCCTGCAAAGCATCAAGCTGGCAACATTAATAAACGGCGAGTTTACAGATACCGATGGCCGCAGAAGCGAAGGCATCCGCGAGCAGGGTATTTACGTACTTTGTCATAGCGCCATGCCTTCGGTACTGGTTGAAACAGGTTACATCACCAATCCTGATGATGAAAAATACCTTAATTCGGAAGAAGGACAAAACGAGATTGTGGCGACTATTGTGCGCGCAATTTCAACTTATAAAAAGGACATGGAGCAGGTTTCGCAATAATTTGTGCTTTAAACTGTTACCATCCTTATAAATAACACGTACATACAAAACATATAGGCCTGTTGCAGGTTTATCAACTTAAATACATACACAAGGGTTAAAATCTACCGAATGAAAATTTCTAACGAAACCAAAATTGGCGCGCTAACGGCCATTGCAATCACAGTACTTATATTAGGATACAGCTATTTACGCGGCAATGATGTTTTTTCAGGATCGAATAAATACTACGCCATTTATAACAGTGTAGATGGATTAACCGTTTCAAAACCGGTATTGGTAAACGGGTTCCAGATAGGCCGAATCTCGAAAATGCAATTACAGCATGACGGCCGCACCGTTATCGAGTTTAAAATAAATCCAGATGTGGATATTCCGCAAAATACTTTGGCCAAATTAGAAAGTACAGACCTCTTGGGCAGCAAAGCCATAGTTTTTGAGCTGGGTAACAGCAAAGTTTTGGCAGAAGATAAGGATACGCTTAGGGCAGATATACAAGGTAGCCTTGCAGAAAGCCTACAACCAATTCAGAAAAAAGCCGAATTACTGATCACTAAACTTGATTCGTCACTTTCGGCCATCAACAAAATACTCAACCCTAACTTCCAAAAAAACATCGACCGCAGCTTTATGAGCATTGCCAACTCGCTGCAAACTTTAGAGGGTACTACTAAAAAAATAGATCACCTTGTTGGTTCACAAACAGGCCATATTGATGCGATCTTATCAAATGCAGAAACTGTTTCGGGCAGTTTAAAAACAAGCACACAACACCTTACCGGCATGACTGCCAACTTTGAAAAAGTAAGTAATGACATTGCCGCGGCAAACATAAAACAAACACTTGATAACGCTAATAAAGCCATGGCCGATTTACAGGCAACTATGGCTAAGATTAACAGTACTCAAGGCTCATTGGGCTTGTTATTGAACGATGATAAGATGTACAAAAACCTTGCTGATGCTTCGAACAACTTAAACAACCTGTTTATTGATTTGAAAGCCCATCCAAAACGCTACGTAAGCTTCTCGGTGTTTGGTGGTAAAAAAGACTAAGAGATTTTAATATTATAGGAAAGGCCATTGCTCATATTGGGTAATGGCCTTTTCGTTTTTATATGGTTTTACTACACAAATTATCCAAGTAGCTGCTGCCTAACCGCCGCGTCATTGCGAGGCACGAAGCAATTGCGAACTTTACAGAGGGAATGGATTTGCATAGCCCCTCGACTTCCGTGCGATTGCTTCGTGCCTCGCAATGACGTGATGAATATATCCTCGTTAAGAAATTTAGATGAAATATAGTCGATGACCGTCTGCTACTACTCAATCACGAAAGTTTTTCCCTCAATAGCCAATTCAGTTTCAGGAAAAACACTTTGTGCTTCATGCAGCAGCTCATCAAGCGTGCGGTAACGAGCTGAAAAGTGGCCAATGAGTAGTTTACCAGCATTTGTTTTTAGGGCTATTTCGCCAGCCTGTAAAGCAGTTGTATGATGGGTAATCACTGCCCTATCCAACATATCATTTAAAAAAGTGGCTTCGTGATAAAGCAGTGTTGCATTACTGATCTGGGTGAAATAATTTTCATTATACATCGTGTCCGAACAATAAGCGTAAGTTTTTGGCTCGGCCGAATCGATTGTCAGTTCTTCGTTTTTGTAAACCTTGCCGTTTTCGTCGGTATAATCTCCTCCTTTTTTCAGGATTGAATAATAGGCTACGGAGATATCCAGAGATTCAATTTTTTCTTTGATCAGTTTGCGTAAGCGTTTTTTCTCTTTAAATAAAAATCCGGTACAGGCAATGCGATGATCAAGCGGGATAGTTTCGATGATCACATCGTTATTAACTATAACAACCTCGGATTTTTGCGCATCTGTAAAAATGTATTCCAGTGGAAATTGCAACTCAGTATCGGAATAATGTAATTGCAGATCGATGATCTCTTTTAAAGGTGCCGGGCAAACCAGTATAACCGGCTTTTTGCGCCCGTTAAGGTGCATGGACGAAAGTAAGCCTACAAGCCCAAGGTAATGATCGCCGTGAAGATGACTGATTAAGATATGATCGATGCGGCTGGCTTTCATATCAAAGCGGAGCATTTGTTGTTGTGTGCCCTCGCCGCAATCAATTAAATACAGGCGCTCATTGATATTGAGCACCTGTGAAGTGGGGTTTCTGTTAAAGATCGGGGTTGCCGAACTGCTGCCAAGTATTGTTACCTCAAAAGTCATAATAGGTAAACAATAAAAGGTTTATCTTGCTTCTTTCTTTAATTCTTTTTCAATCTCTTCCATAAAAATAAGATCGACACCTTCTTCGGAAGTTGGTACAATGGTTAACACATTATCCAATTGCGAAATGGTGATCAAACGGGCAACGGCGTCGTTTAATCCGGCCAGTATGAATGATCCTGTAGCATTTTTACACAAGCGATGACCAACCAACAGGCTGCTTAAGCCCGATGAATCGGCAAATTTAACCTGCGACAGATCAAGAATGATATTGCGCTGTCCTTCTGTATTGATCAATATCAACTCTGACTTGAGTTGAGGAGTAACTATTGAATTTAACTTCGATTCGTTAAGTTTCAATACTATATATTTCTCGTGTTTATCTACAGTGAATTTCATTCTTATTAAATTAATAAGCTAATATAAATATTTTAACGATATTTTAAAATTACATGTTATTAAGCGCTTCGCTTATAGCTATATATACGCGATCTACTACATTATTGTTTTCTGATTTGATAAAAGCTTCGCCAGTAATTTTTTCGTACAGCTCAATGTATCGCTCGGATATCGAATTAACAATTTCGGGCGTCATTTCGGGTACAACCTGTCCGTCTTTTCCCTGGAAACCATTTTCGATAAGCCACTTGCGTACAAACTCTTTCGAAAGCTGTTTTTGCGGCTCACCTTTCGCCTGGCGCTCTGCATAACCATCGGCATAAAAATACCTTGATGAATCGGGCGTATGGATCTCATCTATCAGGTAGATCTGATCGCCAACTTTACCAAATTCATACTTGGTATCTACCAAAATCAACCCTTGTTTGGCGGCAATTTCAGTACCACGTTTAAACAAAGCCTTTGTGTAAGCTTCCAGTTGAACGTAATCTTCTTCAGATACAATGCCTTTTGCAAGGATATCTGCACGTGAAATATCTTCATCGTGCCCTACCGATGCTTTGGTTGTTGGGGTGATAATTGGCTCGGGCAGGATATCGTTTTCCTTTAAACCTTCGGCCAAAACCTCGCCGCAAACCTGGCGTTTGCCTAAAGCGTATTCGCGCGCGGCATGACCAGCCAAATAACCACGGATCACCATTTCTACCTTAAACGGCTCGCAAATGCGACCGATAGTAGCACTCGGATCAGGAACCGAGATAACCCAGTTAGGTACAATATCGGCAGTGGCTTCTAAAAAACGAGCTGCAATTTGGTTAAGTACCTGTCCTTTGTATGGGATTGCTTCGGGAAGCACCACATCAAACGCCGAGATCCTGTCGGTAACTACCATAGCCAGGTATTTATTATCTATCGTATAAACATCGCGTACTTTCCCTTTGTAAAATGCTGTCTGATTGGGAAAGTTAAAGTGTGTTTCTTTTATTGAGTTCATTCTTTTAGTGATTGGAGGTTAAAGATCAGAGGTTAGGACATTTCCACAACACCTAATCTAAACTCACTTTATTTTCAAAACCAAAGGTTGCTGATCAGAAATAAGCTTTTCAACTAATCTCTAATCACCAACCTCTAATTAACTAATTACTGTATATCCCCGTAAGCTTCCAATATTCGCTTAACAAGTTTGTGCCTTACAACGTCTTCTCCGCTTAGGTACACTATTTCGATGCCTTTAATATCGGTTAGGATGCGCAAGGCGGTGTGCAGGCCCGATTGTTGTTTCTTAGGTAAGTCGATCTGCGTAACGTCGCCTGTTACGATAAATTTGGCCGATGGCCCCATACGGGTCAGGAACATTTTCAGCTGCATATCGGTGGCGTTTTGCGCCTCATCCAAAATAACAAAACAGTTATCAAGGGTACGGCCACGCATAAATGCCAGCGGAGCAATTTCGATGGTGCGGTTTTCGAGATATACTTTCAGCTTTTCGGCCGGGATCATATCATCGAGCGCATCGTATAGCGGCCTCAAATATGGGTCGATCTTTTCCTTTAAATCGCCGGGCAAAAAGCCAAGGTTCTCCCCTGCTTCAACCGCCGGGCGGGTAAGGATGATGCGTTTGATCTCTTTGTTTTTAAGAGCACGTACAGCCAACGCTACCGCGGTATAAGTTTTACCGGTACCTGCAGGACCAATGGCAAACAGGATATCGCTTTTGTTGATGCTATCAACCATGCGACGCTGATTGGTGGTACGCGCACGCACCATTATACCGTTAGGGCCAAAAACAATTACTTCGCCACTGGCAAATTTATCTACAGTAGTTGATTCGGTAGCCGGCGTATTAACGCTGGCTTTTGAACCGAGGATCCGCTCGAGATCGGTTATGTTAAGATTTTCAAATTTCTCGACATGGTTTACCAGGTTTGTAAATTTTTCCTGGAAAATATTCAATTCATTATCGTCGCCCAAAACCTTTACTTCACTGCCACGCGCAACTATTTTAAGCTTGGGGTATTGTTTCTTAATGATCTCAAAATGATCATTGTTCGGTCCCCAAAGTACAGCGGGGTTCACGTTTTCAATAGATAGCTTAAGTTCGTTCAATACTAATTTGATTTTTTAGTTACAGATTTTTATGAATTAAAAATTGAATATTTGTAGCTTCAAATGCTACTACAAGATTAGCAATAAATATTTATAAAATTAATGGCAATTATAACATTAACTACTGATTTAGGCGATAAAGATATTTACCAGGCTGCTTTGAAAGGCAGTATCTACAAACTGTTGCCTACAGTAAATATTGTTGATATTACCAACAACGTTGCTGCCTTTAACGTGCAGCAAGCGGCTTTTATACTTAAAAATAGCTTTCACTACTTCCCCGATGACACCGTACACCTTATAGGCATAGATACGGTTTATAATGATCATACCAAGTTTCTGGCTGTTCGCTATAAAAAACATTATTTTGTTGGTGCCGATAATGGAATCTTTTCGCTGATGTTTGATGAGGCACCGGAAGAAATTGTGGAGATCAACATTATGCAGGACCTTAAGTTCCTGCACTTTCCGCTTGCCGATATTTTTGTAAAAACTGCCTGCCATTTAGCCAAAGGCGGCAAGCTGGACGAGATAGGTTTACCTGTTGAGGAGATCGAAAACAAGATGAACCTGCAACCTGTTATCGAAAAAAACCAGATCAAAGGTGTGGTAATTTATATCGATTCGTTTCAGAACGTGATCACCAACATAACTAAAGAGTTTTTTAACCGCGTGCAGCAAGGCCGCCGTTTTGTATTGAATTTTAAACGAAACGAAACCATTACCGATTTAAGCTGGCACTACAACGAGGTGCCCGTTGGCGAAAAACTTTGCCTGTTTGGCATTAGCGACCACTTGGAAATTGCCATTAACAAAGGTAACGCCAGCGGTTTGTTGGGCCTGAACCTGAACGATAAAGTGATCATCGAATTTCAATAACCCCCTTAATTGATACATGAAGAAGTTTGTACTGTTTATATTTTTCGCGATAGCATCTGCTACTGCGTTTGGCCAAAGCCCTGTTAATTCAGACTCGGTTGCTTACCAGCTACAGCGGCAAAAAATAAACAACATGCTTAACGCGCGTAAGCAAAAGTTTGGGCAGTATCAGCAAAGCCTGAGCCAGCATACCGGGATCTTCGGTTTTCAAACCAAGGATGATATCCGCAGATCAGCCGGTATTTTAATGGAGATCTCTAAAACAGATGATGCTATTTTTAGGGAGCTAAAAATATTGTTGGAATACCGGGATTTTCAGCAGAAACAAATTCAGAGCCACAGCCATGATGCGGAAAGCGCTAATGATGCTTACTTAAAGGTTATCAGCCATTTACAGCAACAAAACGTATTGCTTAAACAGCAGGTAAAAAACACCGAAGAGCATTACAATATGAAGCAAAATATTTTTGTGGCGGCCATTGTTCTCATGAGCGCGTCAATTTTATTGCTTATGTTCCGTAAAAACCGGGTTAAAGCGTAAATTCGCGCCTTTAACTGATAAACGCATACATGGCCAGAGGACGATTGAATAGTGGCGCTAAAACTGAAGCAGAACTACCCAAAGCAAAAATAAACCGCAGCAGCTTACAAAATGTAGCCAAACTGCTCACTTATCTTAAACCCTACCGCTGGAAGTTTATTGCCGGATTAATCTTTCTTTTTATATCAAGTATCGTTGGGTTGGCGTTCCCTGCTATTCTTGGATCATTGATCAACGCCTCTCAAAATAAATTTGATTATTCTTTTTTGCCTCATAGCATTGGAGCAATTGGTTTGGGCGGAATGATTTTACTGTTTTTTCAGGCTATTATATCTTTTTTTAGAATTTTATGGTTTGTGCAGGTTTCGGAAAAGTCGTTGGCTGATATCCGCCGTGATACCTATTTCAAACTCGTAACCCTCCCGATGAACTTTTTTGCCAATCACAGAGTTGGTGAATTGAACAGCCGGATTTCTGCCGATCTATCTCAAATACAAGATACGCTGACCACTACAATTGCCGAAATTATTCGCCAGGGTGTGCTGATGCTTGGAAGTGTGCTGTTCCTTACCATAGTTTCGCCTAAGTTAACACTTGCCGTGTTGGCAATACTCCCGTTTTTAGTGGCTTTTGCTGTGATATTTGGCCGTTTTATACGCAAGCAATCCAGGCAGGCACAGGATAAACTCGGAGAATCAAATACTATTGTTGAGGAAACGCTTCAGGGAATTGCCAATGTGAAAGCTTTTGTAAACGAATCGTACGAAGCAGCACGATATGATAAAATATTGAGGCAGGTAGTTAACATAGCTGTTAAAGGCGCTAAATTCAGAGGGATATTCGCGTCTTTTATCGTATTTTTCATGTTTGGTACTTTTGTGGCCGTGATTTGGTATGGCTCGGTTTTAGTCCATAACCACGAATTGCTTTTTGGCGACCTGACCAAATTCATTATGTATTCCATTTTTGCCGGTGCGGCTATGGGCAGCTTCCCCGATTTATATGCCAATCTGCAAAAAGCTATTGGTGCGAGCGAACGTGTATTGGAGATACTTGCAGAACAAGGCGAAGATATCTCGATGATAGAAAGCAATAACGCTATCAAACAAACCATTAAAGGCGATCTGTCATTTGAAGACGTGATATTCGCTTACCCATCCCGCCCGGAAATCACCGTACTCAAAGGAATTTCATTTAATGCCGATGCAGGGCAGCGTGTGGCTATTGTAGGGCCAAGTGGTTCGGGAAAATCAACCATGGCATCTTTGATATTGCAGTTTTATCATCCGCAAAATGGCAGCATTTTGTTTGATGGTAAGCCTGCTGATAATTATTCATTAACGGATATCCGTAACCAGGTAGCCATCGTTCCGCAGGATGTATTGCTGTTTGGTGGTACTATTTTGGAGAATATCGCTTATGGCAGATTAAATGCCTCGAAAGAAGACATTATTCAAGCCGCTAAACGTGCCAACGCCGACCAGTTTATATCATCCTTCCCCGAAGGTTATGAAACTGTTGTGGGCGAGCGTGGTGTGAAATTATCAGGCGGTCAGCGTCAGCGTATTGCCATAGCAAGGGCATTGCTTAAAAACCCATCTATATTGATACTCGACGAGGCTACTTCATCGTTAGATTCCGAATCGGAACGCCTGGTGCAGGAAGCTTTGGAAGAATTGATGAAAGACCGCACATCCATCATCATAGCCCACCGCCTGTCTACCATTCGCGAAGCTGATAAAATTGTAGTGCTTGAAAAAGGCAACATTATTGAAAGCGGCAGCCACACCGAACTCATTGGCAATGAGCAGGGTTTGTACCGTTATTTAAGTCAGCTGCAATTTGAAACAAACCAGGCATAGCTTCCGGCTATAATTTTATTGGTTTATAACTCCAACTTATAGCGGGGTAATACGTTTTACAGCCAATAAAATTAGATTAAACTATTATATTCACAGTTTAAATATTACCGATAAACGTAATACTATATCGCTGCGTGGAAAAATAACACGCATTGTACATCGAAAATGAAATTAACCATACACGGGGCAGCCCGTCAGGTAACCGGCAGCATGCATTTGCTTGAGGTTGGCCAATATAAAATTTTAGTGGATTGCGGACTTGACTATGAAAAAGACCGCAGTGTACTATCAAACGAAAATTTTCCTTTTAATCCCGAAGACATCGATGTGGTGGTGCTAACCCATGCGCACATCGACCATTCGGGCAACCTCCCTACCCTTATCCGTTTAGGTTTTGAAGGACAGATACTGTGTACCCCTCCTACTGCCGACCTGACCGAATTACTGCTGTTAGATTCGGTAAATATATTTATGCGTAAAGCAGCCGCCAATAACGGAGGCAGGCATAAACGTGGCCGTGGTAAATTCAATACCCACGCTCAGCCGCTGTACATGCAAAAGCATGTGATGGATACTGTTGATCGTTTTGTAACCATCAGCTTTAATAAACCATTCCGCATTACCGGCGATATCGAACTTACTTTTGTACCCGTTGGCCACCTGTTAGGCGCAGCCGCAGCTGTATTTAAAGTAATTGATAAAGGCGAAGAGAAATCGATAGCCTTTACCGGCGATATTGGCAGGAAGAATTACCCGGTATTGAATGATCCGCAACCACTCCCCCCTGTTGATTTTCTGGTTTCGGAATCAACTTACGGAGGCCGTTATCACTCAAAAGATAAAACAGTTGAACAAACCCTTATCGAGATCATTGAAAAGGCTTGTATCAAAGAGCAAGGCCGTTTAATTATCCCGGCATTTAGTATTGGGCGTACACAATCGTTAGTTTATACTTTAAATAAGATCTTCAGTACAGGTAAGCTACCACCGGTTAAGGTTTTTGTTGATAGTCCGATGGCTACGCAGGCTACCGAGGTATTCCGCAAGTTTCATAACCATGTAAACCAGGAGGCGCAGGATTTTTACCAAAAGCGTGGAGATGAGTTTGAGTTTGATAACCTTACTTACGTTGAAACTTTAAAAGATAGCCGCCAGATCTCCAACTATTGGGAACCTTGTATTATCATATCTTCGGCAGGAATGCTGGAAGGTGGCCGCATCCAGGACCACTTGTTTTATAACATCCAAAATTACTACGCTACCATCCTTTTTATAGGCTATTGTGCTAAGGGAACTTTGGGGCATCGCTTATTACGAGGTGATTCCATAGTTCATATTAAAGATCGCGATCTGGCGGTTTATGCCACCATCAAACAAACTGATGTATTGAGCGCGCATGGCGATCATAATGATTTAATGGATAATATTAAAGCCATCGGCCCTGATAAATTAAAACATGTATTCCTGGTACACGGTGAAGGCGAAAGCATGCAGCTTTTGGCTAATGATCTGGAAAAAGAAGGCTATGGGGTTACCATGCCGGAGAAAGGTGTAAGTTATATTATATAAAATATCTGCCGCAGGTTTAGCGCAGCGTAACCTATAGTGTACAATGGCTTAAGTTTTCAACTTAAGCTCCATCAATCAGCCACATATTTGGCACATGAGTTGAAAACTCAAATAATTTTGCACCACGGGTTACGCTGCGCTAAACCCGCGGCAGTGACTTTTTTATTTTTTTATGGAAATCCACCAACGGATGCATCATGGTAAATAAACTATCATGATGAAAATATTTCTATTCGCATTACTACTTGCCTTTTTTACACAATGTACTTCAGCACAAACATTCAAGCCTGAATATGGCGCGCCCCTTGTTGTGCTTGTCGAAAAAAATCCGTGGTTAACGGTTATCGGCTCTGATGTGCCGACTTTTGTACTTTACGAAAACGGGCAGACCATCTACAAAAAAGCTATCGGAAACAAGATCAAGTTTTTCAAAACATCAATCCCCAAAAAAGAAATACCGGCTGAAATCAAAAAACTTGGCGTAACAGATAGCCTTCAAACGTTGCCATCATACATAGCAGCCATGGAGGCCACCGATCAACCGACGAGTGAATTGATCATTAATTATGATTTCCGTGCTCAAATAAATGTATATGGTAGCCTACGTTACGAGAAAAGCCCGGCAAGAGAGAAAACCCCATCGGCATTTTTAAAGGTATTTGATAAGCTTATCCATTTTAAAGATGCCAAAGCTAAAGAATGGCTTCCAGATAGTATCGAGGTAATGTTAACCAGCTACAGCTACTCTCCAGAAACGCCAATTAACTGGCCTACCCAATGGCCTGATTTAAAAGATAAACACACTGTACAAAGAAGTGTTGATCTGTACAGCGTTTATATCGACAGAAAAGAACTTGATAAACTGAAAAAGCTTATTAGCTCGTTGGGTGAAAAACAGGCCGTAAAAGTAAGCGGAAGGTTGTTTTCGATTGCTTATCGCTTACCGTACCCAAATATCAAGTAATATTCCTTATCTGCCTTCAATCTGCCGCAGGTTTAGCGCAGAGTAACCTGTGGCGTATAATGGCTTAAGTTTTCAACTTAAGCTCCATAAATCAGCAGCATTTTAGTACAAGGAAACTTGCCGTATGGCAAAGCTCCCGTCCACTTGAGTTTGAAAACTCAAGTAATTTTACACCACGGGTTACGCTACGCTAAACCCGCGGCAGCATTTTTGTAAAAGTAGAAAGGGATGCATCTTGCGATACATCCCTTTCTACTTTTATATTTATTGATAAATTAAGCGTTTTTAAAATGCTCAATGATCAGGCTTGCAAGTTCAACACCGATACGTTCCTGCGCCTCGTTAGTAGCTGCACCGATGTGCGGTGTTAACGAAATTTTAGGGTGAGTTAAGATCTCAGCACGTGGGGTTGGCTCATTATCAAACACGTCTAACGCCGCGAAAGAAACCTGGCCGCTGTTTAAAGCGTCAACCAAAGCCAACTCGTCGATCAAGCCGCCGCGAGAGATATTTACCAGGCCAACACCTTTTTTAGTTTTAGCCAATTCTTCGGCACCCAAAAGGGCTTTGTCGATGAATGGAGTGTGCAGCGTGATCAAATCAGCAGTGGTGATGATCTCATCAAGCGTAGCTTTTTTAACTGATACTTTCACAGTTGTACCGCCACCTAAAACAAGATCAAGCTCTGGGTTAAAATCAAAAAGATCATAAGCCAAAACATCCATACCAACACCGATAGCAATTTTAGCTACTTCCCTGCCGATACGGCCAAAGCCTACAATACCTAAAGTTTTGCCGCGAAGCTCAACACCTTTAGCGTAAGCTTTCTTTAAACCATTAAAGTTTGTAGCACCTTCAACCGGCATTTTGCGGTTGCTATCAGGCAAAAAGCGTACAGCACCAAATAAACTGGCGAATACTAACTCAGCTACTGATAATGAAGAAGATGCAGGAGTGTTATAAACACCAATGCCTTTTTCTTTGGCATAATCAACATCAATATTATCAACACCTACACCACCACGACCGATCAGTTTCAGGTTAGGCGTAGCGTCGATCAATGCTTTACGTACTTTAGTTGCACTACGTACGGTAATAGCATCATAGTTGTTCAATTTTTCAGGAAGTTCTTCCTGGGGGATATTGTTGGTATCAACAAAAAAACCGGCATCTTCCAGCATTTTTTTGCCTATCGGATCGATACCATCGTTAGCTAATATTTTGATCATCTCTTTATATAGTCATTGAGTCATTAGGTCACTGAGTCATTGCCATGCTAAATGACTTAATGACCCAATGACTTTAATGAAATAAATTATTTATTCTTTTCAGCAAATTCCTGCATTACGTCAATCAGCACGTAGATGCTGCTTATTGGCAACGCGTTGTAAATTGAAGCACGGAAACCGCCTACGCTTCTGTGGCCTTTAATGCCAACAATGCCGCGTTCTTCGGCCAGTTTCAGGAATGGTTTTTCCAGCTCAGGATTTTCCATTACAAAACATACGTTCATTTTCGAGCGGTCTTCAAGGGCTGCTACTGCTTTGAACAGTGGGTTGCGGTCAATTTCTTCGTAAAGCACACGTGCTTTAGTGGTATTTTCCTGCTCAATAGCAGCAACGCCACCTTTTGCTTTTAACCATTTAAGGGTAAGCATTGATACGTAGATAGCAAACACCGGAGGGGTGTTGTACATTGAACCACCTTCAATTTGAGTTTGGTAGTTGAACATAGCAGGAATGCTACGGCCAGTTTTACCCAAAAGCTCATCTTTTACGATAACCAAGGTAACACCTGCAGGACCCATATTTTTCTGAGCACCGGCGTAGATCAAACCAAAATCGGCAACGTTAACTACACGGCTGAAAATATCAGACGACATATCACAAACCACAGGGATAGGCGATTTAAAAAACTCCTGTAACTGTGTACCGTAAATGGTATTGTTTGATGTAATGTGGATGTAAGCAGCATCGGCAGGGATCTCGAAATCCTTAGGGATGTAGGTAAAGTTAGCCTCTTTTGACGAAGCCACTACTTGTACCTGACCAAAAAATTTAGCCTCTTTCAAGGCTTTGTTAGCCCAAACGCCTGTTTCAACGTAAGCTGCTTTTCCGCCTTCTGGCAACAAGTTGTAAGGAGCTAATGCAAACTGGGTGCTTGCACCACCTTGCAAAAACAATACAGAGTAACCTTCAGGAACGCTGAATAATTCTTTTACCAGGGCAACAGCTTCGTCTAAAACAGCTTCGAACTCTTTCGATCGGTGCGAGATCTCGAGCAAAGAAAGTCCTGTACCATTAAAATCAATAACTGCTTCTGAAGCTTGCTTTAAAACTTCGTGTGGTAAAATGCCTGGTCCGGCACCAAAATTATGTTTCATATAATTAAAGAATTGTAGGTTCGTAATAAACTATTAGAAAGTTTATATTTTGTTGGGCCGAAGTTAATTAATTTGACAAAATATATAGAGTTTATTTACATTTTTTGAAAAAATATACAATTAATCAACAAACGGCCTTTTGATTGCAAAAAATTAAATTAGCCTATAGGGTTGGTAGTAATTATTACAATTGTAATAACTTTTACGCGTGTTTGAGTTGTGAAATGGCTGCCGGCTGGCTTGCCGACGAAAACACCGAAGTACCTGCAACCAATACATTGGCACCGGCCTCTACCAGTTTTTTTATGTTGTTGGCATCTACCCCGCCGTCGATCTCGATAAGCAGGTCGGGATTTTTCTGAGCACTTAGTGTTCTCAGTTCTTTGATCTTTTTATAAGTGTTTTCGATAAAGTGCTGACCACCAAAACCGGGATTAACTGACATGATCAAAACCATATCCAGTTCGCCTAAAATATCTTCCAGTAAAAAAACAGGAGTTGCAGGATTAATGGCCACCGCTGCTTTACAACCTAATTGCTTAATTACCTGAATGGTGCGGTGCAAATGCGGGCAGGCTTCGTAATGTACGGTTATACTATCAGCACCGGCATCTTTAAAAGCTTTGAGGTAACGATCAGGATCAACAATCATGAGGTGAACATCCAGCGGTTTGGTAGCATGTTTTTTAACCGCGCTAACTACCGGAAAGCCGAAAGAGATATTCGGCACAAACATACCGTCCATAATATCAACGTGAATCCAGTCGGCTTCGCTGTTATTGATCATTTCGATATCGCGTTGCAGGTTGGCAAAATCGGCTGCTAAGATAGATGGTGCTATGAGGTGATTCATATGCAAATATATAAAAGCAGGAAATCTATGGGCTTGATCGGCTAATTATTTTTATGGAAGAAGTGTAAAAAAGACACAATAGCGACTAAAATTCATTTTTTACAAAACAAGGGCATAGATTCGCAATCTCAGTTTTGGGCGTTATAGTTAATGTCTTTATAACCAGAATAGCGTTCCAACCTCTGCAGATCTATTCTATCTGCTACTTCCTCGTCGCTTATACTCTCTATAAAATCATTATATCTTTCGGTGTTACTTTTTAATATAAGTTCATATTCATGCCACCATATTTCGCCGTTATATGATTGATAAACATAAAAAGCTTCCCCATTGTTAAACACTACGTAGCACCACCAGCTTTCCAATATAAAAGCTTTGTCTATGCTTAAATTACTGCCCAAAATACGATGATCTACCATTTGATAATTATCAAGAACTACTAAGGATTTATCGGCTATAATCGAAAGATCCCAACCATCAAAAAACAAATAATAATCACCTAAATCAAACAGCACAAACAACATATTATTATAAATGTCGTGAGGCCCTGAAATATAAATAGCAACAAGGTCCTTGCCTGTTATATCAAACATCATTTAAAATCTGAATCCAATAGTAATATAAGGTAACGATCCCTCTTTCGAAAAACCCATTACCGCCTCAATCAACACCAGCTGAGCCGGGATCACATAAAGTCCCCCACCGTAACCATCATGCCACCTATCTGATGATTCGCCAGGCACCCATACCCTGCCAACATCATTAAAGCCTATTAAACCGAATGAACCCGGCAGCAGGTACGATGTAAAATCCATCACCTTTAAGCGCAACTCGAGGTTATTATAGGCGATGGTTTTACCGGTAAACCTATTGGTATGAAATCCCCTGAAATTTTGTGATCCACCCAGTTTCATTTGCTGAAAGTAAGCCGCATTGCCTACTGTGGTGCCTAAGCCGGTGCGGTTAGCAATTACCAATATAGAATCCCTGTCTGGATTAAGATAAAAACTAAACTCTGACAATACTTGTCCGTAGGTATTATGACTACCTGATCCGCCGCCGCTAAAGCCGCTTGCCGTTGTAGTCCATAAAATACCTTGTGTAGGGATGATTAGTTTGTTACGGGTATCCACCGTTGCGTTAGCTGTTAGGCCTCCATAAACTTTAGTACCAAAAACTTTTTCATTACCGAAGGCAGCGTTGTAAGCATTTAAAAAGCGTTCATCATTGTTAGATGCCTTGCTGTTGTAAAACTGCCCGGCAACACCTGCGCTTACATGTAAACTACCAAAATCGCGGTGCAGGGAAACATCGCCGGTAACGTAATCATAACGGTTGCGATAGTAGGAGATTTCCCTGTCGCCTTTGTTCTCGAAGGTGGTATTATTACCTATGCCAAAAAAGTTGCTCAAATTGTGCGGACCGCGTGAGAGCAGGTTGATCCGTAGGTCATTATCTCCGATGGCTTTTTTCCAATCGGCTAAATAAGTAAATAATAAGGATTTGCGTTCGAGCGAGTAGTTAACCAGGAACTGTTCCCTAAACGCGTACGGTTCTTTACGGAAACCATGCCGCTCGTAGCTAAACCCGCCTATCAATAAAATACCGATATCGTTACTATAATTAGCCAGTACTATAGGTTCAAACCTGTCAAATTTGAATGCCGTTTTATCGTAGCTATTCACAGCTGTATCTGTCGAGGTGCGAATTTTCGCTAAAGAAGATGACGGCAGATTATTTTCCTGATCCGAACGATCATAGATGTAATTTTTTGATTTATTGTTAAGTGAGCTATCTACCTTAAAAGTATCCTTCCCCTCCCCGCCTATCATGCGCACAATAATTGGCGATGATGTAGAACCGGTAACCTCAAATTGGTCGTTGCCATCAAAGCCGTATAGTCTTACCTCTTTGGTAACATCCGGTTTAAAAGTACGTTGGTAGGTTATCTTATCAATACTACCATCCTTTTTGATCTTGTTTACGGTAACCGTGATATCTCCGTTGGTTTCGTGGGCAATGGTAAACTTATCCGTTTTATCACTGGCCGGAACGTCAACGTATATCGAAATAAACTTATAGTATTCAAGCGCCTGTTTTTGAAGGATGTTTCTACGGGCTATCAGCTTGCTAATGATTTCCGGGCCGGATAGTTTGTAAATAGTATCAGGCATTAATCTCACCGCCTTTTTGATCAGATCATCGGTAAGTTTGCTTTGCACAAAGGCTATTTGTTCTTTCCAATCATCCTCACTTAAACCGTTTAGAAAATACCTGTCGAAATAGCGGGCATTAAAATTCCAGCCGTTAATATCCCTGATCTCATCACTGTAACCCTGAAATTTTGATTTGAGCCATTGATGGGCTACTATCCAGGGGAAAAGGCCTGACGTTTTGTAATATACCTGGTCGCGGTCGCGGGGAACAGGCTCGTAAATGGTTTCGTGTTTGCCATCTTTCTTTTCCCAGCGCCATTGGTCTTCGTGTCGGTCCCAATCGCCTAAAAGCATATCGAGCAGGCGGGCACGCAATACAGTTTTCTGGTCAACGCGGTTATCGTTATCGTCCTTTAACTTGCGTTGTACCTTTTCAGTGTTATCCGTTTTTTCGGCATCAAGCGGTTCACGCTCTTCAAATAAAAACACCTGGTTTGCAAAATCCTGGCGGTATTCACCTAAAGCAGGATCATCCTGCACGTAAACAATTTTAGGGTTAGAATGCGGAACGCCAAGCGCTTCGGCCAGCGGCGGCACAGTTAATGCAGAGAAAGGGTGAGCGGCAGATACCTGGTCTTGCAGGATATCTTTAGCCACCGTAGGCCTTAAATTAACAGGAAGGCCTTTTTCAGGATATTTCTGTAGAGTACGGATAACCCATTGCTGCCCGGTTGGATCCTGCAAACGCAGTGATTTGGTTTGCTTTCCGCCGCCGCGTTGCAATATCTTAAGGCCACCTTTTTCTTTATCGATATGAAATATGGGCAGGGTAACCGGTGCAGCCCACAGCGCGCGGTAATTATCACCTAAAAAGAAACGATGGGTGCCGCTTACGTTGTTATATGATGGCTCTATAGCCAGTTTAATGCTATCGGGGGCGGTTTGGGCATAACTATTATCGGCTTTAAATAAAAAGCCCACGGTAAAAAGAAGTAATAAGGAATTAAACAGGTATTTACCGTGCCCCATAGGTTTTTCAGTTAAGCGATAGTAGTATAACCCTATATTACAAAATAGTTTTGGTTGTCTGAATCAGAATTTACAGAATTATAGGATTCTCAGAATTTTTACATGATAATCAGATTCTGTAAATTATGATTCAGACTAATTTTCCAACAATCCGCTCGCATAATTAACCCCAACCCGCAAAGCTTTCAATCCGCTCACACCCTGTAATTCTTCTAACTCCAAATATTCCAGATCATCCAACAAATAGCCTTCCAGTTGCAGATACTTGATATATTCATCATACTCGGCTGCTTCGCCGGGATTAAAATATACCATAGCAATTTTGCCTGGTTGGGTAAGGCGCTCGAAAGTTCCGGCTATCAGCACTTTATCGATACGTTTTTTGATCACCTCGTAGCGGATGTTGTATGCACCTTCCACATCAAAGCGGCGCTCATCGTTCCTGAAACTGATATCTATCGGGTTTGAATGGATGAATACCAGGTGCGTGGTTTGTAGTGGGCGAGATAGCTGTTCGGATAAAACGTTGGTCATCCTGGCAATTTCGGCCATAGACCTGATTTGCCATAACCTGATATTTTTAAGATACAGCACGTCAAATGCGCGTTGCGGCGCTATGGATTGGCCTATGTAAATATCATACTCCACCCCATCGGTACGGAACTTTTCGAAATAGCAGGGGAATGATTCCTGCACTTCGGTTTGGGCTGCTTCTAAATATTGATTGATGGAGGTATTGATGAGCTGCATCGAGGTTTCCAGGTTGCGCCTATGCTCATAGGCTGCACCTTTTTCCTCGTTCATCGCGTCGAAATACAAATCGATAGTTTCCTCTTCGGCTGGATAATTTTTCCTGAAATGTTCAAGGAAAGGGTCTACTTCATTGTGCAGAAATGTATCCAACATCAACTCATCATTAGTGGTGATATAACCGCTAATGCGTTCCAACCACTCTTCGCATTTAGAGATCAGCTTGCCGGTAAGGCTTAGGCGGATATCTTTGCTTAAAGCCCTTAAAGTATCAACCAATACGGTAAGCAGGCTTTTTAGGTCTTCCTGCAAAGCGCTGTTACGCTCTACGGTTGAATTACGAATATCGATAGCACCAAACAATGGGTAAACATGGCTAAACGATACCGTTTCTATCTCAGGGCTTTTTTTCTTTTGATCTTTTTGTTTGATATACTTCCAGGCTACCTCGTTAAACTTCCATTGCACTGATGGCTGCAGCGAGGTGAATTTATTTTTGATAACGTTGTTAATACGCGATTCAAACCTGTCGATACTGTTTTGAAGCAACTGGGCTATCATGGGGATGGTTGCCTGTAACTTGGAAAGCAATTTTTCATAAAACACAATTTCATTATATGAAAACACCTCCATAATGCCCACATTTTTCTGGTTGTAGTAAACCGGGAAAATACCGTACGATTTTACGCCCGCCTGTTTCAGCACCTTCAAAAACGGGAACTTGGCAATTTTTTCGTCGGTTAGGGAATTGAAAAATATTGGCCGCGGGTTACTGCTGTAATCATCAACCACGGCATCGAAAGTTTCTTCGGCCAGGTGAAACTCTTTGGCCGCTTTTAACAGCACGCTTCTTGAACATTCCTCGTTATCAAATATCGGCTCGTTGTTGATGCTTAAAAAAGGCATCAGCGCAAACTCAATTCCCGAATCTTCGCTCAATGTTTTAAGCGAATGGATCACGTTTGCATATTGCTCTTTTTCGTTAGCAGTATGGTTCACCAGCTCGGTACGGATATTTTCCATCGCGTGCTGAAGGGTAATATCCGTAAGTGTTATGATAGTGAAACCTTTAAACTTAAACAGGTTTAAAGGCAAAACCTGCTCAATTAAATCGAGACTGGTATTACTGTGTAAATACGGCTCGATGGCGTCAAAATTCAGTTCAGGCAAATCGCCTTTAAGCTCAATTTCAACAAAACGGGCATCGGTATGGATATTAAAATAATGCGAAAGCCCGGTTTCAGGATCAACGTATGAAAACAACAGCTCGTTACGTATGGCCGACGAAAACCCATACATCCGCTCCAATATCAGGTTGTAAATAAACCTTTTTTGCCTGTCGGCAAAAACCTCGGTACGGGGCACATTAAGCGCGTACAGGTTGGAATGATGGCTGGAATGAAAATCATGAAAAGCCTCGGTACTGAAAAATACCTTATCGGGCACCGGTGTGCTCAACGCCCAGTGAAACTCTTTTTCGTTTGATATAGGTGGCGTAAGTATTGAGTAGATCAGCTCAAGCATTTCGCGGTGCTTTTCGGCATCGGCGGGGCGCATATCCAGGTCGATACATATATCGTGTTCAAAACGTCCTAAAACGTAGCGGTAAAACTCGCTTTTGAGCGTTTTTTCGGTTGATACCCTTTCGCGTAAATGCTCCACGAAGGGAGTGAATGTCAGGCAGGATTCAACCTGGCATATCGAACATTCATCCTTGCTTATATTTAATACTTCGGTGTGCATTGTTTATCTCTCTGTTTTAAAACCTGAAACCCGCCGAAAGGTATGGATACCATCCTTCTTCCGAGTAACCGGCTACAACTTTAATTACGGCCAGTTTCGCCGGCGCTACATATAAGCCAGCTCCCGTACCGTTGTGCCATTTATCTGAGCTTTGTCCGTTTTCCCAAACGCGGCCAATATCATAAAAGCCCACAAAACCAATCTGGCCCGGCACTATATAACTGGCAAAATCGGTTAGCTTAATACGCAGCTCCAGGTTGTTGTAAAAACTATGCTGACCGGCAAAACGGTACAACCTGTAACCCATCAAATTATCCTGCCCCCCTAAAAACAGCGATTGATAGAATGATGTTTTACCGATGGTGATACCACCGCCCACCCTATCGGCCAATACAATGGTGCTTTTAGCGTTCAGGCTTTTGTACAAGGCCACCTGGGGTATCAGTTGCGCAAAACTGGTTGAGGCATCATTCAACCCCTTATAGCCTTGCAGCTTAATATTAACGTAACTTCCCCATGCCGGCAGGATCTTGTTGTTACGCTTATCGTTCACAAAATCAACAACCAAGCCGGCGTGTAGTTTTGTTTTATCAAAGGTATAACTATCTGGCGCGTTGGTGAGTAACGGGTATGTAATAAAGCGGCCCACATTGTCATCAACGTCTAATTTATAGTATTGAAGCGATGGACCAACTGTTAACGAAGTGCCCGATTCATTGCGCCACCTGAAGGCCGGGTTAAAGTTGATAATATTGAAACGGGTGCGGTGATACTTTCTGAAATCGCCCTCTTTTATAAACTGTGTTTCGTTACCGCGACCAAAAAAGTTGATATTATCCGGGAAGTTCAATTCGGCGCTCATCAAATAATCGGCCTTGCCAAACGCGTGGATCCACTCACCGTTGTAATTAAATCTGAATGCCTTAGTGCTGAACGAATGACTGGCGAACACCGTTTGCTGATCATTATAAGGCAGCTTCTGGAAACCCTCCTGGTGGGTGTACCTGAAACCGGCACCTATCAATACACCTTCATCCGGGTTATAAGAAAAATTGGCCAGCGGCGCTATCACATTCATCAGATTAACCCTTAAGTATGAGGTATTAGCGCTATCCTTGCTGATGTGTTGGTTCACTCTCGATTCATCACCGGTGATGGTTAACTTTTTGCCATGATCATACAGTTGTACTGTATTTACCGATTTTACGATATTGTAGTTTTTGGTACCGGTACTATCAATAAACCGTAATTTGATAGGCGATGTAGCATTATCAAGCACCACCTTATCGCTACCACCACCAATGTAAATCCTTAGCTCTTTGGTGATATCGGGATGGAAATTCTGGTTCATGAGGGTGTCTTTCACTTCCCCCTCTTTATTGATCTTGTTGATGATCACATTTAGGCTACCGTTTGGCTCGTCCTTCACGGTTACCAGTTCGTTCTTGTTAGAAGCATGGATATCAACAATTTTATTGATGAACTTATAGTAATACTCCATAGCGGCCGGGATGTTGGCGCGGCGTTCTTTCAGTTGCTTCAGCAATACATCATGCCTTATTTTGTAGGATGATTCGGGCAGGCGGCGTAAACCGGCTTCCAGCACCTCGTCGGTTTCGGCAGATACGAAGTCATTTACAATTTTTGTCCATTGTTCGTGGCTGTATTGTACCGATGGCCAGCGCTGCATGAACATGGTTTTCCAAAGCGAGTATTTTACGTTGTAGATCTCGCCGCTAAAGCCTTGAAGGTTCGGTGCAAGCCATGGTTGGGCGGCTATAGTTGGTAATACGCCCTGGTTGGTATAAAATACCTGGTCGCGGTCGCGGGGAACGGCGGTATATAGCTTACCCTTGCCTTTTTCCTCATCTCGCCAGCGCCACTGGTCGCCGTGGCGATCCCAGTCGCCTATTAATAAGTCGAGCAGGCGGGCGCGCAGAAATTCTTCACCATCTATCGAGTTATCGTTATCATCCAGCATTTTACCGATCATTTTTACGGTATTGTCTGATTTGCCTCCCGGTTCACGCTCTTCCAGCAAACAAACCTTATTGGCAAAAATATTGGCGTATTGGCCTAACACAGGATCGGGCGATACTACACCGATCATAGGGTTAGCATGCGGCACCCGCGCGGCCGTAGCCAGCGGCGGAACGATCAATGCCGAAAAAGGATGTTGGGCACTCATGGCATCGTTAACCCAATCTTTAGCAAAAGTTTCCTGGAATTCATCGGGCAGGATCTTTTCAGGTTGTTTTTCCACGCTACGCAATACCCACTCCTTGCCGTCTTTATCAACCAACCTTAACGAGTGTGTTTGAAAACCACCGCCAATGCTTTCGGCTTTCAAACCACCATGAACCTGCGACAGCCTGATCACCGGCAACTTAGTTTCGGCAGCCCACTCCTTACGGTAATTTTCGCCAAACCAACGACGGTGAAAATTGCTTACGCTATCATATTTAGGATGCACCCTAACCACAATGCTATCAGCTTTAATTGGCGTATGCAAGGTATCAGGCATATATTTAACCGAGGTATAAGGTTGCGTATAAGTAAACGCCTGCTTAACGCCTTTATCACTATCAATATAGTACGTAAAGCGCATGCTGTTATCAATTAACAGATCGGCAGTTACGTAGCCTTGCGTAGCATCAGCAAATAGGGAATATTTTCCTTTAATGGCATAGGTTTGTTTAGCCCCTGCCCCGCTTACTACCTGTGTTTGTTTACTTTTAATAAACTGCAAACCGTGCTCATGGCCAGCAACATGTATTAGGTTCGGAAAATCGGCAAACATTGCATCCACCTTTTTGATCATGTCTTTATAAAGCGGATGACCGAGATCTTCCGGGTTAGAGAAAGTACACCTCAAAAAAGGATATAGCGAGCCGATAACGGGCAACGGGATCCAAAGATCTTTATTAGCTACCGTTAGCGGGAAAATATGATCTTTCAACGAGAAATAGCCGCCATGCGTACCATAGCTTTGAAAAGGGTGATGCGAGGCCAGGATGATCACCTTGTTTTTATTACGTTCGAAGATCAGTTTGATCTTATCGGCAATATCATCCTTGTTTTTGCAATCGCATTCAGCCCCCGGATTGCTTTTGCTGAAGGGGTATAACCACCATTCGCTGTCGAAAGCGATAACGGTTAATTTATCCGACAAGTTGATCTCTACCGGATCAGGGCAACCGTTTTCCGGCACCATTTTCAGCAGCTTATCGTTTTGCTCCTCCAAAAACTCCCACTGGCGTTTTATTTTGGCTAAACCAAGCGGTCCCATTTTGTCCCAATCATGATTTCCGGGGATAAAATATACCGGCGCACCGTTAGCCCTCATAGGCTGATATTGCGATTGGAGGATCTTTTTGGTTTCGGCCTCTTCCGGGCTGCCGGGAAGGCCCATACCGCGCGGGTAAATATTATCGCCAAGGTAAAATACCGAAGTTTTGTTTTTGATGATATTGGCCGCGGCATGTTTTAACACCATGCTTTGCTGGGTATCCATTTCGCCGGCATCGCCAATAAGGATCACGCGGTACTTCACCGAATCCTGGGCCTCGGCCTTAAGCATGCCCGCCAATAAAAGTAACAGCAAGGGTAATTTTTTGATCATAGGGATCAGATTAAGATGTACGTGTTTAAGGTTCAATTAAAGCTTTACAAGTACTACTTTGTAAAGCTGAATTTCAATATATTACCGGCGCTTAGCTGATCTCCCTCGTTAGAGATATACAGGTTGCGCTGGTTATCAAATGCCATGCCTTCGGGCTGGATAAAAATGGTAACGCTAAGCGGATAAACGGCTTTAACTTTCCAACCAGCATCGGCCACTACCAGCATTTTATTTACTGATGATACAATATACCACTCGTTTGTAGCCGTATTTTTAGCCATTGCCGAAGGGCGGAATGGTACACGTTTTTTATCGGCCAAACGCTCAATCTCCTTCACATCTATCATAAAGTTGCCGCTTTGTTTCAAGCTGCCATCGGCCTGTAGTTGCAAAATATAGCCGCTGCTGCTTTTGGATGATTTTTCGTCGGCGCAGTGCTTACAGAGCACATAAACCAGGCCTGTCTTTTCATCGGCAGCCATGGCTTCAAATTCCCCTTCGGGCAACAGGCCTTTTTGTTTTTGTACCCCTGCTGCTTCTTTCGTCCTTACCTGGTTAAAGGGGAAAGTAAATAACGTACCGTCGCTTTTAAGCATAATTACCCAGTTGCGGCAAATGGCCACATCTTCATAATCGCCGCTTTTGGCGAAGGTTGTATATCCGGCTTTTTTATCACCTAACTTCAGGTTGAATAAAAAACCTTCTTCATCCTGCTCGGCATATACCGAATCGCTTTTGCCATTGCGGAAGGCGAAGCCAGAGGTCTCAACCAAGTCATAAGGCATTTTATATTTTACCGGTTTGTTAAGATCATAGCCCGGCGGACTAACCGGGATAGCCTTCTCTTTATTTTTGCATGAAATGGTTAAAACAATACCCACAAGCGCCAATGTGCCGGTAATATAAATAGCCGCTTTGCGCAATGCATCCTGTGTTTTAAACCTTTTCATATGTTTTTTGCTGTAACAGTTCATAAATAGCCCGTTGCGATTGTACCAACGGTTCCGTTCTATCAACCCTTATATTTTGCAATTGTTCATTCAAAGTTACAGCCTGTACATTATCCTGCAATTGCAGCTCGATCATCTCTATCATCTCGTTTCTTATTCCCTCATCATACACCGGGAAACAAACCTCTATCCTACGATAAATATTACGGTTCATCCAATCTGCCGATCCCATGAAAACTTCAGGCTTACCGCTGTTATGGAATATGAAGATGCGGCCATGCTCCAGGTAGCGGTCAACAATACGGCGAACGGTGATGTTTTCACTCATCCCCTTTACGCCGGGGATCAAGCAGCAAATACTCCGCACTATCATCTTGATCTGCACACCGGCCTGCGATGCTTCGTAGAGCTTGCCTATCAAAACCCGCTCTTCGAGGTTATTCATTTTTATGGTGATAGCTGCCGGATTGCCTTTACGGGCCTGATCGATCTCCCGATCAATCAATTCGATAAACTTAGACTGCAGGTTAAATTGAGCCACCAACAAATGCTGAAAATCAATCTCATATCCATCAGATGATTTCGCTTTTTTGGCGAGGTAGATAAATAACAGATCCATATCGCGCAGCAACTGCGGATTGGCTGTCATCATGATATGATCGGTATAAAACGCGGCGGTGCTTTCATTAAAGTTGCCGGTTGCTAATAACCCTGCATATTTTATCCGGCCATCAACTACGCGTTTAACCAAGCCAACTTTAGCATGTACTTTTATGGCTTTATCACTGTATATGATACTGGCACCGGCGGCTTTAAGCCTTTTGGCCCATTTAATGTTATTAGCTTCATCAAAGCGCGCTTTTAGCTCAACCAAAACACGTACCTTTTTGCCCCGTTCGGCAGCACTGATCAACGCATTCACAATGCGCGAGTCGCTGGCTACGCGGTAAAGCGTAACCGAAATTTCCTCTACATCTTCAGCAATAGCAGCTTCGTTAAAAAAGCGAAGGATTGCGTTGTATGATTGATACGGCGCATGAAAAATACAATCGCCGTTAGCTATATAATCAAATATCGATTCATCGGCGCTGATCTGTCGGTTAACCAACGCGGGCCATTTGGTAAATTTAAGTCCGGGGCCACCTGCGGGCAGTCCCATCAAATCTTTCATGTTATGGTAAAACCCGCCCTCAACAATGCTTGAACCTTGAACGCCGAGTTTTTCCTCTATTAAATGAAGCATCCTTAAGGGGATGCCAGGCTGATGCAGAAAGCGGGTTGCTAAACCCATGTCCCGTTTTAAAAGTTGCTTTTCTATCTGCTCCTGAACATCACCATCGTAATCATCATCAAGGTCAAGTTCGGCATCGCGGGTAATCTTGAAACTATAGCAACCTTTTATCTCTTCGATTTTGAAGATCTTATCGAGGTTATACCTGACGATGTCGTCCAAAAACAGAATGTATTGCTTACCATCTTCATTAACACTAAAAAAGCGGGGTAACTGATTAGATGGGATATTGAGTATTACCGATTTCTCCTTGCCATCTTTTAAACCCAGGTTCACTAAAAAGTAAAGCCGGTTATTTTCGGGGAAGAATTGCTTTTTACCGCCCGCTAAATCAAAAGGCTGTAAAAAGGCCAGCACCTGGCTGTAAAAGTAATCGCTCACCCTATCCTGAATGCTTGCCGGAATTGGCTCATGAAAAAGCAGATGGATGTTATTCTCCTTTAGCAGCGGAATTAGCCTTTGGGTAAAAACCTGACCAAACCTGTTTTGCATTTGCTCAACCAGCTGCTGCGCTTTGTAAAGCACATCTTCGCTTTGGTCGGTTTTGTTAAGCAGGTTTAGTTTATGCAGGGCCATCACCACGGGCATGCGCACGCGGTAAAACTCATCCAGGTTGGATGAAAATATCGACAGAAAACTTACCCTTTCCAATACAGGTAAATCCTCACTTTCGGCCTCCATCAAAATGCGTTCATTGAATAACAGCCAGCTCAGGTCCCTGTCGAAAAATGAGTATTGCATAGTATGTTGTTTAGTTGTTAGTCGAAAGTCTTTAGTTCTAAGTCCAAAGAATAAAGTTCAGAATACGATACCCGACTTTTGACTTTTAACTCAAGACTTTCGACTTCAAGTACTACAATAATGATGAAATGATGAATGCCACAACCGAAACGATCAGCCCAAACATGAAAATGTTATAAGAAGCCCTTAGCAACCTGTACTTTTTACCAAGTACCACACCTTGCGAATAGTTATCGCGAATAAGGCTTCCGTACAGAAAATCCCTGTCTTCCATCATTTTTTCCATACCATCGCTGTATGCATCGTACGACATACGGTAGAAGTTACCGAAAAACAGCAGGTTGACTTTTTTACTGTCGATATCCTCGGGCGTAAACAATCCCGGCGGAATTGACGGACGCGTAGAAAGAATAGAAAAGATCATGGTAGCCAAACTTACCGAAAGCAGCATAAACGTTGGGATCAGCAGGTTTGAATGCTCATCCAATTTACGCAACACCAAACTGATAATAGCCGACAGGATAATGGAGTTCACCGTGATCATAATATGGGCTTTATTATCGGCCATATCGCTCAGGCGCTGGTGGTTGCTGGAGCTGATCCGGAACATGGTTTCGATACCACGGTCGGGGCGGTCGTTTTTATGTTTTTTGCCGTGATCTTTATCATGGTCGTCATGCTCTTTTTCTTTTTCGTGGGTGATGATGGTACCGCCATCTGTATTTACGGGAGTGGTGATCTCGGCCGGGGTTTCTTTAACCTCAACTTCAGCTTGTTTCTCTATCAGCTTTTGCAGGTTTTTCTGTTTCTGATCGTTAAGCAGCAAACGGCAGTAATCGGTATAATATTCGTGGCCCTGCAAAAATTCAATATTGTAGCTGCGCCATTGATCTTTATCGATCTCCTTCTTTTTGCAGGCCTCCATTTCTTTGCGGAGAAGCTTGTTTTTATCTTTAAAGTCATCGGTGCCGAGGTGAAACAGATCGGCATCACATAATATTTGCTGTAACAGATCGGTCGGATTTTGAGGCATCCGGGTAGCCTGGATACAGCCGTTTACTTTGTCGATAACCGGTTGTTCAACTTTATGCTGTTTTAAAAAATGATCGGCTATACCTACGCTTTTGGCTTCGTGATCGGCTTTATCAGTAAAATAACCGGTATCGTGAAACCAGGCCGCTGAAATCACTGCGAAGAAATCTTCATCGCTTAACTGGTAATGATTGGCTATTTGAGTAGCCGCCGCAACTACATCTTTGGTGTGCCTCAGGTTGTGATAAACCAGATCGGCATCGTGGTGAACATCAAAATAAGATATAACGTACTGCTTAACCTGTTCTAACAGCGGTTGAAATTTCATTGTAGTTTTTTATCGTTAAATGTAAATCAAATTTATTTTAAAAATCCCTAATTACAGCCATGAACAGGCAGAAACATAAAATATGGTTTAATGTTTATGGAACGTATGAGATTTTTGCCTGTTCGACAAAAGCAAAGGGCATACCACTATCCGGTTTAATTGATTATCAACCAATTGAGCATCCTTCCAGAATTAATACCCACGACATATCGTAAAGTGCCGAAAAACCAACAACCTGTAAAACGATATTGAGAACCCGAAAATTTAGTTTTCTGAACTTTCAGGGCCTTCGTAACTGTAGTTATATGGCGGGTGCGGTACAATAAAAGTTTCGTGTACACGCGATGATTTACGGAAATACGGAATCCAAATAGCAGCAATAATCACCGAACGCACCAAAGGGTTCAAGGCAGCCTCAGCAAGCTTAGCTCCGATAGTTGCCGCCAGGATATAATCGGCAACAAAAAACACCAATCCAAAAATGAAATATCCGGTAATAAAAGAGGGCAATATATCCCGTTTATTCAGCAACAACACCAGGCAAAACAATGCATATACCATCAAAATCAGATTACCCAACATTTCCACAACCAGCAGCAATTTAAAGTTAAGATCATGGCTGGTGCTATGATATAAACTCCATTTATGAAGGCTGAAATAATCTGCCGAGATCAAACTGGATGCGGTAACGATTACAGTACCAACCAAGCCCAGAGCTACCAGGATAAGCCATCCCCCAATCGGTACAAAGGTTGATCCATAAGCGAAAACTATACCCGGTGTTTCGCGCTGATAAAGCCAAACAGCCAGAAAAATAAGCCCGAATACCGCTAACACCGCAACACCAACCAGCGCACTATTTATAGTTGATGGCCGGGCAGCCTCATCTGGTGTGTACGAAAAACTATAGCCCAAACTGGTATTATTTAGTTTTTTGATATCGGCCCTGTACTCATCCAGCTTATTTACCGGCACATTATCCTTTAAAAACGAGAGTTTATAATTGAGCCTGAGCGTATCTCCCGCTGATGAAAAATTTGACTCGTAGCGGTAATAATCACGGTTAATGCTATCGTGATTTTCGCTAATATCCCAACCACCAGGCAATACCACCTTAATAGTGTAATCCGCATCGTAAGGATAAGTAACGCTCACCGGCGTTTTAACGCGACTGGTAATTGACGGAAACTGGTTATAAATAAAATTGGCAAACAGATCGGCGTTGTATTTATCAGACGTTGAATCCTTTTTCAGGAAATCGCCCACCTTATAAGTTTCAATTGTTATGAGGGTATTCTTTTTAAGATCATCTTTTACAACTATTGAATCTTTAGCCTCGATTTTATTGTAGATCTTCGAATAGTAGTCGAGGTAACTTTTCTCGGTTTCCGTCATTCCTGACGATTCCAGCTTACCACGCATGTAATCGGCTTCATCGCCGGTATAAGTAGTTTTTACCGTAAATAATACAGGAGAGGTAGCATCTTTTACGGTATAAATATCTTCGCACTTGACGCTGCCGCCTTTTGATGGCGAGATGATTGTTAAAGCGTTATTACCCGCTTTGAGCACCAAACCTTTACCATAACGGGGGAAATAAATATCTGTCCCCTCCCCGCCCTGGTTATCCATTGTGGCATCAACCCAAACCTGCTTACCATTTACGTTAGCCGTGACAACAGCATGGTTAAAGGCGTAGGCCGTTGGTATGTATTGCTCAACATGCTCATTCATATCTGCATTTACCAAAACCATTTGCGCATCAATATCATTAGCTTTCAGCATTGATACCAGCAACAACGATTTATCCTTACAATCGCCATAGCGCTGCTTAAATACTTTTTCGGGGTTATTGGCCCTGTGCGAGTACTCGCCTATTTCAATGCCCATATAACGCACTTCCTGCTGTACAGTAAGCGTTGCCAGCCTAAAGTATTTTGCTTTATCGTTGCCTGCTTCCTTTTTTAGCTCCACTATCCTATCGCCTAAAGTGCCTTTTATATTTAAC
The DNA here is from genome assembly GCF_039839285.1 of Mucilaginibacter sp. CAU 1740. Lineage (NCBI taxonomy): Bacteria > Pseudomonadati > Bacteroidota > Sphingobacteriia > Sphingobacteriales > Sphingobacteriaceae > Mucilaginibacter > Mucilaginibacter sp. CAU 1740. The sequence continues at coordinate 581,517 of NZ_JBDOQS010000002.1, read as the reverse complement.
GATGGCGGATTAATGCTTAAAGCCCAGTTCACCACATCGGCCCAATTATTAAACTCGCTCACCTGGATAAAACCGCGCTCGTTGTACCATGAAGGTTGTGTATCATCATCATGCGCAGGCGGAATCTGAAAACCCTCATAAGCGTAAGTTGTTAAACCGCCATTTTGCGTTATAACAGGCTTAGGTACGTTATTAAAAGTTTTAAAATTCAGTTTACGTTGCAACGAAGCGATAACCGCCGTGTAGTGGTGCGAAATGGGTGTGCCCCACTGAAAATACAGGTTATCGCAATATTTGCCGTTTAATATCGGGTTACGACCGGTTACCGTGTACGAGTATTCTATCCTGTCCCCTTTACGGATATCATCCAGAATACACAGTGCCGAAAAGCTTCCCTGGTAAATGAAATTAGATAAATCCTGCTCATCAGCCAAAACTTTAAACCCTGACGCTTTTAAACGATTTTGCGGTTTGCCATCACGCCAAACAATAATATCATGAAAATCCAACCTTTCGTAAGCAGGATCAAAGCTTACCGAAATTTGCGACGCATTTTGGATGCCCGTTTCTGAAACTATTTCGCGGATGATATGGTTATAATCGGCTTGCTTTTCAACCTGAATTTGTTGCTCTATCAATCCATAATAAAAACCACGTTCGATGGTGCGTGAAGATGGTTTTTGATTGTAAGGTTTAAGTGTGCTGATCCAGGTTGGTTTAGCAGAAATATGTACTGAAGGGGTATCGGCAAAAGCAGTCCCTCTGCACCAAACCAACACCACTAAACATAGCGAAAACACGAAACGGATATTAAAAAGCTTTTGCATACCGGCTATGAAAATAGGCAATCAGAATGAATTGAGGGCATTTATTTTAATATTTAACAATACATGAACAGTGTATTTGCATAGCGGCGAAGTTACTCACCCCGACATCGCTGCGCTCGCCACCCCTCTCTACGCTTCGCGTAAAGAGGGGGCTTTTTAGAGATTCATTTTGATTTTATTAATTACCGAGACAATATCATTTGAGATTTCTTCATTTTCAAAACGTAGTATCTTTAACCCTAACGCATTCAAAACAAAATCCCGATTTTTGTCGTAATCCTTTTTAACCAAATGTATAGGGCCATCAGCTTCGATAACCAATTTCGATTCGTAGCAATAAAAATCCGGGATATAGTAAAAGCTTTTTCCGAAAGATGATTGAACCTGAAGTGGATGCTGCCTAAGAAATTTTCTTCCTTCCAGTTTTCTGTTTCGTAGCTGTTCCCACAGAAGTTTTTCCGCGCCCGTTTGCTGCCGTCTTAATTCTCTGCAAAAGTCGGTTATGTTTATCACTATAAAAGATTTAGGTGCTTAAAGATAAGCTTTAACCCAACATCAACCAAGTAGCCCCCTCTTTACGCGAAGCGTAGAGAGGGGTGGCGAGCGAAGCAAAGCCGGGGTGAGTAAACTCTGAAACAAACAAAGCCACCCCGAAACCGGAATGGCTTTGCCTATCAAAAGATAAAAAAGACTATTGTTCGCTACCCAACACAGCGCGGAACTTAGTTTCATAATCCTTAAGCTGCGCGTCAAATTGATTAGCCAGGGCTGTTTGGTGATTATCCTTAGCAAACTGGGCTAAACCATTCAATACCTGCATACCGATCTGTACATCACGACCGTGGATACTGTTAATATCCTGCGTTAACAAATATGCATTGTAATCCAACTGATCTTTCAGGTAGTTATCAATATTGGTTGCCAGTTTATTACCCAAAACCACATCGTGCAATTGGTAAGCTAATTGGGCCAGGTAAAGTTTACGGCCTGCAACATCAACATACGGATACAGGTCAGGCAGTTCGGCATCATATTTCTGAACTACTTTAAGTGCCTGATCATTTTTACCTTCCTTCACCAGGTTTTGAGCCAGATCAAGGAATGTAGTTACCATTACCGGGTAAAACATTGAGGTTGACTCATGATCAAGATATTTGGCGGTTTTAAAGTTACCAAACTTAAACTTGGTCATCACGTTTTTATACATCACCTCTGTATTGGTTTTGCTCAACTGATCATGGTTGGTGGTATCCTTTTCAAACGGGATCAGGTGATAAGTAAAACCTTCTTTGTACAAGTATGGCTGTAAACCTATCAGGTTTTCGTTACCAATGGTGGTAGTAAAGCAAATAGGGCGTTTCCAATGGTTGTGGGCTAAAATATCAAACATGGCCAGGTTCTCTTTAGTTACATAGTTTGATGTAAATTTCCATTCCATAGTTTTTGCCAGTTTGCTTTTCTGCTCAGGCGTAATTACACCGTTTGCAACAACCTCGTCGGCATTGATATCAATTTTAAGGTTTTTTGTTGGCAGATAGTTACCAAAATCACCGCTTTGATATTCAACTTTGGTTGCTTTATCATCCGAAGTAATAAAGTCAAAAACCTCTTTAATGTCCTGTGCTTCCGGCAGTTTCTGATCGTTAAAATAGATCACATCCCTTACTCCCTCTTTATATTTATCAAAAGGCATAGTAATAGGCAGCGGAGCCGAGGCGTTCATTGGTTTCTGCATCTGACGGATATACCAATCGCCGGTAAATAAGCTCAGGTTAACAATGCGCACATCCGGACGGATGCCTTCAACTTCCTGATCGTACCATAGCGAGTATGTATCATTATCGCCATAAGTAAACAAAATGGCATTTGGCGGGCACGATATCAGGTAGTTATAAGCCATATCATGCGGGGTCATTTTGGTTGAGCGATCATGATCGCCCCATTCTTTGGCAGCCAGCAATACAGGGCAAGCCAATACGCCAATAGCAGTGGCACCGATAGCCGCCGTTTTAGGGTTAAGATATTTGCGGGCAATATCGGCAATAGCAATAACACCCAACCCTATCCATATAGCAAATGCATAAAACGAACCGACATAGGAGTAATCTCGCTCCCGCGGTTGCACGGAGGCTTGGTTCACATATAAAACAATGGCCAAACCAGTAAAGAAGAATAGCAATGCCACGATCAAGGCATCATTGCCACGTTTATTTATGTGGTAAAATAAACCAATCAAACCTACAAGCAAAGGCAGGCCATATAAAGGTGTATATGTAGTTGCAGCGGTTACCGATTTAGGCAGGTGCTTACCCCCATCAAAAATGCCGCTTGTCCAGTTACCATCAATATCTTCGGTACTTTGTTGCCCGTCGGCATCGTTGTAGCGGCCTACAAAGTTCCAGAAAAAGTAACGCCAGTACATTTGGTACATCTGCCAGCTAAACATCCATTTCAGGTTGTCGCCCATGGTTGGGGCCTGCCCTTCGGGTATGCGGAGCCATTGTTTGTAAAACTGCACATCGTTAGGATCGGTGCTGTACATACGCGGCAGGCTGGTAGTATGGCTGTAAACATAATCAGTTTTACGACCAGCATTTTCGTATTGTGTTTTTCCCTTGCGGTAAATGATGCTTCCCTCTTTTTGATCAGTAACCTGAGCATCATAAAACGGACCGCTTAATAATGGCACCTCGCCATATTGGATACGGTTAAGGTAACCGTACAAGGTAAAGGCGTTATCAGGATGTGAGTTATTCAGATCGGGGTTGGCAGTGGCACGGATAGGGATGTAAGCAAATGATCCGTAACCAAAATAGATAAACGCTACGCAAAGCAAAACCAGGTTAAGTACCGGTTTCTTTGCGCGGATGCTATAAATAATACCAAATACAAGAGCGGCTATAATGATCAACAGGAAAAATAACGCGCCTGTGCCAAAGCCCATCCCTAACGAGTTAACAAAATAAAGATCAAAGTAAGCGGCAAACTTTACAGTGTAGCCCCTTATTCCGTATTGCACCAGGCCAAGTATCACAATGCCAATTAAAAATGCAATGAGGCCACCGCCAACATTCACATTTTTGCTGCGACGGAAATAATATACCATGCCAATAGCAGGGATGGTTAACAGGTTTAGCAAGTGGATACCAATTGATAAACCAATAACATAAGCAATAAAAACTATCCATTTATCGGCACCCGGTTCATCGGCATGCTCGTCCCATTTTAGGATAGCCCAGAACACGATAGCAGTACAAAGCGATGAAAGGGCGAAAACGATAGTTTCTACAGCTGAAAACCAGAAGGTATCGGTATAAGTAAACGCCAGTGCGCCAACCAATCCGGCACCCATTATTGCATATAACTTGTAATCGTCAATAACCTCGTCGCGTTTCTCGGTCATCAGTTTTTTGGCGAAGGCGGTTATGGTCCAAAATAAAAACATAATGGTTGCGCCGCTGGCCAGTGCCGAACCCATATTGGTGAAGAAAGGCACTTTAGTATTATCACCAAATGATAGCAGCGACAAAACTTTGCCAATCATGGCAAAAACAGGGTAACCAGGTTGGTGGGCTACCTGCAAACGGTAGGCACATGAAATAAACTCACCGCAATCCCAAAAACTTACAGAAGGCTCCAGTGTTAAGATATAGGTAATTGATGCTATAATAAAGCATAGCCAACCTAACAGGTTATTGATTTTTTTGTACTGCATTTAATAGTATATCAATTGATTTAATAGCGCGGCAAATATCACCATTTTTATAACTTATAAAAAAAAAACACCCTTGCATGACAAAATTTAACAATAATTAACTTTTTCGCTATTGGTTTTAACCCAAACCCTTCAACTAAAATTATGTTTATCTTTGTGCGGCTTGCTAATAAACAGCTACATATAAACCTTTTTAAGTGCCTTACCCCCAGCGCTTATTAATAATCAAATTTTTATCTTACAACAAATAATCTTTACTTTGTTTCGATGCAAAAACTTTACACCCTAAACTTCCGGAAGGCCTTTATTGCTGTTGTAACTATCCTGGCTACAACGCAGTTAGCTAAGGCGCAATCAGTTTATTTGCCAAACTCATACCAGTTATATCAAAAATTCAACAGCGATATTTATTCAGTAAAGAGCTCGACACATACTTCACTGAGGCCTTTTTTAATTGATAGTACTATTATCCATACTTACGATTCGGTGATGAACGTGGGTGTAAAAGAGCGTAAAACATGGGGCGGGCGCAAACTGTTCAATGAACATCTTTTTGATGTTAAAGATAAAGGTTACACATTTTATGCCGACTACATTACAGACGTACAGGTGGGCAGAGATTTTAATAATAGCAAAACTACCAACTTAAATACCCGCGGTTTTCAGATTGGAGGTACTGTTGGCGATAAGTTTTCTTTTTATACCAGCGGCTTTGAAAACTCGGCCAAATTTGCGTCTTACTACAACGACTACGTAAATGCCAATGTTTTTGTGCCTGGTCAGGCTTATGCAAGGCATTATAATGGCCAGCCTCAAAACTCGCAAGATTGGTCGTACGTTACGGCGATCCTGTCTTACTCCTTTAATAAAAACCTTAACATTACCCTGGGCGAAGATAAAATGTTTATTGGCGATGGTTACCGTTCGGTACTATTATCTGATTTTGCAGCTAATATGCCCTTACTCAGACTGACCGCAGATTTAGGACCAGTGCGTTATATGATAGCCTGGGCTTACATTGAAGACACGCAACAACCTAAATTTGATTTTTTTGGAAGTAACCGTCGCAAATGGGCATTATTTCACTACGTTGACTGGAATGTGACTAAACGTTTATCCTTTGGTATGTTCAATGCGCTTATCGCTCCCGAAGCCGACGCGCAAGGAAACAGAAGTGGATTTGATGCTAATTTTGTAAACCCTATATTATTTACAAGTTCGTTGGGGCCAAATGGGGTACAAAAAGACAATGTTTTTTTAGGTTTTACAGCTAAATATAAGGTATTTGATAAATCAGCGCTGTATGGGCAAATTATGTTCGACAGATTTAAAGCCAATAGTTTCTTTTCGGGCAACACTACCGATAATACCAATGGCTGGCAATTGGGTATCCGCGGTGCTGATATTTTTAAAGTTAAAAGATTAAATTATCTGTTTGAATTTAATACCGTTAAACCTTACACTTATACTGCCTCAAAATCAATAAGCAGCTATACGTTTTATGGAGATCCGTTAGCACATCCCTATGGCGCCAATTTCATGGAAGTTTTGGGTATTCTGAATTATTCTATCGGAAGGTTCGATTTTCAGGGACAAATTAATTATGCTAAATATGGTCTTGATGCAAATAGTTCCGATAATAACGGTAAGGCTATAATTAAGCCGTTTGTACCTTCTGCTGATAAAACAACTACTGTAGGGCAAGGGATCAGCACGCAACTATATTACGGTGAAGGAACTGTAGCTTATATACTCAACCCTAAATATAACTTACGCTTTGAACTTGGCGCGCTTTACCGTCAGGAAAAAAACGATCAAAAAAATTCGAAAAACGCATTGATCACATTCGGTTTAAGAAGTTCGTTCAGAAATCTATATCACGATTTTTAATGGCTGATGTTATAAGAACTTTCAACTATTTTAATACACAAAAAAGGGTTTCACGACGCTTTTTTGTGTATTAAACTTTAACTCTTTTCCTTCTTTCTTGAACCAAGCGACAACCCCATAGCTACACCAATAGCTACGCCCACCGCCAGGCTGTGCAAGGCTACTCCAATTGCAACACCTATAGCCAAGCCGCCTGCAAAATATTTCGAATCGATCCTGTTCATAACTCATTAAAACAACACCCAAATTAAAACATTTTTTTCTACGTATAAATAGCTTTCACACCTATAAACATCACTGTTTTCAACAAAAGCCTTATTTAAAATAAAAAGCGAGGCAAAAAGTTGATCAGATTATTTTTGTGCATCTTCGGAAACTTTAACATACTTTAACTTATTTATAAAGCTTGATTTTTTATTTTTAACCATGTTTCGTTCCGCCTTAGTACTCATATTATTATTTATAGCATCATTTGCTTACGCGCAGCATACCCAGGAAGGTATTGTTTATGAAATTAAAACGCACATCGCCCTCTCGGGGATCAAAGTAGAAAACCTGAACGGTAAGTTTAAAACCCAAACCGATAAGCAGGGGCATTTTTCTGTTCCGGCCAAGGGTGGCGATCTTTTGGTTTTTAGCGGGATGGCCTATAGAACAGATACGGTAGTAGTTACCAGCCTGGATGCCCGCTATTTTTACCTTACCCCATCGCAACAACAACTGAACGAGGTGGTGATTAACGGTAAAGGTGCTGCCGCGGTAAACCAATCGGCCTTTAACCAGCGGATAGACCCCCTGTTTCATAACCAAACCATGACCTATCAGCGTAATACCGATGGCCCTTATGGTGATGGTTCGGTAAAAGGCGGCGTAAGTTTGCGCGTATGGTCAAACAAATCAACTGAAAACAATGCGAGGAAGCAGGCCCAGTTAGAGGAACGGGATAGGAACATCACCAAAATTCAGCAAACCTTTAGCGATGACAACATTGGTAAATATGTACCCTTAAAAAACCAGGAGTTGCACGCCTTCACGGTACGATATACGCCGGATATTAAAACATTTACTGCCAAAGAATTTAACCTGGCCACATACCTCAGCAAATGTTACGAGGAGTTTCAGAAGCTTTCGCCGGAAGAAAAACTCAAAGTGCCCGTTTTTGAACACAAAGACGACTCGACATCTAACTGATTTATAAGCAGAAATTCATATTTCCCCCTATCCTGTTACCAACAACCAAAGTTTTGTAGTTTTAAGCAGATAACGGAAATATCATGACACCCAATAAATAAATGTTTAAACATTTATTTATTATCTTTGCTTATACTATTCACACATAAAAACTTATGAAAAAGATAGGATTTTTATCATTTGGACATTGGTCTGATCATCCGGCTTATCAAACCCGCACAGGTGGCGATACGCTGTTGCAATCAATTGACCTGGCTGTAGCCGCCGAAGAGCTTGGCATAGATGGTGCTTACTTTAGGGTGCATCATTTCGCGGCACAGTTGGCATCGCCATTTCCGTTGTTATCAGCTATCGGCGCTAAAACAAGTAAAATAGAAATTGGTACGGGCGTAATTGATATGCGTTACGAAAACCCGCTATACATGGTAGAAGATGCAGGCGCAGCCGACCTGATCTCGGGCGGGCGGTTACAATTAGGCATAAGCCGAGGTTCGCCGGAACAGGTTATTGATGGCTGGCGCTATTTTGGATATGAACCGGCTGAGGGAGAAACCGATGCAGAGATGGGCCGTAACAAAGCTTTACAATTTTTGCAGAGATTGGATGGAGAGGGCTTTGCAGAACCTAACCCATACCCTATGTTTCCTAATCCACCGGGCTTGTTACGTTTAGAGCCATACTCGGAAGGTTTGCGTGAGCGGATCTGGTGGGGTGCCGCATCAAACGCAACAGCTGTTTGGGCTGCCGAAAATGGCATGCACCTGCAAAGTTCTACGCTTAAATTTGACGAAAACGGCAAACCGTTCCATATCCAGCAAGCTGAGCAGATCAGGCTATATAAAGAAGCCTGGAAAAAAGCCGGACACACACGTGAGCCACGGGTGTCGGTAAGCCGTTCAATTTTTGCATTAGTGAACGAGCAAGACAGGTACCTGTTTGGACGCGAAGCGAAGCAAGCCGATAAAATTGGCTATATAGAAGCCGATAAACGAGCCATATTTGGCAGAAGCTACGCCGCCGAACCTGATCAATTGATCAAAGAGCTGGCGCAAGATGAAGCTATACAGGAAGCAGATACCCTGCTTTTAACCATCCCCAATACATTGGGCGTTGATTACAATGTACACGTGCTTGAATCTATTTTAAAACATATTGCGCCAGGTTTAGGTTGGCGTTAATATTATCCTTCTGCTTTGCCTGTTTTGGGCAAGGCAGAAGGATTCTCCAAATACTACCTCAGGAAACTACTGCCTGAAATTCCTTTTCAAAATCCCGCTCATAAATGGATTTGTAGGTTCTGCTAAAATTTTCGAAGGTATGCTTTGCCAGCGAGTGTTTACCTAAGGCCGAAAAAGCTTTGCACTTCAGCATCATCGCATCTTCGTTAACCGCATCGAAGTAAAAAATAAAATTGGCCAGCTCTATCAAAAACTCCGGATCGTGGCTAAACTCGGCCGAATGGGCGTGATAGAGATATGTATTGATCACCTCATTCGAGATCTCGGACTTGAAGCTTTCCAACCAATCGTAATCGCTATTGGAAAGGAACTGGCCGCGTTGCGTGATGCCCGATAATTCTTTGATTTTTTCTTTATTGAGCTTGCGCTTGTTTTTCACGAGGCTTAAATAGTTCCTGTAATCCACATATACCAGATCCGGGTCAAGGTTGATGGTCCAGGTTCCGGTTTCTTTAGATAGCTGGCAATGATCCATTCGCTCCAACAGCGTTTTCAGTTTTACGATACTTACCGAACGGTTATTCCTGGCGCTTTTTTCAGATTTATCTATCCAAAACATTTCGTTCAACCGTTCTGAGCTTATCCCCCGGCCAAGCCTGATGGTGTTTAACAATATCAGTAAAAACATCTCCTTAATAAGAGGCGTAAACAGCCTGGTCATCTCTATCCCCTGGGCATCAAATATCTGCAGGTCTCCAAACAGCAGGATAGCATTTTTTAAGGGTTGTTGATCTACAGATGCTGCTTCCGGTTCATCTTCCATTACTATTTCCGGATGATAACTGATTTGCTGTGTTTGTGCCACTGAAGGTTCAACTACCATAGATGGCGCTTCGGCAGGCACTGATGTAGTTATTTTCGCTCCTTTTCTGCGGATCAAATAAACAGCTCCACCGGCCGTCATTATAACAGCGGCTATTATCCAAACCATCGAAGCTCGATTGGCGCCCAACCCTGCAGGTTGCGTAACCTGAAAAAGCGGCGGCCCCAGTAAGGTGTACACGGCAATTTGTGTTTGCCCGGCGTCGCTCCGTAAAAGTGTTACCGCTATAAATTTATTTGACCGGGGTGCAAAGTACAGATCGGCAAAGGAATGTACATCATGAAACCTGTAAGGTATCCCGCTTTCAAGCACCTCGTAAGCCGGACTATTAAGTGAGCCGCGAATTAATTTTAATGTTGAATTATAAATATGCCGCGGAAAGATCAACCCATAATAGCTTTTACTGCCCTGATCAATAACAAGCGAGTTGGCAAAAGTAAAACCATCAGTACCGTGCGGCGCTATGTCGAATAACTTTTTAAATGTACGATCGCTTACCGTATAGCGCATCATATCGTACATATATTTGGGAGTGAGGATCTGCTTTCCGCTGGCATTGCCGTAACCGCCCAGGATGTAAGCGGTATCACCTTTTGCGGTAGCCCCAGTCGCAGCGAGGTAGCGGGGCATATAAAAATCCCCTTTATAAATAATGCTATCCCACTTATTGGTGTTAAAATGGTATTGAAGCACCTCGTTATGGTAAACCAAATAACCATATCCACCAAAAACATACATCGATGAATCGCGCTGCGAAATGATCTTATTAAGATGCCAGTAACGCGTTACCTGTCCCGGTTTAAAATTACTCGACCATGCGTTGGTATTAAAATCAAATTTCTCAGCCTGCTTGGCGTCGGTATAAAAGCTATATAAATTTTTATCGAGGGGATTAAATATGGCCCGATTACCCTGAACAAGATTAAGTTTTGTGGTAGCTGCATTTTTTTTGATGATACCACTGTTGATATCATAGGTATAAACGGTATCGCTTCCAATCACCAGCAAAGCTTCCTTATCTGCATCAAAACTTACACTGGCCATACCGTTAGCAGTGAAAGCCTGCGCCTTGCTCCAATTTTGGTGCATAGATGATACCCATATGGGGTTAATTATGGTGGCATCCTTGTGTTTTACCTGCTCATGCGCAATAGTTCCGTTGGTTTCGTTCAGTGGCCAGTTGTATTGAGTTGTACCACCCTGTTCAACCCGGATATCCCTGATCTTCATGGGCGGCACGTCGGTAGTTTCAAATTCGCCATGGTTATTGGTGCCAAACGTAATATGGTAACAGGCATTTTTATTTAGGGCGATGTTTTGTTGGGTATAGGTTTTTCCGGCAGAGATAACCTGTAAACGATTATGGCCGGCATCAAACAGTACCCTCACCCTGTTCCATTTATTATAGAGGTTATTTTGATCGATAGCGAAGCTGATCTGAGGCTCCTTATCGCCGGTTACCAACTCGAAATGGTTTTTGGCTGTGTTATAAACCAGGTCGAAATTGTGTTTATCATCAGAGATGATCCTCACCACATAGCCGAAGTAAACATTATAAGCCGGAAAAAAGGAAGCATCAAAAGAGAGTTCGAAGTTATCATTAAAGCAAAAACCTTTTTCGGGACTAAGCTCAAGCGATGTTCTTTTATCCTGCACCACCTCATGGCTCGCAAACCTTAAGCCATAGTTTTGCGCAAGACCATCGAGGCCCAAAAGACAAAAAAATATTACAAAAACAACTTTACTGTAAAGCAAATAAAACTTCCCCATGCTTGTCCCAAACAATTATCTGTTAATTGGCAATGCTGCAACTGCGCTTAAAATTGGCGGCCATAGGTAAATGGCATGGGTAAATTTAAATTAAAAACACGATGCTGCATAGCAAATTCATGCAAGGGGAAAAGAATTTCAATTTTCGTAAAAAAGGGGATAGTTAGGTTAAAAATGTATCAGCACTATAATTTAATGTAATAAAAATATCTATCACGGCATTACGAGTAAGCAAAAGCCGGTACCGAGAATATGTAGTTAGGCGGGCCTGTCACTCTGAGCCTGTCGAAGAGTCGCGCGCAGAGGCCCTGCCCACCATGCTTCGACAGGCTCAGCATGACACCAATTTTAATTACGTTCTCTAAGTGTAAGTCCTTCTACGGCTTTTGCACTGCCGAACCCAGCGTTTTAATAAACTCCGGCTGATTGGATGTTAGCTTACCTGCAAACTGCCAGTTGCTACCATTACGCACAAGTTTGATTAAAAAGTGGTTCCAGCCCCGCTTTAACTTAAGTTCTTTGGCTTCACCGCCGGTCTCCGTATCAAGTATTTGTTTTCCGTTCAGAAACACCGTCAAGCCTCCGCCTGCTTTAACCTGCAAATTTACAACCGGTAAATTTGGCTCGGCAAGCAGATCTTCGAGCGAACGTTGGCTTGATAACCAAAAACTTAAATACGCCACCTGCTGCCTGCCATTGACCGCACCACCATCCAACGCAGAAAGATCAAAAATTTCTTTATCAGCATGAAGTGAAGTCCAGATTTTACGATGTACTTCCATGCCATCCTTCATCTCGTCGGCAGCTCCTGGATCAATAAAATTTCTCGTTTTAGCTTCCTCTGTCGATCTCGCCATAAAGTTGCCAGCGTATAAGGCACCGGTAATGTTTCCATTGGCGTTCAGCACGCCAGCATCAACACCTTCGGACAAGGCCACTCCAGCATTACTGAGTAATTGCCTGATAAGCCTGATCCCTTTTAACAGTTTAGGGTTGGCAGGTAAAGTGGTAATAACCAGCCTGCCTGCACCTTTTTCATAAACTATCATTGTAGCCCCTGCCGGTTTAGCCTCAAATTCGGAACGTACCACCATAGCGGTTTTGGCATATTCAGGTTGCTTATTCCATTTTTGCCAATCGGTGTTGTTTGCGGTTAGCAATATTTTACTCTGTTTAACCAGCTCGCCATCCAAACCACTGCTAACTATATCTGCGGGGTTAAGTTCTGAGAAATACATATCGGCTGCGCCTATGCCGTTGGTTATGCCATCGGCAGACACCGGCAATAATGATGAACTTTTACGTTCTGTAACTGCTATCGTGGCGGGCAACAAACTGTTCAACGTCTCGGTTCCTGTATTGTTTATTCCCCAAACCAGTACGGTACCGCCGTTCGCCAGCATTTTATCAATAGTTGATTTACTTTGTACAGATGGCGGGGCATTGCCATCTATAAATAAAATACGTGGAGTAGATTTGCCACTTTGTTCAATTACCCCCAGCTTCTTCAAATCGGCGGCTAAGGTGCTACCAGCTCCTCCTATAATTGTTGCAGGCGAACTTTTACCTGAAGCCGTAGATTTAGCATCGTGGTTTACAATCGGTTTACCAACCTCATAAGGTTTATTTTCGGCAGCGGCTTTAATGGCATCAAACAATGACCAGGCTTGGTAAAGTGGTAGTGCAGGATCATAACCCGGATTTAGCGTGGTGCTGTAAGGGCCAAGCCTTTCGGGCTGGATTCCTGGGCTATCCTCCTTGTAATTTGTAAAATACACCCCATCTTCAAGCGTTGGTGTTTTGGTTTTATCTTTAAGCCCGATTGGCAGTGGTTTTAAGCCGTACCAAACCAGGTTAAATACGCTGTTATAGATCGATTCCCGATCACGCTGCTGCATCAGGTTTTGGTAGGATGATTGGGCAACGCCTTCCATCCGGCCTAAAAAAGATTCGTAAGCGCGGTTACCATTGGTTTCGGCTACCTGTTCGGGAGTACCATAGTAGGCGTTGCCGGCTTCGCCTACGCCCCAGGGTTTGCCACTTTTGCGCGCACGGTCCATGGTTCCCTGATCGCCATAATGTATAATGTAAGTAGGCAGTTTGCCTTCAGCATCATCCTCACCATCGGCCGAGATCCACGCGCGGGTTGGATCAAGTTTTCGGCAGATATCGGCCCAGATGCCATAATAGTTTATCAAAGTGTCTTTTATGCCGGTTGGGTTACGCATTACATTTACCACTACGGGCATTACTTCGTTGGATACACTCCAACCGAAAACCGATGGATGGTTACGATCACGCAATACCAGTTCGGCTACGTGGTGTTTGGTATCCTTCCAATATGCAGGATCATCCACTTTGGGGCCGCCATCGCTGGCCCAGATGGCTGTTTCATCTAACACCATGATACCCATTTCGTCGGCAACATCTATATAAAAGGAAGGATATGGCTGGGCATGGAGCCGAACAGTGTTCAACCCAGCATCGCGCATGGCTTTAAACCAGGCCACGGCATAACGCCGCGTCATTTGCGGGACACCCAGAAAGTGCCACGAATCGCCGCGCATAATTACTGGTTTACCATTCATCAACACCTGTCCGCCATTTATGCTAACTGTGCGCCAGCCAAAGCGGGTGTAATGCGTATCAACCTGTTGCTTGCCAGTGTTGATACGTGCCAGCAAAGCATATAAATTGGGGCTTTCCGGCGACCAGCGCGCAAGCTTGTCACCCACCTGTGTATTTAACGTAACAACCTTTTCAGTATGAGCCGGAAGTTTAATTTTCACAGCCGGTACATCCAACGCAGAAGCCGCTGCAAGCTTACCCGCTGGTTCAGCGGCATCGGTGGGATTATCGGCCTGCCATTTATAAGCTCCGGCATCTACGGTGAGGTTTGCTTCCCGGTCACCATCGTTTTTTATGGTGATCTCGGCCGCAAGATGATCACCCTGTACATCCGGCTTTACAAAAACATCTTTAATATAAATCTGCGGAACTGCTATCAAAGCAACATCCTGCCAGATCCCTGCGATATGCTGCCCCCAGAATGAACCCGCCTGGTAAGTGCGCCTGCCGTAATTACCATTTTTATCAAACAATGATGCCTTGCGAACGCCCACCGCTATTTCATTTTCGGCACTGGGTTTTATTAACGCGGTAACATCTAAATCAAACGGAAGAAATATACCGAAATGCTCACCGGCGGGTTTGCCGTTCACCAATATCCGGGCATCACCAGCAAGCGCCTCAAAATGCAACAATAAACGTTTACCGTTCCAATTGGCGGGTACGGTAAACTTGCGGCGCATCCAGCCCATTTTTATATGCTCCCATTCTTTAGGGTATGATGGGAAAGTACGAAAATCGCCGCCCTGCCCGTGCTCGTCGGCAAAGCTATTTACATTCCATGGGGATGGGATGCGGATGTGGGTTTTATCCCATTGATCAGGCTGCATGGCCGGTAACGCAGGCGCGGGATCGTTGCCCTCATGAAAACCGGCAGGCAATTCTATCGGCTGAAATTGCCAGGAGCCACTCAGGCTGAGTTCCTGGCGGTAAGGTTTTTCGGCATCTTTTACAAAGCCGGCAGAGGGGGCAAATATACCTGTGTATTGTAACCGCTGACTAAAAGTTTGCAGCGCGGTTGTGGTGAACAGGGTTAGCAGTAATAGTTTCTTTTTCATAGTGTGATCAATCCGCATGGGCGGGTTGAATTTTTTTGGGGAAAGCGGTTGAGGTAAAACGTCATTGTAACTAATAAAAGGCGGAGGCTCCTAACGAATAAAGATTTTGTCATCCTGAGGAACGAAGGATCTTCTTCGCCCTGTATAGCCGCTTTGCATGTTGTAGAAGATGCTTCGTTCCTCAGCATGACAAACGTTTATCCAGACTTACGAAGTTTTAAAAAACTTCGTAAGTCTTAGCTTGCAGTTTAGTGCACTGTAGCCTTAACCACCGGACTATAATTGTAGGTTGAGTTAGGCGAGTTGGCGGCCCTTGCCCCCATCCTGAAATAATACTCGCCTTTAGGCAGCCTTGTATCCGCCCAGTGGAAAGTAAAAGTTTGCGGTTTGTCAACTATTGATGCATCTGGTGTGCCATCGGTGGGTACCTTCCATAAATTAGCATAATATGTACCCGGCCCGGCTACATTCGAGCTTACGGCTTCGTTCACTACCGGATCTTTACTCACCATAAATATCAGTTCTATCAACTTCGAATTATTTTCGGGAGCTCTGTTTACCGTGTAGCTGAATGTGCTATCGGCTACAGCCGCGGTTATGCGGTAAAAAGGAACCACCTTAAAATCGAGTTGTGTTTTCTGGTTATGGTTTAGCACTACACCAACCGAATCGCCAGCATAAATAAACGGGCCGTTCAACGGGAAAGCTTTATAATTATCGGCGAAAAACTGTGTAGCCGAATACGAGCCATCGGCCTTAATAGATATATCAATAGGCTGCGGACTTGGGTATTTGGTTTTGTTATTTTGCAAAAACCGGATATCGCCACCACCGGGCTGCTTGGTTTCAATGCCACCGCCGGTTCCGGCATCTATTACTTTGCCGTACACGCCCGCATCGGGGGCCGCGTAATTATCGTATTTTTTGCATCCCGCGTAAAAAAGCAGCATGCAAGGGATTAAGGTATATATTATGGATGATCTCATGATTTCAATATTTTTTAGTAGCCAGGGTTATCAATAAGTGCAGTATTCAAGGAACGTTCGCCGCCCGGGATCTGTGAGTAGTAGTTGCGGGCCTGGTAAGTTTTGCCGCCGCCTACAGGTACTTTTTTAAATACGTAGTCTTTAGCGTTTACATCATAATAAATGTCCAGGCCGTACTCCTGCCTGATATTAAACTCGGTGGTAAGGGTGCGCCACCTAATGTAATCCCAAAATGTGCGGTTCTCGAACGATAGCTCAACCATACGCTCGTGCCTGATCTTTTCGCGGCTGATGGATGTAAGCGATGCCACTCCAGCCCTTACACGCAATTGGTTTACAGCGCCCAGGGCTTCGGATGGGTCTTTGCCTAATTCGAAAGATGCTTCGGCATAGTTCAATAGCACCTCGCCATAACGCAGATCGAGCCATGAGGTGCGCGATGAATAATCGTACAGTAGGTTACGATCTGTAACCGGATCGGTCCATTTTTTAAGCCAGAAGGTAAGCGAGTTGGAGTTGGAGTTACCTGTACCTACCACATTGGTTGGTGTTAAGGTGAACGATAACGTATTCACATCAAAATACTGAAGCACCTGGTTACCGGTATACTCTTTATTATTATAAATAACCCCACGCTGCCCGGTAATAGTTGCGCCGCGGAAGGATGTACCGGTAACCACCACAGTACCCATCAGCCTCGGGTCTTTATTTTCGAAAGGACCGCTTAGGGTTGGATAATGTACGTAGCTGGCAGGGGTGCCTATATTTAATGGTTCATTGGCACCGGCGGTACTTGTTTTCGATTCAAATTTCTCCACCAGATCGAGCGTTGGCTCCAGGCGGTTATCATAGCCTATGGGCGAGCGGATGTAATCGGGCAGTACCATCAGATCCTGCGAGTGGGTACGTTGCGTAGCCGCGTAATCATATCCCTTGCAAAATATGGCTTCGGTGTTCGAGTCGCCGGGTTTGCACTCGTAAAACAGGTATTGGAAGTTTTTGGATAGATCTGTAGGGTATTTATTAAATAGGCTGTACTTGCCGTCAGTAATTATGGTTTTAGCCGAGTTATAGGCCGCCGTTAAATACTCCGTAGCCTTTGCCGGGCTTACCCCTACTACGCCACCCAATTGCACGGTACCAAATTTACCTATCGAACCTGCGTGCAGCATCGCGCGTGATTCCAGCGCGAGGGCGGCATATTTATTAGCACGGCCGTAATCGCTGGTTTCCGGCAGATCAGCCGCCGCCTGTTCCAGGTCGTTTTTGATCAGGTCCCAAACTTCCTCTTCTTTGTTACGTGGTTGTTTGAGCAAAGCGTTTGGATCGGTTGGTGGTTCGGTAAGGATAGGTACCCCCCCGTAATATTTCACCAGCCCGAAATAATAGTAAGCCCTTACAAAATGCGCTTCAGCCGAGTAGCGTTTTTTGGTTGGCGCGTCAACATTGGTTACGGTAGCTATCTCCTGTATAAAAGTATTTACGTTGCGGATGGCCTTGTACAGGTTGCCCCAGTTCTCTTCGTTAATACCTGCGTTGTTGGAATTAAAAGCCTCGTCGCTCCAGTTGGCGGTGTATTGATGCCCATCGCCGGGAAACTGACCGAAACGGCCGTTGCAAAACGAATACTCCTCGATAGGCATATCTTTATACAGGGAAGCGAAGTAGGCCGTTACCCCGGCCGGGCTTCCGTAAATCTGGTCTTTGGTGAGCAGCGTGGTTGGCTGCACGTCGAGCAGGTTTTTGCGGCAGGCACTTAATCCCGCCAGCACAAAAATCGCGATGATATATTTATAGTTTTTCATGATATCGGGTTTAAAAAGTTGCCTGTACACCTGCGTTAACATTAAGGGTGATAGGATAGCTATAACTGTAAAGGCGTGTGCCCGACGATTCGGGATCGATAAAGTCAAGCCCCTTGCCTGTAAAGGTGTACAGGTTGTAAGCATTGGCAAATACCCTAAACCGACTGATACCTATTTTACTTAACAGCGTTTTACTAAAGGTGTAGCCCAGTTCAATGCTTTTGATCCGAACGTAGCTGGCATCAAAAGTGCTGAACGAGTTTGGCACGCCATCTTTATAATTTTGGCGCTGACCGGTTGAAGGGAACCTGCCAGGCACCCATGGGCTATTAGGATCAAATATGTCCTGACGGTGCCACCTATCAGCATAAATGGAAACCGGGTTGGCATACTGAAAATAAAAAGGCCGGGAAAGCTGATCGAGGTATGAAACGGAGTACATAGTAGCACCCTGTACCAGCATCGAAAAATCGAAACCTTTGTATCCCAACTCAAAATTGGCACCGAAGTAAATGGCCGGTTTACCGCCGTTGCGGGCAATAACGGTTTGGTCTTTACCGTCGATGATACCATCGCCGTTAAGGTCAACATAGTTTAAGTCGCCGGGAAGCAGGCTGCGGTTGCCTGCACCGTCCTGGATAGGTGCGGAATAGATCTGCTGGAAATTTTGGAACTGGCCAGCAACTTTGTAGCCCCATACAATATCATTATAACGGTATGCGTTTTTGTTGCGGTAGTTATCAGCATCACTGCTGGCAGGTGTTTGTTCAACATACCGGTTTTGCGTACGTGCGTACGACATATTGCCCGACACCGAAAAATCAACCGCGCCTATTTTACTGCGATGGCCTAATACAATCTCGAAGCCTTGGGTACGGTCACCATTTAGGTTTACCTGTGGCAGGTTAACACCGTAAGTACCGGGGATATTAGAGATTGGCGAACCTAACAGTCCGCTACGTTCTCTGCGGAAAACATCGCCCTCAAAAGTAAGCTTACCATTCCACAGTGAGAAATCCAGACCGATATCGGTTTGGGTAGAAGTGTACCAGGTAATATTGGCATTAGCAGCGTTTTTAAAATCGACACCTTTTACAAATCCCGGCCCGAATACCGAACCCGCCAACGAACCCGAGCCTGAGCTTGGATAAATGTAACCTGTCAAATAAGCAAAAGTATTAGCAGCTGCCTGGTCGTCACCTTCTTTACCGTAAGTAGCACGTAGTTTGATATTATCTACAAACTTCAGTTTATCCTTAATAAACGATTCTTCAGAGATACGCCAGCCTACTGATCCGTAAGGGAAAAATCCCCAGCGGCTTTTAGATGGAAAGTACGATGACCCATCTTCCCTGAAACCAAATTCAGCAAGATATTTACCGGCATAATCATAGTTAAACTTACCGGCATAGCTGCGGTTACCACTTTGGCTGTAGCCAGAGCCAACCACGTCGGTAGCGCGGTTACCTGCCGAAAGCTGGTCGATCGCATCGATCACGAATTGCGTTTGGGCGTTATTGCTGTTGCCCTGGCGATAAATTTGTTCATAGATCAACAACCCGGATACATTGCTTTTGCCGAAGCGATGATTATAATTTAGCGAAAGTTGGAGATCATTGGTGATCCCCTGACCAAAATACTCGTTCAATTGCGATGGCCCCTGGTGCGAGAATGCAGTTTGCAATTGCGTGGTGTTATCATACTGGTACTGGTAAAACTGCTTGCGGAAACTGCGGTTAAAGCTGTAGCTGTTATCGTAAGCAAAAAGGCCTTTTACGCTCAGTCCTTCAACAAAAGGCAGCTCATAATTTAAAGTGAATGTTGAGGTAAGCGCTTTATCGTTGGTTTTATTGTACCCGGCCAGATCTTCGCTGATCTGCCCCAATGGGTTATCATTAGGCTGATTGTAAAACTGGTTCAGGTAGCGGGTATCACCATTAGAGTAAAGCGATTGCGTAGGGCTGATTGACCACGCGTTTTTCATGAGCGACCATACAGCAACGTTAGGACTCTTACTCATTACATTGTTAAGGCCCAGGTTAATGCCAAAAGTCAAACCTTTACCCAACTGCCCGTCGATAGCTGTACGGAAGTTGTATTTTTTACCGTATTCAATATTGGTTTTCAGTAAGCCACCCTCGTCAAAATAACCACCCGATACAAAAAACCTTAATTTTTCGCTACCGCCGCTAACTGTGATGTTATGTTGCTGCTGCGAGGTGCTGTTATCAAGAATAGCTTTCAGGAAATCCGTACTTGGCGTTTTACCTGTACGAAAATCTTCAATTTGCTGCGGAGTGAACTGCGGCGGCGTTATTTGCTGGTTACCACTGATAAAATTGTTGATCTGTTGTTCATCAAACAACGTAGCGTATTGGTAAGCGCTCGATAGCTCAGGGTATTTGGTGATGAACTGCTTACCGAGGTGCATGGTGTATGATACCTGCGTAGTGCCTTGCTTACCTTTTTTGGTAGTTACCAAAATAACACCATTGGCCGCTTTAACACCATAGATGGCGGCGGTTGCATCTTTCAAAACACTCACGCTTTCAATCTCATTTGGGTCGAGGTGATCAAAGCCGGATTTATCGCGCTGTACCCCATCAATGATAAATAGCGGGCCACCCTGCTGCGTACCTTCCACGTTGTTAGGATCCACGTAGCTAAACCCACGGATATCGATCTGGCTGTCAAACTTACCCGGCTGGCTTGATAGCTGTGCCACCCTTACACCTGGTGCCCTTCCGGTTAGCGTATTGGTAACATCGTTATTGGAGTTTTTAACAATGTCTTTAGCCACAACGGTTGATACCGCACCCGTTAGGTTTGCCCGCTTTTGCGTACCATAGGCCACAACAACCACCTCCTCGAGGCTGCCTTGTTGCGCCGTTAGGGTTATGGTAATGGTTCGGTTGTTTTTCAGGTCTACGTCGGTAGTGTTATACCCGATGTAGCTCACCGTAAGCGTGGCTTTGGGATCACTCACTTTTAGCGCGAAGGCTCCCTTAGTATCGGTAACCACGCCCTGGCTACCTCCCTTTACTTTTACAGACGCTCCGATCAATGGCTCGCCCGATTGATCAATGACCTTACCGGTTATCGGTATGTCTTGCGCAAACAATGGCACCGAGAGGCACCATGCCAATAGCATTAATAAAATTTTCTTCATAGTACATAATTTTGGTTAACTGGTTATAGTTGATTATGAACCCAAAGAAATTTGCAGTAATTAATAAAAAGTTAATATTGAATTAGTTGGAATAATTTTATTCAACCCATCACAAACAACTCATTTACAGATCTATACAAAATACAAAAACAGATTATTTTGCAATTAATTAATCAATAAGGTGAAATTAACAGGCATTTTATGGCGGTTTCAGGCTGATATTAATGGAGGTTAAGCAAGGCAACCTATTTATTTCCCCGGTTAATGTGGCATTAATCAATTATTAATGGTCCCGGATAATTTTAGTTAACCAAGCATAAAAACCATTATGAACACTTTAACTAAAATCAAACCAGCCGTTTTAAATCCAGCGAGATTATTTAGCCTACTCCTCTCCTTACTCATTACAACGAGTATCCGTAGCGTAGCTTTCGCCGAAACAGGTAAACTGATGGCCGGTACCGCCAGGATCAACATCACCCCAAAAACAACCGAACCGCTGCATGATTCTGTTTATGCCCGAAGCCTGATTTTAGATGTAAAGGGAAAACGCCTTGCATTTGTATCAGTAGATCTTGCCATTTTTACCAGCGACCGGATCGAAAAGATCTGCAAAGAAAAATACAAGCTTGAAAAAGTAATTATCAGCTCGTCACACACCCACTCCGAACCGCAGACCAATGGCAAAATGGCCTTCCAGGGGAATCCTTTTGTAGCTTTTTATGAAGATCAGATCATTAAAGCAATAGGCATGGCGGCAGATCACATGTTTGAAGCACGGATAGCCGCCTGGCAAAGCACTTTTCCGCAATTAGGTTTTAACCGCCTTATTGTTCGCGAGAATGGGCATGCCAAAGAATCGTGGGTGGGCGATGCACATTACAAACCCGAAAACCCGGAGCGCATCCCCTTCGGCCCGGTTGATCCGGAACTCGGTGTAATTAAAATTGAAGATTTACAAGGAAACCCGCGGGCCATTATCATGAACTATGCTATGCATGCTGATATCGTGTGTTTCAACTATGCCATATCTGCCGATTATCCTGGCGTGGCCAGCCGTAAGGTTGAGGAAGCTTTCGGCAATAAAATAAATTGCCTTTTTATACAAGGCGCAGGTGGCAATATTGAATCGTTGCAGATAAGTCCACGCAGGTCTGGCCCTAACGATACGGTGAAAACCAATTACGCACCTATGGAACGCACCGGCGAACTTTTGGCCTGGGAAGTTATTAAACTGGCAAAAAGTATCAACCCGCCAACCGGTAATGAAACGGATATCAAGTTCATGACCGATTCAATGCGCTTTACCGGCAGGTACGATAAAAAGCTAACCTATAACCTAAACCTGGTAACTATCCTGCTAAACAACAAAATAGCGATAGCCGTATGCCCTGGCGAACTGTTTGTTCAGTTTCAATTGGATTGGAAGAAGAAAATGGAGCTGGCCTCTGCAACCGGATTTTTGTTTGGTTACTCGTGGAGTGGCGGCCATTGGCCCGGGTACATAGCCGATGTACGGTCGGCAGCTTTGGGTGGTTATGGTGCCGATGAAAGCGGAAGGTTAATAGAAGTAGGTGCCGGAGAGGCTATTATGACCCGGCAGCTTGAAAATTATTATAAGCTTACCGGGTTAATGCGCAAGGATCCGCCTAAGTAACATTAGGCGAAAGCATCTTTACATATTTAGCTGCTTAAACATAAACACATACTGATCGGCATGGGTATAATCCATCGATTCGTAAAAATCATATACGGGCAGGTATTTATTGGTCATCAATACCATCAGCTCAATTTGGTTGGTATTAGCGTACTCTTCGCTAAACTGAAGCAGTTTTTTGCCGTACCCTTTTTTCTGGAAAGCGGGCGAAACAAACAATTCATCTATCATCAATTGGTTGTTTGTCCACCATGTTTTTCTGTGGCCTAAGATTGCCCCGGCTGGCTGGTTATCGTTATAGATCATAAAGCCAACAAAGTCTTTATGATCAATTAGTTCGGATATGTATTGTTGAGCTTTTTCGCTTGTCCACTGGCAATTCCAGGGCGGGGCATTGTAGGCATCTATCATTACGGCGGCACAGTGGGCCAGGTGAGTTTCGTTAATAGCGATAATTTCCATTAATATTATTTTAGTTGACCGAGCGGTTCCTGCGCAAATACAACTTCTTCGCCGTATGCGGCGGAGAGTTGTTTATGCAAAGCTTTTTCATCGTAAACCTGCTCATAATACAAAGTCGCGGCTTCGGTTATCTTTTGTCGGTCGGTATGTTCCAGGTTCCGTATCTTTTGCATCAAGGCCACGGGATCATCATTATCAAAACTGATGCTGGTTACACCATCTACCATCAACTCCTTAAAGAATGGAATATCCGAAACCAGCGACGGCACTTTGAAATAATAAGGAATTGATAAAATTCCCGATTGCGTACCAGATATATAAGGAAAAACCACACAAAAGGCATTTTCAAACAGTAACCTTATCTCTTCGTCATCAATGTAACGGTTAACAAAAGTTACGTTGGCTTCTTTTTGCAGATCGCGCTCAAAGTAAATAAAACCCTTGCCCGCTATTACCAATGGCCTTTTTTCGGCTGTATTGTTGATATAGGCGTTGTACAATTTCTCAACCCCTTTATATTGCTCTACCTGGCCAAAAAATAAAATGTATTGATCAATGCCGGCCAGCTCGGGTACCGGTTTGTTCCCGGATTTGATAACATCGGTAACCAAGGTGGGGAAATTATGGTAATAAACGTTTTTGTTTATAAACTCCCGCTTCATCCAATCGTACTGATAACGGCTTGAGGTTATCAGGTTATCGGTGTGTTTTATCAGATAAGTTACCCGTTTTTTAACCAGCACCGTACGCAAAAGCCAGCTAATAGCGTTTTTATAGGCCTTTTCATGAAAAAAGAGATCATGTACAGTATAATATACTTTAGCCAGTTTTTTAAGCTGATGGATGTGCAGCGCGAGTGATGAATCCTCGGTTAAAAGATGGATCACCTCGATATTATGCTTTTTGCAAACATCAGCTATAGCCTTTAATAAAGGGCGCGGGTAAATGTTGTGCTTCAGGCCCGCTATCCTACCCGCCGGAAAATCTAAAAACAAGTAGTTGTCTCCATTGGGTACAAGCGCTTTGCGGTAATCGCATTTATTGGTACACATAAATATACCGTAGCTATCATCGCCGCGCATAGCGTTCACTATGGTAGCGGCAAATGGCAACAACCCCGCGTAAAATTCCGAACAAACAAATAATTTCTTCATCAAAAATAGATATCAGCTGATTGTTCAGGCCGAAACGGCTTCGGTTTTATAATACGCGCTATCATACTCGTACCCGTAGCCAGTTCTTTTAACATCTACCCCGTTAAACACAAATTGCATATTAGGCAGCCTGTTTTCTTTAAGCAAGGTTTTAATAAACGGCAGTTCGCTTTTTTGTGTTACACCTTGCCTTACCACATATAAAGTAACATCGCTAAGGCGGGCAATTACATAAGCATCAGCCACTAAGTGCACCGGCGGACTATCAATAATGATATCACTGTAAATATTTTTGAGTTCGGCGATAAGCTCAGCAAGTTTACCGTTCTCCAACAATTCAGTCGGGTTTGAAACCGCCGAACCGCTGCTAATGATATCAAGCGTAGGGTTAACACCCGATGGCTGGATAATTTTTGAAAGTGTAGCATTACCCCTCAAATAATCAGAAATACCGACTTGCTTTTTTGAAAGCTTGAAGATGTCTTTAATGGCCGATCTCCTCAGATCAAGCTCCAGTATCACTGTTTTTTTACCGGTATTGGCCAGTGTGTTGCCAATATTGCCCGCTATAAAACTTTTACCCTCGCTGGATACACTGGAGGTGATCAGCGTAACATTTGATGCACGGGTATCGCCGTGAAGATCGTACAGTTGAGTTCTCAAATTCCTGAGCTGCTCTACCACCAATCCGCCTTTGGCCAAACCCGCGGCGGGTGCAGCAGCTATCTCGCCAAATACAGGCATTTCTGTAGCATTTTCAACTTCGGCGGGATCTAAAACAACACCTTTAAACAGCTGCTTTAAATAAATGCCGATGGCAGGCAGAATAATGCCCAACAACAAAGCTGCCGGGAAAATGATCTTTTTGCTTGGCCATTTTGATGGCAAACTGTGTGCGGCATCTAATATTTTATAGTTTGATACCGTAGTGGCGTAGCTTAATGAAACCTCCTCGCGTTTTTGCAGCAAATACACATACAGGTTTTCTTTAATAGATTGCTGACGTTTTATGCTGATAAACTTTTGCTCCTGGCCAGGTAGGTTAGCAATAGAAGATTCGGACGACGAACTTTGCGATTGTAACTTGCTTTGCGCGTTTAATAACGACGACTTGATGTTCCTAACGTTATCTTTTATCGTTGCTTTAGTTGTTTTGATCTGCGCGTTGATCTCCTCAAAATCCGGGTTGGTTTCGGGAGTTGTGGCCGCTAACTGGTCACGTTTCAATTGTAATTCAGAAAGCTTTTCTACCGAGCTTACCAACGACGGATCATTGATACCGATAACAGCCGGAGCTTTATCAGCAGTATGCGGCGAGTTTACAAATGATTCGATCCCACTGATCACGCTTAACTGCACATTGATCTCGCTTAAACGGCTATCGTTGGTTTGTAGTTTCTCCAACTCAAATTTGGCATCTGATGTAATATCGGTAAGCCTGTTGGAGCTTTTGAAATCAGAGATGCTTTTTTCAACGCCCGATAACTCGCCGGTTAATGATGCCAGGCGCTGATCGATAAAATTTATCGTATTCTGTGTTTCTTTATTCTTATCAGCTATTTCATCATCATTATATACTTTGATAAGCTGATTGATCACATCTTTACCTTTTTGCTTATCGGTTGTATTCATAGATAGATCAACTGCGGTAGCGAGCTTATCTTCTAAACTGGCATCTATATTTTTTTGGTAATAATCTGTCAGCTTATCGGCATCTAATAAAGATACCCTGATAGGTTCACCTGCAAACGAAGCAGCATTAGCGGTAGGGATCAGTTTCCATGTTCCCCAGTCGGTGTGCATTACGTCATTAACCGGATATTGCTTTTCGCCATCATCTGTTTTTAGCACAAACGATTTGCTATCTTTTAACTGGATAAATACCTTCGCTTTAGGATCGGCATCGGGGTTATGTTTTATAAACAGGATCTTGAAGGGCCTTGTAGCATAAAGGTCTTTATACGTCAATCCGTTTTTTTTCTCATAGCTCAACTCCAATTGAAGATCGCTGATAACCTGGTTAATTAATTTGGCCGATTTTAGTTTAGCTATCTCGTTCTCAACCGCATCGGCAGATTTTGGCAGGTCTATCTTATCTAATACCGATTGATTGGCATCAGGTTTATCCGCATCTTTAGGTGTGTTTACCAATAAAGTAGCTTTAACCTGGTAAACCGGATCGGCAATTTGCGTGTAGGCAAAGGCGATGATCAGCATAACAACTATGGTTGCTACAATAACGCGCCAGTTATATAAGTATTTAGCAAAAAGCGACTTTAAACTTACTGTTGAGTTTTTCTCCTTTTCGGTAGCGAAAGTTAAAAACTGTAGGGGATTTGTACTCATTACGCTATTAATTACGTGTTAACAATATGGCAACTACCGATAAGGCCGAGATCACTATACCCAAAACAGGCAGCCCGTTGGCTGTAAGTTTTGACCGGCCCGGTGTTACATATATTTCATCGTTATTTTTTAAATAGAAATAAGGCGACTGGAAAAGGTTTTTCGAGGTCAGGTCGAGCGGGATAAATTTGCGCTCGCCATCTTGTGTTCTGATCAATACCACTTTTTTACGCAACCCTGTGATGTTCAGGTCACCAGCCATAGTTAGTGCCTGGGTAACGGTTGGATGCTCATCCGTAATGTTATAAACATTAGGGCGGGCCACATCGCCGTAAACATAAACCTTAAAATTCACTACCCGCACGTTAACTACGGGATCTTTTAAGTAGGTAAGCAGATCTTTACCAAGTTTTTCGGTGATCTGCTGGGTAGTTAAACCCGAAACTTTGATCTGTCCGGCCAATGGCAGGTGGATGTTTCCACTTTCATCTACGCGATAACCAATAACCGGGTTGTCGGGAGTAGTATTATAGGCGTTGCCGTTTACGCGGGCAAGGTTATAATTAAATACCGCTGCCGATTCGGGGTTACGGCTTGTAATGTTAATACCCAAAATATCGCCGGTATGCACTACGTAATCGGTGCTATTGGTTACCTCTTCGGTCACTATACCGGTTTTATCAAGGTCTTTATAGTAAGGAACATTTTTATAAGTTTGGCATGAGGACAATGCAAAAACCGTAACTAACAGCGCGAGGAAGGCTTTTTGTATCTTAGAGGTTACCATTGATTTTTTTCTGGTGATGTTTTTAAATTAATGTTTTTGTTATTTTTTGGTGATGTTGGAGTTAACCGCCCCTTCTGAGTTTATCAGCATTACATCGCCTAAGTTTCTGCCCTTAAGAATATTGTGCCTGGCAGTAACCTTTTTGTATTTATAAAACACTATACCGTTGCCGGGGATAGATGATCTTATATAATTACTATCGATAACAACATTTTCCAACCCGGTTGTATTGCGGGCATCAGAAACGTTTATTGCCGGTGTACTAACATGAAGTACACCTTTAAGGTTTTCAAAATTGTTAATTATAGTATTCCTGGTAATTGTAACGTTTAAATGGCCAAAGCAATCAATCTGGCCCTGGTATATAGTGTTGTTATAAATTTTATGATGCCCGCTCAATGAATCGGCAGCGCCATTTTGGTAGCCATCGTAAAAATATCCAATGGTTATGGCGCGCCTGTATTTCAGGATCCGGCCACGTTCAATAGGGCCATAGCCATCTCTAAAATCAAAGGTATTGTCATGTACGGCTACATTTAACACAGTTTCGTTGGCGCTGTGGCGCTCAATATCAACACCGCCAACCAGGTAACCGTTGCCGTGTACCCAGTTATTATAAAATGCCGCGCCGTTTACAGCGCAAAACATAGTGCCCTCGCGGTATATATCAACAAATTCGCAATGGTGCACTTTTACATTCAGTACCATGCGGGCATTCAGGCTTGCCTCGAATGTGTCGCCAAAAAGCAAGCCATCGCCCCTAAAGCTTTGAAATTTACAGTTTTTAACTTCGATGTTTTTACCGTTGTTGATGCTTAGCGCATGGCAAAACTGGTATTTGGCTTCAAAAGTTTGCTTGCTTAGGTTACCATCAAAATCAATGCCCTGAATGGTAATATTATCAACTGATGGCTCCTCCCTCCACTCCTGGTAAAAGATAGAAACCGGGTTAAACCTTCCGCCAGATAAAACAATATGGGTTTTGGCAGGCCCGTCGCCAATAAGGCTCACGCCGTTGGCTAATTTGATAATACCGGGCTTGGTACCAGCCCCTCCTATCATGTAATGGCCTTCAGGAAAATACACGGTAGCAATTCCATTAGCTTTGGCAACGGCTATAGCATCTTTAATGGCTTCGGTATCATCTGTCAGACCATCACCTTTAGCCCCATTGGTTTTAACATTTACCAGATCGGGAAGGTTATCGTCAGCATGGCCAGTAGCTTTTACAGAACGCACATTGGCCTCTTTAGCAAATAGCTTTTGCTGTAGAGGCTTAATGAACAACGCGTTAAGCATAACCATAATTAATAATAGCTTCCGGATCAATTTGTAGCGCGTTAAGTTTAATCTGTTACAGTGTAGCTGTAGCTGGCTGTACTGCCCGAACCACTGGTTTTTACCTGAACCGGATTAAGATAATTGCCTTTATACAATGCAGATGCCTTGATCTGGCCATTTTCGCTTTGGATATTAAATGTTATTTTATGGCCAATTACCGGGGTAAAGCCGTAATCAAACTGGGTTGTTTGATCAGCATTTATAGTATTGTAAGGAGTTGTTCCGTCACTATTATACTCAATAATAACCAGTTTAAAAACGGCCGACGAACTTGCCTTTACCCTGAAAATTTGGTTATTGGCATCGTAGTTAGGGTCATTGTTGCCCGGTGCAACCTCATCTTTTGCTGCTAATTTTTTACATGATGCGAAGGCCACCATCACCATAAGTAGTATAAAAGAGATCTTTTTCATATTGTATGTTTTTATAGATAGATTTTAGTATTTATTATCTCAACTTTTGATCAAACATGTGCAAACCTGTAGGCAATAACCCATTTTTACAATATTTATGCCTTTACCATGCCAAAGCAGCTAAAACAACTTGCGGTTGTTTCAATGTCGCTTAAGTAAAGTCCAATATCCATTTCAGTTAATTTTTTGTCGTTTCATCAATATTCTTTTGTAAAACTGCGCCCAACTCGGTTACATTAGGCGTTTGCAGCATAGAAAAGTGGTCACCCGGAATCTCGAAAAGTTCAACGCCCTGCTTAGCATACTTTTCCCAACCCAGGTACTTACCATACTCAATATAATGCACGCTTATTTTTGCGCGGTATAGATACAGCTTGCCATCAAACTGCTCAAGTGGATAATTTCTGAAGGCTGTGATGTGTTTGTTTTTAATTTTTTGGATGAGCTTATAAAACTCTTTCGAATCTTTCTTCTTCTCTACAATCAACTCAGGCTGACTCGACTTGCCTTTAAACCACTGACTGATAGATAGCCTGATGGCCTGGATCATCCTTGGCAAATGGCGCTTAGCCTTTTTAGGCAACAGTGAGTACCAATCCTTATATTCGGTTTTTTCGGCATCAGTATCAAAAATGATCAGCATTTTCACCTCCCGGCCCTGGGCTACCATCTGCTTCCTTATTTCCATCGCCACATAACCTCCTGACGAATAGCCGGCCAATAAATATGGTCCACGCGGGTTATGCTTGATGATCTCCTGCATATAATGATAAGCGATAACCGGCAAGCTATCTATAGGCTCATCAATACCGTTAAGGCCGAGGGCCTGCAAACCATAAACCGGCTGATCTTTACTTACATGATCTGCCAGTTTGCTAAAATTGAGTACGTTCAGCCCATCGCCATGAATAATATAAAGCGGATTTTTTGAACCCGATGGCTTTATAGCTACCAACGATTTAAAATTGTAATCCTCAGTTTCTTTATCAATAAAATGGGCAAGCAACCTCACACTTGGATATTTATAAAAAACCGAGATAGGCAAATTTTTACCTGTTAGCTTTTTAAGCTTAGATAAGATCTGGACAGCCATTAGCGAATGACCTCCGATATCAAAAAAATTGCTCAGCACATCAATATTATTGTTCCTGAACCCTTCTTTCCATAGGTTTATTAATGTACGCTCGGTTTCAGTTTCCGGTTCAACTTGCGGGCGCTCGGCTTCGCGTTGCTCGTTAACATCGGGTAGCCCGTTCCTGTCTATCTTTCCATTCGCAGTTAGTGGGAGCCTGTCTAACTCAACCCAAACAGCGGGAACCATATATGCAGGTAAAAATTTGTGCAGATATGATTTCAGCTCTTCAATATTATTATCGCCGTTTTTACCGACCACGTAGGCTATTAAACGCTTATTTCCATCGCTATCTGGTTTGGCTAAAACTACAGCGGCGCTAACCTGCTCGTTACCGTTCAATACGCTTTCAATTTCACCCAGTTCAACCCTAAAGCCCTGTATTTTAACCTGATTGTCTTTACGGCCAATAAACTCCATTTTGTAGTCGGGCATCATCCGGCCCAAATCGCCGGTGCGGTACATCATCCCTCCGCTATTTGGATGGAATGGATCCGGAACGAATGAGCGCGCTGTTTTTTCGCTATCGTTAGCATACCCCCTGGCCACACCTACGCCGCCAATGTACAGATCGCCAACAGTGCCAACCGGTACCGGCTGCAGATATTC
The DNA here is from genome assembly GCF_039839285.1 of Mucilaginibacter sp. CAU 1740. Classification (NCBI taxonomy): domain Bacteria; kingdom Pseudomonadati; phylum Bacteroidota; class Sphingobacteriia; order Sphingobacteriales; family Sphingobacteriaceae; genus Mucilaginibacter; species Mucilaginibacter sp. CAU 1740. Next base: position 550,516 of record NZ_JBDOQS010000002.1, on the reverse strand, counting down.
GTTCAGGATATAGAAAAAATTATTGTCGATAGGTTTTCCATATGGAATACTATTCCAGCTTTTTTCGGTTTTATCAACCACAAAATAGTTAGACCAAACAGTGCCTTCAGTAGCACCGCCTAAGCTGACCACCTGCGTTTCGGGGAAAAAAGTTTTGATCCTATCAGGTAGGCTTACCGGGATCCAGTCGCCGCTCATGAAAACTGTTTTTAAACCAGCGTAGTTATAGGCAGGGTTTTCAGTCTCGAGGGTTTTTACCAAAAAATCGAGTGTTGTTGGTACCGAATCCCAAAATGTTACCCGGTGCTTTACCAGCATATCGGCCAGTATCTGAACATTTTGGATCTCATTTTTTTCGGCAATAACAATGGCCGCGCCGGCAGATAGCATGCCGAAAATATCATACACTGATAGATCGAAGCACATGGAGGTGATGAACAACAACCTATCGGCAGCAGTAATATTGAAGCGTTTGTTTACCCATGCTACCAAATTCACTGCCGAATAATGTGCAATCATCACTCCTTTAGGTTTCCCGGTAGAACCTGACGTATAAATAGTGTACGCCAACTGCTCGCTATCTATTTTTAAAGCGGGATTGGTATCTGCAGTTTGCTCCAGTTGCTGCTGATTGATCACTTTAAAATTATCAGCGCCAATTATCACCTTTAAAGGATAGTCATGATCGGCAACTACCGTTTTTAAAGCGGATTGTGTGTAGATATATTCCTGCCTTTCCAGTGGGTAATCCGGATCGACCGGCACATACGCCCCTCCTGCTTTTAATATACCCAGCATGCCTATGATCATGTCAAAATCGCGGTTGGTGAGGAGGCCTACGTTATCGCCTGGCTTTACGCCTTCGGCAATAAGATAATTGGCCAGTCGGTTGGCCTGCCTGTTCAGGGCTTCGTAGCTCAGTGCCTTATCTCCTTTAACTAAGGCAACGGCGTCGGGCTTATTGGCCGCGTGCTGTTCAAAAAGTTCAAAAATGGTTTGCTGGTAAGCGTATGGAGTAACGGTATCATTAAATTTATTGATCAGTTCATGGTATTCCGCGTTGCCTAATACATTGTACTCGCCCAGTTTTAATGAATAATTGTTGGCGGCAGCTTGTAGTAAAACAAGCAAACGTTCGGCAAAAACCTCGAAAAAAGCATTGTTGAATTTAGCGGGGGCATAAAAAAACGACAAGTGGAGGTCACTATCCTGTTCATTAATATATAAGCCGAAATGAAAATCATCCAACTGCTTTATCAAAGTTTCAATAAGCGCAGGCTTATCAACCTCGCCATCTGTTGATGAAATAAAGAACACCTGGAACAGTGCTTTATTTACATGCGCACTGGACAGGTTGAGATCGGCGTTCAATTCTACGTTGTCGGTTGTGCCGGTTATGTTAGTGTTGATCTGTCGGCATACATCGGCAAACAAACTTTCGCTGTTAAACTCGTTCCATAGCTCGGCAATTTGTAAGCTCTCGCCTCCGGCCTTTACAAAGGCCTGTCCTAATAGCACATTGTGCTGGCCCGAATACCTTTGTAAAACCGCGTTCAGGGCCGTTATTAAAAAGGCACTGAACCCTACGTTATTATCAGCCGCTGCTTCCAATATAGTTTCTTTTAAACCAACAGGGACGTTAAAATCAAAAGAGGCAAAGGTTTCAGGGGCCTTACCATGAGTTGACTGCTTACTGCCATTTACAGAGTTACTTTTATGTAGCGAGGTGAGATTAAATTGTTCGGTTTCGGTAGATAATAAAATGGACATGCTTTATAGTGATTATTAAGGTTGTATGTATGCTGTTGGGTATTCAGTGCATTTTTTGCTATTCATTTTGTTCACACCCGTAAACCGGGAGAAAAAGATGCCAAAAATGTTTTCTGCGCAAAAAGAAACAGGACTGTTACACTATCAGACTGATAACACCCATATATATCCAGAAAAACGATTTAGTAATAAACCTTTTATTTTCAAGCAATTAAAGTCAAATAGTCAAAAAACGTAGTATCTCTTTATTGAACTAAGCTTTAGGTAAAACTATTTTACTCCAAAAATTCATACTCCTAAAAGGAATAGCGAGAAAATTTCACAATAAAAGTCCATCTAACAGTAGATTTTGTACCTTTTTTGTAACAATTGGTGTATAAAATTTTAGAACAACAATTAAAATATTTTCCCCTGTCGATATGATTGGTAATTATTAGATAACAAAAACGTGACAATCTTCAATAATCGCACTCCTTAAAGTTTTAAGTCACTTCCTGGTGCTATAATTTATATTGGGGCAGCTATAAAGCCACTTATAGCAAATTTGAAACTGGCGTTGTGTTTGCGAGGCTATGAACAAAATGAATAGAATAACTAACGCAACTAAAATTTTCACCCCTACAATAAAATCATAATGGATATCTATAATATTTTCACCTCCAAAATACCCCGCTCCATTGAAGATTTTGATCCGAGGAACAGGAAACTCATCACGTTTTTAAATCCACACTCATATACACTGGCTGTAAAAGAAGCCGACTCATTTGAAGCTTTCGACTTCATAGCTCCGGACGGCATACTGGTTGTAACCGTATTGAACTGGTTAAAAGCTGCCTCGTTTAAAATCAAACGTTTTTCGTGCGATATGACATCGGTTGTGCCCTACGTATTTGACATAGCTATCAAAAATAAACTAAGCGCATTTTTTTTGGGTACAGATGCCAGCGGCATCAAAGAATCGGTAAGCGTATTCAGAACAAACTTTCCCGAACTGAAAATATCAGGTTTTAGAAACGGTTATTTTTCGGGCGATAATGACAGGAATGAGGCCATACAATCAATAGTTGAATTAAGGCCCGACATGATATTTATTGGTATGGGTGCCGTTTTGCAGGAAGCCATGGCGCTTGATTTACGAAAGGCCGGCTATGCCGGAGCGGTTTACACATGCGGAGGATTTTTACACCAAACCAAACGCGAGATCAATTTTTATCCAGCGTTTATTGATAAAATGAACCTTAGATTTTTTTACCGCATTTTTAAAGAAGAAGGTATCCTGAAAAGATCTGTAAAAACATACCCTAAATTTGTTTACCTCATGTTCCGCAGGTTGTTTACAAGCAATGCCAAGAACATGGCTAACGACGAAATGCAAATAAACGCAGCCCGCAAAAACCTTAAGATCGTATCAAAAAACGAGTCGTTTATCGAACTGAAAAAAAAGATCGTTTAGCTAATAATTCAAATTAAGCTGTTACCTGTAAATGAATTTGATTTAGATTGATATAAGCTATTAACGGAACTATAAGGCGATTTTTTTAGGACCTTCAGTAGCAGCAGGATGTTGTACAACTTTAGAAGAATGACTTGTGTCATTCTTCTTTTTTTTGAAACTTATTTTAACCCCGTTCTTCCAATACTTCTCCAGCGATATAATACTCAAAACGTTAATCACCTTGAGTAATGTCTTAAACTTTTTATCATTCATGCTCAAAATTGGTTAATACCAATACATCCTTTATACGGGATACTGTGCTATAAAGTTCGCTTATCGGCTGCTAAATGAAATAGTATGGATGATTCCTGGTATGCGAGGCTTAAAGCTATCAAAAAGTCTGAACTACAGCAAGTTAATTTATCATATTTAAAAACAGAAACAACTACTTAAAAAGTGCATTCGTTTCAATCTCAAATAAAAATAAATTAATAATAATATAAGGCAATAAGTTGGTTTGCAACGGCAGGCTTATTAACGCCATTTGTTCAGCTATTACCCAGGAAATGGCTTGCTTGTTTACGCCGCGCTCATAGCAACAATATTAACAGGCCTTGAGGAAAGGCTGTACTTATTAAAGAAATACGTAAATAGAAGGAATAACGGAAAGGTAGAGTGCGAAACCGGTGCCCAGTCAGTACAACCATAAATTATGTAAATGGTTATCAAAGCTATCTGGGTGAGCGATAGTATAGTATTTACGTTTTGAGCTATATTGCTTTTGGCTTGCCGCAGTGTTATGATTATAAAAATGAGCCATAAGGCAAAGCCTATAATACCCGTTTCGCAAAGGATAATAAGATGAGTGTTATGGATAGGATTTGATGTCAAAAACTCATTATGAATAACCTTACTCATCTCGGGCGACCGGTTGACAAACTCAAGGTGGCTGTTTATACCAACACCGATAACGGGCGAATGATGAAATATGTCCATCCCCATGGTCCAGTGGTCAAGGCGGGCCTGGTACATATCGTCAGCATCAGTTTTTAAAAACGTGGCGCTAAAAGGTGATAGAAATACCAGCCAGTATAGCACTATAGCTGCGGGCAACACGCCTAAAAAGAAGCTTTTGAGGGATAATAGTGGCTTATCGGCATTTTTAAAAATGTAAAACAGCATGATCAGGATCACCACCAGCGTGATGTATGATGTACGCGAATAGGTGAGTATGATGGTTATCCCCGTAATAACGAGCACTATCAAACTCAGTTTCTTTTTAAAACCATTTAGATAACTCGCAAAGAAAAATCCAGAAGCAATAACCGAAAACAGGCCAAGGTTGGCCGGGGTAACAAAAATACCTATAGCCCCTGCCCTTGTTCCGTTCCGGGTAGCCCACATATCGCCGCCTTCCTGAAAAATAGTTGTAACAAACGAAACGTTCAGTACCGGATACAAAATGGCCAGGCAAAAATTCAGCACGCACAGCAATAAAAAACTACCGAAAATACCATTCAATATTTGCAGCGGGTTAAGCTTATTATAGATGAGCCTGAAAAATAAAATGTATGATAACAGCGCTATGGCGAAAGCCACCGTTCCCCAGCGGGCCACATTAAAGGGGTTGATAAATGATATGGCTATCAAAATTACGATCCACATCACCCATCGTTCGTTTTTATATAGATAGAACAGGTTTTTATTTTTTTGCAAAACAAGTAATACTACCGAAGCTATGAGTGGTAGCATCAAAAATATCTTCCCGGTAAAAGATCCTATACCATCTACCGATACATAGGTAGGCGTATATAACGGAAACGACATTTGGAAAGGGATACAAGTAACTATAAAACTAAAAAGCAGGTGCGATGAATCCCTTTTGTTAAGCAGGTTACTTACATACCAGCCAAGGTACACGGCAATAAGGGCAAAGAAGACAAGGATTTTCAGCAGCATAGCTCAATAACTCGTATTATCAAATGGCCTTATATCCGGAGTTTTTCACACCATCAACTTAAAGCCACGGTTGAACTATAATAACTATCCAGCAAAAAAGTTTGGGAAAGCTTAACATTGTTGCAATAATTCTTAGCTGTTTATGGAATATGAAGCAAAAAAGAGGATACGCTTCCGTATCCTCTTTTTAACTAAAACATTTATTTATGCTGATTATCCCGCAAGGTTATTAAGAAGCTCGGCAAAGGTTGATTGCAGCCAGTATAACGATACAACACCCGCAGTCATGTTTTTGCCTTTATTGTTTTGAATTTTAGGGGCAACTTTACCATTATTAATACCGGCTATCTTTACCACATAATCCATAGTACGGGCCGCCCCCGACAGGGTGTTGGTAGCCTGGTTGGTAGTAATGATCAAACCGGATGAGTTACCGCTAACAATAAAGCCAGATGCTTTTTGTGCTGTTGTACCCGCATCGGCAATGGTATTTCCGTAAAAGTAGCCGCTGGTACCTATCAGATTTATTCCATCAGTACGTGTACCGGTAATGGTATTTGCGTTAGCCTGCGCCTGGGTATAATTATGGAACATAATTCCGTTCCCCATAGCCGATTTAATCACGTTATTATCTGCAGATACATTAACAAGGCCTTTGGTATTGGCCGGATCGGCAACGTTAATGGCCGGCGCGGTGATGAACTGAACACCGGTAATGTTTTCGTAAGTATTTGTAAAGCAATTGCCTGAGATGCTGATATTGATCATGCCCCAGCAATCTATCTGGCCCTGGTAAATTTTGTTGTTATAAATTTTGTGATTGCCGCTTAATTCGTCGGCAACACCGTTTTTATAACCATTGTAAAAGAAGCCCATAGTAACTGCCCTGCGGTAGCGAACTTTTGGACCGCCACGCTCAACCGGGCCGTAACCATCGGCAAAGTTGAACATGTTATTATAAACAGACACATTGAGTACAGTTTCGTTTACACTGTGCCTTTCAATATCTACACCACCTACCAGGTAACCATCGCCATGTACATTGTTATTGTAAAATGAAGCGCCGTTAACACAGCAAAACATGGTGCCTTCGCGATAAATATTAAAAAATTCGCTATCGTGAACGTTTACATTGGTTACAATTCGTTTGTTAAGCGATGTTTCAAACACATCGCCAAACAATAAACCATCGCCCCTGAAGCTTTGGAACTTGCAATTTTTAACTTCGATGTTTTTACCGTTATTGATGCTCAAGGCGTGGCAAAACTGGTAATCGGCGTCAAATTTTTGTAGCGGCAGATTGCCGTTAAAATCAATACCCTGTATGGTAAGGTTGCCTATAGAAGGCATGCCCACGTAATCCTGATAAAATATTGAATTAGGGTTATAACGCCCCGGAGTTAACTTAATATGGCAGGTTGCCGGGCCGTTGCCCATCATACCAACACCATCAACTAATTTAATAATACCGCCACCGTTACCGATCTGCCCTATCATGTAACTGCCATCCGGAAAATAGATATTAGGAACACCGTGGGCCTTAGCATATAGCAAAGCATTAGTAATGGCTTTGGTATCATCAGTAACACCATCCCCTTTTGCTCCCTGATCTTTAACGTTAACAACATTTGTAGGTACAGCCGTAGCAGCTAATGATTGTGCCGGAGTAGTAACCGAGATCTCGGCTTGTTTTTGGGGAACTACAACCACATCGTCCTTTTTGCAAGACACTAATAATAATAGTGCCAAAGCAAGATAATTTCTTTTCATTAGGGGTTATTTTTAATCAATATGCCAACTTTTACGCCTGACGGATAAAATTGTTACATAAATGAGAAAATATTTTTCCTTTTAGAAAATTTTGGCACGATAATTAATAAGCAAAATATTTCTTTTAGAGAAATTACGTAGAATTACAACCCCATTATTCCCCAAATCGGGGCAAAAAAATGGGAGATAGCTGTTTTTAACAGCTATCTCCCATCAAACTTGTTGATCAAGAGTTTAATTAAAGGGCTACGTTATTTGAAGCAACAACATAATCCGATTGATAATAATATTCAGATAAAATGCCCTTAAGCATATTTTTTCCTTTGTTATTTAAAATCTGCGGGGCAATAGCACCATTGTTTGCACTCCCTATTTTGATCACATAATCCATCGTACGATTGGCACCGGCAGTAGTATTAATGGCTTCGTTAGTGGATACATATAAAGCAGAAGCGTTTCCATTGATCAAAATTCCGGAACGCGGACTTGCCGCAGAACCGGCATCGGTTATCTTATTGCCGTAAAAACATCCACTTGTACTTAACACGGTTATGCCATCAAGCGGCGTACCTATAACGGTATTACCATTCGCGGTAACTTTATTATAGTTTTTAAACGCGATACCGTTGCCAATGTCGCTATCGATAGTGTTATTATCAGCAAATACATTGATCAGACCTTTAGTGGTTACATTGTCAGAAACATTGATAGCAGGCGTTGTTAAAAAGCTTACACCTGTTATATTTTCATAGCTATTTTTAAAGCTATTACCCGATATACTCACGTTAAGCATGCCCCAGCAATCAATTTGGCCCTGGTAAATTTTGTTGTTGTAAACTTTGTAGTGGCCGCTTAACGAATCGGCAACACCATTTTTATAACCATCGTAAAAAAAGCCCATGGTAACAGCCCGACGGTATCTAACCTTTGGGCCGCCCCGCTCAACCGGACCATAGCCGTCGGTAAAATTAAAAGTGTTGTTATAAACAGACACATTCAATACAGTTTCGTTTACACTGTGCCTTTCAATATCTACACCACCTACCAGGTAACCATCGCCATGTACGTTATTATTATAGAAGGTGGCATCGTTTACCGCACAAAACATAGTTCCTTCGCGATAGATGTTATAAAACTCGCAATCGTGTACATCAACATTGGTAACCATCCGGGCATTTAACGATGGCTCAAAAACATCACCAAACAAAAGTCCATCACCCCTAAGGCTTTGAAACTTACAGTTTTTAATTTCGATATTTTTACCGTTGTGAAAGTTAAAAGCGCTTCCGTACTGATAATCGGCATCAAAAGTTTGCAATGAGGAGTTGCCGTTAAAATCAATGCCCTGTATGGTCACGTTGCTCACCGTGGGCATATTTACATAATCCTGGCAAAACATGGGATTAGGATTTTTGCGTCCGCCGGTTAATTTGATATGGCAAGTTGCGGGGCCGTTACCCATCAGGCCTACGCCATTCAGCAACTTAATAATACCACCACCATCGCCGGTTTCGCCTACCATGTATGATCCATCTGGAAAATAAACATTAGGGATGCCCTGTTTTTGGGCTGCAGCCATGGCGGCTTTAATAGCATTGGTATCATCAGTAGTACCATCGCCTTTAGCCCCATAATTTTTTACGTTAACGTAAGTGGATGAATTTGAGGCCGCAAATGAAGCAACTGTTAAGGAATTACTAAATTTTTCGGAGTTATTAACTGTAAGTAGAGAATTGGCTTCCTTTTTGCAGCTAAAAAAACATAGCAAAGCCAAAAAAACGGAAATTTTTCGCATAGGCAGGGGTATTAAATTACACTAAATAAGAATATTTTATTTAAAACGACCAAAAATAACAATTATGCTGAAAACTTTTTAATCTTCAGTTTGTATTAACGGGAAAATTTGAAATAAAATATGATTTTCTTCAAAAAAAAGACTCTAATTAACTTACTACTTAAATAATGGCTTTAGATATTGTTGCAACTACCTCCAATCTTGATGAATACGCAGGCGCACAAAAAGTTCTTTTAGATATACACAATGGCATCAAACACCGCTACAATTGCAAAATATTAGGCTTTATCCCCTTCGAAAAGGTACATCCGAAGTATAAAATTCCCGCGACCGAATATGTAAAGTTTGGCAATCCATTTTACCTTAATAACAAAATCCTGCTGGTGCATGCCCGCAACCTGATGGCCGTAATTTGGGTGATAAAACGTATTTTCTTTTTAAATACGAAGATCATATACATTGCCCATAATGTTTACGATACTCATAAAAACATCTCATTCTTTCCTCGCAATATCGTTTCCATCTCAAAAAAGGTAACCGAAAACCTGCTTGGCTACTTTAACTTAAAAAACAGGGACATCACTTTAATATACAATGGGATAAAAGACGAGGGTGAAGCCCAACCAGCTATCTCATTTAAACAAAGCGCTAAAATCAAGATCCTATACCCCGCCAGGGTAATTGATGTTAAGCGCCAGCTAATGATTGTTGATAAGCTAAAAGGAAAGTTGCACAAGGATATCGAGATTCTGTTTGCAGGCTATGGCCCAGATCTGGCCCAACTGCAGGAAAAATGTAAGGATGATGAAAACTTTACCGCGCTGGGCTTTGTTGATGGCGTGAACGAGTTGATAAAACAAGTAGATTTTTTAATGCTTTTTTCTGTTCAGGAAGGCCTGCCCATATCTTTAATTGAAGGCATAATGCACGGCAAACCATTGTTGGTTAATAATGTGGGTGGTAACCTGGAGATAGGCGTTCCCGGAGTTAACGGCATTGAGTTAGCCGAAGACTGGGACGATCTGGCTGTTAAACTCAACAGTCTGATTAATCTTCCGGTTGATGAGTACACAAAAATGAGCGTTGAAAGCAGGGCCAGGTACGAAAAAATGTTCACTTACAATGCCATGTTAAACAGCTACACAAAACTTATCGATTCGTTTCAGCCACAACCTTTATTAAACACTTATCGCGGTAGTACAGAAAAACAAACCCCTAAAGTATATACAGCCGAGTAAATGAACATTGCTTATAATTCCCTCAAAACAAAAATCTCAGGTTTATTTCAAAGCTCCCTTTTCAAAAACAGTAGCTGGGGGGTGATCTCCCAAATGTCGCAAACTTTGTTTTTGAGTTTGTTTTTTGTGATCCTGGCCAGGGTGTACCCTACGGGCATTTTTGCAAAATATATTGTGGCAAATGCCATTTACCAGCTGGTGACCGCATTCTCGACCATGGGCCTGAGCCAATGGTTTATCAGGGAATACATGCACGTTGAGGATAAGCCCACCATGATCAGCAAATTCATTAAAATGCAGATCTACTTCGGGTTGATATTTTACGCGGTTAACATAGCGCTGGCATTTTTAATTTATGGCGATCAATTTACCCGTGTGCTCATCATACTAATGGGTGTTAACGTAATTTTTGATAACTTGATAAACGGCATCAAATCATTAAACATCGCCAATTTTGAGCAAAAGAAAACGGCCATTATCCTCACTATCGAGTCTGTTTTAAAGTTTGTTGCAGGTTGCGTTCTGTTTGTATATCCTTTTTCAATCATTACCCTATCGGCTATATTGATAGCGCTTCGTTTTTTAACACTTAACCTGTTCCTGGTTATTGGTTCATCAAATATGATCACCGTAAAAACCTTGTGGCGCAGCTCCGTTACCTACCTCGATCTTAAGGCTATGGTTATTATGAACTGGGCCTTTGTGATTATTGGCGGCGTATCCATCATCAACTGGCGCATGTCGAACATCATCATATCAAAAGTGTTAACCGCCTTTGATGTGGCCAATTATGAGATCTCGTTCAAAATATTTTCCATAGCGCAGATCTTGCCCGTGGTGATATCAACCTCGGTATTCCCGGCGCTGGTTAAGCATTATTCCAAACCCAACAAAACAGACTTTTTCGCTTTTTATAAAAAGGTACACATATACTACCTGCTGTTTGGCTGGTTAGCTTATACTTTTATTTATTCGTTTTCGGATAAGCTGATCCCCCTTGCTTTTGGAAACACCTACCTTAACAATGCCGAATATACCCGGCAGATGTTTTTAACCATCCTGGTATTCCCTACCGCCCTGCTTCAAGCCAATGTTTTGATAGCCATGAAAATGGAAAAGCAGGATATGTTGTTTAACATTATAGCGCTGATAGTGAACTTAACGGTATGCCTGGCTGGCGTGCTATACATTAAATCGTTAAGCGTAGTTAACTATTCCATTTTTATATCGTTCCTGGTGTTCCATATCTCGCAGGATGTATTGTTACTGGGCCGCAAAATGGTTTCGCTGGCATCGGTAATTAAATTTTATGTGATAACTGCGCTATTTATAGGCGGATATATTTTGCTGAGTAAAGTGGTTAATCCTTACATTTTATTCCCGCTTGTATGGGCAGTGACTTTAGCGGTTACTTTTATGGGTAATAAGTTTCAGTATCCGCGTAATGCTGTTTTGAGTAAGAATATTAGTAGGTAAGAATACCTTCGAACTGGCAAAATCAAAAGCCTCAAAAGCGTCAAGACTTACGAAGTTTTAAAAACTTCGTAAGTCTGAACTGCCCAGCTTTCTAACGAAAAAAGCATCACAGGCCAGCATCTTTGTTAGATATAAGTACCTATTGGATAAATATGCTTTTATATTAATCTACACACCTTCCTCAACACTCGCCACCTTCCGTTTTTTATTGAAACCAAAAATATTTTCCTGCTTTATCCATTCTATTTGCTGTATGGGTTTCCGGTAACTAAATAGCCACCAAAAGTTATATCGCAAACAAAGGTTATAGAAAAATATAGGCAACACCACCCCTGCCGACCAAATAATGATAATGAGCAAAGGCACATTGCTTACATGAAAAGCACTCATTAAAACGGTACGTACAACCGTCATTACGATGATCTGTACGCAGTATATATATAAGGAGTGATAACCTACAATACGCAAAAAGTTAAGGACATTCAACTTTTGCAAAAAAAACGAACAGTTGATGGATAGCGCGCAACCGATGATAGCCTGCAAAAAGAATAAGTAATGCCGGGTAACCTCCACATTGCGGATCCCATAATCAGAAGCTTGCAGGTTTATAGGTGTACAGTAATATTGGATAGCGATGAATGCTATAAGCAGCGGTACAAAAAATTTCCATGATGTGTACATCTGCATTTTCCTGTCATCCAACATCAGGCGGGATAACAGATCGCCCAAGGCAAAAAACACATAATATTCAAAAATATCGATAAGCAATCCGGCTTTGAGCTGGTGCATTAGCGGGAACAAAGCATACAGCACAGCACCAATGCATAATTGCGCCAATGCAGGAAGTTTAAATTTGACATGTAAAACTGCATATATGGCCCCAATGCAATACAGTGCATTCAGGTACCAGAAAATACCGGTGCGGCGCGGGTTGATGATCAGGTTCAGATAATCAATAGGCGTATAACCGTTATGTGTAAACCGGTTCATGATAATTTGTAGTGAAACCTGTATCACCCCCCAAATCAGCAGCGGATATAAAATATTGTTACCCCTATCACCTATATAGCCCTTTAATCCTTTTTTATTCAGGCTTTTTACAACCAACAAGCCTGATATAATGAAAAACAAAGGCATCCTGAAGCCATATAAAAACACACCGATGTAATTAAAAAAGGGATATTGATCAAGCGCCAGGCCATGATCTTTCAATGTTTCGTAGCAATGGCCGTAGGCAACCAGTATAATGCTGATGCCTTTATCATAATCGATCCAAGGCCAGCGTTTTTGGCTTTTAATAAAACGGGCGTTAAATGGATCCATGAAAAAAGTTAAGGTGTTTAGTTTTGCAGGTAATAGGGCTAATCATATAACAACACAATTAAAACCGGCAAAAATTGTTTGTTTGTAATTTGAAAATTACGTGTTGTTATTTCCTTTAAATCATGAATAACGCCTGGTATTATTTTTTTGATAAAACAAGGGAGATACGCCTGTTTGCTTTTTAAAACGACGGTTGAAATAGGAAATATTGTTAAACCCACTTTCAAAACAAACCTGTAAAACACTCATTTCCTTTTGATGCAGCAGACTGCAGGCATAGCCAATACGCAGGTCGTTCACAAATTCCGACAGGGTTTTGCGGGTGTGTTGTTTAAAATACCGGCAAAAAGCGGCCACAGTCAGATTAGCCATAGCGGCAACGTCTTCCAGCACAATATCATTCCTGAAATTATCAAGCAGGTAGTGATAAATAAGGTTCATGCGGACGGTATCTTTTTGTACGCTGGCGGCTATTTGCTTTTGTATAGATAGTACCTCGTGATCTGTTGATTTGGCCAGCAGACCAAGCACGCTGATCAAACCTGCCACAGCCTCAGCTTCATCGGCGTTTACCATGGCTTTTATTTTTTCTTCGGCGATATCGCGCGTTGGGCCAGTAAAATTTATGCCATGCTGCGATCTCTGTAATAATGTTTTTATTGCCGCGAATTGCGGTCTGTCAAAAAAGCCGGGGCCAAGGCAATTTTCATCAAACTGGATCACCACCTGGTGTACCTCCCTATCGGCAGGCATGTGCTTATTATAAAATGTATGAGGAAGGTTTGGCCCGAACAAGCACAGGTCACCAGGGAAGAAATCTGCTATATGATCGCCTACGTAGCGGGTGCCGCTGCTTTTCATCACCAGTATAATTTCGTATTCAGGATGGGTATGCAAAGGAAAGTCATTAAAAGGAAAACGTTCCTCCTTGATCACAAACAGCCTGTCGCCCGGTAATATTTTCTCCTCAAAAAACTTCATATATCAATATAGTACCATAATTCGATAACGTGGTGCTAAATTATTGACCTTATACCCCACATTTTTGCACTACATTACCAACAAACATAATAATTATTTACCTGCTCCATGTTTTTTAAAAATTCGGCCGCGAGGCTTTTTTTGCCAGCTTTACTTGTCTTTCCGTTGTTTACCCTTGCCCAAAGCGCGCAAATAACCGTTGATGCAGGCAAAGTACTTAACAAGATTCCCACTAAGCTTTACGGAGCCTGTATTGAAGATGTAAACCATGAAATTTACGGAGGGCTTTATGATCAGCGAATTTTTGGAGAAAGCTTTGAAGAACCTGCCGCGGCACCTGTTATTAACGGCTGGAAAAACTATGACGGTTACTGGCAGCCTAATAAAAACGTTATAAAGGTTAACGCAGGCGAAGGGTTTAAGCTGATAAAACAGCAGTTGCCCGGCAATATTTATACAGCCGAAGTATCGATAAAATTTGGCAAACGAAACGATAACGCGGGCATCATACTCAATGTAAACAATCCGCACAATGGTGCCGATAGCTTTACGGGCTACGAGATCAGCCTTGATCCCAACAAAAAAGTACTGGTATTTGGCAAGCACAAGGATAATTGGACACCAATAAGCGAAACAAAGCTTGCTATCGATTTTAAAAGCTGGATAAAGCTTAAAGTTGAAAATAATAACGGGGTGTTCAAGGTTTATCTTAATGATGATAAACAAGCCGTAGCTGTGCTAACCGACGGCAAATCCCCTTTATCTCCGGGTAGTTTCGGGCTGCGAACTTACAATGCCGATGTGGAGTTTAAAGATCTGACCATAACCCATAATGATAAATCCTCGACAGAAAACTTTTACACCAAACCCACACCGCAGGTAAGTGGCGCGTGGGATGCTGTAAACTTTAACGGCGTTGGTTCATACTCGATAGATACTACCAATGCTTATAATGGCAGGCAATCTCAGGTCATCATACATAACGGGGGCAAGGGATCAATCGGCATAGCCAATGGCGGATTGAACCGTTGGGGAATAGCGATCCGCAACGGGAATAGTTACTCTGGTACATTATTAATGAAGGGCGAGGTCTTGAGCGGCGGCGTAACCCTATCGCTACAAAGCACTGATGGCAAACAAGTTTATACCACGCAGGTGATCAAGCATATTACGCGGGATTGGGCATCTTACCCATTTAACCTTAAAGCATCACAAACTTACCCCAAAGCCCGCTTTGTCATCAGCGTAAACAGCAAGGGAAAACTTTGGATCGACCAGGCAACATTAATGTGCAAACAGGAGCAATTTAAAGGCTTGCCCCTACGTAGCGACATTGGTACCGCCATGCAGCGCGAAGGCCTCAACTTTTTGCGTTATGGAGGTACTATGGTTAATGCCACTGGCTATCGTTTTAAAAAGATGATTGGTCCGCGAGCAAAGCGGCCTCCTTATACCGGTCACTGGTACCCTTACAGTACCAATGGTTTTGGCATTGAAGATTTTCTTCAGTTTTGCGAAGCGGCTGGTTTTGAAGCGGCGTTTGCGATCAACATTGAAGAAACACCTCAGGATGTTACCGATATGATAGAATACCTGAAAGGTGATGCCGCTACTACCTGGGGTAAAATGCGCGCCGCAAACGGCCACCCCGCTCCCTACAAAGTAAAATATATTGAAATAGGCAACGAAGAGGTAATTTTTAACGGCGATGTTAAATCAGAATACGAACACTATACCGAACGTTTTAACCTGTTGCAAGGTGCCATGCACGCCAAAGATCCGTCGCTTAAATTTGTATGCTCGGCCTGGTGGCGACCAGAATCGCCTAATATGGAACTGGTTTTCAAAGCCGTAGATGGCAAGGCCGATTATTGGGATTTGCACACCGATGCGGATAACCCTGATGCCGGATTTAAAGTAGATAGTTCGCTAACCCGGATGCAAGCGCTATTTACTTCATGGAACCCTAATACCCAGATGAAGTGTACCATATTTGAAGAAAACGGCGGCCGTCATGATGTATCAAGGGCATTAGGCCACGCAAGTACATTGAATGCAGTACGCAGGCATGGCGATTTTGTGCTCACTTCCTGCGCGGCAAACGCGTTGCAAGCCTTAGGGCAAAACGATAACGGCTGGGACCAGGGACAAGTGTTTTTTACGCCCGATAAAGTTTGGGGCATGCCCCCGTTTTATTCACAGCAAATGGCATCGGCAAATCATTTGCCTTTAAATATTGCAGCCACAGCTAAGGGCAAAATTGATGTAAGCGCCACCCTCAGCGAGGATGGCAAACAGTTAATATTGCACATCGTTAACCCCACAGAGCAACCAGTACCCGCAAAAATTGATCTGCATAATTTTGAAAAGCGGAACGCGCAGGTGACGATAACACAATTAGCCGGAAAGCTAAAAGATGTTGATACCGTAGCAAAACCTGCAGCAATTATCCCTAAAACAACCAAAGTGTTATTGCCCGACAATGCTATTAATTATACCTTGCCTGCAACATCGTACACCATTATTCGCCTTAACCGATAAGTAATAATGAAAGCTAAAAACATAATACAGATATTGTTGACCAGCGCATCTTTTGCAACGCTAAATATCGCAACAGGCAACGCGCAAAAACTAACTCCGGTTGATATAAAACAGGTTACTGTAAATGATGCGTTTTGGTCGCCCAAATTGAATACTTTTCATACTGTTACGGTTTATGATGTGTTGGATAAACTGGAAGGTAATTACGAACCTGATCGTGAGGACCTCATCAAAGAAAAAGAAAAACTGGGCCATACCCGCAATGCCTTTCTTAATTTCGACAGGGTTGCACAAGGCAAAAAGAATACCGCCGAAAGTGATGGCCCACCTTGGTACGATGGATTAGTTTACGAAAGCATTCGTGGCGCGGCAGATCTGCTGGTGAGCCATCCTGATAAGCAACTGGAGAAAAAGCTTGACGGCTATATCGATCGTATAGCAGCCGCGCAAGCTGCCGATCCCGACGGTTACATTAACACCTATACCACACTTAACCGCCCCACCCAACGCTGGGGCACAAACGGAGGTGACGACCGTTGGCAGCACGACCTATACAACGCAGGTATGCTGGTTGAAGCAGGCGTACACTACTATAATGCCACGGGTAAAACCAAACTATTAACCGTTGCGGTTAAAATGGCCGGCTATATGTGTAAAGTAATGGGCGACGCACCAAAATTGAACCTGATTCCAGGCCATGCAGGCCCGGAAGAAGCTTTCTTTAAACTATACCTGTTATTTAAAACCCAGTCCGCTATAGCTGCCAAAGTACAGGCACCGGTAACACCTGACGCTTACCTTCACCTCGCCAAATATTGGACAGAACACCGTGGTGCACCTGCCGATGCAGATGGATCGCGCCAAAGGCAACAATACGGAAGCTACAACCAGGATGATCAATCTGTTTTTACCCAACAAACCATCGAAGGCCATGCGGTAAGGGCTACCTTATTAGGCACGGGGATAGCAACTATCGGCGCGTATGAAAATGATCCGCGATATATCCAAACCGCCAACCGCTATTGGGATAACATGATAGGCAAACGCACCTTTATTACCGGAGGCCAGGGTGCCATTGCTGATGATGAAAAGTTTGGCAAAGATTATTACCTGCCGCAATCAGCTTATCTCGAAACCTGCGCATCGGTAAGCGCCTCGTTTTTCAGCGAGCGCATGAATGAGCTACAGGCAGATGGTAAATATATGGATGAATTTGAGCGGGCACTTTATAATAATATCCTCTCTGGTATCTCGCTGGATGGCACTCATTATAATTACGAAAATCCGCTCATTGCTACCAATCACCCGCGTTGGGTATGGCATAGCTGCCCATGCTGCCCTCCTATGCTGTTAAAAATGGCTGGCGCGTTGCCGGGTTATATTTATGCTACAGATAAGCAAAAGGGTATTTATGTAAACCTGTTTATCGGCAGTACCGCAAATATCGGTAGTGGAATGGGCAAACTAACCATCAGTCAACATACCGGCTACCCCTGGAATGGGAAGATCCAGATCAATATCGATCCGGCTAAAGCTGATAATTTTGCCCTGCATGTTCGCATTCCGGGATGGGCTACAGGTCAGGAAAATCCTTTCGGCCTGTATAATTCCGCATCGCAGGGAAAACCTACTCTTACGGTAAACGGCAAATCCATTCCTTTACTTATTGAAAATGGTTATGCAGTTATCAACCGTAAATGGAAAAAAGGAGATCAGATCAGTTTAGACCTGCCCGTGCAACCACGTATTGTTACACCCAACACACAGGTTGCCGAGTTGAGTAATAAATTGGCTATCGCAGCCGGGCCTTTGGTTTACGCGTTCGAGACTAAAGGGAACCCGCCGCTTACTCAAAGTACATTACCGGCAAGTGGCGGTGGGCAATTACAGCAAAGCAAAAATGCGAACGGCGTTAATGTGGTAAAAGTAACATCAGCCGCCAATAAAGAAACACTCACCGCGGTTCCGTTCTATTCGGTTGGTAATGATGGTAAAGCCAGCTACCAGGTTTGGATGAATGGCGTTGGCCAGCATTAAGACAGGATAATGTGATCAGCACAAAACAAAAGCGGGCGACCATAACCGGTCGGCCCGCTTTTTAATTAACCAATAAAACTGATCTGCTATTAATTTACATCCCACCAAAGGCGTTTACCCGGACTATCATCTCCGCCAAACTCTTTAGAAACCGCGGCATCAACCTGCGCTTTTGATGAGTTGGTGAATGATGAAGAGTAAGGCATACGTTTTACAAAATCGCCATTGGCAATTTTGCCCTTGCTATCGTTATTCCTAACCGGGTATTGCTTAGGATAGCCTGTTCTGCGAAACTCTGCCCAGCCCTCATAACCTTCAGGGAACATGGCTATCCATTTTTGGGTAATGATGCGCTCCATCTTTTTATCCATGGTATCGCCATCGTTCCATTTAATGGTGATGTTGGATAATGCAGGCGCGTCGTTATCATGATTTTTAGGATCTACATAAGCAGCCGGAGTTGAGGTAGCATCGGCCAGATAGGTATCAACCCCTCCTGCCCCATATTCGCTGAACGATGTTTTCACGCCATTTTCGTAAAAGCTTTGGGCCGATCCTCCGCCCATATTCCAGCCACGTACTACCCCTTCCGAACGTAGAAAATAACTTTCTGCCACATCAACAATTTTCAGCGGCGCGCTGAATGAAGTTGCGAGTTTTGAGTACTTGCTGTAAACGCCAACCACCAGGGGGATACCAGTACGGATGCCTTTGATCTGCCCGCCAAGAGCCGGATCTTCGGCAGGTAAACCCATCTTAGCTAATCGCGGATCTTTCAAACCGCCTAATATGCTGCTCACCGGGGCACCAAGACGCATATCGCCCCATGAAGTTACGATCTCATCAATAGGGTTTTGGCCCGATACTTTCATCAGGAAGCCACCATCAGCGCTTTCCAAAACACCATATTTGTTACTTACTGCAGATTCGGCCTCGGTTTTAGCCTTAGCCGGGGCTATATTGGAGATCCTGATAGCCAAACGCAGCTTTAAGGTGTTAGCGGTTTTTATCCATTTAGCATAGTCGCCATTGAAGGTACTGTTATCAAAAGCTTTAAAACGAAGCTGATCGGCATCTGGTTCCTTATCTTCAATAGCGGATAACAGGGCAATCGCCTGGTCAAGATCGGCAAAAAAAGCGTTATACGCCTCTTCCACAGTATCAAACTGTACAGTAGCCGAACTGCCGAATTTGCTGTACGGGATCGGTCCGAAGGTATCTGCCGCGCGGCTGGCGCCAAATACTTTACAGATCAGGGCAATGCCGTACAGATCAGGATATTTGGTATCGTATTTTTTCAGCTTCCACTGCAGCCAGGTGTTCAGGATATTTTGCTGCGGAACGTCCCAGCAGTAATTCACCCAATCATCCACAAAACTATAGGTAAAATTATTTACGTTGCCCACAAAAACCGAAGGCACTGCTGTATAACCGGCATATTCGTCCTGCCCCAAATCTTGCTGACCTTGATAAATATAGTTCACTGCCGATTCGATATTGGTCATCATGCCTGGCAATAAAATACTTGCCTCCTTACCATCTATGGCCAGTAAAGGCTGCGGCAGTAGTTTCAGATCCTGATTAAGGCCGTTCATGTCTTTTCTGCACGATGTGCTGAGCGATAACAGGGCCAACATGCTTAGCGCGAATTTAGCGCCCTTTATATTTTTAAGTTTTTTCATTGTTGTAGAGATTATTAAAGTGACGCTTTAACACTGAAACCAAAAGAACGGGTAGCAGGTACACCAAAACCATCAATACCCATGGTATTGGTTGATGATGAAATGGCTTGCTCAGGATCATAAGGTGCTTTTTTATAGAAGAAAAACATATTGCGCCCATTTACCGCGATACTTACATTTTTAACCGTTTTGTTGGTGAACGGGAATGTGTAGCCAAGGCTCAATTCGCGCAAACGGATGTTTGTAGCGCTGTAGGTATATTCAGGCACCGCGCCACCATCAGCACCGCCCGAAATACGGGCATAATAGTCTTTGGCATCAACTGTTTTGCCGTTTACTTTTACACCGCCTGCGTTACGTGCATCGGCTGTACGTTGCGAAATACCTTTATAATCAAACCAGGTTTGGGTCATGGAGAAAGTTTGACCTCCAAAGCGGCTATCAACCAGGAATGAAAAATTGATGTTTTTATAGCGGAAAGTGTTATTGAAACCGGCCAGGAACTTAGGGTTAGGATTACCAACATAAGTTGAGTTGGCGTCAGATAACACCGGCAAACCTTTGTCATCTACCTTGACAGATCCATCTGCATTTTTCAGGATAGACCGGCCGTAGTAATCACCAAACGCCCCGTATTTACCATCCTTAGGGCGGGTTAAATAAGTTGCCACCAGGCGGGTATTATCAGATGAAGATATTACATAACGATCGGCAGTGAACAGCGGACTTAGCGCCCTAACCTGGTTTATATTGCGCGAAAAGTTAAGTGCCGGTGTCCATTTCAAATCGCCAAAACTGGCGTTGTAGCTAACGCTACCTTCAAAACCATAGTTACGGATCTCGCCACCGTTTAAGATGAAGCTTTGAGCACCCGCGCCAGATGGTGCGGCAATGGTAATGATCTGATCGGAGGTACGGGCGTCGTAATAAGCCAGGTCAATATTCAGGTTATTCAATAGCGTAAACTGGCCACCTACCTCAAAAGTTTTGGTACGTTCAGGTTTGATATTGGTAACTACATTGCCCGAGAAAAACGGCAACTGACCAATAGCGTTTGCGCCTACTATATTTTGAATATTATTAAGCGAATAAGGTGGATTGCTGTTATTATCGCCCATGCCCGGCGCTTTACCTACGTTAGCATATGAGGCACGCAGTTTGGCGTATGATAATATCTCTGATTTGCCAATGGTATTGGTTAACACATACGATAAACCTACTGAAGGATAAAAGAATGATTTTGGCGTAGTGTACGACCATTCGTTACGGGCCGTAGCATTCAAAAACAAGGTTTCTTTATAGCCAATAGTAGCAGTACCTAAAACAGATTGGGTAAGGCCTTTATACTCATGCTCGGCAACGGCCAGCGGGTGGGTAAGGTCATAGTTATTGGCCGAGAAGTAGTTGGCAAGGCTTAAACCATAGTTGTTAGTGCTTTGCAATTCGGTATTATAATCAAACGTTCTGTCGTCGGTTGCGCCCAAAGTAGCCTCGAGCGAAAAGTCCCTGGTTACTTTGGTATTGATCAGCAAAAGCAGGTCCGAGTACAAGTGTGTACCATAGCCCTGGTTGGTATAGTACGAACCATTGATGCTTTGCTGCGAACTTTGGGCAAGTGGATCGGTAGTAGCGTAGTTTTTATTCTCTGTACGGCTGTTATAACCATCTAAAGTTGTACGGGCTTGCAAGGAGATCCATTTTGCAAAATCATATTTGGCTTTAAATGATGATATATAACGACTCGAAAAACGCTCCTGCAGATCGCGATATACTATCCAATAAGGATTTTGGTTCGAGCTGAACTCATTTTTTTCGTAAGGCCAGTTTTGCTCGTAAATACCGCGGGTTGCGTCATACTTTTCAAAGTTGTTTTTATCGTATTTGCTAAAATCATCATCGGTAGGGAATTGGTATAAACCAAACATCGGGCTGAAAGTTAGGCCTGCCCTTGGCGGGTTTTCCTGTTTCTGGTAGATGTAGTTCACCGAACCATCCAACGTCAATTTATTATCCAGGAATTTACCAGTGCCCCTTAAGGTGAAATTATGCTTTAACAAGGTGTTGTTTGGTACGATGCCTTTAGCCTTGGTATTTGCGTAAGACGCATAAAACTGGGCAGTTTCGTTACCGCTTGAAAGCGAAACACCGTTGATGTAGTTAGTACCGGTGTTAAAAAAGTTTTTGATGAAAGCATTACTCGCTCCTTTTGATTTTGCGCCCCACATATCATTTGCGCCCTGGGTTGTGCGGCCATATTCGGTTTGAGGTTCTGGCAAACCTATAGGCGTATCAAAAGTAGTTGTAGAGTTGAAATCGATACGGGTGGCACCGGCTTTGCCTTTTTTAGTAACGATGAGTAACGCACCAT
Source organism: Mucilaginibacter sp. CAU 1740 (assembly GCF_039839285.1). Classification (NCBI taxonomy): domain Bacteria; kingdom Pseudomonadati; phylum Bacteroidota; class Sphingobacteriia; order Sphingobacteriales; family Sphingobacteriaceae; genus Mucilaginibacter; species Mucilaginibacter sp. CAU 1740. Next base: position 528,141 of record NZ_JBDOQS010000002.1, on the reverse strand, counting down.
TGGCGGCGGCACTACCATATAAGGCTGCAGCGCTTGCACCCTTCAACACCTGGATACTTTCAATATCATCGGGGTTAAGGTTTGATAGCGGATCGATACCCGAACCATCGCCCAGGCCTGCATTGGTACCGCCAGCGCCCTGGCCAATAGGGATACCATCAATTACATAAAGAGGGGCGCTATTGCCGCCTATAGATTTAGCTCCCCTAAGCTCTATCCTCGACGCGCTACCTACGCCCCCTGTGCCTTTAGTGATCACCAAACCGGCGGCCTTACCTGCAAGCGAGTTCACAAAGTTTGGGTCTTTTGCTTTTTCAAGCTCGGCACCACCTACATTTTGGGTGGCGTAACTAAGTGTTTTGGTTTTTTGTTCGATACCGAGAGCGGTTACAGTAACCATCTCCAGCATTTTTGAATCGTTGGCCAGCGTAACGTTTACAAGTGTTTTACCGCCGATGTTTACCGTTTGACTAATATAGCCAATGTACGAAAATGTTAAAGTGCCGTTACCTGAAACTGCCAGGCTAAATTTACCATTAACATCGGTTGTGGTGCCTTTACTGGTACCTGTAAGGCGAACGTTAACTCCCGGCAGGGGTAAGTTCTGTGAGTCGGTCACAGTACCTTTAACGGTTATTTCCTGGGCTGACGCGTACATAATACAGCATGCCAGAAAAACCACTAACATGTAGAGTTTTTTCATAAACAATTAATTTAAGAGGTGAAATGAGTTATGTTGTACAGACCGAACTTACAATGAAAAACTAATGCCTGTACACGTTTTAGGGGCAGGTAGTGGTGATGTAGTGGTGTATTGAAATAATAATTGTAATGGCTATGTTACGTACCGAAAACAAATAAAAAACCGCCCGGAACTGTAAGTTTGACGTTAGTTATCATTTTTATTTAAAAAGCACCAGCACTTGTTGTTTATTTTTAAAAACTTAAAGCTTAATCGCATTAAATTTAACCGGCAGAGATAAGGCAAAATTTAATTTTGGCTACAACACAACTAACTGCTCTACTTTACCACTACTTTTTAAGCGTTTAGCCATCAAATTAAAAGTTTCATCTATCATTGCAGCACACCGCACTGTAAACAAAGCGTTCTCCGTCGGTTAAACCAATGTTACCTGAATTATCCATCCGTTATTGAAATGAAGAAACTTATTATTCTAACTCTTTTTTGTTTAACACACCTATATTATAGTATAACAACAAAAGCCCAACAACAAACGCGCCCCCGTTTTAAAGCCATCGCGATAGCCGAAAACGGCGGTGGCCACGCCCTGTTTGATGTTGCGGCCAAAGCCTGGCTCAATAAACTGGCTATTGACAGCAATTTTACGGTTGATTATATCAGCGACACCAAACAGATCAATAAAGAGTTCCTGAAACAATACCAGCTATTCATCCAGCTTGATTATCCTCCCTATCCCTGGGAAAAAGAAGCGCAGGAAGCGTTTACCGACTATATAGAAAATGCCCGCGGTGGTTGGGTTGGTTTCCATCATCCCACTCTTTTAGGCGTATTTGATGGTTACCCCATGTGGCAATGGTATTCGGATTTTATGGGAGGGATCGAGTTTAAACTTCACATCCCCGGCGGTACCGCTGCCCAGTTACATGTAGAGGATGCCAAACACCCGGCAATGAAAAACCTGCCGTTAAGCTTTATTACTGAAGATGAGTGGTACATCTATAATAAAAGCCCGCGCCCAAATGTACACGTATTGGCCAGTATTGACGAGACTACCTACTTGCCTAATAAAGATGTAAAAATGGGCGACCACCCGGTGATTTGGACCAATGAGCATGTTAAAGCCCGTAATGTGTATATAGCCATGGGCCACTTTCCCCAGCTATTTGACGATGTAGCTTTTACCACACTGTTTCGCAATGCCATATTTTGGGCCGCAGGTAAGCCTTGATCAGCTTGCCACATCCTTTAAAAAGTATCGATTACTGTTATTTTAACACTATTTTTTGTGCCCCTACAATACCACTACAGCAATCGGTTGTGCCTTTAAAACGAGGCAAATACAGCAATTAAGGCCATTTTAAGGGTATTTTACTATGTAGTATATGTAAAATGTTGATTAAATTACGGCTCTTAACCGGCAAGCCCCTAACCAGGCCAACCGTATTATAAACTGAGTTTTACTCAACCACCACAGTAATTTTTTGATGAAGAAGTGCATTCTGTTAATTCTTGTTCTTCGTGCTTTTGTTTGCACTTCTACCGCTCAGATCACCCTTGGCACACCTGCCATCAAAAACTACACACACGATGAGTATAATGCCGGTAGCGAAATGTGGGATATTAAACAGGGCAAAAACGGCCTGCTTTATCTTGCCAACGAGGATGGTTTGCTCACTTTCGACGGGAGTTATTGGAAAACTTATCCCCTGCCCAATCGCAGTGGAATTAAATCAATAGCTATCGACGCCGCGGGCAGAATTTATGTAGGTGGGCAGGATGAGGTTGGTTACTTTTTCCCGGACGAGACAGGGATCCTGAAATTCCATTCACTGAAACAACTACTCCCTAAAAAAGCCCGCCAGTTTGCCGATATCTGGGATATTGTTATTTATAATGATGAAGTTTTTTTCCGTACGATAGAGTGTATCTTCGAACTAAAAAACAACGTGATGCGCACCTTTGATGCCCCCGGCGGCTGGATGCTGTTGAGCCGGGCAGGCGGGCGCTTATTCGCGCATGATAAGGATATCGGCCTTGTGGAGTTTAAAGATACGCGCTGGCAAGCCTGTGTTGGGCAGCCAACAAACACCATCAGGGTTACCGGCATTACCGAATTTAGCCGCGATAGCCTGTTGGTTACTACCCGCAAAAACGGGCTGTTTTTTTTAAGCGGGGCTAATCTGCTTAAGGCACCTACAGCTATCGACGCCACCCTGCATACCGATCTTGTAAACTTTGGCAAAAAGATAGACCATAACCGTTATGCCATAGGCACCGCCGCGAAGGGTGTATTTATTATAGATGATAAGGGCGCATTGGTTGAGCAGTTTTCGAACAAGCAAGGTCTGCAAAACAACAACATTCACAGCCTGCTGCTTGATAGCGACCATAACCTTTGGCTCGGCCTCGAAAACGGGCTCGATTTTGTTAACTATAATACATCAGTTAAGCACATCTACCCCAACCGCGAGAACCAGGTAAAAAGTAACGCGGTTAGTATTTTTAACAATAAGCTTTATATAGGCACATCAAACGGCTTGTATGCTGTGCCATTGAACTCTCCGCAAAAAGATATCAGCATGGCTACAGGCGTGTTTACCGAAGTGGAAAACACCAAAGGCCCGGTTATGAGTTTAACGCAAATTGGGGGGCATCTATTGGCCGGCCACCAGGATGGCGTTTTGCTGATAGATAATAACCAGGCCAAGCCTATCACCCCCGGCCCCGGTGCCTGGATGCTGAAAGCTTTTCCCTCATCGCCGGATATTATTGCGGGTACTTATACCGGTTTTCAGCTGCTAAAAAACAACAACGGAAACTTCAGTTTTGAAGGTAAGGTAGATGGCATCTACGAATCGTTAGGGAACCTTGCCCGCGATAACAGCAACAATATCTGGGCTACACATCCCTACCGGGGCATCTTTAAAGTGCAGTTATCTGCAGATAGAAAAAAAGTAGCCCTCTATACCCAATATGCCGAAAAAAGCGGGTTGCCATCAGCCCTTAACAACCACGTATATTTTATCAAAGGCAAGATCATCGCCGTTACCGAAAAAGGAGTTTATGAATACAATGCCAATAAGAATAACTTCACATCATCCCCATTCTATCAACCCATTTTTGCCGACGCGAGAATAGAGTTTTTAACCGAAGATGGTAGGGGCAATATCTGGTTTATCAGCAACCAACGGGTAGGCGTTATCGACTTCAGTAAAAAAACAAATTCGCGCCCCTACACGGTGATCTATTTCCCCGAACTTGCCGGACAAACAGTTAAAGGTGCCGAATACATTTACCCGCACGACCAGGAGAATATTTTTGTAGGCTCGAATAACGGTGTGTTCCATCTAAATTATCGGCAATACGTATCGTCAGAAAATAAACTGAACGTTTTGCTTACCTCTGTAAAAGCCATTGCCGAAAAAGACAGTCTTATTTTTGGGGGATATTTTGTTAAAGGAGATCAGATAACATCGGCCCAAAACTCCAAACAAATAGTAAGCCTGTCCAACCATTGGAACTCCTTTCATTTTGAATATACCTCCACCCTTTACGCGCAAAAAAGCAACGAGGAGTTTACTTATAAGCTGATGGGTTTTGATAAGGATTGGTCGAAATGGTCGGTTAAAACAGAGAAGGATTATACCAACCTGCCTTACGGTAAATACACGTTTTCGGTAAGGGCGCGTAATAATTTAGGCGCGGCATCGGCCCCGGTCAATTATACTTTTATTGTTGAACCTGCCTGGTACCAAACTATCTGGGCGTACCTAATTTATTTCGCGATTTTTGCTTACCTCGTTTACCTCGGCATAAAATATCAGCAAAAACGTTTTGACCTGCACCAACAGAAGCACGAGGAAGAACAAAAACGACTAAGCTACCTGCACAGTCTTGAACTTGACAGGAATGATAAAGAGATCATGACCCTGAAAAACGACAAGTTGGAAGCCGAACTCAACTACAAAAACAAAGAACTCGCCACCCTAACCATGCAAATGGTTGATCGTGGAAAGCTAATGCTCAACATTAAAGATGAGCTGATGCTACTGATCAAAAAGCTCAATATCCCAGATGCATCGTACCAGTTCAGGAGCGTTTTTAAATTACTGAGCGATACCGAAAAAAGCGATGATGATTGGGATAACTTCTCGCTGTATTTTGACCAGGTGCATAATAACTTTTTAACCACCATGAAGGCCAAATTCCCGGGGTTAAGTTCAACAGATCTGAAGCTTTGCGCCTATTTGCGTTTAAACCTGTCATCTAAAGAGATAGCACAGTTGCTCAATATTTCGTTAAAGGGTGTGGAGATCAGCCGCTACCGGGTACGTAAAAAATTGCAACTCGCTACCGAGGTAAATCTTTATGATTTTTTGATAGAGGTTACTAAATAATGATTAACTGCGCTTATCGAGGCGTATATAGGAGGCACCTACGGAGCCAAAAATACATTTCCGGTTTTCTATAAACACGATACTCCTACGGAGTTTGGGATATTCGTTTTACAACTCCGTAGGAGTATCGTGTTTGTAGATAAAACTCTTAACAATTGAAGACTCCGTAGGTGTCTCCTACCCACCTGCTATATCTTCGATCAGATCAGCAAAACTTTAAGTGCCCTATCTGCTATAATGATACTCCCCGCTTTGTACCGAATACTTTTGATAGGTTTTACCCTGCGCATCCGGAACAAAAATATCCGCGGTGGTGTTTGGAGGGATCACAACCGTCATATCAAGTTTGCCCGCATCTATTTTCCATTTACTGTTAATGTGGCCATAAGGGCAATCATAACCCGCCTCAGCCCAGGTTAAATTACCGCCGATGATGGGTTTAATGATGATCTTTTTATAACCTGCCTCCGCAGCCTGGATACCTGTAATATTTTGATACATCCAATCGCCAATGGCACCATAAGCGTAGTGGTTATACGAGTTCATAGATGCTTCTTCAAAACTGCCATCGGTACGGATGCCATCCCATCGTTCCCAGATGGTGGTGGCACCGGCCTTTATTGGATATAACCATGATGGATAGGTGTCCTGCAATAATAGTTTATAAGCCACGTCGGCATGGTTGAATTTGCTCAATACATCGCATAAATACGGTGTACCTAAAAAGCCTGTGGTAAGGTGATAATTGTATAACTTGATATTTTTAACCAACCGATCAGCCGCTTGCTGACGAAGACTGGCAGGCAGCATATCAAACTCGAGCGCAAGTACATAAGCTGTTTGGGTATCTGACGAGATCAATCCATTTGGTGTAACATATTCCCTCTGGTAAGCACTTTTAATTTTCTGCAGCAGCTGTGTATAAAACTGCTCATCGGCTTTTTTATTTAAGAGTTTGGCGCTGTTGAGCAAAATTTGTGTTGAGCGGGCATAAAAGCACTGCGCTATCAGGTATTTATTGGTAATAGCCGAGTTACCATCCCTATCATCATTTACGCTGTAAAAAAGCCAGTCGCCAAAGTGGTTTCCGGTAACCCATAGGTTATTGCGGCTTTGTTTGGTGATAAAATCAACCCAGGCTTTCATGCTTTTGTATTGTGTTTCCAGCACCTGCTTATCGCCGTAAGCGGTATAAACGGTCCATGGAACAATAGTTGATACATCTCCCCAGCCCGAGCTGCCGCCAACCTCGTTGTTGCCGGTTTTTAATATATCAGGAATCACGTACGGGATGCTACCGGTTGGATATTGGTCGGCAGCTACATCTTTAAGCCACTTGGTAAAAAAGTCATGCACGTTCATGTTATATGAAGCCGTGCGCGAAAAAACCTGGGCATCGCCCGTCCAGCCTAAACGCTCATCGCGTTGCGGGCAATCCGTTGGTACATCCAAAAAGTTGCCCCTTTGCCCCCATTGTATATTGTGTTGCAGCTGATTAAGCAGCGGATTTGAGCAGGAAAAGCTCCCGGTAACCTTCATATCCGAGTATAAAGATATCGCCGTAAAATCATCAGGGTTCAAATCGCCTTTTATGCCTTGTACTTTGATATATCTAAAGCCCTGCCAGGTAAACTGGGGTTCGAAGGTATGCGTTTCGTTATCATTTAAAATATAGATGTTCTGAGCTTTGGCAGCGCGAAGGTTTTCGGTATAAAAATTACCGGGTTTATCCAATACTTCGGCGTGCGATATCCGGATCGAATCGCCTGCGTGGCCTTTTACAGTTACGCGCACCCAACCTACAAGGTTCTGGCCAAAATCAATTATCTTTTCGCCTTTTGGAGTAGTGATAACTTTAATGGGTTTAAAAGTTTCGTGCTGCCTTACAGGTTCGTTAACTGTTGCTACGAGGTTACTATTATCATGAGATTGCACTTTTACGCCTTGCCAGTTATGATCATCAAACCCGGCAGTAGCCCAGCCTTTTTGATCAAGCCGGGTATCTGTAATGCTGCCATCATAAATTTCGGCAAAACGCAGCGCGCCGGTTGATGATTTCCAGCTTCCGTCCGAAACGATCAGTTTTTCGGTACCATCTGTATAAATTACTTTGATCTGTAACAGAAGGCCAAGTTCTTTTCCATAAAAATTAGGGCGCGGCTGTACCGGCCCAAGCGGGCTTCGATACCAACCACTACCCAACGTAACACCAATAGCGTTATCGCCCTGTGTTAGCAAAGGTTTTACGTCGTAAGCCTGATATTGTAAACGCTTATTATAGCTTGTCCAGCCGGGAGTAAGGTAAGCATCTCCTACCTTTTTGCCGTTTATCTGGGCTTCGTAGAAACCGTAAGAGGTTATGTAAGCTGTAGCCTCGCGAATTTCTTTATTTATCGCGAACCCGTTTCGCAACAATGGCGAAGGCCCGTTAACAACATCCTGAGAGGATGGGCCTATCCATTGCGCCTTCCAATCATTTGGAGATAAAAGTCCCATTTTCCATGATGCCGTCTCGCTCCAGGGTGATTGCTTGCCGCTATTATCCCAAAGCCTTACTTTCCAAAAGTAAGTATGGCCAGATCGTAACGCTTTACCCTGGTAAAATATGAACAATGATTGAGCGGATAATACTTTACCTGTCGACCAATACTTACCCATCTTATCGCTTGTTGAACCGAGCGTATCAACCTCAATTTCATAAGCGATTTGGGCAATATTTTTATAAGCAGCCAATTGCCAGCTGAACCTGGGGTTAAGCGCATCAATGCTGATAGGATTTTTCTGACCTTCGGTTAAAAGGTTTGTTGCGGTAATTTGTGCCGAACTTATTTTGCACAAGGATAGCAGGGCGAGCGTGGTGATAGTTAATCTCATAGTTTAAGGCAGCGTAAGGCTAATAATTGGTTTCCGAAGCTAAGTCAATTGCATTAATAAACTATCCCTGTCTGTCTGACATTTATGTAAACGATCTCACATCTTTAAGCCACGAAGGCATTTATCGATATACAGATCTGTTTGCCTACGCCATTCTTTTTTTATACTTTCGCCGCCCGCATTTTTAGAGATTTATCCCCTCCTGTTATGAGTAATTTTTTATACGGAATTGATTTTGGAACGACTAACTCGGCTTTGGTTATTTACAATGAAGATACCAACCAGGTACATGGCACTATAATTATACCATCGCTCATTTATTTTTACCAGCACACAGGGCCGGGTAATTCGCCTAATTATGTGGTAGGCGAAGCGGCTATTTCTGCTTACCTGGAAGATGATATGAAGGGGCGATTCATCAAATCGGTAAAACAAATTTTACCGCGAAGCAGTTTTATCGAAACCCGCATACAGGGTAAAAAGTATAATGCTTCAGACCTGGTTGCGATCATTTTAAAGGAACTGAAAGGCCGGGCCGATGAACTGATCAGTCAGGATTGCCGCAAAGCCGTTATCGGTCGCCCGGTGTTTTTTGATGACGACGATGTTAAAAAGGATACCCTTGCGCAAACCCGCCTAAGCAAAGCGGCTGATCTGGCTGGTTTTGAACAGATCCGTTTTCAGTTTGAACCTATCGGTGCAGCTTTTGCTTACGAAAAAAGCCTCACCCAAAAAGAAAATGTATTGGTAGCCGATTTAGGTGGCGGTACTACCGACTTTACCTATTTAGTACTCGACCCGAAAAAAACAGGGCTTAAGGACAGGAAAGACGATATCCTGGCCAACGGCGGTATTTATATAGGCGGCGATAGCTTTGATTCGGCTTTTATGTGGGAAAAGGGGACGCCTTACTTTGGCAAAAACACTCAATACGAAGCTACTCCGGGCAAGGTGCTAACCGTACCAAAATCTCTTTTCGCCAATATTTGCTCGTGGGAGCAAATGAACTTCTTTAATAGCCTACGGATTCAGCGGGATATTGAAGATTATTATTACTATTCGGGTAATGATCCGCTGTTCAAAAACCTGATGACGCTGCTTGAAAACAACCTGGGCTATTCGGTATTTCAATCTATCGAAAAAACAAAGATCACCCTTACTGCCGAAGATAACGCACCATTCAGTTATCATAAAATGGACATCAGCATTGATGAACAGATAAGCCTTGAAAATTATGAGCAGATCATAGCCAAAGATGTAGACCGCATAGCCGGTTACCTGGATACATTCCTCGCTCAAAACAATATCAACCCGGAAAACATCGATAGTATGTTTTTAACCGGCGGTACATCCATGGTGGGCGCTATTCAAAAACTGTTCAAGAACAGGTTTCCGCATGTTAAACTTAATTCGGGAGATAACTTTAAAAGCGTGGCTACGGGCTTAGCCTACAGTGGATATTTATTTGAGGATTAGTTCATCCCCCTAAACTCAACCGGCGTTTTTCCGGTTTTTTGTTTAAAGAGCTTGTTGAAATACTGCGGATACTCAAACCCTAACGAATAGGCTATTTCCCCTACCGATCTGTTGGTACTCAGCAATATATTCTTAGCCTCTTCAATCAAATGAAAATGGATATGATCCTGGGTGTTTTTACCGGTTTCTTTTTTGAGCAGATCGCTCAGGTAGCCCGGGGATAAATACACTTCGCCTGCGAGATATTTCACTGTAGGCAGGCCTTTTTCGCTAAGGTTGTTTGTTTTGAAATAATCATTCAGGATCTTTTCAATTTGAACAACTACCGAACTGTTGGAACTTTTGCGGGTTATGAACTGACGACCGTAAAAGCGGGTACAATAGTTTAAAAGCAGTTCGATGGTTGAAACAATGATGGCCTGGCTGTGGATATCGATATTTTCCTGTAGCTCGGCCCCGATCTTCAACACGCAATCATGTAATATTTGCTTCTCCTTATCCGATAAATGAAGGGCCTCGGTAACCTCGTACGAGAAGAAACTGTAATCCTTCATTTTATCATTTAAGGAAGTAGTGCGGATCAGATCCGGGTGAAAAAACAGCCCCCAGCCCTGAAGCCCATCTGGCTGACCTTCGTCATTATCCATTTCAATGATCTGGTTGGGAGCCATACAGATCAGGCTGCCATCATTAAAATCTACTACTTTACGGCCATACCTTACGTTATTACCCGGATAAACTTTAAAGATAAGCGCATAAAAATCGGCCGAAAGCCTCACTCCCGCCGGGATATGGCTTTTGGCCTCGCTAAAATCAACCGCTGCCACCAGTGGATGGCGCACCGTCCGCTCTAATCCGAAGAATTTAAGTAAAGCCGAGATATGTTCGAGGTGGATAAAGCTGCTCATAATTATAAAGGTAAAACTTTGCGGCATTGCGTAAGCAATGCCGCAATTAAATTAGATACCAAATTGATTTTTGATGGCGTTAAGAAAAGTTTCGTCATCAGCCTCATCACGCAGGCCTACTATCGCTTTAGCATCTTCGCCGGCAGTATAACGCAGCTGATCTGTACCATCGGTTGCAGCCTGGTAAATAACATTAGCTACCACACTTGCCGGCGACGCGCTCTCAAACATAGTGCCTACGGCGGCCATTACCTTGCCTAATAAGGGCTGATATTCGGTAAGGCTTTCATCGTTGCTGATATCGATAGAGCGGCTGGTAAAATCGGTAGCGATTGCGCCAGGTTCAACTATTTTCACCTTGCCGCCAAATTGCTCAACTTCGTATTTTAAAGCCTCAGAGATACCCTCAACCGCGAATTTAGTTCCGTGATAAAGTGCCCCTAACGGGAAACCCATTTTGCCGCCTATAGATGAAATATTAACGATAGTACCGCTTTTATTTGTTCTGAAATGTGGCAACAAAGCTTTGGTTACATCCAAAAGGCCAATAACGTTTGTATCAAACTGGCGAACGATCTTCTCTCTCGAAAATGCCTCCAGCGGGCCGTAAGCACCGTAACCGGCATTGTTTAACAGAACATCAATTTTGCCGAATGCCTTGATGCCTTCATTTACGGCATTGGTGATCGAATCCTGATCCAAAACATCCAGTTTGGTTACTAAAACATTACCTGATGATGTTAGCTCGGTTTCGTTTTCGGGGTTGCGCATGGTGGCTATAACGTTCCAACCTTTGGCTAAAAATAGTTTCGCGGTTTCTTTTCCTATGCCGGTACTTGCGCCGGTTATTAAAATTGTCTGGTTCATTTTTTTGTGTTTTAATTATGATGTAAAGGTCGGTAGTGGCAGGTGGGCACCGATAATACTAATTAAGGTTAGTTGTATGCTTTTTGCTGATTCGGGTTATTTGATCAGGGAAATCGCTTTTAACAAATTTTCGATACGAGGCTCCTATGGAGCCTTTAAAATCTCTTCAAATTTTCTCTACAAACACGTTACCCCGCCGGGGTACTTTTACAACTCCGTTAGGAGTATCGTGTTTATAGCAATATATTCGAATCGAAACAGGCTCCATAGGAGCCTCGTGTTTTAAAAGCGATTTCCCTGGATATATGATGAGTTTAAACCTCCAGTTTTCCGAAAAAACATAACTTTACGTTAATTCATTACAAGCATTAACCAGCTGCAATAACCTTTCATTATCAAGAAAATGAATACCAGTAATACACACGATGAGCGCATAGCGAAAATGATATTTGGATCGGTATATCCATTATATATCACCAAAGTGGAGAAAAAAGGCCGCACCAAGGCCGAATTGGATGAGGTTATTAGCTGGTTAACGGGCTTTACAGAAGATCAGCTTCAAGATCATATCGCTCAAAAAGCAACCTTCCAAACTTTTTTCGATCAGGCTTCGCTAAATCCTAACGCATCGCTTATTACCGGGCTTATTTGTGGGTATCGTGTTGAGGAGATCGAAAATCCCCTAACACAAAAAGTACGCTACTTAGATAAACTGGTAGACGAGCTTGCCAAAGGAAAGAAAATTGAAAAAATATTGCGGGCGACTATTTAAAACGTGCGATTACTTCACAAGGCATGTAAACCAGCTATTGGGTGAGGCCGTTTGTTATATAGCCAAAACCTAACTGCCAATAAACAACAATACCACCTCATACAAAGTACAAGGTGGTATCGCGCTCAAAACAAGATCTATTATTTCAATGAATAGATCCAGTTGATGATCTGTTTTAGCTCGGCAGGCTTCAGGTTAGGATGGGCGGGCATATCTACATCTCCCCAGTTACCGTGGCCACCTGCAATCACTTTTTTGGTAAGGCGATTGGTTGAACTTTCAGTATTAGGATATTTTTTGGCTACTTCTGTAAATGCCGGACCGACAGATTTTTCGGCCACTTTATGGCAGGCCTTACAATCTAACGATAACATCAATGCCATACCCGCGCTGTTTGCCTTCATGTTGGCCAACTTTTTCTGCATATCCGGCGAATCTTGTCCGGCCAAAACGACTATGCTTTTGCTGATAACAGCAGCTCCCTCTTCGTCCTCAACCTTTACGGTTACGTTGTAGTTGCCACGTTTAACATAAGTATAAGGTAATTTAGGGACTGTGGTGGTTTTCTTTACACCGTTACCTAAATTCCAGGTATAGGTCATTTTGTTGTTCTCGGGATCGGAAGCGGCAACTGTAAATGTTACTTGCAGGGGTAGCTTGCCGTACAATTTGTTAGCAGCGATGCTTTTTACTTCCGGCGCGCGGTTGCCGGTATTGTAGTCGATCCGTGCTAAACCGGCATCTTTGTTTTTACTGAACCAGCCCGAACCGTACTCTAACACATAAATACGACCATCCGGCCCTAATTCCATATCAATAGGCGAGTTAAACTTGGTACCGGCCATAAACGGCTCCATCTTATCCAGATCGCCGTTGGGTTGCAGGGTAAGTACTTTTATCCAACCGCGGATCCAATCGTAAAAGAATACCTTCTTGTTATAATAATCAGGCATGCGGGCACCTTTAGGAAACTGGTCGGCATAATAAATAGGTCCGGCCATGGCGGTACGCCCGCCGGCACCCAATTGCGGAAACTCTTTCGATTCGGCATAAGGATACCAGATCAAAGCCTTTTGCGCTGGCGGTAGTTCCCTGATCCCGGTGTTATTTTTTGAATCGTTAATGGGATGTAGGGGATCAAACTCTGGTCCCGATTCGCCGGTTGCGTAGTTATAAGGATGGTAAGGAATGTTGGGGCCTATAAAAAGGGGCCAGCCAAAATAACCCGCTGCTTTGGCCTGGTTAAATTCATCGTAGCCCCGTGGCCCCCTTGTAGCTAAGCTATCATTATTGGCATCGGGGCCAACCTCGCCCCAGTACAGGTAACTATTCTTTTTATCTACGGCTATGCGGTATGGGTTCCTGTCGCCCATTACATAAATTTCGGGCCTGGTGTTGGGAGTGCCAGGCTTAAATAAATTGCCCGAGGGAATAGTGTATGTACCATCGCCTTTTATTTTTATCCTTAATATTTTACCTCGCAGATCATTACTGTTACCTGCCGAACGCCTTGCATCGTGATTTATAAAACCAGGGCGGTCATCTAAGGGAGCAAAGGCATGGGTATCATAAGGTTGTTTTTTACCTTCATCAAAAGGTGTGCTGTTATCGCCGGTTGACAGGTACAACATATGGTCAGGCCCGAAGGCTACAGAACCGCCGGTATGGCAGCAAATTTCGCGTTGGGAGTATAGCTGCAATACAACTTTTTCGGTTTTGTTATCAATAGTATCGCCGGTTACCGTGAAGCGGGAAAGGCGGTTAACCGAAGTATCTGCCGGGCTGTAATAAATATAAACGTAATGATTATCCTTAAAATCAGGGTCGATCTGTAAACCTAAAACACCTTCTTCGGCATTAACACCTTTGGTGTGGCTTTTAAAATAGGCATCCAGAAAACCGGCTTGTTTTACCTTTTTGGTATCGTATTTATATAACATGATCTCGCCCCGGCGCTGGGCAACCAGGATATCCAGGTTAGGTAATACGGCCATTTCTGTTGGTTCGAAAAATACGCCTTGTATCAATGAGGTTTTGCTGAAGCGGTTTTCTTCAGGTACGCGTAACGCCGTACATTTTGAATAATCGGGTAATTTATTGTCGCCAATAGCATATTGGATCCCGCCCAGCAAGTGCTTCAAGTAAACGGGATCACTGTACGACTCATCGGTATGGCCAAGCTCGGTGTAAAAAGCCCTTCCGTTCTCAAAGTTATGGTACCAGGCCATTGGATGGTTAGCTCCGTTTTTGCCTCCTTTGTAGCTTTCCTCGTCAATATTTAAAAGTACATGAACATCAGGGTTTATCTGTTTAAAGTTATACCATTCGTCGGTACGTTTCCAATTCTCGGGTAAATTACGGGTAGCCGGATGCTTTTTATCTATCACTTTCAAAACAGCTTCCTGTATAGCAGGGTGGCTATCAAAATAGCCCCCCACTAAACGGCCGTACCAGGGCCAATCGTATTCGGCATCGGTAGCGGCGTGTATGCCCACAAAATTGCCGCCTGCCTGCATATAGCGTTCCAGATCGGCCTGCTGATAATTATTGAGCATATAACCAGTGGTGCTCAAAAACACCACTGCCGAATATTTAGCCAGATTAGGTTCTGTAATTTTCGCAGCGTCGGACGTGGTATCAACCAAAAAATCATTTTCGGCCCCCAGTTTCATAATAGCAGCGGCACCAACCGGGATAGATGCATGGTGAAAACCGGAAGTTTTGGTAAATACCAGTATTTTAGGTTTGGGCGTTATTTTGGCAAAACAAAATACCAGCACACAAAGTGTGAGTAATAAAGTAGGTTTTAATCGCATAAATTAAATTAGAATTAGGGCTGTTATCAATTGGATTTTTCGCGGCCAAATCTAATAAAAACAATCGATTGCGAAAATGTATAACCCAATTATTACATAACTTTTCTACGTGGATAATGAAGCAGTAACATTTAATAAAAATTGTCATTTCGATAGAGCCGGGAGGGAAAGAGCGCGGGAGCGAAAGAGAAATCTTCTACGCCTTGCTAAGCTGTAAAGCAAGGTGCAGAAGATTTCTCCTCACCCCAAACGCGCAATCCGATCCTTGTTCGTCGAAATGACAATTGGGTTTTATAGATGAGGTTACTCAGTTATGTTTTTAAAGGTGATTTATGCCTAAGCAATTATCATTACCTTAAAAAATCCACTGACATTAGTTTAGTTTTTATACTCCAATTGCTGTTTCAATACAACTTCATTGGCCGCTTTAGCTATCATCACATCAAATGTTCCCGGCTCGGTAACCAATTTCATCTGGCGGTTCCAGATAGCGATATCCTTAGCGTTAATGGTGAAATTAACTGTTTTGGTTTCTCCCGGTTCAATGGCTATTTTGCTGAACCGCTTCAGGGCAACAACCGGTGTACTCACCGAATTTACCTTATTGCCCAGGTACAGCTGCACAACTTCTTTCCCCGCTATCTTCCCTGTATTTTTTACATCAACAGAAACAGTTACCTGCTCATCTTTACTGAACGTTGTTTTTGATACTTTAAGGTTACTATAATTAAAAGAAGTATAGCTCAAACCAAAGCCGAAAGCAAACAGCGGATCGGTAGATGAAAACACATAATCCCTACCCGGTTTTTCAATTGTTCCCGGCTCGCGGTTGTTTCCACGGGATGAGTTTACATAGTTGTAAAATACAGGGATGTGACCGGTTGATTGCGGCACAGTCATGTTAAGCCTTCCCGATGGATTCACTTTACCAAACAAAATATTGGCGATAGCAGTACCGCCTTTTTCGCCGGGATACCAGGCCTCCAAAATAGCCGGTACATTCTCTTTTTCCCAGCTAATACTCCATGGGCGACCATTCTCTAACACCAGTATAACAGGTTTGCCGGTTTTATAAACCGCCTGTAACAATTCGCGCTGAACGCCCTGCGGACCGATATCGGTAACATCATACCCCTCGCCGCAGGTAAAAGGATCTTTAGGTTCATTGCCCGGTGCTTTTCCGTTCCAACCCACACCCTGAAATACAACACTTGTTGTACCTAACACTACAACTATCGCATCACTTTCATTAGCGGTTTTTACAGCCTCGTCAAAACCGCTTCTGTCAAGGCCGGTAAGTTCGCATCCCTGGGCATAATTCACCTTAACATCATTACCCACAAACTGCTTTATGCCTTCCAGTACATTTACGCCCGATAGGTTATCCCTTGTAAAGCTATAATCACCATATTGAACCTTATTGGCATTTGGGCCAATAACCGCTATGGATTTCAGCTTACTAAGATTCAAAGGCAACAGGTTATTGTTATTTTTTAATAGTACGATAGATTCTTCGGCTATTTGCTGCGAAAGTTTGATATGATCGGCAGTATGTACCCTATCTTTTATGCGCGCGGTATCGGCCAAAGGTTTTTCGAAAAGCCCGGCTTTAAACTTAAGGGTTAGGATACGTGCTACAGCAGTATCAATTTGAGCTTCTTTGATCTTGCCTGCTTTAACCAACTCAATTAAATGAGGATATATATCAGGGCGGGCAGCTTCCAGATCAACACCGGCAGTGATACCGAACATGGCTGCATCCGCCTTGGTTTTAGCGATCTTATGAAAATCAAACAGTTGGCTCAGGCCGCCGTAATCAGAGAAAACGTAACCTTTAAAATTCCATTCTTTGCGTAACACCTGTTTTAATAAAAACTCGTTGCTATGGGCTGGAACGCCGTCTATTTCATTGTACGATGGCATAATAGCAGCAATATTAGCATCCTGCACAACATCCCGGAAAGGTGCTAAAAACATGCTGCGGAGTTCGCGTTCACCTATTTCGGCAGGCGCTATGTTAATGCCGGCAATGGGCTTGCTGTAAGCCGCGAAATGCTTGCCGGTACACATTACTTTATCAAATGCAAAACCGTTTCGTGTTTGTGCGGGATTGCCCTGCATCCCCCTTACAAAGGCCGAACCAAGCTGGCCTACCAAATAAGGATCCTCGGCTAAACATTCTTCTACCCTGCCATAGCGTGCATCCCTGATCAAATCAAACAATGGTGACAATGCCTGATCAACACCCGATGTTGATGCCTCGTAAGCTATCGCCTGCCCCATCTTTTCTATCAGCGCCGGGTTCCAGGTGCTGCCCTGCGCTATAGCTTGCGGAAAGGTTGTTGCACCCGCGGCAAGCTGCCCGTGCAAACACTCGCCTATCTGTATCGGCGGGATGCCTAAGCGTGTTTGCTCGCGACTGTATTTTTTTGCGGCCGCCGATTTTATAGCTACATCCCTCACGTTGGTAAAAGGGCTTTCCAATACCCCGTAGGCAATTTTGCTATCCTTAGCTTCGGTAAGCGACGACATACTCATCTGCCCTATTTTTTCTTCGAGGGTCATTCGTTTTAATAGGTCGGCCACACGTTTCGGTACAGGCGCTTTAGGGTCTTTGTAAAGCTGGGCATTTGCCGTTATGGCAAGCCCCAGGCTTAACACGGATAGGAAGATGGATTTACGATTGAGCATCTGATTTTATTTTAAGTTGAAATATCCGGCCTTTGCGGGCCGGATACTTTTTAATGCTTTAAAATACCGGTGCAAGCTTGCTTACACCGGTTGCCACGGGCTATTATATTAGGGGTATTGTTTTATTCCCAATAAATAAAACAAACAAAGTATAATTTCCGGGGTTATTTATTCACTTAATAATTAGGATTCTGCTTAACATTCGGGTTCCTGTCAATTACCGGTTGCGGTATTGGGTTCAGGTTCATTTTTGATGTAAACACATGTGGGTGCCCTAACAATACAGGTTCATATTTCCACACACCTTTATTATCGGTTGGCGAAGTATTGCTGATCTTCATGCCATGCCTATCTACATTAAGCACATCAACGCCTATCCCCCAACGCACAATATCATAATACCTTTTGTTTTCAAAAGAAAGCTCCACCCTGCGCTCGTTACGGATAACGTTGCGCATTTGTACCTGGCTTAAATTCTGGCCGCCATAGGTAGCCTCAAGCGTTGGCAAGTTTGATCTTACCCTGATCTTGTTAATAGCCGAATAAACATCGGCATTAGGGCCGGTCGCTTCGTTTCGCGCTTCAGCATAATTTAACAACACCTCGGCGTATCTGAAGTAAACATAGTTGATACCATTGCTATTGCCACCCGAAGGTACAACATCCGGGTTAAGGCGTTTTCTGAAATAATAAGCAGTGTTTGATACATCTGATGAACCAAAGTCGATCTCGTTCAACGATGGGTGAACCTTATCTATCCTGGTGTAGATAGTATCAGTTCTGCTCATCCAGTTTTGTTTGTACGGAGCACCATCATAAACTATCCAATCGTAAAAACGCTTCTCACGGTGTAAGTACGGATGCTGGGGGTCATAGCCCGATTTTGGATCGCTGATAGGCAAACCGTTATCCATCCTGAATTGATCAACCAATTCTTGCGTAGGGTCGTAATTTCCCCAGGTGTAATACTGGCCCAATATGTAAACCGGTCCGCCAAAAAGGTTATATGCACCACCCGTAGTATTGGCAACTTCCTGTTTATCAAATATAACTTCGGAGTTGTATTCGTTAGTTTCCTTCCAAAAGGTTGTCATATCCGGAAACAAGGCATAAGTACCTCCCAGTTCGTCAATAAACTTTTTGTTGGTTGCCGCGGCTTTTGCATAACGGGCCACATCTGTACTGCCAAAACTGAAAAATTTGTTAGGATCAGAACCTATCACCGGCGAACCTGTATTGAACGATGGGCTTGCGGCATACAACTCGATCCAGCCTTTTAAAGCCAACGCCGCACCTATCGTAGCGCGACCGGCATCACCTTCGCCCGAATTATATTTTTTTGCGAGATATTTGTTATTCACCACCGAATCTAACTGGGTATCGATAAAATTAAAGGTATCACCAAAAGTGCTCCTCGCTTTAAACAAATCGGCCTGGCTATCTTTAGTCCTATCCTGTGGTACAGTTATTATTGGCAAACCACCAACATGCATCCACAAATAGCTATAAAAAAATGCACGCAGAAAACGCACTTCATCAATCCTTTTATTCCTGTAATTTTGCGACAGATTTTCCGGGTGCGCGTTTACCTGTTGTATAAAAGTATTGCACTTTCTGATCTTCTGGTAAACCGCGTCCCATTCCTCGTAATTTGATGCACCACCATCGTTTTCCTGTGGGGTACCGTCTTCAACGCCCGGACCGATAATGCCTTGTCTCCAGCGCCATGATTTCCAGTATGGGCCGCCATCGTTATCATCGGTATAGCTATCTAAAGGGTCGGGGGTATCACCCTGGTCGTTTATCTGGTGGTAAATATCATTTAAAAACAGATCGGCAGTGGTTTCGCTGCTCCATTGTACGTCGCCTGCGATAGAATCTTTGGGCGCATTATCAAGGTATTTTTTGCAGGATGCTATAGGGAGCACCAATACGACCAGCAACAGCCAGCTATAATAGGTGCTATTTTTATTTAATTTCTTCATGACTTTAATTACGCTATGGTTAAAAAGTTACGTTCAGACCAAAAATGAAGGCTTTTTGAACAGGGTACGATTCTTCACGTGATGAGTAACCTGTTTCCGGATCCATAAACTTAAGCGGGCTTGCAGTAAACACATTCTGTCCCGAAACATATAAACGCAAGCTTTGGATGCTAAACTTCTTTGTTATAGCAGCCGGAATAGTATAACCTATTACCGCTGTTTTTAAACGCAGGAAGCTTGTGTTAGCCATCCATAATGATGATGAGAACGCGCCAAAACCATCGCCGCTTATTGGGTTGGTTGTGTTGTTGGTGTTTTTAGAAGCGTATGATCTTGGATATTTGGCATCCTGATGATCAGGTGTCCAACGGTTATCAAAATACTCGTAAGAGGTATTGGTGTTGTTAATACGGAAAGGAACGGTCTGGTATCCCTGGATATTCAGGCTCGCGTTGGCCGCGCCCTGGAAAAACAAGGTAACGTCAAAACCTTTCCATGAAGCGTTCACATTTAAGCCATAAGTAATTTCGGGGGTGGTTGGGTAACCTAGCACGGTTTCGTCTTTATCGTCTATTTTGCCATCGCCGTTCAGATCGGCATATTTCACGTCGCCCGGATGCAGGGTACCAAACTGGGTTACGTTATAACCATCCTTGCTGTCAATAACACCATCGCCGTTTTTATCGTCGGATGTTTTGAATAAACCTAAAGCTTTATAGCCAAATGGTGTTCCTAATTCGCGACCTGTACGGCTGCGTTGAGGATCATTTTTGGTGGCATTGTTTTCAAAAACCTGTAATAGTTTATTGCGGGCAAAGCTAAAGTTACCCGATACGCCTAATTGCAAACCATTGCTAAACCGGTTGTTTGTACCAAGCACCAACTCAATACCATGGTTGCTCATAATACCTGCGTTGGTTTGCGGTAAAGCCAAACCATATTCAACCGGAACGGTGGTTATAGGATCAACCAGCATGTCCGACCGTTTTTCGTAAAAGTAATCTGCTTCAAAGGTTAGCTTACCACCCCACAAAGAGCCATCAAGACCAACGTCGCTTTTGGTTGCCCTTTCCCAGGTAATTTCCGGATTTGATTCCAGCGGGATATATGATCCCTGAACAAGGCTCGAGGTGCCGAAAGAATAAGCGTTGCCATACAAATTGTATTTTGTAAGATATTGGTAAGGCCCGCCTGCAAGGTTACCCGATTTACCCCATGATCCCCTCAATTTCAGGTTATCAACAAAGGTGAAGTTATCTTTAATGAACTTTTCTTCAGATAAACGCCATCCTGCTGAAAACGCCGGGAAAAACGCCCACTGATGACCGGGCGCAAAATAATAATGCCCATCATAACGACCGGTAGCCTCAAGCATATATTTACCCTTGTAAGCATAGTTTAAGCGGTACACATACCCTAATGAACTACTGGTACTTGATGAACCTCCGTTATTAAAATTCAGCTTATCAGATGTACCTAAATCAAGCTCATCTACATCAACACTAAAGCCCCTGCGTGATGCGCTGAAATTGCTACCAATTCCATTACGTGCTTCGGCAACCACTAAACCGGTTATGTCATTATTACCAAAAGTGCGATGGTAATTCAGATACCCCTGGTAAGTGAAGTTTTGGCTTTTACCAAAGTATTGCGAAAGTGTGGTAAAGCCATCACCCAGTTGCGTTTTTTTGTAGGTAGCCGGCGAAGTTGTACCATCGTAGATGTAATAGTAGCTTGGGCGTGTCCAGTTTTTAGTGGTAGTTGTAGTTGGGTCGTAACCAAATACACCTTTAATACTTAACCCTTTTACAAAAGGTAATTGCTGCTCAACCGCTATGGAGTTTAACGCGGTATTGCTGCTTATTTTATTATAGCTGCCGCTTTCAATATCGCCCGCAGGTGAGTACCCTCCCGATTGCCCCCATAAGCCGTTGCTGTAATAAATAGCAGCTGTAGGGATATAGGAAATACCCTGAGCTATTGGCCCGGTCTGGTTTTGCTCGATGGAGTTATTTAGCGCAACACTTACTTTAGTAGTTGGGGTTGCGTTGATATCAAGTTTAGCATTATAATTATACCTGTTATAATTTAGAGGATTGAAAATACCATCTTGCCTTAAAAAATTGAACCCCACATAGTATTGCATGATGTTGGTTCCGCCCGATAATTGCAAATTATAGCTTTGCTGAGGCTTGTTCAACTTAATCAGTTCGTGCTGAACATTACTATTAGGATACTTATCAGGATTTTGCGCATGCAGGTTATCATAGTTATTGATCAGGTCTGTAGCAAACTCTGGCGATAGACCGGAGTTTACATCAGCCTCGTTTTTAAGGGTCATGTAATCTTTAGCATTCAACATATTTGGCGGAAATGTTGGGCGCTGGATACCGTAGTAAGCCCCTAATGATAAAGTAGGCAAGCCCGTTTGCCCATGCTTGGTTGTTATCAATATAACACCATTGGCACCGGCCAAACCATAAGGAGCTACCGCGGCCGCATCCTTTAATATCGAAACAGATTCGATCTGGTTCTGGTCTATCTGATCAATATTAGATCGGATGATCCCGTCAATTACAATAAGGGCACCACTGCCTCCTATTGTTCCTATGCCCCTTACGTGAATATCCGGATCGTCCTGTCCGGGTACGCCACCGTTAGGGCGGGCAGAGATACCGGCAACACGGCCAGCTAATGATGAGGTAATATTGGGCACCGGTGCTTTAGCCAGTTCACTTCCTTTAACCGCCGAAACTGCCGAGGTTAGGGATGTTTTGCGTTGCGTTCCGTAGCCCACAACCACAACTTCGCTGATATTTTGGTTGGCTACCTTTAACTGCACATTAACTACGGTATTAGCACCAAGTGCAACTTCGGTAGTTTCAAAACCAACAAAACTAAAAACAAGGGTTGCCTTAGCATCATTAACGGCAATTTTATAATCGCCATTAACATCGGTAACAGCTGTTGTATTTGTGCCTTTAACTAAAACCGTTACGCCCGGAAGCGGTAACTTTTTATCGTCAAGCACCTTACCGGTAATGGTTACCGGTTGCTGATCGGCACTGCTAACCAACATCGGTTTATTTTTAATAACAATTACATTATTAGTTATGGTGTAGCTTAATGGCTTATTCTTTAAAAAAGCGTTAAGCGCGTCTTCAACAGTTACATTTTTCAGGTTAAGGTCTGTATTGCCTAAGCCATTCACCATCTCTTCGGTATACAGCACTTTGAAAGGGGTTTGGATTTGAATAACCTGCAAAAATTTCTCGGCCGAGATGCTTCCTTTATAGGTAATACGTTGGCCATAACTGGCTTGCGAAACCTGTAAAAAAGCGGTAATTAATAAAATGAGCGTGAGCTTCATTACAAGCAAAATTTTAGGAAAACAGGCAAAACGCCGCCCCCCTGTTTGAAAATAAAATTTCATACATTTGAATGTTTTGGGTTTAAATCTGACTTAATAATTGGTAGTTCGGTTATCTGGCGGTTTATATCCCTGGCATTGCCGGGAAAGCGTTGGTAGCGCTTCCTGGCTTTTTTTATGGAAAAGCCGCCGGTAAGTAAAGGTTATGGCATGGCGGTTATTCTCCTTTCTGTAATTTTAAAATGCACTAATCCTGTTAATTCTAAATATTTAAAAACCTCGCTTATTTGTTCTGAGCGCGGTATGGTACCCACAAAAGTTGCATTGGTAACTTTACCTTCGTAAGCCACATCAACATCGTACCAGCGGGCTATTTTGCGCATAATGCCTTCCAGTTTTTCGTGTGCGAAATTGAAATTGCCGTTTTTCCATTCTACCGCTTCGTTCACATTTACATTGGCTACGGTGATATTCTGATTAACCTTTGCCTGCTGGCCCGGAACTATCATTTGTTCGATACTCCCTTTTTTAATTTTCACCGAACCTTCCAGCAAAGTAGTAGCGGTAGCGGCCTCATCCTTGTAGCCCATTACATTAAAATGGGTACCAAGCACCTCAACCTCCATATTATTGATATCAACCGTAAAAGGATGCGCTTTATCTTTGGCCACTTCAAAATACCCCTCGCCGGTTAAGGTAACTTGCCTGCGTGAGCCGGTAAAATGTGCAGGGAAGCGCAGGGACGACTCAGCGTTGAGCCAAACTTTACTACCATCAGGCAATTGCACCTGGTACTGGCCTCCCCGTGGAGTTGTGATGGTGTTATAGGCGATTTCACCACCTTTTTGATTTACTGCCGAAGCATCATAAACAAGCTGGCCATTTTTTTTCTTAATGATCTGTACGCTGCTTTGATTAGCCAGCATTCCGTTATGGGCCGAATCGAGTGTAATGGTATTCCCGTTACTTAACGTAAGGATGGCCTTATTGCCGCCCGGAACTATTTTTGTAGCACGGGCAATTTGAACCTCAGTTTCGGAATGTTTTTTTTCCTTAGATAAATAATGAAACAAGCATACCCCTACCAACAATGTTGCGGCTATGGAGATACTTTTTACAAAGGGAGATAAAATACTTTGCCTCTGATGCAGATCAGTTTCAGAAAACGGTGTATCCGCTTTGTTGATCTTACTTTCAATAATACTTACCAATTGGCCATCTTCGGGATACAACTCATCTGGCTGTTCCTGAAAATACCAGCTATACTTTTCCAAAACCTGATCAACTTCGGCCTCCGACGCGGTTTTAAACCACTCGGTAAGCTTCAGGTGATCGCTTTCATCAAGCTGATGACTTTTGAGTTTTTCGAAAAATTGTTCGGGTATAGATTGGCTCATATACACTTAAGACGAACATCTTAGCCTAAAGAACCCCTCGTGGTAAAAATAATTTTAAATTAGTGTGAAGAAATGATCAGGTAAAAAATCAATACCGCTATTTCGCTATGCTCGTTAATGTATTTACGCACAAAGTTCACACCGGCATACAGTTGTTTTTTTACTACAGATTTGGAGATATGGAGTTTTAAAGCGATCTCATCGAGCGACAGATCATCATTTAAACGCAGTTTAAAAATCAACTTGCGCTTTTCGGGCAATAGGTCTATCGCCCGTTGAGCGATCTGGTAATATTCGCCGTAAGCCAAACTATTTTCCGTATAGTTTTCGCCTGCCAAAGCGTTCAGCTCAATCACGTCCATTACCCGGCTTTCAACACGCGATCTGCGGATATGATCTAACAGAAGGTTTTTTGCGCACTGGTATAAATAAGCTTTGGCAGATTTTACCTTACCCAGGTTTTCCCGGTTTTCCCAAACCTTTAAAAAGAGTTCCTGAACTATCTCTTCGCTAGTTTCTTTTGAATAACTGATACTGAAAATATACTTGTAAATATTTTTCAGATAAGCCCTGTAAAATTGAGCAAATGCTTCCCTATCGCCATTGGCTATCAGGTTAATTAATTCGGGTTCGTTAACAAGCACTCTCATCAAATTATCACAAAAACAAAGGTAAATCCTTTTACCAATAATTACGCAATCGATTGCGTAATTATTGATGTAAAAACTGTATTCAATTAACTTGCTTCAAAAATTTTCTTGATCTTTTGGTTTAAAACAGATTATACAAACATATAAAATTCGTTTTATTAAAAAAACAACAAAAATTTTGAATTTGGAGATAGAGCAGTTAACGCTGAGGATTGAGAGCTATTTTAATAGCATGTTTGTTTAAAAGCAGAAAAACTTACGAAGTTTTAAAAACTTCGTAAGTTTTGGTTTGCGGCCTGTTAATTCAGTTTTTTAACATCCACACTAAAATCCACCCCAACAATCGGGATCTTTTTCCAGTTTTCAGAATCTGGAGATTTGCAAAACGTGCCGCCATTTAATACGCCGCTGGCAAAACTGATATTTGAGCCTGATCTTGTTTCCAAAAACTCAATAGCTACTACTATATTACCGGCTACTTTAATGTTGTAAGGTGCAAGGTCAACCGTATTTAGCTGCACACCTTCGGTGGTGTATTTTTTGATATAGCCTTTCACTTCGCCTGTTACCAGGTTGGCTGTATTAGGGTATTTACCCGCCATTTGATAAACGTTAACTTTAAAAGCAACACTATCGCTGGCGTGGTTTGAGGTATGAAACCTCAGTTTCATTAACTGCACCTGCTTTTTGCCGGCATTCATTTCAATACCTACCAAATAACCTTTAATAGCAGCAAAACTGTTGTTGCTTGATCCGGTGCGGGGCTTATTGCCAATGGTTTTGATTTTATCCTGGCCAAATGCGCTTAATGAAATAACGCAACAAAAAATGGCGATCAATAATCTTTGGGGAGTAAGATTCAGATTTAACATAATAATCAGATTTAGATGATGTACTAAACAGAAGATGCCACAACCTTTAAAATGGTTGCAGCATCTTTTAAATATTTTTAACCGGCATTATTTCTTCACCATTTTATAATGCTTGATACCCGCCTCTTCAAACTCGGGACCGCTTTCTTCAAAACCTAATTTTTTGTAAAAAGATACCGCGTGTGTTTGCGAGTTGAGATAGATGTGTTCAGCGTCGGCAGGCAGATCGGCCAGTACGGTTTTCACCATTTCCCCTCCTAAACCATAGCCCCTAAAGTTTTTAAGTACGGCAAAGCGCTCCAGCTTATAACCATTTTCGGTTTTACGCCAGCGGCAGGCACCGGCCGGTTCGCCATCAACAGTGGCTAAAAAATGTACAGAATCTTCATTATGCTCAACCTCGAGGTGTGGCGGGCAGTTTTGTTCTACGACAAAAACTTCATACCTGATGGCATTGATTTTATCCAGATCGGCCTGTTCAGTGGCTTTTTTTACTGTGATTTTTGCGGGCATTGATGTAATGCGGTTTCGTTTTAAAATTATTGAGTTTGGTGGTATGGTTTTCTTTGGCAGCATCTATCGAGTGCGTACAGGTGATATCATCTTCCTCTTCGGCCAGATCAGCAAGTTCAACATAAAACTTGTGCAGCTGATCAAGCTCTTTTTCGGTAATATCCTCAATATCAACCATGCGGTTACTGGCACCCTGGTGAGATGCAATCAGTTCGTTAAGCTTCAAATGTATGGCTTTCGAATCTTTATTCTGCGATTTCTGGATCAGGAAAACCATTAAAAAAGTAACAATGGTAGTACCCGTATTGATCACCAGTTGCCAGGTATCCGAATAGTGAAACAGCGGACCAGTTATTCCCCATATAATAATAACCGCGAAAGCTCCAATAAACGCCCCCGAACTACCGGTTGCAATAGTAGCCCAATTGGCAAAGCGCTCAAATAAATTTTTCTTTTTAATACGAAGTTCTGTCATTACAGTAAATTTTTAAGTTTTATGGGGGAACCTCGTTGCTGACTATAAACAACAAAGCGCCTGCACAACAAATGTACAGGCGCTTTTGTTAGTTTTTGATGAATATTATAATTTGCTGTTTACGTCGATACAGTTAAGATCTTCAAAAGCTGCAGACAAACGTTTTACAAAGTTTTCTTCGCCTTTGCGTAACCAAACGCGTGGATCGTAGTATTTTTTGTTTGGAGAATCCTCACCATCCGGGCTACCGATCTGAGTTTGTAAATAACCTTCTTTTGATTGGTAGTAATCTTTAATACCTTCCCAATAAGCCCATTGCATATCGGTATCGATATTCATTTTGATAGCACCATATGAAATAGCCTCACGAATTTCTTCCTGAGATGAACCAGAACCACCGTGGAATACGAAGTTGATAGGTTTCTCGGCAGTTAAACCAAATTTTTGTTTTACATACTCTTGTGAGTTATGCAAAATAACCGGTTGTAATTTTACGTTACCTGGTTTGTAAACACCATGCACGTTACCAAAAGCAGCAGCAATCGTAAAACGTGGGCTAACTTTTAAAAGGTGTTCGTAAGAGTAAGATACTTCTTCTGGCTGTGTATATAAACGTGAGCTATCAACGTCAGAGTTGTCAACGCCATCTTCTTCACCACCGGTAACACCTAATTCGATCTCGATGGTCATGTTCATTTTGGCCATGCGCTCAAGGTATTTAGCCGAGATCTCGATGTTTTCTTCTAAAGGCTCTTCAGATAAGTCGAGCATGTGTGATGAAAACAATGGTCTACCTGTTTCGGCAAAGAATTTTTCGCCGTGCTCTAACAAACCGTCAATCCATGGCAACAATTTTTTTGCAGCATGGTCGGTATGCAAAATAACCGCTACACCGTAGTGCTCGGCCAGCAGGTGCACGTGCTTTGCAGCAGATACGCCACCTAAAATGCAGGCCTGAAGTTTTGAATTATCCAATGATTTGCCGGCGTAAAACTGTGCACCGCCATTTGACAGCTGAATAATAACCGGAGAGTTAACAGCCTTAGCTGTTTCCATAACTGCATTGATAGTGTTAGTACCAATAACGTTTACTGCCGGTAAAGCAAACTGATGCTTTTTTGCTGCTTCAAATAGTTCCTGCACCTGATCGCCGTGCAGAACACCTTTATAATTTTTTAAATCCATTAGCGTTTATTTGGGGCTCGAAGTTATAAAAATTCTTTAAAACGGTTAATTATTCTTAAAAGTATATTAAAACCATAGTAAAAATAGGCTTATATTAGTAAAGTGTTACTGGTTGTTAATTAACGGGCGTTTTTATTGCCAATTTGATACTAAAACGGTTGTTTAAATTTAAGCAAACAATTTTGCCGTTCACATCTTTTTGAATACGAACCCCACATGTTTAATATTTTTTGTTTCTTTGTAGCCAATTGAAAGAGTTAGACACAGATATGGCATGGTTTAAACGAGAGTTGAAAGGGATAATTACGACCACTGAGGAAAAGAAGGAAGCCCCCGATGGCATCTGGAACAAATGCCCCAATTGTAAAAAACCCTTACACTATTCTGAACAGGTAGAAAATCAATATGTGTGCCACTACTGTGGTTTCCACCTGCGCATAGGTTCAAAAGAATATTTTTCGGTACTGTTTGATAATAACGAATTTACAGAGCTTTTCCCTGATCTTACATCAGGCGATCCACTACACTTCGAAGACACCAAAAAGTACGTAGACAGGGTTAAAGAAACCCAAAAGAAAACAGGATTAAAAGATGCTATCCGCTCGGCAGCAGGTAAAATTGAAGGCCAGGATATTGTTATTGCCTGTATGGATTTTAACTTC
The DNA here is from genome assembly GCF_039839285.1 of Mucilaginibacter sp. CAU 1740. Lineage (NCBI taxonomy): Bacteria > Pseudomonadati > Bacteroidota > Sphingobacteriia > Sphingobacteriales > Sphingobacteriaceae > Mucilaginibacter > Mucilaginibacter sp. CAU 1740. The sequence goes on along the minus strand of NZ_JBDOQS010000002.1, from coordinate 499,528 downwards.
ATTGGCGGTTCGATGGGTTCTGTTGTTGGTGAAAAGATCGCACGATCAATCGATTACAGCATCGAACATAAAGTTCCATTCCTGATGATCTCAAAATCGGGTGGTGCACGTATGATGGAGGCCGCGTTTTCATTAATGCAAATGGCCAAAACATCGGCTAAACTGGCTTTATTATCGCAAGCAAAAATCCCGTACATTTCATTGCTTACCGACCCTACCACTGGTGGTGTAACAGCATCATACGCTATGCTTGGCGATATCAACATTGCCGAACCAGGTGCGCTGATTGGCTTTGCAGGCCCAAGGGTTATCAAAGAAACCATTAAAAAAGACCTACCAAAAGGTTTCCAAACTGCCGAATTTGTGCAGGAACACGGTTTCCTTGATTTTATTGTAGATAGAAGAGAAATGAAAGAGAAACTGGCTTCGTTTATTAAAATGATGAACAATTAAGTTTCAGGTTTCGATAACAATATCAAAAGGCCGCATTCTGAAAAATGCGGCCTTTGTTTTTATAAACAAAGAGGCTGATCATGATTAATGATACAGCCTCTTATTTTTTGTTAAGGTTTAGGTTAATCTTTTTCAGTGCAGCAATTAGTGCAGCTGCTTTTGCAAAATACTTGCTTTGCCAGTTAAATTGATCATGGCGGCACTATCCACACGCCGGGCTACGTAGCGTTGAGCAGGGCTTCCATCAACATGTAATATACTTTTGCCTTGAATGGAGTAATTAAGTGTGCCTATCTTATTGCTTTGAAGGATGCTGACAGATGAGCTATCTTTGGCAACAACCGTAAGTTTTTGAAGCTGTAAGTTTTGAACGTTGAAGCGACTATAGTCTCCTACGGTAAGGTTCAAAGAGTCGGTTAAATCAGGATTTTTGCCGATAGTAACATTTGCAAAACGAATACTTACCGATTTTACCTTACTCGCGTATATCTTTACAATATCGCTTTCATGGTTCCAGGTTGTTGAAAATCTATCATACTTCCCTGTAGCATGAAATGATATAAAAAGGGTATCGTTTTTCACAGTAGCTTCCAGATTGTCTTTTAATTCCTCAAGTGCGCCTACCCTGTTGTCTGCTTTTAACGAGCTATCAATGCCCCCCACCCATACATGGGCCATCCACTGTTCAAAGCCACCGTTGCCTACATTAAGAGAACCATTAATTACAACATGTGTAAATTTTGGCAATCCCGTTTTATTAACGTAAAAACTATTGTTTTTAGGGTATAAATCGCGTACCACATTCCCTTTTTTATATTCTGCTTTTAAAATGAAGTTATAAGCGAGCAAAGAAGTTGGGATGCACATAAAAAATATGATGATAAGCTTTGTGCTGGTTTTCATTGTATTGATATTAAAATTTTAATTGGTTTGGTTATCGATAAATTGTTGATAATGAAGCTGCAAATCGCTAACCGGAATATTTAACAGTTGCATTTTTTTAAACAAAAGAGGTAATTCTTCATCCACAAACCGCTCTCGCCTGGTTTTAAGGATATTTTGCGCTGCGTTTGCCTGGGCAAAATAGCCCATGCCACGTTTGGTATAAATTATTTCCTGGTTTTGCAAATACTCGTAAGATCGCGCTACCGTATTGGGATTTACCTCCAGCGTAACGGCAAGCTCACGTACCGACGGAATCTTTTGATCCTCCAGCCATACTTTAAGCTGTATTTTATCGCATACATAATCTGCTATTTGCAGGTATATAGCCTGTGTGTTGTTAAATTCCATGGTGGTTTACAATTCTCTTTCTTTAAGCCTAAACCAGGTGATCACCCATAAAAAAGGAATACTCATGATAAGCAATAGCACAAATAAGTTGCTATATGGATTGGTTAGGTATGTGAAATAGGCGTTATAATCAATTCCCTTAACTTTTCGGTTCACCTCCCAATTGGTGATCTCCAGATCTGAAAAAGGAGTAGCCGACCAAATGCTACTATATAAAAGTTCTTTAGTGATTTTAGTTTCAACTACATTGTGCTTTATATCATAATAGTTTTCTTTAACCGTAGCAGCAAAAGGTGTACCCTGATGTACTTGTATGATCGACCTTGCCAAAAAAGGATTTAAGATTATTGTACCGAAAAAGACCAACGATACCATTATTACCCCCTTTACCAGCACATAACGCTTAAATAAAACTGTAGAAAATAATGCGGCACTCTGTAGTAACAGGAACGCAATGTATATATAAAGGATTTTCAAGTTTGCCTTTATAGCATATAACGAATTTGGGCGTCCCATAACATCATGGTCTATATAATGCCCCAAGACAATCAAAGGATATACAATAGCAAGAAAGCAGACAGGAAATACGATCATACCATATATCACAGCCATTGTAAGCTTTTCCAAAGCGGAAGCCGGCAACATCAACGCGTTTATGCCTGTAATTTTTTGATTAAGCTGGCTTAATACAGTTGTAGAGAAAACAAAACCGCTTGCCATTAAACCGATGATCAATATATTTTCCTGCATACGCGGCTCGAAGCCCGGCAGATCAACAAGGTTAAATATGATGCATGCTGCCATAATACCGGCAACAGCCAATAACCCTAAAATGTATAACTGTTTATTTTCGGCCCATTGCTTACGTACAAGGAGCCATACCCTGTGTATTGAAAATTGCATGTTGTTATTAATTAAATTGTGATAAGATCTGTTGCTTTTCGGATTGTATGGCGTTAAAAAACATTTCCATATCCAGGCGTGAAGGTTCCTGTTTGCTATTTGCTGCCACTACTGCGTAACCTTTTAAAGCGCCCTCGCTGTAAATAGGTGCCGCTATTTCATCAAGGTTCATTACTTGTTTAAAGCTTAGCTTTTCGGTTATTTGATCAACCGATTGGTTTAGTATGATCTTTTTATCTTCCAGTATCAGCACCGAATCTATCAGGCTATCGAGGTCTTTTACCTGGTGGGTACTGATGATGATTAGCTGATCATCCTTAACATTGCCGGCTATTATTTTACGAAACTGTTTTTTGGAGGGAATATCAAGGCCATTTGTAGGCTCATCCATCAGCAATACTTTGGCCTGGGTGGCGAGCGCGAAACTGATCATCACCTTCTTTTTTTGGCCGTAGCTCATGCTTTGCAACTTGTTGTTAACGGGGATCTCAAACTCTGTTAAAAACTGAAAAAACATATCACGGTTAAATTCGGGATAAAACGGGGCGTAAATGTCGAGGTAGCTTTTGATAGATAGATTGGGCAAGTAAACATCCTCGGGCAATAAATACACCTGCTGTAAAAATTCGGGCGAGCGGTCGGCCGGGTCTTTATCTGCTACCCTGCAGTTACCAGCATCAGGGAATAACAGGCCACATATATTATGCAGCAGGCTTGATTTACCGGCACCGTTACGGCCAAGTAAGCCATAAATATGGCCGGGTTTTAAATACAGATCGAGATTTTCAAGTACCACTTGTTTTTTGTGGTATCCGAAGGTTAGGTTTTGGATGTTGATCATTGCTGATTTGTGATTTAGTGTACTATTTAATTAGTACACTACAATAATAGACAGTTGATTTTACAAATCAAAATTTTTGTTGAGAAATTATAAAGGGTGAAAAGAAATAGTGTTATTAAAGGACCTTAGTAGAAGCAGTGTGCTATTGCGGTTAGACTTACGAAGTTTTAAAAACTTCGTAAGTCTGGGTTAGATTATGCGATCGTGTAGGAAAAATCCTTAGTCTTTCATAGCATCATGAAAAAAGATCAATAGCAATACACCAATAATACCGGCATAAATTGCAACGCTTACAATAATCAGGATCAGGTAATACAACCATGCCCCTACCCGGTTACCTATCAGCTTTTTCAAACCGGATTGAACTAAAGCAGCGACAATAAGTATAAAAGGCAAATGGTATAATAGCTCCCAGTTCATTTAAAACGCGTTTGCCCCAAATATAAAAAGCAGCCCGGTTTTCGGGCTGCTTTTGCAAATAAAGTTTTTCAATAAAATTAGTGGGCACCTATGGTGCCATCACCGGCTCCGGCGCCTTCAACATCCTGATCAGGAAGATCGGCAAGGCTGCCATCTTCGTTCAAAACATTAAAAGGCTTTTTTTGCGAACCTTTAGTTTCAAGGTTGCCGATTTGTTTGATATCCCCTGCATTTGTAATATTAGCATTACCGCTTTCGCGTTCCTCTTTAATATTACTATCGCTACGGTCTATATCATCTTTATAATCATTCATGATAACCTCCTTTTATTAAATGCCTTCGGTGCCTGGCTCGTGGCCTAACATACGGCCGGTAGTACGGCCATGCGGACGGCTTTCAAAATCGGTTTTAGATGGGCCAACTGAAGGGAACTCTTTTTTATTCGGTGGAGTTACATCGGTTTGCTCGCTGTACGAGGTATTTGCACTTCTTTCAACCTGGTTAACTTCAGGTTGCGAATGGGTACCTACACCTTCTTTTTTAGGCTTTTCAACTTCCGGTTTGCGGTTTTGATCGTCATAGTCATCAACTATGTCGTTGGTATCATCCAGATCATCGCCGTCACTTTCCAGTTCATTTCTATCGTAGGCTTTATCGCCGTTTACCGAAAATGAATTGGTGTTGTTTTCAAAATCTCCGTGCTCGTTATCCTGGCCTTTCCAGCTTTCATTATTGGTATTCATAGGTTTTTAATTTTAGTTGTTATTAATTAGAACCGATGAAATAGCCGGATTGTTTTATTTTATTTCGTTATAAGAAATAAAATTCCATAAAATACAAATGCGATATGCTATTCAACATAACATATCGCATTTATGATAAAAGCTTAAAATTAAAAAGTGTGCTGCGGGCAGGTTACTTTGTAACGGTTATTAAGCAGGATGCCCAACACGATCTCGTGTGAACCATGACTTACCGTATTCAGCGCCGAGGTGGTAAAATCATACGAATAGCCAACATTAATCAACGAACTCAAATTAAAGCCAACCAATGCCGCATACGAATCATTGCGCCTGTACGAGCCGCCGATCCAGAATTTATCCTGGAACGACATTTTCATATTCACGTCAAACGTAACCGGAACCGGCGCTATAAACTTTAATAATGCCGATGGCATCAGCGTAATATCGTCAGATACAAAAAGCTTTACACCGCCTGTTACAAAATAATGCGGTACTGTTTTGTTCTGGCTTGCAGTATTAGCTCCGGTAACATATAAGTTTTGCGGCAAAATTTGCTGTGCCGATACACCAAAAAAGTAGTTTGATGAATATGCCCAAACACCTACACCCAAATCTGGCTTCCATTGGCTTGGGGTAAGGCCTTGTATTGTAGGGTCATTCTGATCAACATAAGTTAGCTTGCTTATATCAATTAAATTGTGGCTCATCCCGGCAGATACGCCAACCGCAAGGTTAAGCGTTTCGGTAATACCCAGGTGGTATGCGTAAGTAGCATCAATATTGGTTTGTGTTATTGGCCCCGTTTTATCAGATACGATGGTTAAACCAATACCATGGTGTGGCTCGGCAGCCATATAGTTTTGAGTGTACGACCTGCTTGAAGGATTAAGACCGCCACCCGCCGGAAATGCGGTAGCATCGCCCTGTAAAAAGTTTTTACCTATTGGCGCGTTAATGGTAAAGTACGATGTTACCGGGGCGCCATCAAGGCCGGTCCATTGGCTACGGTAACCCAACTTAACGTCGGTGTAGTTTTCAATACCGCTTAGGGCAGGATTTAGCAGGTAATTATTGAAAACATATTGCGTGTACTGCGGACGTTGTTGTGCCCTCGAAAACTGCGCGGCTAATATAAATGTGATAATGTATAAAACTTTTTTCATCTACTATCTGATAATGGTTACGTTACCCGCAATAACCTCACGGCCATTTTTAGGGTCGATGATGTAATAGTATGTTCCCGGAGGTAAATAAGAACCATTTAAACGGCCATCCCATGGGGTGCTATAACCAATGGACGAATATACCCTTTCTCCGTATCTATTGTACACGTCTACCTTATTATTGGGGTAGGTTTGCAAATATTTAACATCCCAGGTATCGTTTGAGCCATCACCGTTGGGAGTAAAAGCGGTGGGGATCACCAAAAACTTCAAAACTTTAATCGATACAGAGGCGTTGGCCTGGCAGGCATGGGCCGTGGTTACGGTAACAGTATAGGTAACATCCTCCTTAGGGCTGGCCACCGGGTTGGCTACATCATCATGATCCAAACCGGTTGAAGGAGTCCATTTGTAGCTTAAGCCCTGGTCATTTACCTGGGGTTTTAAAACACGTTTTGTACCCTCAAGCATAGTAAAATCGGCACCCAATGAAACTACCGGAGCTGGATCAACCGTTATTTGCTGAACAACTGTGTCTGCGCAGTTATTTTGAGTAGTATAGATGTACCTTATATCGAAAGTTCCTGTACCTGAAACAGCCGGATCAAATACCCCGCTACTATTTACCCCAACTCCGCTAAAAACACCTGTACCTGCAGGCCCCTCAAGTTTAGGAACAAAAGTATAAGGATCAGATTCGAGGCAGCGAAACGGAGCTGGATCAAAAGTAACAACCGGCGATGCTTTTAAAGTTATTGGCACTGTAATGACATCCGAACATGCCGTACCCGAATAGGCTATCACCTTAATACTTACCGTGCGCGGACCGGTTGTAGCCGTAGGATATTTATGCCTGAGCCTCAATCCATCCACCGGGCGATCATAAACAACCAGCGAAGATGGGTCGGCATCATCATAAGTAACTTCCAAACGGGTGATTTCACCCAAATTAACCGAAGAGTGATTTTCAAAAAACACCTCCTGGCTACTGCAAAGATCCGCGGGGTTTAATACCGTTAATGCCGCCTTGGGTATGCCACCGTTAATGGTTAATGTTTTAATAGCCGAAGTTACCGAGCAATTATATTTTGAGGTAACCGTTAGGCTTACCTGGTAAGTACCGGCAATGAATTTATGCTTCGGATCTTTTTCGGCCGATGTATTGGGATTAGCCGGTGTGGCCTGTGCATCGCCAAAATTCCAGGCGTAAGTAAAACCAGCTTCCGTACCGTCGGCAATTGAGCTACGGTCGGTAAACTGGGCTATATCTCCTTCGCAGGCATCCGGCAACAAAAAATCAACCACAGGCACAGGATTAACGGTTACTTGATGAGTGATTACTTCGCTTGTACAACCGTTAGTATTGGTAACAGTTAACCTAATTAGGTAATCGCCCGTAATAGTGAACACGTGCTTAAACGGATTTTTATCCGTTCGGGTTTCAACGGGTGTGCCATCTCCAAAATCCCATTGCCATTGCGTAATATCGCCCTCAACCGAGGTGGACTGATCAGTAAAAACAGTCTCTTTTCCTATACAGCCTACCGATGCGGTGAAAGCAGCGATGGGTAGCGAATTAACGTGTACTTTTAAAGCATCAGATAATTGCCCGCAGCCGTTCTCGTTGGTAACAAACAGCTTTACCATATAATCGCCGGGCCTCGTGTATTTATGCATGGGATTTTGCACTACATCAGTAGTACCATCACCAAAATCCCAGGCCCAGGTGGTGATCTGGCGCGTGCCCGATGTCGACTTATCCGTAAATTGCACATTGGCACCCTGGCAGGCGCTCCCTACATTAAAAGCTACCACTGGTGGTACTGAAATATTGAAATCAAACTCAATAGTTTCGTTCGATCCACACTCGTCGGCAACCGGGTTAAATACAGTTGCAACTACACTGTAATCGCCATCGGTGTATGTTTTTTGCCCCGGATATTCATAAGTATAAAGCGTTTTAGAATCTTTCACAATCGTACCCGTGGGGATAGGATTATCAACAACAAGCGGTACCGAACCATCTTTAAGGTCCCAGGTTATTTGGGTAGTTTGATAAGGTAAAGTAAGCTGTAGCTTGTAATTAGTATTGGCACAACCGTTAAGCTGAATAGTTTTATTATCGGGGTTGAGCAGAGCGATGAACTCGTTCAGATCTTTAAGATTGGTACCTGCCGCGTAACCATATGATTCCTTTTCACCAAAGCCATAAGCAATGGCGTTAAAACCATCAGATGCTTTGATATTATGTACACCCGCGCCAACGCTGATCTGAGCGTACGAATAGTCTGCAGCGCCGGTCATAACCGTAAAATTAGTATAGGGTACGCCATCCAGCGAAAATGTTGGCACCGCAGCCGACTTGATGATCACGTTAATGTAATTCCGCGTTATTTCGAAATTGCTGGTCGAGTTTAACGTAACATGATCAAGCGTTTGCTCAATTGGCGTTAGATAGATCATTTCGGGGTCACCAACATCGCCCTGCAAAACAGTGCAATCATTACCTTCGTTCTCGGTAATAGCGTACTGCGCAACCTGTATTGGGTTATTTGATGTGATCACATTTGGGGCCGACGATTTAAACTCGTAGTAAGACCCCGTTATTTGAATATTGTTGCCATTTAAATTAATTGACGTGCCGGGCATGCTTGGTATCACCCTAAAAACATCGTAGGCCCGATTTTTCAGAGGAACTGTCATATAGTTTTTACCCCAGACAGAAAGCGGATAAACCTGCTGAAAGAGATTATCGGATGAGCCATTGGTACCCATGCAACCGATACTAATTTTTGAACTGCCCGAAAAAACAGCTATTTTTTTACAACTTCCGTTTGCCGTTACTATTGATCGTACCCTTGTACCCGTTAAATCTGTTGCTGAAAGTGCCTGGTAAACTTCGCCCTTTTTTAAGTTTAAGGTAAAGGGCACACCTGCGGGGGTACCGTCAAGCAATACCTGCGAGGGCGTAATTTCAACTGTTGTGTTATCTTCAGTAGCAATAACCGCGAAAGTTGAATACGAAGGCTTGCCCTCATTACCTCCTCCGCCGCCGCCGCCCCCGCCATTACCACCACCGGTATTAGTTGAGTTTGAGATCTGCGTAAAATTGATAGACAGGTAATCCTTACCTAAAGTATTAACGGGAAGCAACAGCGTAGCACCCGAAACACTCTGCGCAAAAATATGCGCATAAACGGCGATGGGCTTGATAGATTTTATATGAACACCTTTTAAAAATTTGCCCTGTCCACCCAAAAAGGCGCTCGCCGGGATAGCCACAGCTGTTACGCTTTTTGCCGTTATTTGGAAAGTACTTGTAAAAGAACCGTCGGCTACTTCAACTGTGGCAGCTGTATTTACATCAGATGTGATGTAAAGCTGCATTTGGCTGCCACCATTAATAGCTCCTGCTTCGCCTGATGCGCCGTTAACGTGGGCCATGTAAGCGGTATAAAACTCCGTACCCTGGTTTGTTGAACCCTGCGCCTGCGTGTAAATATTAAAACATACCAGTGTAACGAGCACTATAAAAGCCCGCGAAAAAATGGTTCTGATCAAAGGTGTTTAGTTGATTTTGGTTTGATAGTTTAATACTACCGCTTAAAAATACAAAAAACCTTTATTGCTGGTACGCAATGGTATGTAAAATATACCACGCTATTTATTGGCTTTTGAAAGCTGATAATTGGCCTCGTACAATTTATAAGTAAGCTCGATGTTGTGTTTGCGCAAATAATAAACTTCAAGCGCGTTTTTAACCACGTTTTTCAGTTCGTCGTTTTGCCAAGGTTTGGGAAGGCAGGCATAAAGCAAACCTTTATTTATGGCATCGTTAACATCATCGGCATCCGAAAAACCGGTGAGTAAAATTTTAATAGCACGCGGATGGCTTTGCGCTATACTTTCGCAAAAGTTGATACCGTTTGTTCCGGTTACAAGATGATCAATAATGATCACGCCAATTTCATGCCTTGCAAGCATGCCTTGCCCTATGGCGATAGATTGAGCCGTGTAAATATTAAACGATTTACCGAACAAGTTCTTAAAATCGTCAAGCCTGGCTGCTGTATCATCAATATATAAAACACCCGCGTCTATGCTTTCCTGGTTCATTAAAATAGGTTTATAAAAAGCTGTAAAAGCCCGTTTGTTTTAAATTTAGCCGGGCGCTTTTTAAAAACCTAACAACTCTACCCTAAAAAAACTTATCTGGGTTTGGCACCAGGTTCAGGAATTTCTCAAAATTCTCTTCGTAGTGCGATTGATCGAGCTTGTAGTAAAAAGCTCCTTTTTTTGATGAGAGCTTATCTTTTTCGGGCAGTTTCACTAATAGCCCGGTCGAGAGTAGCTTACGGCTAAAGTTACGATCATCAAATTTGGTTTGATAAACGCCTTCGTAAAGAGCCTGCAATTGCGGGATGGTGAATTTTTCGGGAAGTAACTGGAATAATATAGGGTGCATTGCAGCTTTGTACCGCAACTGCCTTTTGGCCAGGCGCACCATTTCGTTATGGTCAAAGATCAGATCGGGCATTTCATCCAGCAAAAACCATTCGGGGTGATACTCTTCGCTCAGTTGTGCCTCATACTGATGGATATCGATCAATGCGAAGTAAGCGATGGATAGGGTGCGCTCAACAGGGTCGCGCTCGGGTTTGCCGAATACCTGGAACTGTTCCATGTAAACGTTTTTTAAACCTGTACGTAGTTCAAGCACACGGTTGGCTGCATCATCCGGCGATTCGGTTGGTTTAATGAAACCGCCAATCAGGCTCCATTTATGTATTTCGGGTTCCAGGCCACGCTGAACCAGCAATAATTTAATATTTGCCCCGTCAAATCCAAATATGATACAATCTGTTGCAACTAAAATGCGCGTTTCGCCGCTGTACTTATGCATAACTTAGGTTAAGTTTATATGCAATGGTAAAAATAATTTGGCAATTATTTAGTGTACGATAGACAACTATTTAATATGAACACAGTTTTTTATGGATTGAATTGGGTTGTGTTAAAGATGCATCAGGAATTTAGTAGGTTACTAATATAAAGTACTGAATAAATTTCCACACGAATTTTTACAAATTATCGAATTACACGAATTTGTATTATTTTTTACTAATTCGTGTAATTCGATTAATTGTGAACAGATTGCAAATCATTCGTGTGAAAATTCTTCTTCATTAGCTAACCCGTTTCCCCTGCAAAAGCAAATCCATAGCATCATTAAATGATCCAGCTTTGATCACCTCACCGGAATTTACGAAGAATATCTCGTCGGCATTTTCAATGGTATTCAATCTGTGAGCGATAATAACGCGTGTGGTAGTTTCCGGTAGCTTATCTAAAATATCGCTCAACAGTTTTTCAGTAATGGTATCGATATTGGCTGTAGCCTCGTCCAAAATCAAAATTTCGGGATTACGCAGCACAGCACGCATAAAGGCAATCAATTGTTTCTGCCCTAAACTAATGCTGTCCCCGCCCGATAGTACTTTAGTTTCCAACCCTTCTTCAAAAATGGCCAGCAAACCACCCAGGTTGGCATCGCGGATAACCTGTTCCATTTGTTGGTTGGTGTGATCTTTATAAAGCGGATTACCGTACAAAATATTATCCCGAACTGTACCGGTGAAAAGGAAAGGCTCCTGCAAAATAAAACCGATCTTCTGGCTGCGTTCCTCGGCAGTAAGTGTGCGGATATCTTTGCCGCCAAGCAATACCACTCCTTTGGTAGGATCGTACAAACGGGCGATCAATGATGCCGTTGTAGTTTTACCACCACCCGTAGGGCCAACCAGCGCATAGGTTTTTCCCTGCTCCAGCTTAAAGCGGATATCATGCAAAATCTCCCGGCTCTCGTCATAACTAAAATGCACATGTTTAAACTCAAGCAGTCCGGCGTTTTCCTCGGTAAGACCGGCGGGCAGTATGGGCAAATTACTTTCGAGCGATAGGATCTGCGAGATCCTGTCCCAACCAGCCATAGCCGTTTGGAAGTTTGTCCATAGCGCGGCTAATTGCCTTAGCGGGTTATAAAAGTTGGTTGAATAGGATAAATAACTCACCATTAAACCAATCGAGAACATGCCTTTACTGATAAGATAGATCCCAAAGCAAAGTACAATCAGCTGAGCCATACTGGCAAACAGGCCATAAACAGGGACAAACACGTTATTGGCTAAGCCTGCGCCAATAGCGGTTTTATAGTTATCGGCATTTGCATGCTCAAAACGTTTTCTGAAATAATCCCGACGGTTAAAAGCGATGATCACCTTAAAATTATTGAGGCTTTCCTGGATCTCGGCACTTAAACCGCCGGTGCTTTTCAGGTTGGCGGCGTTTTTACGTTTTATCCATGGCGATAAAGCCAGCGTCAGAAAAAGAATCACCAGTGATGGCGCCAAAGCTGCCGCCCCCAATTCAAAGTTAATCACCAGCAAAAATATCCCCGCGCCTATCATGGTGGAGATGTTGCCTATAAACTGCATCAGCGATTGCGAAAAAAACTGGTTAAGCTTATCGGTATCGTTGTTTACGCGCGATATCAGATCGCCGGCTTTGTTTTGGTTAAAGAAAGCTAGCGGCAGTTGCTGTAGTTTATTGAAGATAGAGTTGCGCAGGGTAAACAGCATGCGCTGCCCTACCCCACCCATTAGCGTAGTTTGCTTGTAGCTGGTAAACAGCGCGATGCTGTACATAGCCAATAGGATGGCCGCATTGCGCAGTACGCCGTGAAAATCTTTATGCTCCACATAATTATCAATGGTATGGCCAATAATAAGCGGACCAAGCAAGTTTAGCGTAGAGTTGGCGAGGATGATAAAAAACGCGATGATAAGCGTAGGCTTCTCGTGCGCTATCAATTGCAGCAGCTTTTTGAGGCCCGCCAGCGTTGATGTTTTTTGCTGAGTTTTGCTCAGCTGGTTAAGATCGTAGTTCATTGTTCCTGTTCGATATATATTTATCTGCTCTTAACTTCAAAAATTAGTGGGTAATGCCCTGCTCGTAATTACTGGTGCTTTGCTGCGAATTAAAGATCTGCACATAATCCGGACTGGTTTTCATCAGTTCATCGTGCACGCCACGGGCAACAATTTCGCCCTGCATCAGTAAAATGATCTGGTCGTAATGCTCAACCGAAGCTATTTTTTGCGTTACCGAGATGAGCGTTAAGCCGGGATAGTTTTTCTGGATATTGGCTAATATCTTACGCTCGGTATTGTTATCAACCCTTGCGGTAAAATCATCCAGCAATAAAACCTTAGGATTAACGGCCAAGGCCCGCGCCAGCATAATACGCTGTTTTTGCCCGCCCGAAAGGCTTGAACCGCGCTCGGAAACAATGGTATTTAGTTTATCCGGCAGGCTATTAATAAAGGTGGTTAACTCGGCTGTTTCAATGGCTTTTTGCAATGATTCATCGGTCACGGTATCGCTAAAGGCGATATTTTCGCGGATGCTCATATTGAAGATAATACTATCCTGAAAAACAAAACCCACCTGGCGGTGAAAAGCTTCGCTATCATAGTCGGCAATGGTTTTGCCATCAAACAAAATTTTGCCCGATGTGCTGTTGATCAACCCGGTAAGCAAATAAAGCAGCTGCGTTTTACCTGCCGATGTTGGGCCAATGATGGCGATTTTTGATCCTGCCGATACTTTAAACGATACATTTTTCAGTACCGATTTTTGGCCGTAGGTGATGGTTACATCTTCCATTTCCACATCGCCGCGCAAAGTATCTTTTATACTGCCGCCTTCCTTAACATCGGGCGCATCCAACACTACGCTAATACGGGTAAACGATGCGCTGGCCTGCGCTATCAGGTTGCTCATAAAACCCAAAATGAATATCGGGAATATCAACAATGACAAATAGCTGTTAAATGCCGCGAAGCTCCCTAAGGTCATGCTACCGTTTATTACAAAATGCCCGCCCATCACCAAAATGGTTAGTGCAGCCATGTTAGCGGTGAACGTAACGATTGGGATAAGGCCGGAAAAGAAACCGAGGATGCGCAGACCGTAATCTTTAGCCTCGGTATTAGCCAGCAAAAATTTATTATACTCCAGTTGCTGCGAATTGATCACCCTGATAAGTGCCGAGCCGAGGATACTCTCGTTAATTACTTTATTTAACTGATCGATAACGCCGCGGCTTTTGATAAACAGCGCCCTTACTTTTTTAAGCACATAGGCAAACGTACCGCCGATGATTGGGATAATGGCAATAACAGCCAGCGCCAGTTTCCAGTTAATGAGCAGCAGCATTACACTACAGCCGATAATGATAAACAAGGACGAAATGATGGATACCAAAGCCTGCGACACGAAGAGTTTGATCGAATCGACATCGGCAGTTAAGTTAGTTAGTAACTTGGATGGATTGGCTTGCTCGATAAAAGCTGAACTTTGGCGCGAGATCTTTTCTGATAAACGCCTGCGCAGATCGCGGGCTACTTTTTCTGAGGCGAAGGTTTGAATAATGGTTTGCAAACCGGCAAACAAAAACACCAGTACCGTAGCGATCAAAAATTTAGTAACAATATCGCCCAGCACAAAACGATGCCCTGTATAGTCGTCAATACCACTGGCAATCACCTTAGGCAGCCAAAGGTTAATGGCATTACCAAAAAGCGCGAATAATAGCAATAAAGCCACAAGGCCTTTATAAGGCAGCAGTAAACTAAACACGCTTGGTGGTTTAGGGGCTGCTTTTTTTGTATGATCGGGTTGCATAATTCTTATTGTTTTAGGCTGAGGCTATATCAACCGACAGCTATTTTGTGTGACGATTGACCGGATAAAACATTTTTAATCCCAGTTAAAATTATCGAAATAAATTGGATTGGCATTTTTTATACGGTTCAACATATATTTCTATTTCGAAATAATTATTCAAATATATTTCCATTCGGGAACAAATAAAACTTTTTAGAAATAAATTTTTAATTTTACTTCTAAATAGTAATAAAATGAAACCAATAGTACAGTTAGTTGAGGAATGGACTGCCTTTGAAGCCGAAAGCGAGCAACACAGCGTTGAAGCCTTTTGCCGTTACTACCTTCAAAAGCAGCGCCCTAAGCCTAAACATCCAGGCAAAAAAGGCGAGCGCATCATGAACGGTGCCTTCCTGCTAAAAACTGTTGGTCGCATAATGAGTGCATATTCTCTGTACTTCCGATCGGCTGTGGCTCATATCGAGGCTGGTCCGGCCGAGAATTTTTACTACCTGAATAGCTTAATGCACCTGGGCGAGGTGCGCAAAAGCGATTTGATTAACCATATGTTTGCCGAAACCACCACAGGCATGGAGGTGATCAACCGACTTATCCGCCAGGAGGAGGTTGAAGAACGCCCCTCTCCAGATGATAAACGCGCCAAGCTGATCAAGATCACCGATAAAGGAATGAAAGCACTTGATGAATACTACAAAGTATCAGGCAAAGTGGTAGAGATGACTTTTAAGGATGTTGCAGATGAAGTGTTGCTTGATTGCTACGAGATGCTGAAATACTGCGAGCAGCGTAACTCGGTAAAGGCTATTGAAAATAAGAATAAGCCTTTTGATAGGATGTATGAGGATATTATGGAGGATAAGGGTAATTAAAAGCATTGCTACCGCGGGTTTAGCGATTGCGTAACCCGTGGGAATAATTGGTTAAGTCTCCGACTTAACCCCAACAAACCAACATGGCATTCACCACCAACTTAGTAATAGCTTAACCTGTGGTGAATAGTTCATTCAATCTGGCGTTGCTGTTTATTACTTAAGTCAGAGACTTAAGTAATTTTACACCACGGGTTACGCTATCGCTAAACCCGCGGCAGATTAAGCATAGCGCAAAATTATCGCATGCATATTTACTCACCCCGACTTCGCTACGCTTTTCACCCCTCTCTACGCTGCGCGTAAAGAGGGGATTTTTGTTCTTGGTTTTTCTTTTCCTACCCTCTTTGCGGCTTGCCGGAGAGAGGGGTGAAAAGCGTAGCGAAGTCGGGGTGAGTAATGGCTACGCAAGAGCAACAACTGAAATCCAAACCAAATAACTGACAATCAACCACATACACAAAAACAACTGACAAACTGGGGTTAACACCAATTTTCAACTAACTAAATGATTATCAAATATTTAAACACAATGTTAACCCTTTTTTGTTAACCCCTGTTAACCCCCACCGCGGTACAAATTTAGTGGCTCAATGTGTATGTAGGTGATACTACATTCCTATTGTTCAACTCACCTTATAAACCTATCTTTCCGGTTCAGTATCCATCACTATGTACACCACCTTCAACCCCGAGGCCAACTATATTTTAGAAGATGATAGCGTAATGTTACGCCCTTTAACAACCGATGACCTCGAAAACCTGCTCCCCTTCGCCCTTAAAGAACCGGAAACCTGGAACTACTCATTAACCAGCGCCGCAGGCGAAGAAGGCATGAAAGCTTACATCCAGGCAGCCATACACGGACGCGCCTCCGGAAAAGAATATGCCTTTATAGTTACCGATAAAACCAGCGGACAATACGCAGGTTGCACCCGGTTTTACGATATCCAACCCGCGTACCAAAGCCTGCAATTGGGCTATACCTGGTATGGCGAAAAATTTCGTGGTACTGGCTTAAACAAACACTGCAAGTTTTTAATGCTGCAATTCGCTTTTGAAGAATTGAATATGCAACGGGTAGAGTTTAGGGCCGATGCCCGCAACCAGCGGAGCATTGCCGCCATGAAAAGTATAGGCTGTACAGTTGAAGGCATATTAAGAAGCAATATGCCGCTGGCGGATGGTACCCGTCGCGATTCGATAGTATTGAGTATTTTGAAAAGTGAGTGGGACAACGAGGTGAAACAGAAATTGAAAAGCAGGCTATAACCGCAATGTCAACCAAAAGTAAAGATGGCATAATACTTGAACATTCAACAGTCCGCGCTGGTAACAAGCCGGGCTTTTTTGTATCTATACCCTAAAAAACACCCTGTGGACAATATCCTCAACATTACCAACCTCAGCAAAACATACCAAAGCGCCGGGCGCACGCTCACCGTGCTTGATAATATTAATTTTTCGGTAGCTACCGGTTCAACCGCTGCCATTGTTGGCCCTTCGGGCAGCGGTAAAACTACCTTGCTCGGTCTCTGCGCGGGCCTCGACCGCTCAACTTCAGGCTCGGTAGAGCTTAATGGTATCAACATGAGTAACCTTACCGAAGATCAGCGCGCGCAGGTGCGCAACCAGCATATCGGTTTTATCTTTCAAAATTTCCAGCTGCTGCCCACCTTAACTGCTTTGGAAAATGTGATGGTACCGCTCGAACTCCGCGGAGAAAAAAACATTAAAGCAAGGGCGTTGGACCTGTTAGATAAAGTAGGCCTATCCGAACGCGGCCACCACTACCCGTTGCAACTATCAGGCGGCGAGCAACAGCGTGTATCACTGGCCAGGGCATTCTCCAACGCGCCGAAGATCCTTTTTGCCGATGAACCTACCGGCAACCTCGACGCAGAAACAAGCGACAAGGTGATCAAACTCATTTTCGACCTAAACAAAGAAGCAGGCACCACCCTGGTAGTAGTCACGCACGATCTTGAACTGGCCGCCAAAACCCAACGCATTATCCGCATAAAGGGCGGCAAACTAATATCGGACGATAAAACCGTTAACGCCTAAGCTAATGGATAACAATTTCATCGCCCCGAAACGAAAAACAAACATACCCTGGCTATTCAGAATGGCCTGGCGCGATAGCCGCAGAAACCGATCGAGGCTATTCCTCTTTATATCGGCCATTGTATTTGGTATTGCCGCGCTGGTAGCCATCTACTCGTTTAAATACAATGTACAAAATGATGTGAATGATCAGGCCGCCACATTGATTGGTGCCGATCTTTCTATTTCAGGAAACAAACCGGTTGATGCTTCTTTGAAGCACATGCTCGATTCGTTGGGCAATGACAGATCAACCGAGCGCAGCTTTGCATCTATGCTGTATTTCCCGCGTACTAAAGGTACCCGGTTGGTGCAGATCCGTGCTTTGCAGGGCGGTTTCCCCTACTACGGTACTTTAGAAACCACACCCGAAACTGCCGGAACAGAATTTAAGCAAGGCCGCATGGCTTTGGTTGATAAAACCCTGATGCTGCAATTCAATGCCCGCGTTGGCGATTCGGTGAAAGTGGGCAACATCACTTTTAAAATAGCAGGTATTTTAAACAAAGCCCCCGGCCAAAGTGGTGTAATGGCAGGCATAGCGCCGGTGGTTTACATCCCGATGCAATACTTGGAGCAAACAGGTTTGGTTAAAATAGGCAGCCGGGTAACTTATAGCTTTTACTACAAAATAGATAAAAGCACCAACATGGATAAGCTCACCAAAAAGCTCGACCCCATGTTGGATAAAGCAGGAATGCGCTTTGAAACCATCGAAAGTAAAAAAGAAAACACCGGTCGTGCCTTTGGCGATCTGAGTCGTTTTTTATCATTGGTAGGCTTCGTTGCTTTGCTTTTAGGTTGCGTTGGTGTAGCCAGTGCTATTCATATCTACGTAAAGGAAAAAATAGCATCCATTGCCATCATGCGCTGCCTGGGTGTAAAAGCGTCCGAGGCGTTTTTGATTTACCTTATCCAAATCATCGGCATTGGGCTTATCGGGGCTATTACCGGATCTGTTTTAGGGACAGCGATCCAACACCTGTTACCGATGATCTTTGCTGATTGGCTACCGTTTAGCATATCGGTACAAATATCGTGGATGGCCATTGGGCAAGGTGTTTTATTGGGTGTTATTATTTCCATCCTGTTCGCGCTGTTACCATTGATCTCGGTCCGGAATGTTTCGCCGCTCAATACCTTAAGGATGTCGGTTGATGAAAGCGCCCGCAAACACGATCCGTTGCGTTGGCTGGTTTATCTGCTGATATTGGGTTTCGTATTGATATTTACTTACCTGCAACTGGATAGTTGGGTTGGCAGTTTGTTTTTCACTTTAGGTATCCTGGTCGCCTTCATGATCCTGACCGCCACGGCCTGGCTATTGATGCGCATTACCAAAGCCATTATCAAAGGCTCGTGGAGTTATTTATGGCGACAAGGGTTCGCTAACCTGTATCGACCTAATAATCAAACCATCATTCTTATTGTATCAATTGGTTTGAGCACCATGTTTATCTGCACCTTGTATTTTGTGCAAACCTTGCTTATCCAACAGGTAAACCAATCAACCAGTGGCAATCAATCAAACATGATATTGTTTGATATCCAAAGCAGCCAGGAAAAAGGCGTAGTACAGCTCACCAAACAACAAGGTTTGCCGGTATTACAACAGGTGCCGATAGTGACCATGCGCATTGAAGAGATCAACGGCAAAACCCCCGCCGATTTAAATAAAGACTCCACCATAAAAATACAGCACGGTGTATTTGCCTGGGAGTACCGGGTAACGTTTAGAGATTCGCTTACCTCATCCGAAAAACTCATTGACGGGAAATGGATAGGCAAGGCCGATCCGGCTAAAGAGATCCCGGTTTCGGTAGAAGAAAACCTGTCACAACGCGGCAACCTAAAAATTGGCGATAAACTGGTGTTCAACGTACAGGGCGTACAAATGCCGGCTTATGTAGCCAGCATCCGCAAGGTAAACTGGGGCAAGGTGCAAACTAATTTCCAGGTGGTTTTCCCTACCGGCGTTTTGGAAGATGCGCCGCAGTTTCATGTGTTGATGACGCATGTACCATCCAATAAAGTATCTGCAGTCTTCCAGCAAATGGTGGTAAAAGCATACCCAAATGTTTCTATCATTGATTTAGGTTTGATATTGAGTGTGGTTGACGAACTGCTAAGCAAAATAAGCTATGTGATCCGTTTCATGAGTGCATTTAGTATTATTACAGGCATAGTGGTTTTGATAGCCTCGGTACGTATCAGCAAATACCAGCGCATCCAGGAAAGTGTTTTGCTACGTACGCTTGGCGCGAGCCGCAAACAGATCTTTACCATAACCGCGTTGGAGTATTGGTTTTTAGGAAGCCTATCTGCATTAACCGGTATTTTGATCGCTTTTGCCGGCACGTGGTTCCTTGCAAAATATAGTTTCGGCATTCCATATGCAGTTAGTATGTTACCGGCACTTGTGTTATTTTTGATAGTGAGCCTGCTTACCGTTGTAATTGGCTTACTAAACAGCCGTGGGGTATTAAACAAACCACCACTCGAAATTTTAAGAACAAACGCCTAAGCGCGTTGTATTTATTGAGTATGAACAAAACTACATTAACCGGTATCCTGTTTACAGCTATAACGCTTGCAGGCTGCGGTAATAATGCAAAACCTGCAAACGAAAATGCTTTGGCACCAGCTACTGAAACCGCTAAAACAGATTCGGCCTCAAAAAAAATAGTTTTATTTTTTGGCGATAGTTTGACCGCCGGTTATGGTTTAGATGATCCGGCCAGCGATGCCTTCCCATCTGTAGTAAGCCATAAAATTGATTCATTAAAACTGCCATACAAAGTTGTGAACGCCGGTTTAAGCGGCGAAACAACCGCAGGCGGTAATGGCCGCGTTAACTGGTTGTTAAAACAAAAGATAGATGTGTTTATACTGGAACTTGGCGCTAATGATGGCTTGCGCGGTATCCCGGTAAACGAAACTGCTAAAAACCTGCAAGCCATTGTGGATAAAGTAAAAACCAAATATCCCGATGCCAAACTGGTATTATTAGGCATGCAGGTGCCACCAAACATGGGGGCCGATTATAGTAACAAATTTAAAACCGTATTCCCAGACCTGGCCAAAAAGAACAATATGGCTTTAGTTCCTTTTCTGCTACAAGGTGTTGGCGGCGTGCCATCACTTAACCAGGGCGATGGCATCCATCCTACCGCGCAGGGCGCTAAAATTGTGGCTAATAATGTTTGGGCGGTTTTAAAAGATGTATTAAAACAATAGCAGTTCGGGCTTTTAATTAATAGGCGTTTGTTTCTGTAGATAAGCTTCCAGGCCGTTAGCGTAATAGCTGATCCTGTTGCCGAAAAGGTTTTGGTAATTGGGTTTTGCCCCCTCTCCTTTTGATACCACATCAACTTTTAATTCGCCTTTTCGTTGCCTGCCGTTAACCCCGCGCATAATTATAGATTTGATAGCGAGGTCTTCGCCAGGCATCGAATACCCCACAAAAACAAGCTTATCGGCATTCCGAATAGCTTCCATCGCGCCTTTCCAAACCTGTAATAAATTTGAATCTCTTATATCGCGGACCAACGATGGTGTTACCATTACACTTTTTAAAACCAACAAATCGTTACAGATGCAAGTGTTATCTGCTTTTCCTTTTTTTTCGAAAGTTTGATGTAAAATACTACCATAAGGATTAATATAATATTGCCCGCAATATTCACACTTAACCCAATTAAGCGAGCCATAATACCTTAAAAGAGAGTTATCGGATTGATAAATTAATTCGCTTTCATCTGTTTCGGTATTTCTATAGTTTATACCATAATTAACTCGATGCTCTATGGCTGAGTCTCGAAATTGTTCGTCGATAATGAGATCGTAATTGGTAGTAATGATACATACATTGCTTTCTCTTTTCTCATTCCGGATCGGATCAAAAAACATTTGAAGAAGAGCGTTTTCCTTATCAGTATAGTTTGTCATCTCATAATTTAGCAATAGTTCTTCCAGCGCTCTTTTTAAGAGGCTTTGAAAAACCCTAAGATTTTCTTCGCCCAGTTTAGGATGCGGCGGAACATTATAAAGGCAACAGTGATCAACAAATGATAAAACTTCGGTAATATTGGGTATATGCGCTGCAAAATCTTTAATATTATCTTTGGTTAAACTTGCCAGACCAGGATAAATCAGGTACAAGTATTCCAACAGTTCATTCTCGCTCTCCCTGTTTCTATGTCCACCAAGATTTTCAAGTTTACCCCCCAGCAATGTGTGCAAAATTTCGGGCATGATCTCGGTAGTTAGCGGGTATCCGTAAGCTTTACTGAAACCCGCTCCTAAAAAATACACTATGTTTTTCATTGTTAAACAGTAAGGTCTTTTTTGATAAATATCTCTTTACCGGTTTCGTCAGTAATAAGCAGGGTAAAGGTGGTTAAAGCGGCATCGGCAGCAGGAACAGTATATTTAACATGAAGCAGCTTATCCGTAATAACTATATCGCCCGTTGGTATAGCCTTGTTATTTATGCTGATGTTTAACTTTTTCTTATCAAGATTTTCGCCCGTTACGATAAGATCATTAGGGTTTGTAACGCTGATCTTTTCGGGGGTAACGGCGGTTATCGAAACTTTCACATCCGGTTTAATTTTATCAGGCCTGTCGTCCTTAGTATTAAACATAGTTTTAAAAACTTCTTTAAGTTTTTCTGTAGCGGCATCGGTAAACAGCCCCACAAAAGCGGCGATAGACATTACACCATAAATATTTAAATTATTGCCGGGATCTGAAGAGCTAAGAAATCCAGCTCTGAAAACGAAGTACATGATCATGGCCAGGGCAGATGCTGTAAATGGCTTAACAAAATACCACAGTACCCAACTTTTTTTAAACTGCCCCGACCCAACAAAGGTGGTAAAGGAGGTAGCTATATGTATCATATTACCCAAAAAGCCGGCCGCTGCAACAAGGATCAATATGATAGTATTAAAATCGATGGTGTCATTAATATCAATGGTTGCTTTTGCGGAAGGGCAATTCCGCTTTTTTACCGAATCTGCTTTTTGGAGAAGCTGCTTTGCGAGAAGCTTTTGTGCTGCTAACTTTTTCTTGTTCGAATCTAACTTCGCAGTATCCTTTTTCGCGACCAGAGTACCTGCATTTTTTACAACAAGGCTATCGTACGATGATGATTTACAGGAAGATTTTAGCTGGCAGCTATCTAACAATGTAATGTTAAATGCTTTGTAGTGATATTTTGCAAGTTTACCAGATGGCGGTAGCTTATCTGGCCAAAACGCGACTACGATAGTTGCTGCGGATAGTATAAATAAAATAAGAAGAGCACCCGCAAATATTTTTCCATTGCTCGTAATTTCATTAACACCAGGATTAGTTACTTCAGCGCCTGGGTTGTCGGATTGAGAGGTTGTGTTGTCCATGGGGGCTATTGTTAGGTTTAAATGAATTATGGTTAACTTTCAATAAATACAAAAATCTATTTATCAACAAGTTAACCAACATAAACCTACGGCAAACCCATCAGAGAATCAACCCGTAAAATCCCCCATTTTTAGGCACGTATTTTTACGCACTTTTAAAAATGGAGAAAAGGAAACCATTTTTGGCGAAATAAAATATAGATTTTATAACCTCTCAAGAAATAACAAATCAATCGTTTAAAGCCTGGTACACCATCGCCCTGAATTTATCCTGCATTTGGTTGTGTGGAAAAGGCCAGTTCTGTACAAAAAGCAGGCAAACCAAATGCTCCTTCGGATCAACCCAATAAAGCGTTCCAAAAAAGCCGCCCCATGCAAATGAGCCTTCACTAATACCCAGCTTGGCCGAACTGTTTTGGGTTGTAAGTCCAAATCCCAACCCAAACTTATCTTTGTCAGGATTGATATACAGATCGCCGATTTGGTTGGTGGTCATCAGATCAACTGTATGGCGGGCCAGCAGGCGCTGGCCATTATATACTCCACCGTTTAATAGCATCTGCAAAAATGTGGCGTAATCTTTTATGGTTGAGCTTAACCCAGCCCCACCTGCGTAATACGTACCGTTAGCTTTAGGATAGTCAACATTAAAGGCCGGGAATGTAGCTGTAGTCCATTTGGTGATCTTGTTATTGTTATCAAAGGTATAAGCAGCAACCAATCGGTTTTGCTTTGCGGCCGGGATATAAAAGTAGGTATCGTTCATGCCGAGCGGTGTAAAAATCCGCTCTTTCAAAAATTGGTCGAGGCTTTTGCCCGATACTTTCTCCACCAGGTAACCTAAAACATCGATATTCATTCCGTAGGTCCAGCGTTCGCCGGGTTGATGAAGCAGCGGCAGTTTGCCTAATTTGTTCATGGCATCCGCCAGCAAGATCTTATCAGCCACAAAACCAGCCGGGATCCCGGCCTTGGCATAGATTGCCTTCATTTTAGGCGAACCAATTTGCGCGTACTCGATGCCCGAAGTATGGGTAAGCAGATCACGAATGGTGATTTCCCGCTTTGCCGGGATGGTGGTGTACGATGAATCGCGCTCGTTAAACTGGTCAACCACTTTTGGGTGCGCAAAGGTTGGCAGGTATTTAGAGATCGGATCATCCAGCAAAAATTTTCCTTCCTCAAAAAGCATCATCACAGCCACGCTGGTAATGGCTTTGGTTTGGGAGGCGATGCGGAAGATGGCATCATTGGTCATCAGTTTTTTCTGATCCTCATCGGCCAGGCCGAATGATTTATTATAAACTATTTTACCATCGCGCGCTATAAAACCTACCGCCCCCTTTACATACCCCGAATCGATATTTTGCTCGATCATATCATCGATACGTTTCAGGCGCTCTGGCGAAAATTTTGCAGCCACCGGATCGGCCGGCTTTAAAACATTCCCTTGCGCAAATGATCGGGCAGTTAAAGCTACGAGCAGTAAAAAGGTAAAAATTCTTTTCATGATGGTTTATAATTGCATCCAAAATAGGCAATTATAAATTGAGGTGAAAGAGTAGATGCTGCTAAATGATCCATGCTAAGAACTGTGCTGAACTGTTTTTAGCAGATCGTGGGGATATCCCAGCGTTATAGCGCTAACGCTATCTAATCGGGCAACCTGATCTTCCGACAACCGGATCTCAGCAGCCTTTAAACCATCTGTTAAATGATCAATAGTACGCGCGCCAATTATCGGGAAGCCACCCTTCGTTAATGTCCAGGCTAAAGCTACCTGGCCGGGAGTGGATCCTATCTCTATCGCGATAACTTCCAACTCATCAATAATGGCTTTAGTTGTCGCGTCTTCCTGATGATTTGCCGATCCGGCAAGTGTTAACCTACCCTTTGCCCCCTGCCGATATTTACCTGTAAGCAATCCACCGGCTAAAGGCGAATAAAACATGGTACCTAAACCAAAATGTTCGGCCATACCTATCAACTCGCGTTCGGCTGTTCGTTGTGATAAATTGTATTCCATTTGCAGGGCGGTTACAGGTATAGCGCTTGCGATAATGGATGCCTTCCAGGCCGGAAAATTGGCCAGACCTGTATAGAGTACTTTACCTGCGGCGACCAGATCTTCAAGGCCACGTGCAATTTCCTCCACCGGGGTTATGCCATCATCATAATGGGGCATATAAATATCTATATAATCTGTTTTCAAGCGCTTCAAACTTGCATCTACTGCCTGTCGCATTGCCTTACGGTGATTTCCGGAGTTAACCGGCGAGGGGGTAGCTTCACTGCTTCGGGTATATTTGGTACAGATAATAAAGTTATCGCGTTGATGATTGATAAAGCTTCCAACTATTTCTTCAGCTTCCCCAAGTTGGTACTGATCTGCTATATCAATAAAATTACCGCCGGCATCGGTATAGGCTGCTAAAATTTTAGGCACATCTTCCATAACTGCACCGTAACCACGGCGCTGGCCAAAGCTGGCCGCTCCTAATATCAACTCACTGGCAGGCAAACCAGCCTGCGTTCCGAATAATTTATTTTTCATAATTCGAAGGTCGCTGCAGCATCTCCGAAAATCAAGTACGGCTAAATTCAGCCGTATCAGATCAGACAATGAAATGACCTACCTTTGCACTATGTACGAAAGAAAGTTGCCTATCGAACTTGAATGTGGCCTTCATTTGTTTATGGAGGTGATAAGCGGAAAATGGAAAATCAACCTGATATGGTGTATTCACGGGGGGATTAAAAGACCTGGAGAATTGCACAGGCGGATCCCTAAAGCATCGCGACGACTGCTTGACACCCAACTGAAGCAGCTGGTTGAACAAGGCATTATCGCCAAAACAATTTTCGAGCAAAAACCATCAAAGGTAGAATACGAGCTTACCGATTTGGGGAAAACATTAATACCGGTTATTGAAGTTACAGCGCGATGGGGCGAAACACACCGTCAGGTACTGGAACCCTTGTTTCAATAACCGGTATCTACCAGGCAATAAACCAGGTATTAAAAATTATTAATCTCCTTATTTAGACGAATCCCTAACAATCAACTCTGTAGCCAAAGTAATATGCTGTTTTTTCTGCTCTTCGGTAGTGGCATTCAAACGCTCCATCAACAGGTTAATTACATTATCGGCAATCTCGCTGATGGGTTGTGATATGGCTGTTACGGCCGGTGTGTACAATTCAAAAAGTTCATAATCATCAAAAGCTATCAGGGCGATATCTTCCGGTACGCGTTTACCTGCTTTGCGGGTAGCTTTTAATCCACATTTACCTAAATGATTATTACCGAACAAAATGGCATCAACCTCAGGGTATTTTTCAAAAAACTCCAGCATTAGGCTAACAATGCTATCGGCGCTGGCATAAAAATCAATTTCGGTAACATTGGTTTTCAGCTTGCTTTGGTGCATTGCTTTTTCGTAACCCTCCAACCTTTCTATCATTTGGGTTTGGATAGAACTGTAGGTAATAAAAGCTATGTTTTTATGGCCGTTATCAATTAGATATTGGGTGGCATTATAGGTGCTGAACAGGTTATCAACCACCACATAATCGGTAGGGACATTGGGCAGGTACCTGTCAAAAAGCACAACCGGGAAACCGTCTTTGATCAGGTCATTGATGTCTTCTTCTATCCCATCGGGTGGGGTAATGATGTATCCGTCAACATGCCTGTCGCGGAACATCGCTATCAGTTCCTGGGTTTTTTGAGTATCGTTATCTGTACTACTATAAATGATCTTGTAGCCGTTTTTATAGGCCAGGTCTTCTATCTGCCGGGCAATGGTGGCGAAAAAATGATTGGAGATATCCTGCACCAACAAGCCAATAATATGTGATTTACCGGTACGCAGACTTTTGGCCAGGGAATTAGGTTTATACCCTACCTCTTTTACATACTGCTGCACGCGTTTCACCAGCTCTTCGCTAATGCGTTTTTCCTGGGCACGCCCGTTTAATATAAATGATACTGTTGTTTTTGATATGTTTAAACTATTGGCAATGTCAACTATAGATAGCTTTTTCTTCACGAGGCTTTTGGTATTTAAACTCAAATATATAATATAAATAGCAATGCTAAATAGGTTTAGTAATAACTCAGCCTATAAAACACCTGCAATATCCTTCATCATGCTTTAGGGGCACATTGATATAAAATACTTAATAATACTTAGCCAAAACAAAATGCGTAAAACTACGCATGCGATATGTTGATTTTACTCTATTGAAAAACAACGGGTTAAATTACTTTAGCGGTTATTCATCGCCTTACCTAACCAATAAACCGCCTATCCTATGCAATTCAAATTACTCCGGAAAGCTTTATTTAAAAATACGCTTATCATATCGCTGCTTACAGCCTCGTTAAGTGGTTGTTATACTACAAGGGTTGCTACGCAAGCACAACCAGGTTCGGAGGTGAACAGTAAAACGGTAAATTCTTTTTTTTGGGGATTGGTACAAAGCCCTAAACGGATAACCACGCCCATTTGCGACTCGTTAAACAGTAATGGCATGGCCGAAGTAACGGTTAAAAACAATTTTGGCTACTCGCTGATCACGGTTGTAACACTGGGCATCTGGAGCCCTACACGTATTGAATGGAAATGCGGCAAACCTTGTCAAAAAGTCGGCTCACTTTAATAATCAAGACAAATGAAAGTAATTAAAACAGCTGCCCAAACTTGGGAAAACAGGCACGAAACATTTGTAGAGAATATTAAAGACCTATACGAGTTAGGCAATGAGGCCGCACTCGACGCTTTAAACAGCTATAACGACGCGACCAAAGGTTTACAAAAATTAATTGCCGATGCCACAAGCACCAATACGCCACTGCGAATGCTTGGAGCAGGCTGGTCGTGGACTAAAATAGCGACAGTAAACAACGGTATTATGCTTGATGCCAAACCGCTCAACACGGTTTTCAATATAACAGCAAACAGCGTTTCACCTAACTATGCTGGAAAGCCAGAGCATTTGATCTTTGCCCAGGGCGGCACCGGCATTTGGGAATTGGGTAAGTTTTTGAAGCAAAAAGGACTTTCGTTAAAAACATCTGGCGCGAGTAACGGCCAAACCATAACTGGTGCTATAGGTACAGGCGCGCATGGTTCGGCGTTTGATTTTGGTGCCGTGCAGGATTTTGTTGTAGGGCTGCACATTGTGGTAGGATCCAACAGGCATGTTTGGGTTGAGCGGGCCTCGTACCCCGTTGCCTCGGCCACGTTTATACAAAACATTAATGCGGAACTGATACAGGACGATGATATTTTCAACTCGGCGCTGATTAGCTTCGGAAGCTTCGGCATTATACACGGCGTAATGGCCGAGGTTGAAGACTTGTTTTTGCTGGAAGGCTATATGCGCCGCATCCCCTACGATGATGCGCTAAAAACGTTGATGACCACCCTTGATTTTACAGGATCGAATTTACCCGGTGGCAGCGAACGGCCATACCATTTCGCGGTGTTGCTTAATCCTTATGACATGGATAAAGGCGCTTATGTAACTACCATGTACAAAAGACCTTATGTTACCGGCTATCAACCACCGGTAGATAACCCCGAAGGCATTGGCCCCGGCGACGACGCACCAAGCTTTATCGGTTTGTTAACAGATGCCATCCCCGCTTTGGTACCTACACTGGTTAATAAGTTGCTAACCTCAAGCCTCACCTTATACGAGAAGCAGTTGGGTACCGTAAGCGAGATTTTCAGTAACACTACCCTGCGCGGTAAATTGCTGAGTGCAGCGGTAGGCATACCATTGGAGGAAGTAACGCGTGTTGCCGAATTGATGATCGAGATCAATAAAACCATTGGGCCTTTTACCGGCCTGTTCTCTTTCAGGTATGTAAAACAAACCAAAGCAACCATGGGCTTTACCCGTTATCCATATACCTGCGTTATGGAACTGGACGCCGCCTTCTCTGATAAAACCTATGCCTTTTATACCAAGGTTTGGAAAAAACTGGAAGACGAGGGCATTCCGTTTACTTTCCATTGGGGCAAGGTAAATGAGCTATCGCCGCAAAGGATCTCGGCAATGTATGGTGCTGATGCTGATAAATGGGTAGCAGCACGTAACAAACTGCTGGATGCCGATACTATTAAAATATTCAACAATCCACTTTTAGCACAATGGGGACTGGATACCATATTGCCATAATTTGCTTATGATGGCCAATGTAAATCAGCGATATATCAGGCTTTTGAATTTGCTTGCATTTTGTTGCCTCGCTATAGCCTGCATGCATCCGGCGATGGTTTTTGCGCAGTCCTCCTCGCAAATCATTCAGGAATTGGGCAATATCAACAGCAAACTTACTGCTATGCCTTATACCAACGGGAAAAGTATGCTGATATCCAATAAGGCGATGAACATCTTTTTATCCAATAAAGTAAGTTCATATTTATCTGCTGATGAAGATCTATCTCTGTATAAGAACTATGTAACACTAAGCACTGCCGAAGGGAAACTTACCATCGATCACAACTTTCACCAACCGGTAGATTCGGACGATTATGTGCGATCATTTACCATCGTGGGCGCGCAGGTAAACGTAGCCAACACTTATGCTGCCAGGTTTTCGAATAAATATTTTGATAACCAGCTTGGCGTGAGGATCAAGCAGACCTGGATGGGTAAACCGATTACCTTTCACAATAAAAGTGGCAACCAAAAGCAATTGATGGATGCAAGCAGGGCTTTGATACTCCATAGCCTCGAAACAGAGATCAACAAAAAAGCCGCCGACTTTGAGCAATCGATTAGCTCGATCAAGCAAACCGACATTCCAGGGCAAAATATAACAACAGCTAATGAGGCTTTAAAACGCTCTTTTTATAGTGACCTGCGGGCAGAATATCTACAGAAATTCGCCGAAGCACAATCCGACCTGTTAATCAAATCCGGAAGTTATAATTCGGTGTGCGATAGCTGGACGAGTGTAAGTGCTTACCTCCCTGTTATCAGGCAACAATATAAAGTAAGTACCGGCACGCAAACTAATAACCATTATAGTTATCCTTTTGAAGTTTCAGTCACGCACACCCGCTTTTTGGAAAGCTTTAAAGCAGGCAGGATCTTTTTCACCCTAAATGCAAAGGCAAAACTTAATAATACCATACAAAACGGTTTGCTGTACTCCGCAAATATGATCGGCGAGGTAGACGGAGGAAACAACACCGTTATCAATAACGGCAACGTTTGGGTTGGCGATTTCAGAAATTTTATCACACCTGTTGCCGCTTGCAAACTGGTTTATATCCCACCAAACTCGCATGTTGGTGCGAGTTTTCGCGTTGAACAAAACATTGGCCGGTACCATGCGCTGAATGCCATGATTGGGATCCCGATTGTATTGATAGATAAAAATGGCGTGCCGGCCATTACGTTTGAATGCCAGCTATTGTACGCCGATTGGAACAATTCGATAAAATCGAATCGGCTGCCGGGCAATAAAACAGCCGTTGGCGTAACTGTTGGCATCCCATTCAGTAAAATAGTTTATTGATATTCATCTCCATAAAAAAAGACCGCCCATAACAGGCGATCTTTCAGTTATATATAGGGAGTTAGAATATTAAAATCTGCGACCGCCGCGGCCGCCCATGTTTTGTGCAAAACGGTCGCCACCATTACCGTGGTCTCGGTCACGGCCACCACCGCCGTTGTTTGATGGTTGGCCACCATTGCCGCCATGGTTATCATGGCCACCACCGTTACCAGGTTGCTGACCATTACCCCAACCACCGTGGTTACCACCGTTACCGGGTTGGCTATTGCCTGGCTGTTGACCGTTGCCCCAGCCACCATGGTTACCTTGGTTACCATTACCTGGTTGCTGACCATTGCCCCAACCACCGTGGTTGCCCTGGTTACCATTGCCTGGTTGTTGGCCGTTACCCCAGCCGCCGTGATTATCATTGTTGCCATTACCTGGTTGAGGCCTGTTGCCCCAGCCGCCACGGTTATCATGGTTACCCCAGTTGCCATTAGGCCTGTTATCGTAAGGGTTTGGCCTGCGGCCCCAATCGCCTCCGTTCCTGTTACCACCCCAGCCTCGGTTATCATAACCGCGATAAGCGTAGCCACCTTGTGGTCTTCTATCAAAACGATGGCCCCAGTTGTTACGGTCGCCGCCCCAGCCGCCCCAACGTGAGCGGTAAATATCATGGTGTAAGTAAGGACGTGGTGCGCGCACTTCGTATCTTACTGCTGTACGCCAATTATAATCGCGGTATGCACCGGGCAGGTATGCACAGCTAACCCAGCTGCTTCCGTTGTTGTAGTAATAGCACCCGGCACCTACGCTGTAGTAAGCTTCAACTTCGGGCAAGTAGTAATAATCATCGTCGTAACTAACGGGAGCATCTACTTCGTCGTCATCGTAAACCGGCTCATCAACAACCGGTGGAGGCGGAGGAGGAGTTGGAACATAAACCCTATGAGTAGGGATATTGATACCGAAATGGATAGATACCTGTGCGTTGGCTTGAGTAACAAATAAGCTTCCGGCGGCTATTGCTGATAATATGACTAACTTTTTCATAATTGTAACATTTATGTAGTTAGGACGATAGTTATCGGCGATGGTTTAATCAATATTCACTATATATGTTTAAACACAATTAAATCAATATTTAATTTTAGCACAAAGCACAGTTAATGAAATTATATTTCGAAAAACATCATTCGCAATCTATTGCAACCAAATTTTATTAAAACACTTTTTTTCAACGAGACCCACCTTGTCACCGTATTACTACAAACAGATTTTTGTAATACCTGTATATTTACTTAATTTGATAACAATTAATCAGTTACCATGAAAAACCGCAACTTATTACGCTCCGTGCTGCCTTTGGCAGTTGCCGGAAGCATGATGTTATTTAATGCCTGCAAAAGCAACAGCGATTCGAAAAAGACCGACAGCACCAGCACCCCTCCTGCCTCGACAGCGGAAAATGCCGGACTAACAACCCCTCAAGGCTTCACAGCAAGCATTATTGCCGAAAACCTTGGCGGCACCAGGCACATTGCCGTTACACCACAAGGCGACCTGTACGTTAAACTTACCAACGTAAAAAACAATAAAGGCATCCTGATGCTGCACGAAGAAGGCGGCAAAGCAACTGTAAAAAGCAGCTTCGGCGCGTTTAGCGGTACTGGTATTGCTGTTAAAGATGGTTACCTGTATGCTTCATCTGATGAGGAAGTTTTCCGTTATAAACTGAATGATAAAAGCGAGGTGATCAACTCTGAGCAACCCGAAAAAATTGTAACCGGTTTAATTAGCCGTCACGAGCATGAGGCCAAAGCCATTACACTTGATAACGCAGGTAACCTGTATGTTAACATAGGCGCCTATTCAAACGCCTGCCAGGTTGAAGATCGTAAAAAAGGTTCGCCCGGCCAAAAAGGCTGCCCTATTTTGGATTCGGCAGGTGGCATCTGGCAGTTTAAAGCTGCAAAATTAAACCAGCACTATGGCGATGGCGTGCGTTATGCAACCGGCTTGCGCAACGTGGTTGGCATTACCTGGAACCAGCAAAACAACCAGCTATTTGTAATGCAGCACGGTCGCGACCAGCTATTTGAGTTTTTTCCGCAATATTTTACCGCCAAACAATCGTCAATTTTACCTGCCGAATGTATGTATGCTTTGAAAAAAGGTGACAACGCAGGTTGGCCTTATATGTATTATGATCAGGAGCAACATAAAAAAATGTTAATGCCTGAATATGGCGGCGATGGCAAAAAAGAAGGCGGACAAGATGCTATCGACCCGGTAGCTGCTTACCCTGGTCACCTTGCCCCTAACGGCCTGTTATTTTACACCGGCGACCAATTCCCGGCCAAATACAAAAACGGTGCGTTCATCGCTTTCCACGGTTCATGGAACCGCGCGCCTGAGCCACAGGCCGGTTATTTTGTGGTATTTCAACCGTTTAAAGATGGCAAACCAGATGGCCAGTGGGAAGTTTTTGCCGAAGGTTTCTCCGGCTCGAAGGCTAACACCGCATCAGGCGCGGCAGAACACCGCCCGTGTGGCTTAGCACAAGGTACTGATGGTTCGCTTTATGTAACCGACGACGTAAAAGGCAACATTTATAAAATCGCCTATAAAAAGTAACTCCTAATATTAAAGAAGAAAGGCCTCCGGTTTCCGGAGGCCTTTTTCATAAAACAGTGTAAATCTTACTTGTTATTCGGTAACAATATAAGTGTACGCCTGCGTTTGTTTCATTTTTAACCGAACGCGTTTCAGGCTTTCTTCAATGTCCTTCCTGTCGTCCTTTTCGGTTACTTCCATAAAAGCGTCCTGGTAAGCGGTTAAAGCTTTATTCCAGCTTCTTTGCTTTTCGTAATACAAGCCCATTAGCTCATAAATACGGGATTTTTCAACTCCGGGAATAGTTAAAGCCTGTGCCGATATTGCCGCTACCTGTTTTTCCATATTAAGGAAAATAACCAGGTCGAGGTAATGCGTATAGTTATCCGGAAATGCCGGTTCCAGTTCCATACAGGTTTTAAAATGATAACCCGCGGTTTGATAATCCTGGATCTTGTAATAGTGGATCATCCCCAGTTGATAATGCGCCCGGGCATAAAAAGGCTCATCAGCAATGATCTGGTTTAATATATTAAGTCCTTTAGGTGCTTCGCCGAATGAAAGCTCATCAACTGCCTGCAGGTACTTTTCTTCAATTGAATAATAATTATCCATATAAATTAAAAATTCGTTTAAGCTTACAATAAAGTAACGCTTAAGGTTATGGTACTAAATGTGGTAAATGTAAAAACGGTGAGGTGCTGCGAAAGCGCTATACCGGGGTTGAGAAGAGAATTATCGATGCAAAACCCTTCTGCTGCGACACCATGGGCCACATTACTCTTGAGCAGATTGATTGATTGAATAGCATCGTTTTGTATTTTAATTTACACAAAAATACAAGTAAAGATCGAGAAATGCAAAAGTGGTGATAATGAGGTAAGTGATTAGCCTCCTCAAACAAAAGCTTTTAAGTAAAAGTAAATTACCTTTACCGTTTAGATGATCGATCAAAAAGCAATAAATAAATAGTGATGAGTAAACAGGTATCTCAAGTTGATCTTGATCAAATCGTTAACAAGTTCAGAAAACTGCCCCAACATTCTCTCATCGCGTTGAAATCACATATAACCGAAGTGAAATTTCCCAAAGGCAAAATTCTTCTTCATGCAGATAAAGTAGAGCGCAACTTATATTTTTTAAAACGAGGAATTGTTAGGGCTTATGCCGATCAGGCAAATGGCCCGGTTACATTTTGGTTTGGCCAGGAAGGTGATGTGCTGGTTTCGATGAAAAGCTATATCGTCAATGAAAAAGGATACGAAAACATCGAATTACTGGAGGATTGTGAGCTTTATGCAATTCCTACCAAAAAATTAAAAGAGCTTTACCAGGTTGATATCGACCTTGCAAATTGGGGACGAAAAGTAATTGAACACGAGTTTCTTAAAACAGAACAACGACTTATATCCATGCAATTTAAAACAGCGCAAGAACGTTACAACGAACTGATAAATACACAACCCGAACTGTTTAAGCGTGTGCAATTAGGCTATATCGCATCTTATTTAGGCATGAGCCAGGTAAGCCTTAGCCGCATCAGGGCTGAGGTTAAATAATTCTCTTTTTTAACATTTGTAAAAAGATATGTAGTTATAGTTGCAGTCCTTTGCAGCACAAAATATAACTATGAATTGGATCTATGTAATTATTGGTGGGCTATTTGAAGTTGGCTTCACCTTTTGTTTAGGAAAAGTAAAAGAAACAAACGGCACAGCATCGTACTGGTGGTTTTCGTGCTTTATCCTCTGCCTTTTTGCAAGTATGGGATTGTTGCTCAAAGCAACCCAAAGCCTGCCAATAGGCACAGCTTACGCAGTATGGACAGGCGTTGGCGCCGTTGGATCTGTAGCTGTTGGCATATTAGTATTTAATGAACCAGCTACCCTTTGGAGATTATTGTTTATCACAACACTCATCGGTTCGATCATCGGGCTAAAAGTTGTTTCACACTAACTATACGAAGCCACGATTTCCGCGAAATTACTTTCCTGAAAAATCGGTGTAATCGAAAGCCAATCGGTGTGATCCCAGTAAATAATCGGTGTAATCCCAAAAAACGGCTACGCGGCAATGTTCTGTTTAACAGCTTCTATCAGGAAATTATTTTTGAGTTCTTTTTCAGAGATCATCACGCTGAAATCATCAAACTTAACGCCGTGCTCAAGCGGGTAGAGCACATAGCCGCGTTTGGTGGCATCATATGCGCCGAGTTCAAAAATTTCGTCGTGTTTTTTGCCTTTTATTTTTGCGCCGCTTACTAACTGGTAAGCATCGAATATGGATTCAAAATTATTGTTTTTCATGGTACTAAGACCATTGCAATTACTTTGCCAATTTTCAGGCAAACCAATCAAACAGATCATTTTGCTTTAACGAAGCCTTCTTTTTTTGATTTAAATCATTGATAATTAAACCTTCCGACATTTGTATTATTCGTGTGCCGTATGTAAAAGCGTCCTTTAAATTATGCGTAATGAGTACAGCGGTCAACTTAAATTCGCGGATCAGCGAATCGGCTGTACGCATTACTACCTCGGCAGATCGTGGGTCGAGGGCGGCTGTTGGTTCATCTAACAGCAATACTTTGCAGCTATCCATAACACTCATCAACAAAGTAAGCGCTTGGCGTTGTCCGCCGGAGAGCGTGCCCATAGGCTGATCTATCTTGTCTTGAAGGCCCATACCCAAAGTGGCTATTTTTTCCTTCACCTGTTTTTTAAAAGCGTCATTAATGCCTATGGATAATCCTTTGGTTTTAGTACGAAGGGCTGCCAAGCGGAAATTATCTAAAATGCTCAGATCGGGCGCTGTACCGCTCAGTGGGTTTTGAAAAACGCGGGCTATCCATTCACTACGTTTATAGTCGGGCAGTTTGGTCACCTCGCTCCCATCAATACTGATGGTTCCGTCGCCGGGTAAAACTGTTCCTGCAATTAAGTTGAGCAAAGTAGTTTTGCCCGATCCATTCGAGCCCACTATCACCAAAAACTCTTCATCAGCAATATCAAGGCTGATACCGTTAACCGCGTTAACCTCGTTAGCCTTTCCTTTGTTGAATACCTTGTGTACGTTGTTTATCGCTATCATGATGATTTTAATAAAGATAAACGCGGTAAACTAACAATAACCAACACGAAGCCGGCTGTAACCATTTTCAATAATTTAGGATCAACACCTGCGGATAGTGTGAGTGCCAATACTAATTGAAATATAACCGCCCCGGCCAAAACCAGCACAAGGCTTAACCATACCGAAGTTATTTTAAACCAATTGATAAGCGTTTCGGCAATAATAACCGAGCCTAAGCCTACTATTACAATACCTATCCCCATGCTGATATCTGCAAAGCCCTGAAACTGCGCGATCAGATAACCGCTAAGCGCGGTGAGTGCATTGGCTAATGCCAAACCGGTGATCTTCATTCTATCGGTATTTACGCCCAGCGCCCTGATCATGCTTTCGCTGTTACCGGTGGCGCGCATGGCTATACCAAAATCGGTTTTAAGCAGGTAGCCTATCATAAACGTGATCACCACAACAAAAACCGCAAGGATCCAGAAGGTATTTTGATTAGGATCGCTTACGATATTAAGCAACGTAAACAACGATGGCAAATTGATAAGCGGCACGTTCGACCGGCCTAAAATGGATAAGTTAACCGAGTAAAGCGCCGTCATCACGAGGATCCCCGCGAGCAGCGCGTTTATTTTTAATTTGGTATGGATAATACCCGTTAAAGCACCCGCAGCAGCGCCAGCCAAAATAACAGCCGGTAAAATAACATACGTTGGCTGGTGATTGGTAAGTAATACTGCCGTAACTACACCACCCAGCGTATAACTGCCATCGGTAGTGATGTCCGGAATGTTAAAGATCTTCATGGATATGTAGATCCCCAGCGCTATGGCCGAAAAGCAAAGGCCTTGCAGTAAAGCGGTAAGATAAAAATCCATTTTATTTTACAGCCTCAAAGTTTGAAGGAATGGTGATGTTATATTTTTTGGCAGCCTCCGGGTTATAAACACGTTTCCTGATTTTTACCATTTCGGCTTTGATACCGTCTGTTTTATGGGTTTTAAGGTATTGTGCAGCTTGCTCACCTGCCTGGTAACCCCATTGGTAAATATCGGCACCAAAAGCAGCTACCGCTCCACGTTTTACCAAACCTGCTTCGCTTGTAAAAATCGGGATGTTTTTCTGGTTGCAGTTTTTCAGGATGGTTTCGAACGAGGCGAAAACCGTATTGTCCGGGTTGGCAAAAAAAGCGTCGATATTTTTATCAAGCAGTGATTGTGTAACCAACTGCGCATCGGCAGATGTATTTAACGGCAAAGCAATGATCTCAACATTCAACTTAGCGGCAAGCGATTTG
This sequence comes from Mucilaginibacter sp. CAU 1740, assembly GCF_039839285.1. Lineage (NCBI taxonomy): Bacteria > Pseudomonadati > Bacteroidota > Sphingobacteriia > Sphingobacteriales > Sphingobacteriaceae > Mucilaginibacter > Mucilaginibacter sp. CAU 1740. The sequence continues at coordinate 462,068 of NZ_JBDOQS010000002.1, read as the reverse complement.
ATCCTGTCCAAAGCATCGGCCGATTGTGGCTCGGATTGATTGTAGATCATACCGATCACCAGCTTAGCACCTTTTGGTTTAAGCAATTTAGGGATGATAGAGAATGAAGTATCGATATAATTTAGTTCTTCAAGCGCGCCAAACAAATTTGCAGGGCCTTTTCCGCTGGCGTCAAGTACTTTCATCCTTTCGGGCGTAGGTGATACCATGGCAAAAACCGGAATGGTTTTAGTTTTTTGAAGCGCGGTAACAGTTGAAAGTGTGGTACAGGTAGCCAGCAGATCAACATTATCTGATACAAAGTGGTTTACGATCTGAGTAAGTGTAGGAATATCGCCCTGCGCATTACTGTATTCTATCTGTACGGTTTTCTTTTCTTCGCTAAAGCCATTCTTTTTTAAAGCATCGGTAAAACCGGTACGCGCCTGCGATATGGTGGCATCTTCAAAAGCATCAACAAAACCAACAACAGGCACTTGCATGCTTTTAGTTTTAGGTTTACAGGATACGATGGCAACGATTAAAAAAGCGGCAGAAATATATTTGATGAACTTCATTTTACTAAATTAATTTATTGGCGTTAAAGCTGAAAGTACAATAACAAAAGCCGGTAATTGTTTTACAAATCGATGGCTTGTTTTACTTATTCCCGCTGTAAATCGATATAAATAACAGCGCATAGGTTTACAAAGCCGAAATAAACAGCTTTGCTTAATCCTCAACAAAAAACTATAATAATTCCTGCAACTCGGCAAAGCTGCTGATAGTAGCTACCATACCATCAGGGACAACGCCAAAACCGTAATTAGCGAAAATAAACGGAACACCGGCAGTTTTAGCAGCACTATAATCGCCCATGGTATCGCCAACATACACCGGGGATTTTAGCCCATGATCATTCACAACATCTTTTATATTATCGGCTTTTGGATTGCCTTTAGTACCGAAGCATTGGTGGCCCAGGAAATGCGCATGCAATCCATTCAGATCCAAAAACAGTTCGATATAGCCGTTTTGGCAATTGCTTACTATATAAAGCTTGTATTTGGAGCCAAGATATTTTAAGGTTTCTTCCAATTGTGGATATAATTCTCCGCCTTTGCTATGCAATATCTCCAATTCGCTCACCGCGCATAAGGCTTGCACCTCTTTGCGTTGTTCGGCGTTTAATTCAGGGAATAGCTTATCAAAAATGGCATCGTAGGTCATGCCGGTTATTGAGCGAACGCGTTCTTGGGTCATTGGCTCCGTCAGGTAATCTACCTGGTCGATAGCGGTTTGCCAGGCGAGGGCTACATTGGCCGTGCTATCCCAAAGTGTACCATCCAGATCGAATATTATACTATCGTATTTGTTTTTAAGCGAGTTATCCATATCGGCGGCAAAAGTAAAGGTTTATTGGCCGATGTGTATCGCGTTATAAATTTATTTGCTACTTTCATGGCTCAAACCATGATCACAGTTAAAACAATTTCGCTAAGTATAGATGAAAAGGCCGAACTGGAAAAGGCATTACGCAAGTTTGCGGCAAAACGCGATAGCAATTTCGATTTCCTTTCTTCAGAGGTACCTTTGGTAAATAATAAATTCCTTTTAGGCTATGAAGGCAATAGCTACGTACATTTCACACGCCCACGTACCTTTATAGATCGATATCTGCCAAAGCTGATCATTAATATACCCCGTAACCCAACTGATTTATTTTATAAAATCAGATTCAGTAATACGTGTACGGGGGTACTGATATTTTTGGCGATTTTAGTTGTAATCGGCATTATTTCCGTATCCGCAGGTGAGGGCACAATTGAAGCCTTACTCTATCCACCTGGCTTTATTTGTCTGTTTGCTTTGGGTACTTTACTGGAGTATAAACTTTCCAATTTGAAAATACAAAAAGCTATCTCAAAATACAGGTTGCTGAAACATGAGCCTAACGAAAGCCGAACCAACTTTTAAACATTGTCAACCTATCCTCACAAAAACGCTAAACCGCCCCGGTAGCCTTTATTTTGGTTAAATTTGTTTAAATAACAGATAAAGGAACATATTGAATAATCGCCCTCCCAAAAATACTCTCAACACAAATTTAACTTTTAAAGAACGCTTTGAAGCGTTAAGTAACCTACCCGCTTTTTTTAAGCTGATATGGCAAACCAGCAGGTGGATGACCATCCTAAATGCTGTATTACGTTTAGTACGATCTGCATTGCCATTGGCCTTGCTTTACATAGGCAAACTCATTATTGATAACGTGGTATTGTTAAGCCACAACCACCTGCCCGATAAAACACACCTTTGGCAACTGGTAGGGATGGAATTTGGACTGGCCATTTTAGCCGACGCATTAAGCCGCTGCATTACGCTGGTTGATAGCCTGCTCGGCGACCTGTTCAGCAACCATACATCGGTAAAAATTATGGAGCATGCGGCCATACTTGATCTCGACCAGTTTGAGGATGCCGTATTTTATGATAAGCTTGAACGAGCGAGGCAACAAACCATAGGCCGATCCATTCTATTGTCGCAGGTAATGAGCCAGGTGCAGGACCTTATTACCATGATCTTCCTCGCTGCCGGTTTAATGGCTTTTAGTCCGTGGTTAATTGGCTTATTGTTAATTGCCGTGATCCCGGCTTTTTTAGGCGAATCGCATTTTAACAACCAAAGCTACGCCCTAACCCGTGGCCAAACACCCGAACGCCGTGAGCTTGACTATCTGCGTTACTTAGGGGCCAGCGATGAAACCGCTAAAGAAGTAAAGGTTTTCGACCTATCTGGCTTTATCATTAACCGCTTTAAAACCCTATCCAATAAGTTTTATGCCGATAATAAGCGCCTGGCTATTCAGCGTTCATTATGGGGCACTTTTTTTACTATGCTGGGCAGCGCCGGGTATTACGCTGCTTATGTTGTAATTATTATCCAAACTGTTAACGGTAGCGTTACTATTGGTGCGCTGGCTTTTTTGGCCGGATCGTTCAGGCAGTTGCGTACATTGCTTGAGGGCATCCTATCACGGTTTACTATGGTATCGCAAGGGGCTATTTACTTGCGCGATTTTTTTGAGTTTTTTGAGATCAAACCTAAAATAGCGCAAGCTGCCAGGCCTATCCCCTTTCCCGAAACTATTAAAAAAGGGTTCACTTTCGAAAATGTGGGCTTCAAATACAGTAATTCCGAGCGGTGGGCAAACAGGCACCTCAACTTTACCTTATATCCCGGCGAAAAACTGGCTTTGGTTGGCGAAAATGGAGCAGGCAAAAGCACACTGGTAAAACTGTTATCGCGCTTGTATGATCCAACCGAAGGCCGCATCCTGCTTGATGATATTGACCTGCGCGATTATGACCTTGCCGGGCTTCGCCTTAATGTAGGCATCATTTTTCAGGATTACCTGCGCTACCAGATGAGCTTTGCACAGAACATTGCTACAGGAAAAATAAGCGAACAGGATAACCGGCCACTTATCGAATACTCGGCCAAACAAAGTATGGCCAGCGAACTTGCCGCTCGGCTCCCGGCTGCATACGACCAGCAATTGGGCAAACGCTTTGCCGAAGGTGTTGAACTATCCGGAGGCGAATGGCAAAAAGTAGCCCTCGCCCGTGCCTATATGCGCGATGCGCAGCTACTGATACTTGATGAGCCAACATCCGCGTTGGATGCACGTGCCGAGTACACGGTTTTTGAGCGTTTTGCCGAACTTACCAAAGGGAAAACCGCCGTATTGATATCGCACCGTTTTAGCACAGTAAGGATGGCAAACCGGATTTTGGTATTAGATAAAGGTGAACTGATTGAGATTGGCAGCCATGATGAATTGATACAAAAACAAGGCCGCTATGCCGAACTTTTTGACCTCCAGGCCATGGGTTATCGTTAATATTTTTAACAAACCGGCATAAATTCTTTTTAAAGAATTTGCAACATAATGGAATATTTATTTGTACATTTAAATATTCGCCATCTTCTAATTCAAAAATGCGTAAAACTACGCATAAAATACGGTGAAATCCCTGATTCTATTTACTACAGCATTGGTTATTTTTGAACTATAGGTTGTTACTGTTACGCAGTAGCGATTTTAAAACATTCATCCCCTTGCTTATGAAATTATTTTACCATTTTCTTGTACTGGTTGCAGCATCGCTCATTATGGTTGCCTGCGCCACCATGTTTGCCTCCTCTCCGCAAAAAACAACAGGTAAACAAGCTCAACGCACCGGTAACAATTTACAAGACGACTCATTAGTTGACCCAACGGCAAATAGCCAACTCATATTTTCAGATCTGCATCATGATGATTTTTTAAGCGGATATGAAACACCCAATCCTGAACCGGAGAGAAACAAAGGTTTTGATAACCTGCGCGCAGCCGCTAATTACCTGGGGTTAGGTCGTAAAGGAAAATAAGTTTTAGTTTAATAGTTAAAATCAGTTAGTTAGGAACAGTTGTAAACAGCCGGTACAGTAATGCACCGGTTGTTTCTTTTTTAATATTTAGGGAAGGTTCCAAACATTAACATAAAGGTTATAGCAGGCAAGGCAAGCAGCAAATAAACCCTGTATAATTGCCTGTCATCAGCGTTACCCATTACAAATACGTTATATAGATCTTTTTTTAAAGTTTCAATCCTGGCTTTCATGGTGATAGTATTTAAATTGTTATATATCAGCCGCCTATATTAAATAACTAAACTTTTAATATCAGCGCTTTCATATATCTATGACCATCCCGGCAAGCCAAGGTTTAACACAAAAGCCTTTAATTAAAAAAATTAAAGGCTTTTGTGTTCACTGCAGAATATATTCTTATTTGGCTTTATCTTCGCTCATTTCGGGGTGATAGTGCAAACCCGGTGTAAGCCAGTGCATTAGCATTACCCTTGAGTAACGGTAATTAAATGGCGATAACAATACGGCCGAACTTAAAATTATAGTAACATATAACCATGGGTTGCTGCTGCCGGTTAAAACGCTGATGGCAACCGCAAGCGTAACCATTTCGGCAACGTTTAGCGCATAGCTTGCAAACATGGCCACATAAAAATAACCGGGTTCGCGCTCATATACCAGGCCGCAGTGCGAGCAGGTTTTATGCATTTCCTGTCCTTTAAATTGATACATACCTGTCATAAAAAGGTCGCCACGCCTGCAGCGGGGGCATTTGGCGTGTACAAAGGCCGACCATGGGGTTAATTTATATTCGGTAGTTTTCATGATTGTTATGATTTATTGTTTAAGGTTTTCTTTCTGAACTCTTCGGGTGTGATACCTTCTATTTTTTTAAAAAATTTGGTAAAGTATGAGTTATCGCTAAAGTTGAGGTTAAAGGCTATTTCACTGATACTCAATTTAGGGTTGGTAAGCAACCGCTTAGCTTCCAACAAGGTGCGGTTACGGATCACCTCGCCTGCCGCCAGCCCAAGCACATCTTTACAAACCGCGTTTAAATGGTTTGGGGTGATGTACAGCAACTCAGCATAATCTTTAGGGAGCTTTACATCGATATAATGCTGCTCAATCAGTTTTTGAAAATTACGGATCAGCGTTTGATTATATCCCTGCTTTACCCTGCTTTCATCTTTACCCTGAATGCGGCTAATGGTAATAAATATCTGCAGCATCAGTAATTTCACCATGTCGCTGCCTAATGCTGCAGGCTTTTCAACCTCGGCAATAATGTTCTCAAATAAATTGACAATGGCAGTTAGCTGCTCGGCAGGCAGGTCGATAACCTCATCCTGTGGGTTGGTGCTGCTTAAAAAATTAAAATTATCAAAGTAGCCCGATCTCAATAAAAACGACTGGATAAACGAGCTTGAAAAATTAATGATGTAGCCATCAACAAATCCCTCAAAATCCCAGGAATGAACCTGCCCCGGAACCATAAAGTAGATCTGCCCGGGTTTTACATCAAACTTTTCAAAATCGATGGTATGCGATCCTCCGCCGGCGGTAAACAATACCAGGTGGTAAAACGAGTGGCGGTGAGGGAAAAAGAGATTTTTGTGGGCATCCAGGTATGGCGCAAACCTGCTGATCAGGATATCGTCTTGTTTGATATCATCGGCAAGCGTGCAAATGTCAATTATTGGAATGCTTTGTAACATGTACCAAAAGTACAAACAATACAACCTACGCGAATGGTACTTTTTTTATTTCGAGTGGTACTAATCAACGATTGTTAAACTTTGCTACCGCTCACAGGCGTCCATTTCTGGATAATATCTTCAACTCTTTCAAAAGTAAAGGGTTTGCTCACAAAATCTTTCATGCCGGCCTGGGCGCATTCGCGTTCGTTTTCGCTTAGTACATTAGCCGTCATGGCAATTATCGGTGGCGCGCCTGCCCCATGCTTACGGATAATTTGGCGGGTAGCCTGCAGGCCATCCATCTCGGGCATTTGGATATCCATAAATACCAGGTCGTAATTGCATTGCTCAACCATATTAACCGCAGCCAAACCATTTTCGGCAATATCGATGTTATAGCCAACTTTTTTAAAAATCTTACTGGCTATCAACTGGTTCATCTTGTTATCCTCGGCCAGCAAAATACGTAACGGGCGATATTTAAACTCGGTTTTGTCTATCTCCTCAACCTCATGCTCAACTGCCGAATAGGTAACCTGTAATGGCAGGCTAAAACTAAATACGGAGCCTTCGGCCTCCTTACTTTCGACCCAGATCTGGCCGTGCATCAGTTCTACCAGTTTTTTACAGATAGACAACCCGAGGCCGGTACCACCGTACTTACGCAATGCGGTAGTATTTACCTGTGTAAATGGCTTAAAGAGTTGGGTCAGGGCTTCCTCGCCTATTCCAATACCATCATCTTTTACACTAAAAATGATTTGCTGGGTGTTACCTGCAATTTCGGATGCTTTTATCTTGAGCGTAACGGCGCCTTCGTCGGTAAACTTAATGGCGTTTCCTATCAGGTTTACCAAAATTTGCTGTAGCCTGCCGTTATCAACAATAACATAATTGGCTACGTTTTCGTCAACCTCATAATTGAGGGTTAAGGGCTTGCGCGACGCTGCAATATTAGGCGAAGTAATTTCAATAACCGTTTTAATACAGCTACGTAAATGGGTAGCCACCGGCTGCAACACCAGTTTATCGGCCTCAATTTTTGAGATATCCAGTATATCGCTAATAATATTGATCAACAGGTTACTGCTTGATTGCAGGGTTTGCAATAACTCCTGCTGATCGGGCTGCAGGTTGGTGCGTGATAGTAACTGCGCGGTACCAATAATTCCATTAAGAGGCGTACGGATCTCGTGGCTCATATTAGCCAGGAAGTTTGATTTAGCGAAAGTGGCTGCTTCAGCCTGATCGCGCGAGGCCGATAGTTCAATTTGTGAAGCCTCCAGTTCGTTACTTTTGCGGATCAACGCGTTTTTATCCGATTCATGGCTTCGTTTTATAAAGCCAATCAGCACGCCAACAATCAATACGTTTACAGTAACCGAGGTGATCAGGTCTTTTTCGCGGGCCTCTTGAGTATAAGGTTGAACCAGGCCCGGATAATGTTTTTCTACATAATAACATCCCCACAGAATGGCAATAAGAGCTCCTATAAAAATAAAGTGAAAGCGCTTTTTTACTAAAAGGGTGATGAGCAGAATAAGGAAAATGCCCGATTGTGTAGTTGAACCATTAATGCCCCCATTAAAAAACCAGCCGGGAATAACGGAGAGCAAACCAAAACAGATATAAACAAAAGCTACGTTCTCCCTAAATTTAACAAAGCGGCTGCGGTAAAAAGCCCAACCCGAAAATGTTGCCACAAACAGTTGCACAAGCACCAGTTTGTAGGCCATCCCCAAAACTAAATTAACCGACATGGAAAAAACCGTGCTTACGCAGATAAACAGAGAAAGCGCGTTGAACAGCTTATTCTCCAGCGACAAATCTGGCTTACCGTAGCCAATAATTTGTTTCAGTTTTTCCATTTAAAATAAAAAATTAATTAGAGAGAACCTTTTATACCGGTAAAAGGCAGTTTCGGTTTAGTAAATAAAGTGTTTTTTTCACAATATTTCACAACTAAATTGTGTAAAAATGAGAAAAACAACCCCGATTTGTCTAATAATTAAATCCAATTTCAGATGTAATTATTAAGCAACAAAAAACAGCATACCTGGTTAAAAGATATGCTGTTAAATATGTGTGATTAGAATTATTAATAAGCGCTGGCGGTATTCAGGGCTTCGATGGTTTCGGCAGACAGTTGCAAGTTGGCCGCTTTGGCAAACTCCTTTAGCTGATCAAGGGTGGTGGCACTAACAATGGGCGCGGTTACACTTGGTCTTGCAATTAACCATGCCAATGCAATAGCAGTTTGACTTGCGTTATACTGGGCGGCGGCCTCATCAAGTGCAGCCAGGATTTTAAATCCCCGATCATTCAGGTATTTCTTCACCATGCCTGCACGGTTACTACCCTGCAAATCGCCCTCCGATCGGTATTTGCCACTCAAAAAGCCGCTGGCTAATGAAAAATAGCTGATCACGCCGATGTTTTTCTCTTTAAGAAATGGCTCGTAAGTAGTTTCATATTTTTCCCTGTCGAACAGGTTATACTCAGGTTGAAGGGTTTGGTAGGAGATCAACCCTTGTTCAACACTCACTTTTAATGATTCGTGCAAGCGCTCTACCGACATATTTGATGTACCGATGGCGCGAACTTTACCATCCTGTACCAGCTTGTCATAAGCGCGAAGCGTTTCTTCAACCGGGGTAGAGGGATCATCAAAATGGGTTTGGTAAAGGTCGATATAATCGGTCTGTAGTCTTTTTAACGAATCCTCAGCAGCCTGTATGATATAATCTTTTTTCAGCCCCTTTTTGTTCGAGTCCATTTCCGAGCCTACTTTGGTGGCAATGATAACCTCGCTGCGTTTACCGCTTTGTTTAAGCCATTTGCCAATTTCGGTTTCAGATTCGCCGCCTTTGTTACCTTCAACCCAACGCGAGTAAACATCGGCAGTATCAATGGTATTAAAACCGGCATCCAAAAACGCGTCGAGTAAAACGGCGGTATCGTTGCCTTTAACAGTCCACCCGAAAACGTTGCCACCAAAAACCAGCGGCGCGGTCAGTAGTTCGGATTTTCCTAATTCACGCTTTTCCATAGTATATTTTTTATGTAAAAAGAGGAATTACGGGGCAATTGTTTGTCAGCCTAATGAAATAACCCCGTGCTTATTTATAACAAAACTGAATTAAAAACGACAATGCATCGCTTAAAACTAAGTACATTTGCCGCTTGTTAATTAAATATAATGGCTAAAGTTTCTATCAACCTGGCAACAGGCTCATTGCAAAAAGAAGAGATCATTGTAGGGATCGATTTGGGTACAACCAACTCATTGGTGGCATTTATCAACCCGGATAAAAATCCGCAGGTAATAAATGATGCCGGTAAAGGTGTATTGGTACCCTCGGTAGTGCATTTTGGCCCTACAGGCGATGTACTGGTAGGCAACGAAGCCAAAGATTTTTTAATAACCGATCCGCAGAATACCATTTTTTCTGTTAAACGGTTGTTAGGCCGCAGCTATCATGATATTGAAAAACATAAAGACTTTTTTAGCTATAAAGTAATTGACGATGACACCGAAAGTCTTGTAAAAATTAAGGTTGGCGATAAATTCTATACCCCTATCGAGCTTTCGGCCCTGATATTAAAAGAACTCAAAGCCCGTGCCGAGCACGCGCTTAAAACCCCTGTTAACCGGGCCGTGGTAACTGTGCCAGCCTATTTTAACGATTCGCAGCGCCAGGCGACCCGCGATGCAGGCAAACTTGCCGGGCTGGATGTTTTGCGTATTGTTAACGAACCTACCGCGGCCAGTTTAGCATATGGTATCGGCTTAAATCCCGACGAAACCAAAACTATAGCCGTGTATGATCTGGGCGGCGGTACTTTTGACGTATCCATTCTGCAAATTCAGAATGGCATATTCGAGGTGCTATCAACCAATGGTGATACATTTTTAGGCGGCGATGATTTTGACCGCATCATAGTTGATTACTGGATAGAGAAAAACCAGTTGAACAAAGCCGAAGTATTAGCAAATACTGAGCTTGCACAACAATTGCGCTTAAAAGCAGAGGAAACGAAAAAAGCTTTCGCACACCAAAGCCTGGTTAATGAAAAAGTTGGAGACATCTGGTGTACACTTGACCGTACCACTTTCGAAGAACTGATCCTTCCTAAAGTACAACAAACCATTACCAGCTGCCAAAACGCGCTGAGCGATGCTAAACTAACTATCGATCAGATTGATGAGGTGGTTATGGTAGGCGGATCAACCCGTACAGCTTTGGTTAAACGGATGGTTGGCGAGTTTTTCGGTCGCCCGGTGCATGATGATGTTAACCCGGATGAAGTGGTTGCTTTAGGTGCAGCCATCCAGGCTGATATTTTGGCCGGTAACCGCAAGGATATTTTATTGTTGGATGTTACCCCACTATCCTTAGGTATTGAAACCATGGGTGGTTTGATGGATGTGATCATCCCACGTAACTCAAAAGTACCAACCAAAGGCGGCAGGCAATATACCACATCGATAGATGGGCAGGTGAACATGAAAATAGCCGTTTACCAAGGCGAACGCGACCTGATCAAAGAAAACCGTAAACTGGCCGAATTTGATTTGAAAGGCATCCCGGCCATGCCTGCAGGTTTCCCTAAAGTAGATATTAACTTTTTATTGAATGCTGATGGCATCCTTACCATACAAGCTATCGAGCTACGTTCGGGCGTTAAACAACAGGTCGAGGTAAAACCAACCTACGGCATTACCGATGAGCAAGTAGAGCAAATGCTGATGGACAGCATAACCCACGCTAAAGACGACGTAAGTCAGCGTATGCTAATTGAGGCACGTACCGAAGGCGAACAGATGGTTTACACCGTTGAACGCTTTATGCAAAAACATGCCGCCTATATATCCATTACTGAAATTAGCGATACCACCCAACTGATCAATAAGCTAAAAGAAGCCTTAACCAGCGGTGATAAAGACTTGATACTGAAAAGCATCGACGAGGTAAATGAGTTTACCCGTCCATTTGCAGAACGCCTGATGGACCAAGCTATAAGTACGGCCATGAAGGGCAAGAGTATTGAATAGGCACAGATATTGCTCGTAACCTGCCAAAAATCATAGCCATTTGAAAAAGACAATATCTACCTTAGTCCTACTGCTGCTTATAGCCGTTACTACCAACGCTTGCGCCACAACTCGCAAACACTTTAAAGACACTACCGCGAAAGCTTCGCTGGATACTTTAAAGTACGATTCGCTAATGAAGAAACTGGCCAATGGCGATAAAAGCGGCAGGTGGCCGGTTAAAACCAAAGAATACCCCCTACCCGGTGCCATATTGCCTTTTAACCGCATAGTTGCCTTTTACGGTAATCTTTATTCAAAAAACATGGGTGTGCTGGGCCAGTACCCGCGCAAAACTATGTTGAACAAATTAAAGGAAGAGGTTAAAAATTGGGAGAAGGCCGATACCGCTACAAGTGTAGTTCCTGCCCTGCATTATATCTGCGTAACTGCCCAGGCAGATGCCGGCCGCAACGGTTTACATAACCTTCGCATGCCTTTTAGCCAGATCGACACTGTGATCAGCTGGGCCAAAAGCATTAACGCTATTGTATTTTTAGATATACAGGTTGGCTTCAGCACCGTACAAACCGAACTGCCTTTACTGGAAAAATACCTAAAAATGCCCAACGTACATTTCGGCATCGACCCTGAATTTTCTATGAAAGAAGGAAGCGTTCCCGGCAAACGCATTGGCACTTTTGATGCCGATGACATAAATTACGTTACCAACTACCTGGCCAAACTGGTAAAAAAGAATGATCTGCCTCCTAAGATTTTCGTGGTGCACCGCTTTACCAAACGCATGGTAACCAATTACAAGGACATCAAACTACGCCCCGAAGTGCAGGTAGTTATGGATATGGATGGCTGGGGCGGCCCCGAACTTAAAAAAGGGACTTATAAATATTTTATTTCGGAAGAGCCGGTGCAGTTTACAGGGTTTAAACTTTTCTATAAGAACGACATCAAGAACGAACCGCATAGGATGCTAACTCCTAAAGAGGTTTTGAATTTGAAGCCTGCACCTGTTTATATACAGTACCAGTAAAACAACAACTTTATATTTAAACCGGTTTACATATATTTGGTGCATCTAAACCTTATATATGAAACCGGTTTTTAAATTTCTATTCTTTCTTCTCTTTATTGTTATCTCAAATATAGCTACAGCGCAAAACATGGCCGATTTGAACAGAGCGATGGCCAAACAAGATATGTTCTTTAAAACACAGATGCAGAATCTTACCGATGCGGTGAGGTGGACACATTTGGGAAAGGCAGGAACATATAATCCAAAATACACTTTCACCGTAACCATGGCCGACGGCACGACCAAAGAAGTTAGTTCAAAAATTTATGCCGATACCGCTGTTCACAAAAACTACCTGCTATTTGTTGATAAAACCTTAGCGAAGAAAGACTCAAACAGGAACCAAAAAATCTACCCGCAACAAACCAAAACCATATCACGCGTGCTATCGCCATATGAGGATGCCAAAGTGCCAGCAAATAATTTCAAAGGCATTGCTAAAGACAGCTGTTGGATGTTTAAAGTTGTAAAAGGTCAAATAAGCGCTTATTCGTTATTGAGTGAAGAAGACGGGGTAGATTTTGATCAATCAACCCTGGTAGGTATCCAACTAAATAATGGCGAGATCATTAAATTTAACGAAGCTAACCTAAAAGCAATGGTAGGCAATGATGCCGACGCGTTGGAGAAAATTCAGAAAAAGGATTATATAAAGGCGATCAAAAAGTACAATAAGAATGTAGTGAAGACAGCAAACGCTGAGAAAAGTCTATCTAACACGACATCTAAAAATCCATAACTCCTCCATCCAAAGATTTATCATTTTATTTACTCCAGAAGCCCGTCACTTTAATTTCGGTAATATTAGGTACCGATAGTTCCGAGTTATTCCAATTAAAACGGGTTTCGTATATTTAACACATCTAAACTTTATATATGAAATCCCTTTTTAAATATGTCCTGATTTTTATTGCTCTTTTACCTGCCCGATCCGTTTTTGCCCAGCGCGGTTATACGCCCGATGTTTCACGTGCAATTAACAATTCAAACATGCAATGGCAATCGCAAATGAGCGGATTGAGGATGCTTAGTTTACAAGGCGGGGATATTACCTATAACTTTAAATATATATTTACGGTGACCATGGCTGATGGTACAACGAGAGAAGTGAACTCGAAAATTTACACCGATACCACTGTACATAAGAGTTACCTGTTGTTTGTAGATAAATCATTACCCAAAACTGATTCGAACAGAAATCAAAAGATCTTTCCAGAGCAAACCAAGGAAATATCCCGCAACCTTGCACTAATTTCGGGGAATATAAAAAAGGCTGATTTCCCAACTCCCCCAAGGTATTACAAGGGAATATCTAAAGACAGTTGCTGGATGTTCAAAGTAATTTCGGGCCCGATAAGTGCTTATTCTTTTTTAAGCGAAGAAGAAGGGAATACCTTTAATCCTTCTACAGTTGTCAGTATCCAACTGAACAATGGGGAGATTGTTAAATTTAGCGAAGAGAATTTGAAAGCCATAGTTGGCAACGATATCGACGCGCTGGAAAATATCCAACGTAAAAATTATTTAAAGGCGATTAAAAAGTATAACAGAAATGCTGAAAAGGCTGCAAAAAACAGTCCTGATAAGACTGCGAAGAATCCATAAATAAAAAATCCCCTTTCGGGGATTTTTTATTTAAAGTATTATTTACTTAAAGCTTCCTGCTCCTTCAGCGCAGCGATATTATTGCTGTCGCTGTAACTTGCGGTCTGGTTGGCAAAATCCTCGAGAATTGCTGTTATGGTGTCCAGGTTATCTGATACACGTTGGTGCATATCCGGGAGATCTTTCTCCAGGCGTTTATCGCCCAGTTCAATATTATCAACTTCTATTTTGGCCAGTTTGGTAATGATAGCCTGCTGGCTGTTTTTCAAGTCTTCCAATTCATGGACAATTTTTTCCATCAGTCCAAACTTCTTTAACTTATCCATAATGAGTGGTTTTAATTATTAATATATAATCTAACCCCTCGCATAAAAAATTGTTTTGATTTGGAATTTTCAAAACCAACTAATACCTTAGTTAAACTAAATAATTAGTTATGAAAAATATCATTTTAACCTTTGCCTTATTACTCTTCACCAAGGCCTTGTTTGCCCAAAAAGCTGCTAACGATTCCGTTCTGTTAGATTATTATCAAAATCAACATTTTGCCGAAGCTGCCGATTATCTCAAAGCAACTTATCCCGAACCCATAACCGATTTAAAAGTATTAAACAAACTGGCCTACACCTCAAGAATGGCTTCCCGCCTCCCCGATGCCAACACCTATTATCAGCGGGTTTACGAGGCTGATACTACCAACCTCAGCAGTATTTACAATATGAGCGAAATCAGCAAACGCCGGGGTAAAAACAAAGTGGCTATAAGCTATATAAAAAAGATACTGCTTAAAGACACCACAAATTTCGACGTCTACAAACAACTGTCGGATCTATCGTATAACATTGGCGATCTGCAAGGTAATATCATCTACCTGCAAAAGGCCAATAATATTAACCCAACTAATCCGGATGTGGCTTTTGATCTTTCTACTTATTTCATCAAGCTAAAACAATACGGTAATGCCGAACAGGTTATAGATAAGGCGCTGGCAGCAGACACGGCCAACATGCTGTTATTACAGGGCAAAGCTCAATCTGATTACGCGCTGAGAAAATATCCCGAAACTGTTATAATTGCCAAAAAGCTGATAGATGCAGGGCAGCAGACCAACGCAATCATTTCGATGCTGGGAACCGCTTACTACATGACTAACGACTATACCAATTGCATAAAGACTTTTAAACTATTAAATGATAACCAATTAGGAACTGAATCGTCATTTTACTACACCGCAATGAGTTATAAGGCTTTGCATAACAACGTTCAGGCTATTATTTGCCTGGATAAGGCGATAGAAGTGGGTATATCAAGTGGGATAAGCTCTTTTTATAGCGAAAAAGGCGATTCGTACGATCGCCTCCATCAATTAGATAAGGCGGTTGCTGCCTATCAAAAAAGTTTAATGTATAAACCGGATCCTATTACTTATTACGCTCTCGCTACGCTTTACGATACCGGATTAAAGAACAAAAAATCAGCTTTAAAATACTATAAAAAATACCTTGCCAGCAAAAAACCCCAGGACACACAAAAAACCTACATTGCTTATTCCCAACAACGTATTAAGTCATTAGCGACAGGTATATAGTCTCAAGTCGAAAGTCTTAAGTCCAAAGTCAAAAGTCAAAAGTCAAAAAACAATATTTACTTTGGGCTTAAGACCTTCGACTTTGAACTTAAATTAACGTTGCATCAAACGGGCAACGTATTTACCAATGATATCAAACTCGAGGTTTACCTGGTCGCCAACACGAACGTTGTGCAGGTTGGTATGCTCATAAGTATAAGGGATGATGGCTACCGAAAAGCTATTGGCGTGCGAGTTAACCACGGTAAGACTAATGCCGTTTACGCAGATAGAGCCTTTCTCAACAGTGACATTGCCTAAAGATGCATCGTACTCAAAAGTGTATTCCCAGCTGCCTTCAAGCGCGTTAAAGGCCGTACAAACAGCAACCTGATCAACATGACCTTGAACTATGTGACCATCTAAACGGGCGTTCATTTGCATGCAACGCTCCAGGTTTACCGGGTCGCCAACTTTAAGCTGGCCGAGGCTGGTTTTATTAAGGGTTTCTTCAATAGCTGTAACCACGTGCAGGCCATCGGCCAAAGCTACAACGGTGAGGCAAACGCCATTATGGGCAACCGACTGATCGATCTTTAATTCGTGCGAGATAGATGATTCGACGGTGATGTGCAGGTTGCCTTTTTCCTGTTGCAGTTCGGTGATCCTGCCTAATGTTTCAATTATTCCGGTAAACATATGTGCCTTTTCCAATTTTATATTAATGTAAAGCTATTGATATTTTGGGAAAGGGTTTGTCAGGATAAAATGGATTTATTTGAAGTTAGAAAAAAGGTCTTTCCGTTTATTGCGGAGGTCCTTACCGCCCTCCAATACCGATTTCAGGTTGGCGAGGTAGAACGTCCAGCCCAGCTGACATTGAACATATAGGTTCTTTCCAGGATCGTTTTCTTCCGGGATATTTTCCTGAGTTAACTCCACTATAACTATCCCTAATTTACAGGTGATGGATACACTAACGATTGTTCCGCCGGTAAAGGTAAACTTTACAAAGTCGCTGCCGTTGGCTTCCAGTATCTGGCCATTTTCGGTAGTTGTATCATCATAACCATGCCAGTACCAGGTGTAAGTATCTTCCTTTTTGATAAATTCCTGCACTTCGCGCTGACGGCCTCCGATGGCAAAGAAATCAGCCTTGCGTAAAAACCAGGTTTCCAGGCCTTCGGGCGTGGCCCAGGCTTCGTACATACTGCGTACATCGGTGTCAACATCGGCAGTTATTTTAAACTTGCTCCATCTGTCGTCTGTTATCATAGTAAATAGGGTCGAGGTGTTTAGTACCAAAAATAACGATTATAATCGGGGCTTTCGTTAACTTGCCTTTAAATCTTAAAATGGCTAAACAAAGCGCGGGCATTCTATTATACCGCAAAACAGGCGAAGACCTGCAAGTATTTTTAGTGCACCCGGGTGGGCCGTTCTTTAAAAACAAAGACGATGGTGCATGGTCAATCCCCAAGGGAGAATATGAAGCAGATGAAGATCCTTTAGATGCGGCCAAACGTGAGTTTGAAGAAGAAACGGGCAAAGCGATCGACGGTGATTTTATAGCCTTAAGCCCCATTAAACAAAAAGGCGGAAAAATAGTGCTGGCCTGGGCTGTAGCGGGAGATATCGACCCAAAAAACATCACGAGCAATACTTTTGAAATAGAGTGGCCACCCCGCTCCGGAAAAAAGCAAGCTTTTGCAGAAGTAGATCGTGCAGATTGGTTTGATATTGCTACTGCAAAAATCAAAATCAACGCGGCTCAAATAGCTTTGCTTGACGAACTTAACGGGTTACTGAACCTTTAATTTTGCTTGCGATTTTTAACCCAATTGCTTGATTCGATACTGCTAATGGCAGGGCTGGCAACAGTCTTCGTCCTGCTTAAAAGCCTATCCATCACCATAGCGGCAATAAAAGCCTCCTCTTCGTTATCCTGCTGTAACGCCTCTGGCGTAAAATACTTTTGTACAAAATGAGTATCAAAATTACCCGAAGCGAAAGCCTCATGCTGCATCACAAATTTACCGAAGCCGAGGGTTGTTGTAATTCCGGTGATCTTGTATTCATCAATGGCGCGCACCATCCTGTCAATAGCTTCCTGCCTGGTTTCGCCGTAGGTGATCAACTTAGCAATCATAGGGTCGTAATAGATCGGGATCTCCATGCCTTGTTCAAAGCCATCATCAACCCGCACGCCGGGGCCTTTGGGTGTGAAATAGGTTTGTAGCGTACCTATATCGGGCAGGAAATTATTGGCGGGATCCTCGGCATATACCCGCAACTCTACCGCGTGACCACGAATGGTAAGATCTTCCTGTTTAAAGCTGAGTACCTCTCCTCTTGCTATCCTGATCTGTTCTTTTACCAGATCGATACCGGTTATCAATTCAGTTACCGGGTGCTCAACCTGTAAGCGGGTGTTCATCTCCAGGAAATAAAAATTGAGCTCATCATCCATAATAAACTCAACCGTACCCGCACCGGTATAATTAACAGACCGGGCCACATCTACAGCGCACTTACCCATTTGCTCGCGGATAGCCGGGGTAATTATAGAAGATGGTGCCTCTTCTACTACCTTTTGATGGCGGCGTTGTACAGAACAATCACGCTCAAAAAGATGAACGATATTGCCATGGGTATCTCCTAAAACCTGGATCTCGATATGCTTTGGGGAGGATACATACCGCTCAATAAAAACGGAACCATCGCCAAATGCCGACGTAGCTTCGGATACGGCCAGTTGCATTTGCTCTTCAAAATCGGCGGCGTTGTTTACAATACGCATCCCTTTACCTCCGCCGCCTGCGGCGGCTTTGATCAATATGGGAAAGCCTACTTCTATGGCGCGCTTTTTTGCTTCAGGGACATCCGTAATTGCCTCTTCGGTACCGGGTACCATGGGGATATCATATTTAAGCGCCGCGGCTTTTGCTGATAGCTTATTACCCATAACCTCCATTGCTTCGGGCGATGGACCAATAAGGATCAAGCCAGCCTCCCGCACTAAACGCGCGAAGGCGGCATTTTCACTTAAAAAGCCATAACCGGGATGGATACCCTCGGCACCTGTTTGCCTGCATGCATCAATGATCTTTTTGCCAACAAGGTACGATTGATTGGAAGGAGCCGCGCCGATAAACACGGCTTCATCAGCATAACGTACGTGCAGGGCATTACGGTCCGCCTCCGAATAAACGGCTACGGTTTTAATACCCATTTCGCGCGCGGAGCGCATAATACGTAAAGCGATCTCTCCTCGGTTGGCAACCAGTATTTTCTGCATAAAACAAATGTAATTGATTTGCTTTACTAAACACAGGCTACTTAAAACAGTTGCTTTTTATTTTGACGGAACCCAACGGTAAGTTTTACGGGAGCATTTATAGCAGGTGTATTTTTTAAAAGGCATGCCAAACAGAAAAAATTTCACAAAACTGCTCCGTTGGATACGGCTTAATTCGCCTTTACAGTTACGACAGGTTAATGCATTATTTTTGGGTACGGACGGAATCGTCCTGATTTCGGCGGTCATAGGGGTACTCAATTGTTTTAAGGGGTCAAACACTCAGCAACATCTTCGCTACAGCTCCGATTTATTGCATTGTATAAAAATAGTTACAAAACATGAATTTTCAATGAATATTAGTTAAATACTTTTTTAACCTAAACTAAAATAACCACTCAATTATTTATTTATCAACAAAGTAAAAAATCAATCATATTAAATAAAAATGCCCTTCGAAACTATATCGAAGGGCATTTTTATATTGTCTGTAAAATTTACACAATTATTGACCAGGAGGAGGCGGAGTAGGCTGACCGGCAGGAGGCGGACCAGGCTGGCCACCCGGACCTTGACCCGGAGCACCAGGACCACGCCCTTCTGGCACTACAACCTCAGGGTGAGCAGTACCACGGTGGCAGGTATTACAGTTAACACCAGATTGCATGATCATGCCCAATGAATCTTTTTTAGCGTGAAAATACTTCTCGTTGATTTTGGCAGTCATTTTAAACATGTCGCGGGCCATTTCTTTTTCAGGTTTGGCATCGCTTGCCCAGTCCATCTTTTTGGTTTCTTCGTTACGGGCATGGCAAAAGTTGCAATGCACACCTAACGAGTGTTCCCACTCTTCCATTACCTTGTGCAGGTTATCGCCCGAAATGTTTTTCGGCAATACTTTAAGGTTTTTAAAACCTTCATCCTGCGGTTTGCTCGAGGTCATGGCACCAAACACCACGATGGATAACAATCCGAGGGTAACTAACAGCTTTTTGTTCACAGGCATAATTGTCATGTTTAAGTCATCTAAGTTAGAATATAGCTTTCAATGTTGCAACATTTTTAGTTAAATGATTGAACAATTCACGGTAACTTCATAATTACACTGCGAAATCGCTTTTAGATCAGGAGGCACCTACGGAGCCAAAAAATGAAGTTGGTATTCTGTCTATAAACACGATACTCCTACGGAGTGTTTGAAAATTTCATTTCCAATTCCGTAAGAGTATTATGTTTATTAGCAATAATGTTCCTTATCTACTGTTTAAAAGCATATTAAAGCCGTCATTGCGAGGTATGAAGCAATCGCACGGAGGCGTGGCCGCCCTGTATAGCATGCGGTTGCCTTGTACCTACCCATGACAAGTAAAAAAAAGCTTTGTAATCCTGAGCGATAGCGAAGGATCTTCTTCACCAAGCATAGCCGCTATACAGAGCGAAGAAGATGCTTCGTACCTCAGCATGACAAACGTGTAAATGTCATATCTCCTTAACATGCCTCCGCATTTAATTACTCGCAATGAAGTATGGAGATACAACTGCTTTTTGGTCTGGTTACTTCTGCATCACCATAACACCGTTCATCAACAATGTACTACCACCATCGGCAACAATGTTATATACTTTTTGTGTCCCCTCGGCATGCTCGGTTTTACGCAGAACTGTAAACGCTTCGTATTTGCCGGTTTGCTCGTTAAGGCAAAGTACTTCCTGCCCGATGGTAACCTCTCCTATTTTCACATTACCTTGTTTGGTTAACATGGGGTGGTTGGGCGTGGCTTTCAAAACTTTACTGTTCAGGTTCACAAATTGCCCCTCAATGGTAGTTTTTGTTTGGGCCGATACCAGCACCAATTGAGTGATAGCATAGTTTTTGGCATCGTGCGTGGTTAATTCTTTTACTTTAACTACCATGTTCTTTTTGGTAGCCGGATCAACGGAGATTACTTCATCACCGCTTTTCACGGTTTTCAGCATCTTTTTATCACCGTTGGCCATGGTAACCATTTCATCGCCAGGGAAGCAGATATCATTGCCATAAGTGGCAGCTTCTTCTTTCAGGTCTTTACCACCATTAAGCACTTTGTATTGCTGAAAGCTTAATTCTTTTGATAAAACGTATGACAGCTTCAGGATAAAGTTCTGCTCTACTTTGTTGATATTATCAATATCCTGGAAGTATTGCTCCCAAACTTTAGCATCAGCGGTAAAATCGGGAACGAGGGCTTTGTATAGTTTGCCTTTCTCGTTGGTATAAAATACCATCAGGCCAATTTCCTGCATGCCTTCTTTGGCAACAAGTTTATACAGGTCGATACGTTTTTTTAAACCGTCAGATCCGGTGATGAAATACGGCTTGCGGCTTTCGTACCTATCCAGCACATAAGCGTTCTCGAACTTGACGTAGGTATCATTATCAAGGCTGGCGATAGTAAATGTTTGCGCCTTTTTATACTCATCCATAGTAAGCGGACGAGGATTTACCGTTTGCGCCTTGGCAAAGTACAGTGTTGAACTTAGTAGTAGTGTGAGTGTTAATTTGGTCATTGTTGATTAGATTCAAGATATCAGGATTCAAGAGTCAAGAAAAGAAGCAAAGTATTAGAATCAGGAGCACGTTTCATTCTTCTTCTTGTCTCCTGATTCTTGATTTCTTGCTTCTAAAAACTCAAGATAACTGTTTAAACGCCTCGGCAAAGGCTTCCATTTCGTCCATGCGGCCGATGCTTACGCGGCACCAGTCTTTGCCGTTAAATTGCCAGTTGCGTACGCCTACGCCGCGCTTCATCATTTCGCTTACAAACTTTTTACCGTCCATTTTCAAGGGGAACATTACAAAGTTTGCCGATGATGGAATGTATTCGTATCCTTCTTTTTTTAGTACCGAATACAGGTATTCTTTAGAGGCGTTTGTTTTTTGCAGGGCATCTTTCAAAAACTCTTCTTCGCGGTAGCCGGCGATTGCAGCGGCAATGGTGGTAGCTGAGAGCGAGAAGCCTGTGGTATATAACGATAACGTTTTAATAGTATCGGGCTGAGCTATTACATAACCGCAACGCAAACCGGCAAGACCATATATCTTAGAGAACGTGCGTGCCACAATAACATTTTGACCGGCTTTAACCGCGCTGATCATGGTAGCGGCTTGAGCATCGGGCAGATAATCGATATAGGCCTCATCAACAAATACGGTTACTTTTTTGGATACGCGCTCACAAAAAGCTTTGAGTTTGGCGGTATCTAAAACGGTTGCAGTTGGGTTGTTAGGGTTGCAGATATAAACCAGGCCTGTATTGCTGTCGATCTTTGCTTCCATGGCATCCAGATCAAGCTTGTAATCGGCCGTTAACGGCACTTTTATCCATTTACCATCCAAATGTTCGGCGTGCGAAGGCAGATCATCGTACGATGGATCGCCGGTGATGATGCTTTTGCCTCCCTTGCTGTAATGGATAGCCGCGGCAAGCAACAATGGCGACGAACCCGATTCCATCAGGATGTTGTTATAGTTGATGCCTTCGTACTGGGCTATTTTATTATAGAGGGTTCCCATCGTCATGAATGGATACTGATAGCTTTTATCGATAGCATCCTGGATAGCTTTTTTTGCCGCGGCTGATGGGCCGAAAGGGTTTTCGTTAGCCAGTAGCCTTGCTTTCATTTCAAAACCAGCTGTGGTTATCGCTTCCTTATCGGTAATGGCGCGGCTTGAGGGTTTAAATACACGTGCGGGCATGGCTGCCAGCTTGCCAATGGTTCCTGAAAAAAAGGCCAGTCCCCCGGCCATAAATGCGCTGGACTTGAGCCAGTTTCTGCGGTTAATTGTGCTCGACATGGTGGTGGTATTTAATGCTTTTTATACGTTAATATTATTTTTGAATAGGATATTGTGTACGCTGATCAGTAACCCTTGCGTGGATAGCAGCAACCGTACTCCGCGCCGATTCGAAGGCACCAGCCATCCAGGCGTTTAAATACGTTAGATGCTCGCCGGCAAAATATACCTGCTTATCGGGCTTTGTTAGTACCGGGTATTGCGTGTTACGGGTTTGGGAAGTGTAAACCGCCCATCCGCCTAAATTATATTTAGTTTTATGCCAGCTTACCGAAAACGAGTTTTCAAACTCCTTGTCATACTGCGGGTGGATCAACCGCCCCTTTTCAAGCGCGAATTTCTCCCTTTCGGCATAGCCTAAAGCACCAATTTTCTGCGCTTTTTCGTTGAAGTTATAATATCCAATCAAGATACCTTTTTTTCCTAAATAATCATAACTCGGGTAAAAAATCTGCGTTAAATCGTTGTTGGTGTGCGTGATACCTCCGTAAATATGCTCATCCTCTTCCCAAAACCGGCGCTTAAACTGTAGGCCTATTTTACCGGTTTGGTTATAGCTGATATAATCTATTGCCCGGCTAACATCGCCACTGAAATTATTGTTGATGTTACTTAACACGGGCAGCGGGATAGTGCAAACACACAAGTCGCCGTTCAGCACGTGCTCCCCCGTGGCATCTTTATAGGTTATCTTTACACCATCAGTTACATTATTAATAGCTGTAACCTCCGCTCCCATTTTAATAGATGGCGCTACCTTTTTCTCCAATGCTTTAGCTATCATGTCCATACCGCCTACAGCCTGGAACATCGTCATCTGTAGCTCGTAGGTATATTCGGCTACATTGTAAAAATCGGGGTCCATCAAACCGGAGTGTAGCAGATCAGCCAGTTTATGCGGATCGGCAATTTTACCGGGCCTATCCCCTGCCCCCGGCGATTCGGTGTAGCCACGGCGTGCTGATGCTTTGTATAGTTTATCTACATCCAAACCGCCCTCGGCCTGCAGGTATTCGATGATCTTTTCGCCGTCCTCTTTAGTAAAGCTGCTATCGAGGCTTCCATGATCAATGCTTTTGGCCAGCATTTCGGTCATGTAACCGCGGATATCGTTATGCACCTCACGTACTTTTATTTTTTTGTTTGATAGAGGGCCTTTTCCCTCGGCAAAGTAGTAAGCACCTTCGTTTACGTTATTGTAAACCTGGATAGGCACGCCTAACTCTTTGCAATAATGCAAGGTAAGTTCATGGTTATGCGGAATCCGTGATGGGCCTGCATTGAAGTATTGCCCTGCATCAAAACGTGCGGTGGCTGTAGGCTTATCAATTTCAGTATTGGTGCTTCCGCCACGGATACTGAAACAGCGGCCACCTGTACGCTGACGGGCTTCGAGAACGGTACATTGATAACCCAGCTTACTCAGTTCATAAGCGCAGGTCATGCCGGCAAGTCCGGCACCTAAAATAATAATGTGTTTTCCTTTGCCGCTGCCTTCCAAATTAAAAGCATGCGCCGGCGCGGATTTTAGTAAACCAAGAGCAAGCATAGCGGGATACGCTCCGCCAGCCAGCATGGTACTTTTAGATAAAAAGTCCCGGCGGGTAATAGTTTTCAATAAGCGCGTTTTTTATGTTTTACAATCAACTTTGGCTTAAATATAGCTTTTTGTTTGCTGGAATGTTAAGCGTAAATCAACTTTTGTTGTGATTTTGATAAAATTAGCGGGGATTTTTAAGCACGCGATGTGTTTAAGTTAAAATATTGTTATTGATGATTAGCATATGGTTTATTTAAGCACGCAAAGTCGCGAAGACGCTAAGTTTTTTCTTTGCAGATTGGCGCATTTGCATGATTTTTTGTCTGAACCGGGATTTGGGTGGATTTTTAGGAGAACAGGATTACTAAATGATACTTCTAAACCGGAATTTCGTTGAATTCTGGAATGACCAGAATGAAAAGCAAATTCAATAAATTCCAATAATTCGCCCAAATTCGAGTTTGACAAAATCCATTAATCCTAAAAATCCACCCAAATCCCGGTTCAGACAACCTAACCTCTAATCTCCAACCTCTAACCACCGACTGTTAATTTTTGTTAAAATCTGAAAATAAATTTGCACAACTACGAATAGTTCGTAGATTTACGAAACAATCGTAAATAGAATGGAAAAATTATCTCAACAGGAAGAAGAAGCGATGCAGGCGGTATGGCAATCGGGTCCGGGTTTTATCAAGGATTTTTTGGACGCGATAGTTGAGCCCAAGCCACCTTACACCACCTTGGCATCAACCATTAAAAACCTGGAGCGTAAAGGATTTTTGAAAAGTGAGAAAATGGGCAACTCGTTCCGCTACCTGCCACAGATACAGGAAGAAGAATACAAAAAACGCTTTATGAGCGGCTTTGTGAGCGACTATTTTGAAAACTCGTACAAAAACCTGGTAACCTTTTTCGCCAACGAAAAAAAGATCAGCGCCAGCGATTTGAAAGAGATCATTAAACTGATTGAAAAACAATAAAACCTACAACCATGCCAGCAACTTTTGTTTTGTTACTTAAAATAAATGCAGCATTGCTGTTGTTTTGCGCCGGTTACTATCTTGTTTTGCGCAAGCTTACCTTTTACACTTTAAACCGTGCTTACCTGGTTACAGCAATTCTGTTCGCCAGTATTTACCCATGGATTGATTTTTCGGCTTTTGTGCAACGGCACGAAGAACTGGCCCGGCCCATCGAACAAATAGCCATTAATTGGCAGGCACCTGCGAAACTTATTCAACAGCCGGAGCAGGCCATTGATTATTGGTATTGGCTTAGTGTTGTATTTTGGATTGGTGCGGGCGTACTGCTCATCAGGCTGGCTATGCAGCTGGTTTCTTTATTACGATTGTATAAAACTTCCAAACCAAGGTACATTAACGGCTACAGTGTGCGCATTATGGATAAGGATGCAGCACCGTTCTCATTCTGGCAAAGCATCTATATCAACCCACAAAAACACCAACCTGCCGAACTGGAAGCCATTTTACAGCACGAACAGATCCATGTAAACCAATGGCATACCGCAGATATTTTGCTGGCCGAACTAAGCAGTATTTTTTACTGGTTCAACCCCGGCATCTGGCTCATTAAAAAGGCGGTGCGCGAAAACATTGAATTTATAACCGATCAAAAGATCCTTAAAAACGGTATCGACAGTAAAACTTACCAGTACAGTTTGGTAAACGTGAGCTTTAACAACGCTCAACCCGGAATAGTAAACCATTTTAATATTTCAACTATAAAAAAACGGATAATCATGATGAACGCGAAAAGATCGTCGAAACTTAACCTCACCCGCTACGCATTTGTTGTACCGGCTGTGATGGCACTTTTACTGGTATTCAGCATTTCGAAAGCTGATTTTGCCAAACCTGTCAGAATTACCCTTGCGGCCGCGGTGCAGCCCCTGGCCAGGATCATTATCAACCCAAATGAGGTTGCTGACCCTGTAGCTAAAGCGGCAAAAACTCCCAAAGTGGCAAAAAAAGTAAAAACTCTTAAACCTTTAACACCTCTTACGCCGGTGGTTGCACCACAAGCCGCGCTTAGTCCGCTTGCTGCTATCGCTATTACTCCCAAACCTGCAAAAAACGATACCAATAAAAGGTTAAAGCTAATTGTAAGGGATTTTAAAAGAGATTCGCTTGTGTTTGTAGTCAACGGCAAAGTATCAACCGGTAAAAACCTCGATCCTACCAATATCGAAAACATGTATATGCTTACCGGTAGCCAAGCGCGCAAATTTGCTAAAGTTGATGATGATAAGCCTGTAAAAGTGGCCTATGTAATTACTAAAGATGCCACCAACAAAGAAGAGCTTGAAAAAGCAGTTGCGAAAGATATATTGATCAGGAAAGTAGTTAACGCTAATGTAAATGTAGATCCGATGGTGATTCGTGAAGACGACGACAACGACGTGGCCGTTATCGCTCCGGACAACAATTTTCATGTAAAACCAGCAAAAGTTTTTGTTGTAAAAACGGCCACCAGCACATCAAGCAGTACCGGCGGTAGCAGTAACACAATAACAGTTAGAGCTACAAAAGGCAAACCAGCTACATCTGCCCAGGCATGGACCCTTATTAGCGATGATAGTGCCGTATCAACAAACGGAGATGTTATAGTGACTGGTCGCGGAAAGAAATCAGATACAAAGGTGATCAAAGTTAACGGCCTTAGTATCTCTACCGATAACGGCAACGAGCCATTGTTTGTAGTTGATGGTAAAACCACCACAGTTGAGGCCCTGAAAAAACTTGACACCAATAAAATAGAAAGCGTTTCGATATTAAAAGGCGACGATGCTATAAAAAAATACGGAGATAAAGCCAAAGACGGCGTTGTAGTTATAGGCACACGCAAAAAGTAATTGGGTGATTACGTATGGGTTTTTCAGAGATCGGTTTTAGTTAAAAGAGTTCTTTATACTGTCTTGCTAATCAACCCGTAAAACATACTCAACCAGCTAACTGGCTTCGGCCAGTTTTTCCGTTTCCAGCAGGTTGATCAATGCTTTCTCGGCAACATTTAATTCGGCGGCCTTTACATCTTCGCGTTCATCAAGGCCGCTGATATATTTAAAAATGGTGCCCTCCTCATAACTTTTTATAACCGATGGGTGCACGTAGTACTTTTTGCAAACAGTACGCGTGTTCCCAAGGTTTATAGCTACTTCGTCAAGCACACTTACTATTTTCTTTTTGCACTCGGTGATGCTGTTAAACTCCCCTGCCTCTTTAAAAGCGTACAGGGCACTTACACTACCTGCCCAGGTGCGAAAGTCTTTAGCGGTAAAATCCTCGCCGGTAATTTCATGCAGATAGGTATTGATATCGCCCGAGCCTACGCTGCACCTTGAGCCATCGGCATTGTAATATTGAAAAAGTTCTTTTCCGGGGATATCCCTGCATTGTTTCACCAGTCTGGCCAGTTTACGGCTTTGCAGCGCCACTTTATGGAATACGCCTTTCTTCCCTTTAAACTCGAACTTAAGATTCGAGCCCTCTACCTTAACATGCCTGTTTTGCAGCGTTGTTAAACCGAATGAGCCATACAATTTTTTGTACGATTCGTTCCCTACCCTGATGCTGGTTAACTCCATCAACCTAACCACTAATGCTACTACCTTTTCGTGATCGAGATTATGCCTCAACAGATCTTTATCTACCTGCTCCCTGATAGCGGGCAAGTGAGCCGCAAAGGTTTGCATCCTGTGATATTTGGATTGATTTCGGATCTGGTTCCAATGGCTGTGATAACGATATTGTTTCCGGCCTGCGGCATCTGTACCTGTAAATTGCAGGTGGCCGTTTTCGTAGGGCGAGATCCACACGTTAGTATAAGCCGGCGGGATCACCAGTTTATTGAACCTTGTGATCAACCCCTTATCTTTTACCAACGCACCATCAGCATCATAATAACTCCAGCCTTTGCCCGATTTTTTGCGGGTATAACCCGGTGATGAATCAGATACATAGCGCAGGCCAACCGCCTTTGCGGTGATCTTGGGATCGCGGCCAATTTTTTCGAGCTTTTTGAGGAGACGGTTCATGTAAAGATAACATGCCGAGGGGAGATTAAGTTTTAATTAGAGATTTATCATATTTGGATATTTAAAAAATATAATCTACCGCGGGTTTAGTGATAGTGTAACCCGTGGGAATAACAGGTTAAGTCTCTGACTTAACCGCAATAAACCAGCATGCCATCTGCAAGGAATTCAGCAATAGCTTATCCAATATCATGATGTTGCTTTTTGTGACTTAAGTCGGAGACTTAAGTAGTTTTCCCCCACGGGTTACGCTATCGCTAAACCCGCGGTAGATTATATAAACGAGAAAAGGATGCACGGCGCGCATCCTTTTCTCGTTTATTAAAATCATGTCATTGCGAGGTACGAAGCAATCGCATACTATACAGGGTGGTTATAAAGGGTGACCAAACAAAGCGGCTCGGCTTCCGTGCGGTTGCCACGCTGCGCTCGCAATGACATGGGCGGAGGAGTTTTACTTCAACACCGAAACAGCCTTATTAGCCTCGCCAACACCCCAAACAGTACCCGGCTTATCGCCCATAGTGATCACCAACTCACCACCGGCCATCACATCTGTATGTTTAATATAAGTTTTGGTATAGTTAGCGCCATTAAGCGTCATGGCCTGGATGTATTTATTTTTAGGCCCGTTGTTTTTAACCAATACATGGAATTTCTTATTTCCCTGCAATTGCAAAGTAGCCTCATTAACCACCGGGCTACCGAATACATAAAGCCCATTAGCCGGGTTAACCGGATAAAAACCAACTGCAGATAACACATACCACGCCGACATCTGGCCAACATCCTCATTACCGATAATTCCATCCGGTTTATCCGTGTAAAAATCATCCAGGATAAACCTCACCTTTTCGGCAGTTTTCCATGGCTTGCCAGAGTATGCATAATAATAACTCATCGGGTGGCTCGGCTCATTACCGTGCGCATACTGACCAATTAAACCAGATACATCCGGCGATTTGAATTTCCCCATATCGCCTTCGGCAATAAACAACGAATCGAGTTTAGTATTGAATTTATCAACGCCGCCCAGCATATCGATCAAACCTTCCACATCCTGCGGAACAAGGAAGGTATATTGCCAACCGTTGCCCTCGGTAAAGTCGCCGGTTTCGTGGATGGAAATGAATGGACTGTAAGGTGTACGCCATGCATCCTGCGATAAACGGCCACGCATGAAGCCCGATTTCGCATCGTAATAGTTTTTATAGTAGGCACCACGTTTGCTGAAATAAGCGTAATCTTCAGTTTTGCCCAATTTTTTAGCTACCTGTGCAAGGCTCCAATCGTCAATAGCATATTCCAGGCCCATTGATACCGATTCGCGGCTGCTATCGGCAGGGATGTAGCCGTATTTTTTCACGTATTTAATGCCGCGGTCATCGCCCATGGCGGTTGTTTTCATGGCCTCGTAAGCCAGGTTAGCGTCAAAACCTTTGTAGCCTTTCAGCAAAGCATCGGCAACAACCGGTACAGCGCTGTAGCCCACCATACAATTGGTTTCATTAGCCATTAAATGCCAAACCGGTAGGCTGCCCTGTTGCTGGTAAATGGCAAGCATGGAGTTGATCATATCGTTCACATGCTCCGGGTGGATAATGGTTGAGAGCGGGTTATTTGAACGGTAAGTATCCCATAACGAAAAAGTAGTTACGTTATTAAAACCTTCATTTTTGTGTACCTTTTTATCTGTTCCCCAGTATTCGCCATTCACATCGTTAAAAATAGATGGCGCTATCATGGTGTGATAAAAGGCGGTATAAAACTTCTTCATTTGCGATAACGAATCGACCTTGATGGTGATCTTGCTTAACTGTTTGTTCCATGAAGCATCAGCATCAGCTACTACCTTATTGAAATCCCAACCGGGTACTTCGGTTTTGATATTCAGCATGGCATTCTCAGCACTTACCGGCGAGATACCTACTTTGGCATAAACAACCTCGCCTTTGGTGGTTGCAAAACTGATAACACCTTTAACTTTTTTACCTTTAAGCTCGGTACCTTTTACATTTGCTATACTATCATAAACCGCGAAGGTTTTGATAGGCTTAGAGAATACCGCGGTAAAATAAATGCGCTGATCATTTGCCCAGCCTTTAGAGAAGCGGTAACCGCAGATGGTATTTTTATCAACCTGTTTAATATATGCTTCCATCGGCCTGTCCCAGCCTATCCCCTCTTGCAGATCGATCAGGATGTGAGAGTTATTTGATGCCGGGAAAGTGTATTTATGCATACCTACGCGGGTACTTGCGGTAAGCTCAACGCCGATATCGTACTTTTTAAGTTTTACTTTGTAATAGCCGGGTTTTACAACCTCATCTTTATGGCTAAACAGCGATACATAACCGCTTTTCAGATCTTTATTACTGCCTTTGTACACGTTGATAGCGCCAGTGGTAGGCATAAAGGAAATATCGCCCAGATCGCCGATACCTGTACCGCTTAAGTGGGTATGTTGAAAGCCAATGATGGTAGAATCGGAAATATGGTAGCCCGAGCACCAGTCCCAGCCTTCAGAAATATTGGTTGGGCCTAATTGCACTGCGCCAAAAGGAACGCTTGCGCCAACAAAAACGTGACCATGGAAACCGGTACCGATATAAGGATCGACATATTGGGTTAAACCGGCTTTTTGCATAGGCTGCGACCTGTGCCTTTGTGCCTGCGAGCTTAAATTAACAAGGGCCAGGAAACCGGCCAAAACAAGTTGTTTTTTCATTCTTTATTTTAGATGATGATCGGGGTTTATAATGTTGCCAAAGTAAACCCCGATACTTAATAGATTATTAATATACGCTTAATTCGGCCACGGTAATTCCGTTCCCGGCTATAACGTGCTGCGCCTCAAACTTAAAATATCTGGCGCTTACTTCCTGTTTCAATACTACGGGCTGCTCAATAGGGTTGGATTTAATGTTTGAGAACTCGCCCGAAGCTACCTTTTCCCAGGTTTTGCCATCATTGCTGATGTAAAACGTATAGCTATCAACTATGCCATCCGCCTGTTTATCCTGCCTTGGCAAGTAGCCGAACGCTTTTATTTTTTGCTCCTTGCCCATATCAACGCTTATTTGCTGCGGGAATTGCGCATCATCTTTTTTCAGCGTGTTGTAAAGGCTGCGGGTATTTTCATCGAAAGCGTTTTCAGCCTTGCCCCAGTCTTCACCTGCAGCGGTAGCATCCAATACTTTCCAATCGGCTTTGGCATAACCAAAGGAAGCATAAGAGCTTTCGCTTTGCTGCCCTTTGCCTTCAAAGCTACGGGCTTTTACTATGCCGCCATCACTCAGTGTAAACGGTTTGCTGTAAACAGGCGAAGTTGCGGTAGGCTCGTGTCCATCCAATGTATAGCGGATAGCGCTTACCGGAGCTTCGGTGCTGATAGATATTTCGCCCTTTTTATTGCGGGAAATTTTTGGCGCTGTAAGGTGTACCGGCTCTTTGTAAATTCCGAAATCACTCAAAGCAATCCCCACCGGCGATTTAGTGATCCTTAACTTCAGTTTACTCGCGGTAATATTTTGCGATAAACGGATCAGCCTGTTACCGCCAATGCTGGTAGCAGCACCTATCTGCTCCCATTTGCCACCTACATAGGCATCTACCTGAACAGCTTCAATACGCTGGCCTAATTTGATGTTTTCCCTTAAACGGATAACATTGAATGTTTTGGGCGCATGTAGATCAATAGTTAACTCTGGCGTAGTTACCTTATCATCGGTAGCCCAATAGCTGTACCGGTTATCATCCACCAAAAACTGCGGGCCAAACTTAGCCTTGTTTCCTCCACGCACATTACTTGCTGTTAACGTAGCGCCCTTAGCCAAATTAACCGCGAATGTTTGCTTAAGCAGGTTACCAAATTCGGTTAACGATTTAACGTCTATCTCATTAACAATACCAAGAGGATCGGGCGATAAACCCAGATCAAGCGCGGCACCGCGGCCTACGCTTTTGTAATACAGATCGAGCAGTGTGTAAGGCGATTTTACGCCTTCATCCTGCGCCTTGTGGTAAAACCATCCCGGGCGAAGCGATACATCACACTCGGCAGGCATCCAGTATTTGCCGTTGCGGGTACCCTCGGTACCTTCGTAATCTTTCACGTAACCATTGGCGGGAATCTTACCTTCATCAGGGGCATGAGGGGTGTAGGTTGCCCAGCAGGTTTCGCCGGCATGGCCTTCTTCGTTGCCTACCCAGCGTACATCCGGACCAACATCACCAAATAATACCGCGTTAGGTTGCAGTTTACGGGTAATGGCCCATGTAGTATCCCAACCGTAATAGGTTGAGCGGTCAATTTTACGCACTTCGCGTTTGCCGCCGTAATAGCCATCGCCACCATTAGCACCATCGTGCCATGAAATAAACAGCGGACCGTAATTGGTGTACAATTCTTTCAACTGCTCACGGTAGATATTCACGTATTCTGGCGTGCCATAGTAAGGGTTGTTCCTATCCCATGGCGAGCAATATACGCCCAGTTTCATACCCAGTTTATCGCAGGCTTCGCGATACTCTTTTAAGATATCGCCTTTGCCATTTTTGTAAGGGCTTTTGCTGATATTATGTTCGGTGGTTTTGGTTGGCCAAAGGCAAAAACCATCATGGTGTTTGGCTACCACAACCACGCCTTTAAAACCGCCCGCCTTAGCAGCCGCAACTATTTGCAATGCGCTAAATTGCGATGGATTAAAGATATGGGGATCTTCATCGCCGAAACCCCACTCCTTGTCGGTATAGGTATCCACTCCATAGTGAATAATGCAATACATCCCCGTTTCCTGCCAGTTAAGCTGTCCCTGCGTGGGCAGTGCACCATAAGGTTTTGGAGCGGTTTGGCTGAAGCCGTTTAAGCCAGCTGTAAGTAACAACAAGGCAATGCCTGTAAACTTTTTCATATGTAGATATTAGTTTTTAAACCATGACGATGGCACATCCTGCGGCACCGAGCCATTTACACTATATTTTAGCAACAGCTTAAAGCCGCCGCCGCCTTCAATAAAATCAAGTTTAAACGGATGCGCACCCATTTTTAAAGCAACCTGTCCGCTACGTTCCTGTGCCGAGTGGTTCCCGTCGTTATCAACAACCGTTTTATTACCAATGTACAATACACCGCCGTCATCGCAGGTTAGGTAAAAGCTATAAATGCCGTCGGTTGGTACATCAATATAACCTTTGTAGGTGATACCGAACGATGGAGCTTTAACCGTGGCAGGTACTTCAATTTTATCAGTACTGAAAGTACTATCCACTTTGGCATTTTGCATTAAAGCAGTTTTTTTGAAGAATGCTTTATAATAAGTAGCTGTTAATCCCGGTTTTGGCGGGGCAATTTTTATCGGACCGAGCAGTTGTTGCTGGGTATAGTTCAGGTTGTAAACATCGCCGCGGGTACCTGATGGTGTAAATGCCGCAACCCTCAACAGTTCAGATTTTTTGATAACTAATGGAGATGGCAATACTGCCGACTTAGTAGTTGGCAAAGAACCATCTGTTGTGTAACGGATGGTTAAGGATGGTAATGGCGAAGCGATGCTCAGCTTGCCTTCATCAGTAAACACATATTCGTTAAGCAGGTTAGGCAAATCGGGCAAACGGTAGTTGATCTTCATAACATCCATCCGTTTGAACTGCTGGGTTAAACGCTGCAGGTACGAATCGTATTCACCCTCTTTATGTGTCCAAAGCATTTCGGCAAGGGCGGTCATCCTTGGCATCACCATGTAATCAGCACGTTTTTCGGAAGGGATCATTTCCGACCATAAGTTAGCCTGCGCCCCGATGATGGATTTGGCTTCTTCAGCATTCAGCACTTTAGGTACCGGGTTAAAATGATATACGCGGTTGATTGAATACTGATCGGGTTGGTTATCAAAATAAAGCGGCTCGCCGGGTGTCATGATCACGGTGTTACCGTTTTTAACCGCTTTAACCGGGGCATCTGGTACCCAGGTGCGCCAGTACATAATAATAGCCGTAGGGCTAATGCCGCCCTCAATCACTTCATCCCAACCAATCAGCTTGCGACCTTTAGAATTGAAGAACTTCTCCATCCGGTTAATGAAATAGCTATGCAACCCTGCCAGATCCTTAATACCTTCTTTAGCCATCAACGCTTTGCAGGCATCAGATTTACCCCAGTTGGTACGGTCAACCTCGTCGCCGCCGATGTGGATATATTTTGACGGGAAGATCTGCATGATCTCTGTAAACACATTCTCGGCAAACTCAAAAGTACTTTCGTTGCAAGGGCAGATAGGCTTGGTAAACAACTCGCCCCATTTATTTTCGCCATCGCAGGTTAAAAACGGATACGAATTGATAGCAGCCATCATGTGCCCTGGCATATCAATTTCAGGCACGATATCGATATGACGGGCGGCAGCATAAGCTACCACACCTTTCATCTCGGCCTGAGTATAGAAACCACCGTACATGGCTTTACCATTTTTTTGTACGATGTGTGTTTTATCGATCACAAAATCCGGATTATCCTTAGCCTTTTTCATACAAGCCGAATCCTGATTATTGAACGTGCGCCATGCGCCGGCTTCAGTAAGCAGTGGATATTTTTTGATCTCGATGCGCCAACCCTGATCATCCGTTAAATGCAGGTGCAGCTTGTTCATTTTGTACAAAGCCATCCTGTCGATATATTTTTTCAGGTAACTAACAGAGAAAAAATGTCTTGATACATCCAGGTGCATACCACGCCATCCATAAACCGGGGCATCTTCGATAGCAACTACAGGCAATGTTAATTGCTTTTGCACCACACCAGCCTCAATGCCAACAGGCAATAACTGGCGGATAGTTTCAACAGCATGAAACACGCCAGCCGGATCTTTTGCCCGGATCACTACCTGATCTTTAGTAACGCTCATGTTATAAGCTTCAGGTTCGGTTATGCTTGCGTCGTAAACAAGGTTAATAGCATGCGCCTTTTTCACTTTACTTACTTCAATAGGTTTACCCAAACCCGTACGCAATAGTTCCTTTAAAACATAAGCCTCGGTATTAAAGGCATTGGAGGTTACGATGCCGGTTTTGCCGGTGATTATAAATGAACCCTCTCCTGCTGTTAAGTGCGCAGGATAAGGGATCAAAGGAAATTTTGCAGTTGTTTCTTGCGCATTAACCCCACCTAAACAAGTTAGCGTTAATATTGCTGCCGACAGATATTTCGAGATTACTTTCATACTCTTATTATTTGTCGATAGAGATCGTTCTTTCGGCCACGTTCCATCCGCCTATTGTTACGGCAAGATTTTTATCAGCTCCCGGATTGTGATCGATAACAACTTTTTTGGTTTGGCCGGGCAATACAGTTACATAGTTATCACTGTAAAATGCCGGTAGAATACGTTGTTTAGTATCGGCATTAACTAACGATAAACGGTTAAAGAATGCCAGTGGTACGGTACCTGGGTTGCTCAGCGTAACCTCTACTTTACCTCCTTTAATATATTTAGCCGTAGCGATCAGATCGCCTTTTGGCATTTTTTGTAAGCCAGAGAAATTACCTTCAGCATCTGGCAACCAGTAAATATTTTCGCTCAGTACTTCGCTATCTGATTTTAGCAATTGCAGGCACAGGAACAAACCTTTATCTTTTGCTTCTTTCTCAATCACGCTTTTTAACGATAAGTAGCGTTTGGTGGTGCTTGGTGTTACATCAGCAAAAACCTTGGTCAGCACTGTTTCCTTGCCATTCATGTCATAAGTTTTGGCAACCAGCAGCATATTGCTGTGGGTTTTGAAAGTGTTGTTGGCTACCATCACCATACCATCGGTTTGGTTGTACATGATGTGCAATGGTTCGCTACCGTTGTGTAAGCCGTATAAACAGGCGTTCGGGTCGAGGTAATAATCGTACATCTGGCCGCGCATGGCTGTCCATGGGTTTTGGGTTTTCCAGATGATGGTGCCGGTGTACCAATCCCACATGTGCGAGCTGAAACCCTCCATCAGGGCACGGTATTGATCGTAGTTTACTAACTGTGCTTTAGTCGCGAAGTCTTCTACATTTTTAGCTTTGCCGTATTTGTCAATAAAACCATCATAGCCGATGTATTTATGATAATCCCAAACAGGATCCATTTCAGTTTTTCCGGTTGAGGCATCAAACTTAGGCAATACCATATTTTCGGCAGGAATAAAGCGTTTTAATGATTCGTAATCACTTACGCCAACCGAACCAACTTCCGAATTGAAAGGATAAGTTTTATAATCCCAGAAAGTTGTAAGCGGCTGGATCCCGTAAGGGCCATCGCCGTTGCCGCCCTGTACATTGCGCGACATTTCTTCGGAGTTTGAGTATGGGATAAACCAGCGGGTATTATCCAGCTTTGGCATAATAGTATCGCGTAGAGCCTCAAAAATATCTTCGGGCGGGGTGATCTCGTTGCCACCGCACCAAATGGCCAGCGACGGAAAGTTACGCACCAGTTTCACCTGGTCGGCTACTGATTTTAAATACAGATCATGATCGTCCGGGTATTTGCGGCGTGTCCATTGGTCGTCCGGTTTCATTGGGTCTGTCCAGCGGCCATTACAATCGCCAGATCCCCACATATCCTGGAATACCAGCATACCGTATTTATCGCAAGCTTCGTAAAACTCAGGACGCTCTATCAAAGCACCACCCCAAACGCGGATCAGGTTCAGGTTCATATCCCTGTGGAAACGAACTTCGGCATCGTAACGGGCATCACTAAAGCGCAGCATCTGATCGGAAATGATCCAGTTACCGCCTTTGATAAAGATCTTTTGACCATTTACATTAACCTGGCGACTTTCAGTTTTAGCGTTCCACTCGGTAGTGATCTGACGGACACCAACTTCGATAGCTTTTTGATCGGATACTTTGCCACCTGCTACAAACTGTAAATTAAGCTTATACAAGTTTTGTGGACCGTAGCCGCTTGGCCACCAAAGCTTTGGATTTTTTAAACTGTAATCGGCCAGTTTAATTTCCTGTTTTGAATTGGCTTTCAGGGTAACCGCTTGCGATACCAGTTTACCATCCAAATTATATTGTAAAGTTCCGCTAACAGGAGCACCGGTAGCGTTCTCTAATTCGGTAGATACCTGCACAATAGCCGGAGCCTGCGCACCCTCAGGTTTACGAACGCCCGGAACCAGCGTAACCACATGCGGATCTTTAATTAATACTGCACCGGTGTGCTCGATAGTTACTTTATCCCAGATACCTGTATTACGGTCGCGAATGGGTTGGATCCAGTCCCAACCTGCAGTGTATTGAATGCCTACACCACGGGCTATGGTACCATCACCACCCTGGCCGCCGTTAGGATTACCTACCACGTCGGGCGGGTAAACGATAACAGCTAAACGGTTATTGCCGTTTTTGTTAAGCCATTTGGTAATGTTATAGCTTTGGCGTAAAAACATGCCTTTGTGCAGCTTGCTATTAAGTTTGTGCCCGTTCAGGAAAACGTCGCAGCTATAGTTAACGCCGCGGAAGTTGAGATATGTTTGGTTGCTGCCGATTGGCGCAGCCTCTTTAAAATCTTTAGCAAACCAATAAGTATAATAGTCCCTACCTACCTTATATATATCAGGGATTTTCTCATTGTTCATCCCATAAAACGGATCGGGCACTTGCTTATTAGCAACTTGCGTAGTAAGCACAGTTCCGGGAACAACTGCGGGGTTCCATGCAGCCAGATCATAATTAGACTGCGATATGGCTGTTCCATTATCCTTAACACTATTCATCGAAGTAGTTTTCCAGCCGCTGTTAAGCTCATAACTGGTTTGGGCCATCGCGTTTTGGTAAACGCCTGAACCAAGGATAGATAACACTAATGAAAATTTAAACAATGCAGATTTCCCTGCCTGGTGGGTTGTTGTCATTTATTTGGATTGGATGAATGATCAAAATTAAAAACTGCCAAAACATTTTAGCTGTAACATATTGGCGATATTATGTGGTATTTTGTTAGATAAACTAACTCAACAACTTGTCATTTCGACGAGCGGGCTGGTTTTGTGTTATGGGTGCGAGGAGAAATCCTGTACGCCTTGCCATCGCAGCTTGCTTGGTTCGCTTATCGCGCGTATAAGATTTCTCCTCACCCTCTTCTCTGCCCTATCCTGTTCGTCGAAATGACATAGTGGTTTTATGTTTGTGTTTAATAAACTATCTTAAACCCAGCTGCCTCACTAAGTCCGCTGGCTTGCTGCAATTTTGCCGGAATGCTGATGTCAATACCATCGGCTACTTGTTTCCATTTCAGGCTTTGGGTACTGCCAAGCAAGGTTACTTTCTTTACCTTTTTAATATCCTTCAATTTTACCGATACTGTTGAAGGTAAAACTACAGATTCCTTATCGCTTAGGGCAAAGGCGTAAATGGTGTTGCTGTTTTTGGCTTTGGTATAGTATATATTATCTGTTGAATATGGTGCTACAGATTGCGTGGCGTAAATGCCTTCGCCGTTAATTTTTATCCAATGGCTAATGCCTTCTAACCGCTGATAAGCTACAGGATCCCAATCGCCATCAGGGCCGGGGCCAATATTCATTAAAAGGTTACCACCGCGCGATACAATTTTTACCAATAGCTGTACAATTTGCTGTACCGATTTATAATGATCGCCGGGCACATAGCTCCATGAGTTACCCATGGTTATACAGCTCTCCCAGGGATGATCGAGTGGTACAGTCGGCACTTCCTGCTCGGGTGTAGTGTAGTTTTCGTATTTGCCTGCTACGGTACGGTCAACCACAATCAGGCCCGGTTGTTTTTCCCTGCCCATGTCGGCTATCTTGGCCATATCAATATCCTGGTTAAACTTAATCCCGCGCTGCCAATCGATTGTAGTATCGATACTGCTTTTAGGGCGAACCCATCCCCCATCTAACCATAAAATATCAACTTTACCATAATCGCTCATCAACTCGCTGATCTGGTTAAAAGTAAAATCTTTAAATTTTTGCCAGCGTTCCGGGTATTTAGCCGGATCATAGTTTACATTACGGTCTTTAGGAGGAAAGTACGGCCACCAGTAGTTTTCGTTATGCCAATCGGGCTTTGAAAAGTAAGCGCCTATCATAAAGTTGTCTTTACGGAAGGCATTGAAGATCTCTTTAGTTACGTTGCTACGCGGATTGCTTGAAAATGGCGTTTTGCGGCTGGTTATTTTATAATCTGTTTGTTTGGTATCAAACATGCTGAAACCATCGTGGTGCTTGGTGGTGAAGATCACGTATTTCATCCCGGCATCTTTAGCGGCCTTTACCCATTTCTCCGGGTTAAATTTGGTGGGGTTAAAGGTAGTCTGCAAATTTTCATAGGCGGCCTTGTATCCATTATAGGTATCGCCATAAGGGCCGCGGCGTTGTGTCCAGCCTTCGTCTTCGGGACAAATGCTCCAGCTTTCTACTACGCCCCATTGGCTGTAGGTTCCCCAGTGCATAAACAAACCGAACTTCAAATCCTGCCAGTTGGCAATTTTTTGCTCAACAGCAGGATCGCCGGGAGGCACATATTGCTTTGACATATTGTGCTGTTGCGCGTATGTTGCAAAGCACCCGGAAACCAACAGAAATATTGTAAATAATCGTTTCATCAAGCTATTATTTTATAATTTATTGACAATTTTATATGGTGTATTGCCTACACACTTTTTAAAAAATTTTAAAAAAGATGGCAACTTATCTCTCAAAATTTCATTTTTTAATTTTAATGTGTTATAATTGTTACACCATCATTAAGTTTAAATTTAGTTGATTAATTAAACAATCTTTGGTTTGAGAGACAGAAAAGTTGATACGCTAAAGTTATGGAAACTCATTTGTTGTAATGACGATGAGAACGCTTTCGAGCTGTTTTTCCATTTGTTAAACAACTCGCTTATTAAATTTTGTGTACTATATGTACATCAAAAGGAAATAGCCGAAGAGATAGTATCAGATGTATTTGTAAAGTGTTGGCTTAACCGCAAAAACCTTACAGAGATCCAAAACCCCGAAACCTATCTTTTTGTAGCGGTAAAAAACCAATCGCTAAACCACATTAAAAAATACTCCACTATCCACCTGGTAGAAATTGAAGAAACCAATTCGGTTGAATTTGTAAATACCTACAACCCTCAAAAGGAAATTGAAAACAAAGAACTAATGTTCAGGATGGATCAGGCCATTTCGGGCCTGCCGCAGCAGTGCCGCATTGTTTTCAGGCTGATAAAAGAGGATGGCATGAAGTACAAAGAAGTAGCCGAAATTTTGAACATTTCGCCACGTACTGTACAAACCCAATTATTCAGGGCCATTAAAAAGCTTAGTGTCGTTTTGACACATTACAACAACCACCAGGAATTTACCCCTAAAACCAATATTCTCAACATTTTAGGATCAACAATTATCATTTTGCAATTATTTTTTTTATCCTTGTAGGTAATTAACCTAAAAAAGTTGTCCTACCAAAAAAACGGGATAAAATTTAAAGATGGGCAATGATAGATTTATAGAGCTGGCAGGTAAAAAACTGTCAAATGAGATCAGCTCTGACGAGGATGCAGAACTTCAGCATTGCTTAGCTAATGATGCCAACTATCAAATGCAATTTGAAGCGCTTTCGGCCTATTGGAAAAATAGCGATACCGAATACGCCGATAATGCCCTTGCTTTTCAAAAAATCAAATCTAAAATAAAATCACACGAAGCTTCAGCACCTGTTGAAGCGGAGATCAGGCCCATTAAACGCAGTACTTCTTATTATTTATGGAGAGTTGCAGCCGCTGTTATTTTAGTTACCGGTTTTTCTTACTTTTTTTTTACCAGGCTAAGTACTCCATCTAACCTATCAGCCTCACTTACTCCAAGTGCCTGGCAAAATAAAAATACTTTTGTGCGCGAAAAATCATCCATAGTTTTAGCAGA
Organism: Mucilaginibacter sp. CAU 1740; assembly: GCF_039839285.1. NCBI lineage: Bacteria > Pseudomonadati > Bacteroidota > Sphingobacteriia > Sphingobacteriales > Sphingobacteriaceae > Mucilaginibacter > Mucilaginibacter sp. CAU 1740. Next base: position 421,016 of record NZ_JBDOQS010000002.1, on the reverse strand, counting down.
TGGTACGCGCATCACACTAAATTCAAAAAGTTCGTTACGTTACCCTACCAACTTTACCGGCAAAACCCGCGAGGTTTATTTAAGTGGCGAAGCTTTTTTTGATGTACATAAAGATCATGAGCACCCGTTCATTATCCATACCGAAAAAATGAACATCAAGGTTTTGGGTACAGCATTCAACGTAAAATCATATCCAAACGATCCGTCGAGCGAAACAACTTTGATCAGGGGCGCTATTGAGGTAACATTAGACGACCGCCCATCCGACAGGATCATTTTAAAACCGAGCGAAAAGCTGATCGTAAAAAAAGGCTCGTTCGCAACAGTCCAAAAAAGAGCTGATAAACTTGCCCCCGCCGCCAGCGCAGATAGTGGTACCCAGTATGTATTAACCAGCTTTACCCGTTTGCATGCCGATGATAACGCTGTGTTGGAAACCTCATGGACACAAAATAAACTTATTTTCAGGGATGAGAGTTTTGCCGACCTTGCTAACCGCATGGAGCGCTGGTATGGTGTTAACATCCAGTTTAAAACTGATAGCATGAAAAACTATCATTTTACGGGCACGTACGAAAAGGAAACTATTACACAGGCACTTGATGCTTTGCGGTTAACAGAAAGCTTTCATTACAAGATCAAAAACTCAACAATCTCTATCTATTAGTTTCTGCTGATTACAACAAATCGCACCGGCATTTTATCATCTATATTAAAAAATTAAATCTCAAATTGATATTATAGCCCATCAATTACAATGTGTCAATTTGACCATTTTATACTAATGGCCTGTGCTAATTATAAAATTTATGTAAATTTAGGCATCCCAACCGGTTGCTGACTGCAGGTTTTAGGTTATCATAATAAATGAAAATACGGTTTACGTTATTATTGTTTTTCAATTTACTGGCTATATTAACTGTATATTCTCAAACCCGCGTAACCGTTAATTTAAAATCGGCCGACTTTAAAAAGGTAATTGCCGCCATTGAACATCAAAGCATTTATCACTTTGTTTATAGCGAAAGAAAGATCCCCGTTTTAAATAAAACAGACGTTAATGTTACCGGCGAAGAAGTTACCAAAGTGCTTGATATTCTGTTGGCCAACTCGGGCTTTGCTTATACCGAACTTGCCAATCACCTGATAGTAATAGCCCCGGTGGATGAGATTGTTAGCGTTATTAAAGTAACCGGCCGTGTGGTTGATGAACAGGGGCAGCCGCTTCCCGGTGCAACGGTGAAAGTTAAAGGATCATCATCGGGTTCACCTACCGATGTTAACGGCTCCTTCTCGCTCGAGGTTCCGTCCCAATCAACCCTCGTGGTGAGTTTTGTAGGATATGTAACCAAAGATGTAAAACTTAACGGTAATACCACCATAACCATTCCGCTTACGGTAAGCAATGTTTTGAACGAAGTGGTAGTTACCGCGCTCGGCATTAATAAAGAAGATAAAAAATTGGGCTATTCTGTAACCACTATCAGCGGCGAAGTGCTTGATAAGGCAAGGGAAACCAACGTGGCGTACTCCTTAGAGGGCCGCGTTGCAGGGCTAAGTATCAGCGGTGTAAATGGCGGACCGGCATCTTCGGCCAGGATCTTATTGCGCGGCGTTACCAGCTTTGGTGCCAGCGCGCCCCTGTTTATTATTAACGGTGTGCCGATGGATAATACCCAACGCGGATCGGCCAACGAGTGGGGCGGTGCAGATTTTGGCGACGGTATCAGCAACATAAACCCCGATGATGTTGAAAGCATGACCGTATTAAAAGGCCAGGCGGCTTCAGCCCTTTACGGCGCGCGGGCGGCTAACGGGGTAATTTTAATAACAACTAAAACGGGCAAAAAAAACTCGCCTTTTGGTGTTGAGTTTAATACTAACTACCAGGCTGATAAAGCCATCAATACATTTGATTATCAAAACACCTATGGCCAGGGTTTATATGGCTTAAGGCCAACTACTGTGACCAGTGCATTATCATCGGGCAATTATGGTTGGGGCGAAAAACTGGACGGTAAACCAACCATTCAATTTGATGGGTATTACTATCCTTACTCGGCGGTAAAAAATAACATCAATAATTTTTACAGGCAAGGTTATACTTTTACCAATACGGCGGCATTTAGCGCGGGGAATGATAATGGTAGTTTCAGATTATCGATATCAAACCTAAGCAATGGTTCCATTGTTCGTAACAGTGATCTTAACCGGAAAACTTTCAACCTATCGGCTAATCAAAATGTAACCGACAAGTTGAACATCAACGTTATAGCCAATTACATTAACGAAACATCTAACTTAAAACCCAACCTTAGCGACGGGCCCTTTAATGTAAACAACATACAGTATTTGGCAGCTAATGAAGACCAGTCGTTGCTATCGCCCGGCTATTCGGCAGATGGCAGCGAAATACGTTGGAACAGTGACGCCTTCACTACAAACCCTTACTTCACGGTAAACAAATTCATTAATGATGTAAACCGCAGCAGGCTGATATCCTCATTAACAGCAAAATACAATTTTACCAGTTGGATGTACTCGCAGATACGCCTGGGCGATGATATACTTTACGATAAACGAAAAACAGTAACGCCCACCGGAACAGCCTATTACGCAGGCGGCTTAGGTAGTCTCGATGAGCAATCAAATACACAACGTTCCGAACTAAATGCCGACCTATTATTTGGTGCGAAGCATGACCTGATTCCCAAAGTGTTAAATTTCGACATCTCGGCCGGGGCCAATCTGCGTAAAAACACATACGAGTACACCCGGCTTTTCGGTGGCCCCTTTATCCTTCCCTATTTTTACAGCTATAGTAATGTGAGCATTAAAAACAGCACTTATGCCTATAAAAGTACAGAAACACAGTCGGCCTACTACTCGGTAGATTTTTCGTTTAAAAGCTTCCTTACATTATCAACTACCGGCAGGTATGATGTGTATTCGACCTTGCCGAGCGATAACCGGAGTATTTTCACCCCCTCGGTATCGGCCAGTATCCTGTTTTCTGATCTTGTGCATATCCCGCTGCTTGATTTTGGTAAACTCAGGTTGTCATACGCCCAAACCAGCGGCGAGCCTACCGATGCTTACGTAACCACCCAGTACTATACTACTGCCAACTCAATAAACGGTGTATCAATAGGCGGCTTTAGCGATAGCCTGAGCAACCTGTTCCTTAAGCCCTATACCCTTACCGAAATGGAAATTGGTACCGAACTTAAATTTTTAAACGGACGGCTTGGCGTTGATGTGGCTTATTTTCATCGCCGTACCAAAAATGAGATCATCCGGGGCGATCTTGATGTTTCAAGCGGTTTTGCCCGCAGGTATATCCCATCTGGCTCAACACAAAACAATGGTATAGAGGTTGAGTTAAGCGGCACGCCGGTTAAAACGCGCAATTTTGTATGGTCGCCATCATTTAACTTCACTTTTGTGCAGAATAAGATACTGCAAACAGATGGCACTCCCCTATCGGCAAATATCGCTTTTGGAACCTATCGCCCGCTTAATGCTACCACAGCTCTGGTAAAAGGTTTACCAGGCCCGCAAATTATGGCCAACGATTATTTGCGCAATGATAAAGGGCAGGTAATTTTTGATAGCAACGGGTTACCGCAGGCCGGTCCGCGTGTGCCGATGGGCAGCGCTGTCCCTAATATTTATGGCGGTTTGAACAACACTTTCACGTTCGATAATTTCAATTTTTCATTTCTGGTTGATTACCGTTTTGGCAACAAGATCCTATCGGCTACAAATTACAACAGCATTTACAGGGGCTTTAACAAGCTAACACTGATAGGGCGCGAGGGCGGCGTAGTTGGCGATGGCGTAAACGCTAACGGCGATAAAAATACCGTAGCTGTTTCGGCTCAAAACTATTACCAAACACTTGCTCAAAACGTTTCGGCGTTGAATGTTTTGGATGGCAGGTTTATCAAACTGCGTCAGGTTACTTTTGGTTATACTTTCGCGAAAGGCTTTTTAAACCATACACCTTTTGAAAACATTACCTTCTCGCTGGTAGGCCGTAACTTGTGGACCATCATGAAACGATCAGACAATATCGACCCGGAATCGGGCTTTTCGCCCGATCTGAAATATGCCGGTATTGAAGGTGCAAGCCTCCCGCCTACCCATACTTACGGAATAAATATTAACTTTAAACTCAAAAAATAAATCAATCTAAAATGGCTCGCACCATGAAACACAAACCCCTACGCTATTTGGCTATCATGGCCATATCGCTAAATTTTTCTACCGTAAAAGCCCAGGCTCCTATTTACAAAGACGCTTCGCAATCGATTGAATTGCGCACAAAGGATCTTTTATCAAAATTAACCCTCGAAGAAAAGATCTCATTATTAGGTTATCAAAGCAAAGCAGTACCGCGTTTAGGCATCCCGGCATACAATTGGTGGAACGAGGCTTTACATGGTGTGGCCCGCGCGGGTGAGGCTACCATATTTCCGCAGGCTATTGGTATGGCGGCTACTTTTAATGAAGATCTGCTTAAACAGGTATCAACAGTAATATCAACTGAAGCCCGCGCTAAATACAACTTAGCAATTGCACAGGATAGGCACCTGCAATATATGGGCCTTACTTTTTGGACGCCTAATATCAATATCTTCCGCGATCCGCGCTGGGGCCGTGGACAGGAAACTTACGGAGAAGATCCATTCCTGACCGGTCGTATGGGTTCGGCATTTGTTAAAGGTTTACAGGGCGATGATCCTAAATATCTGAAAACATCGGCAACCGCCAAACACTTCGCGGTACACAGCGGTCCCGAGGCCACCCGCGATAAGTTCAACGCCAAAGTTGATGAAAAGGACCTGCGCGAAACTTATTTGTACGCTTTTCATGAGTTGGTGCAAAACAAAGTTGAATCGGTAATGAGCGCTTATAATGCTATTAACGGCGTACCTAACTCTATCAATAAAGTATTATTAACCGATATCCTGCGCAAAGAATGGGGTTTTAAAGGACACGTTGTTACAGATTGCGGCGCTTTGGATAATGTTTATTTACAACACAAGGTACTACCATCTGGCGTAGAAGTAGCAGCGGCAGCCTTGAAAGCGGGTGTTGACCTTGACTGCTCAACCGTATTGCAAAGAGATGGCCTTGAAGCCATCAAAAAAGGTTTATTGACCGAAAAAGAAGTTGACCAGGCCCTTGGCGCATTATTGCGTACCGAGTTTAAATTAGGTTTTTATGACGATGCCGCAGTTAACCCGTACCATGGCTACGGTGCTGATAGCGTTCACAACGACGCACACCTGGCGCTGGCCCGCAAAATAGCACAGCAAAGCATGGTATTGCTAAAAAACAACAACAATGTATTGCCGTTTAAAAAAAGCAGCTATTCCAGCATTATGGTAGTTGGGCCAAACGCGGCCTCGCTTGATGCCATGATTGCCAACTACCACGGTACCAGCAGCAAGGTGATCAACTTTGTTGAAGGCATTACCGGCGCGGTTGATAAAGCGACCCGTGTAGAATACGATTTGGGTTGTGATTATAAAGACACCACCCACTTTGGTGGCACCTGGGCAGCGGGTAATGCTGATGCTACTATCGCTGTATTGGGCCTTTCCCCGGTTTTGGAAGGAGAAGCAGGCGACGCGTTTTTATCTGAAAGCGGGGGCGATAAAAAAACCTTAAGCTTACCGGCCAGCGAGATAGCATTTATGAAAGAACTACGCAAAAGCGTAAAAAACAAACCTGTTGTTGCAGTGATCACCGCGGGTAGCGATGTTGATGTATCAGCTATTGAGCCATACGCTGATGCCATTATTTTTGCCTGGTATCCCGGCGAGCAGGGCGGTAACGCTTTGGCAGATATTGTTTTTGGTAATATATCGCCCTCGGGCCACCTGCCACTTACTTTTTATAAAGATATGAGCAACCTGCCTGATTATAGCGACTATAACATGAAAGGACGCACCTACCGTTACTACGATGGCCCGGTGCAATATCCGTTTGGCTTTGGCTTAAGTTATACAACATTTGCCTATAACCTTGACGGCAAGTTGAAATCAACCTACAAAAAAGCGGATACTTTAACCGTAAAAGTAAACGTAAAAAACACCGGTAAATTTACTGGCGATGAGGTTGTACAAGCCTACATCAAATACCCGGCTATAGATAGGATGCCGGTTAAAGAACTAAAAAGCTTTAAACGTGTAAATGTTGAGCAGGATAAAGAAGGTTCGGTTATCTTGAAAATCCCAGTTCAAGATTTACAGAAATGGGATTTAGCTACGCATAAATGGAAGCTGTACCCAGGCAATTACAAGCTGGTGCTTGGCAGCAGCTCGGCAGATGAGAAGTTGGTTGCTGATTTTAAGGTAGCTAATTAATAAGCTGTTTAAATTATTATAATAAAACTCTAAAAGACGTCATTGCGAGACACGAAGCAATCCCCGATAGGCAGGTCCGCCCTGTACAGTTCGCGATTGCTTCGTACCTCGCAATGACGTTTTCTTTTAGTTTTCAAATGTTTACCCGTCTGATTTCAATAATTTTGCAGCTAAATATCATCTAATACAGCATATGCCCTACAACGAACAATTAGCCAACCGCGTACGCGAAGCATTAATGGATGAGCCTATCATCGAAGAGAAGAAGATGTTTCAGGGCGTATGCTTTTTGGTTGATAATAAAATGTGCGTGTGTATAAGTAAAGATAGCTTGCTTTGCCGCATTGGCGAACAGCAGGCACATATCGAATTGGAGAAAGGCAACTGCACACAGATGATCAACAATGGCCGTGTAATGAAAGATTTTGTTTATGTAGATGAGATGGAGGTAGAAACCACCAAAGAACTTAACTATTGGATAGCGCTATGCCTTGCCTTTAACCCTTTGGCTAAAGCATCTAAAAAGAAATAATCTATTCTTTTTTAACCGCGCTGTTCCGGATAAAAATAACGGACATTAAAGCGCCCATAAAACCTAAGCCCGCGCAGATTCGCATGATATTACCATAAGCCGAAATAAAACTATTATGGTAAGCTGTTTCGATCATTTTGCTGTTAGAGACATCTATCCCCTTAGGCACTTTGGCGTTTCCTAAATTGGCAGCCTGTTCCATCACAGCTTTTTTATCTTTTAGGTTGAGGGCGATTTTATCCAGATTGCCCTGCATCGCTCCCGAAAAAAAGAGTACTGCCAACGCACCAAAAATAGCATTGGCAAAAACGTTGGAGATACGTGTCATTGCATTATTAATACCAGATGCAGTGCCCGAAAAATGATCGCTTACCGAACCCATTACCGTAGCCGTAAGGGGAGCTACCGTTAACGACATCCCGAAACCGAAAACCAGTACACCGGGTAAGAAGCTCGACCAATAATCCGACGGTCCGGCTGTTTGTTTAATAAAAGAGAGCATCAATAACCCGACTCCGGCCAAGCCAGGGCCGATGATCAATAATAGACGCGGACCTTTTTTATCAGCTATAGCACCCGCATAACGGGCTATCGAGATCATCAAAACGGTAAAAGGCAAAAATGTAAGTCCGGATTGCAGCTGGCTATAGCCTTGCACCTGCACCATGTTTAACGACATGAACAACATCCCTCCGCCTAAGCCTGCATACAGAAAAAAGGTTAGCAGGTTAATACCCGTAAAGGTTTTATTGCTAAAAAGGCTAAGCGGCATCATGGGGTGCTTGCTTGTTTTTTCAATATAGATAAACATAGCAAGCAGTAGCACTCCTGCTGCAAGTGATCCGTAAGCCTGCCAGTTATTAAAACCAACGGCAGGCATCCTTAAAAATCCGAATGTAAGCAAGGCTAATCCTAAAGCTATGGAGATAGCTCCCGGAAAATCAATAGCCTTATCGGTGCTTTCGTCCCTACTTTCGGCAACTTTGCACCACAAAATAAGCAGGGCTATTATTCCTATCGGCACATTGATAAAAAAAATATAACGCCACAAACCTGCATCGGCCAAAGCCCCTCCCAACACCGGGCCGCCCATAGTTACCACCGTAGTAATTGCCGACCAGGTACCTATAGCCTTCCCCCGTTCTTTTACATCGATAGATGATGAGATAAGCGAAAGGCTGCCGGGGATCATCAGCGCGCCACCAACACCCTGAATAATCCTGAAAATGATGAGATAAAACACGCCCGGTGATAAACCACAAAGTGCCGAACCGGTAATAAAAATGAAGATCCCCCACATAAATACTTTCTTCCGGCCAAGCTTATCACCCAGCGAACCACCTATCAAGATCAGCGAAGCCAGCATCAGCAGATAAGCATTCAGGATCCAGAACAGATCAGCACCTTTGGCATTGAGGCTTTGCTGCAGGGCGGGCAACACCACGTTAAGTGCAGTACCATCAATAAAAGCCATTGCCGAAGCCAATATCGCCGAAACCATGATCCATTTACCGGCCGGACTGCTCAATGAAACTGTAGCCATAATTATAGATTTAGCGGGGAGGTTTAAACAAAGTTGCAAGTAATTGATCGGATTACTTAGTCTATCTCCTAAATAAATATGGTTACTCCCGCAAAATGACTATCGCCTGAAAACGCCGATATTTTCCGGGCAGAACAAGATGAGTAATGAGATGGCAGTGAGATCCAAACTCAAAACTGCCGATTCACAAACAGCTGAGAACAGTACAGCTAAAACTGCCACCGTAACTAAAGCAATAATATGGTTGCGGTGCGGAACGGGTAAACCAATTTTATCTATAAAACGTTTGGCCTTAAAATTACCGCGATACACAAACGGAAGTATCAAAACATAAAAAGTACCGGCGGCTATAAAAACCCAGGTTATAGCAATTTTACCTGCCTGGTTAATTTTAACAACACTTTTGGCCATTGTATGCAAAGCAGCGGTATTTGCCTTGAAAAGGTTATGTGTTGAAGCGTGCAAAACATCCGGCAATCCCGCCAGGGCCTGGGCGGCAAGCAGTAAGCTTACTATCCCTGCCAAAATAAAAACTACGCAAAACTGGATGCTTCTATACCGGGCCAGTCGTATTACATAAACAACCGACAACCCAAAAATAGCGATGAGCAGTAACACCGTTACGTAGCCAATAAACCCGCCATTGGCACTATAAAGCATTTCAAAATAAGTTTTATCAGCGTAAAAAAGCGTTATGGCAACCAGGGTTAACACGGCCATCAGTGCGAATATGATGGTTTCGAATTTTGTTAGATGGTTATTTTTACGCGCGGTATTGTAAGTGTTCAGCACAGTATCCTCTCCATAGTAATCTATGATAAACGCAAACATAGCCTAACATGTTTTTAAGTTCTGCGTATTCGATATAAGAACCAAAGGCTCAGCGCTGTCTTACACCTGCATCTTCCATCCCATTAACGGGCGTATTCGTCCCACTTTATTTACTGGCGGGCTTGCTATGGCTATCATTGATCAAAAATCAATAACCATATGAAAAAGCTGATCCTGATACTTGTTCATCTTACCATTGCCTACCTGCTTAGGGCACAGCCAGCACCACAGCCTATAGTTTTAGGCAGGGTTGATACCATATTCTCCAACATATTAAAAGAAAACCGACCGATCTGGGTTTATACACCCGGCTACGATACCACTTACTTTTCAAAACCGGAGTTCCCGGTTTTGTACGTTTTAGATGCCGACGATCATTTCATGTCGCTGGTTACCATGGTGAAAGAATTGAGCGCAACAGCAGGCAATACCGTTTTTCCCCAAATGATCATCGTTGGGATATTGAACACCCGCGGGCATCGTACACGCGACCTTACACCTACCAAAAGTGCCATGGATAAAAGCTCGGGCGGAGGCGAAAACTTCGCTGCCTTTATGCAAACCGAACTTATCCCCTATATTGATCAACATTACCCAACCGCGCCGTATCGTACATTGATAGGTCATTCGTTGGGAGGCCTAACCGTGATCAACATGCAGTTAAAACATACGCAGGCTTTCAGCGCCTACATAGCTATTGATCCGAGTATGTTTTACGATAACGAAAACCTGCTTAAGCAAACGCCTGCCCTTCTGAAACAGAAAGATTTTAAGGGAAGGAAACTATTTTTAGGTTTCGCTAACACCATGAATGAGGGCATGGATACAGCTGAGGTGCGGAAAGATACCGCAGAAATATCGCACCACATTCGGGCTATTATGAAATTGAGCGATTATCTCACCGCAAACAAAAACAACAACCTGTTGTGGGCTAAAAAGTATTATCCGGATGATGACCACAATTCAGTACCGCTCAATGCGGAATATGATGCCCTACGGTTTATTTTCAAAAACAACCGTTTCCCGCGCAATCAGCCCTATAATCAGTATTTTGATAAGCAATACAGCGCAACACAACTAAGGCAAATGATTGAAGCGCATTATAAAGCGCTTTCGGCAGAAATGGGCTACAATGTCCGCGCATCCGAACCGGAAATGAACGGCATCGGCTATGCTTTTTTGCAGCAAAAAGATTATGAAAAAGCCGCCATGTTTTTCCAGGTAAATATTGATAACTATCCTAAAAACTTCAATGTTTATGATAGTATGGGCGATTGCTATTTAGCCCAAGGTGATAAGGCCAATGCCGAAAAGTTATTCAAGAAAGCCTTATCGATTAAATACACCAAAGAGATATTGGATAAACTGGATCAGTTGCAGGCAGCGAAATAGGTCAACATAAAAACACCATTGCGGGTGACGAAAGCATTACCAGGCAACAAGTTCCGGCCTGAATATACTGGTATCGCTCCGTACCCCGCAATGGTGGTTAAAAGCCACCTTCATCAAAGACTTACGAAGTTTCGAAAACTTCGTAAGTCTGGCTCTACAACGTCAATCTTCAATAAAACTGACCGGTTCTAAATCCTTCATCTCTTCATCATTAAACAATCTCGAGTGGATCATAAACCTATACCCGGTAGGGATCTCGATAGAAAAACTTGAGCCTCTGCCTTTGGTGATATCTAACTGTAGCTGCGTATGCTGCCAGTATTCAAACTGATCTTTGCTCATCCAAAACTCGCAGCCATCTACCTCTCCTATTTTCACATCACTGCCACCGAGTTTAAAATCGCCCTTTTCAAAACACATAGGCGATGAGCCATCGCAACAGCCCCCGCTTTGGTGAAACATCAGTTCGCCAAAGCGGGATTTGAGATCGCTGATCAGGTTTGATGCTTCGGGTGTTATGGTTACTCTTTTTACCATTTTTTAAATATTAGCGATTAATAACCACGTCATTGCGAGGTACGAAGCAATCGCGAACTTTACAGAGCGAACCTGTATAGCTCCTCGGCTTCCGTGCGATTGCTTCGTACCTCGCAATGAAATGGGGAATAGAGGCGGTGCCTAATTCCTAAAAGAAGCCCAGTTTATTCTTATTATAAGAAATCAGCATATTTTTAGTTTGACGGTAATGCGCCAACATCATTTTATGATTCTCCCTGCCGAAGCCCGATTTTTTGTAACCACCAAATGGCGCATGGGCTGGGTAAGCGTGGTAATTATTAACCCAAACACGTCCGGCCAGTATAGCGCGTGGCACCTGGTAAAGCTCATGCGCGTCGCGTGTCCAAACGCCGGCGCCTAAGCCGTAAAGGGTATCGTTTGCTATGGCGATAGCTTCTTCGGTAGTTTTAAAGGTGGTTACACAGGCAACCGGACCGAAGATCTCTTCCTGGAAAATGCGCATTTTATTATTGCCTTTAAACAAAGTTGGCTGAATGTAGTAGCCACCTTCCAGTTCTCCATCCAGCTTTTTCACATCGCCACCGCAAAGCACTTCAGCACCTTCTTCCTTACCAATTTTAAGGTATGATTGAATTTTTTCATATTGATCGTTCGAGGCCTGCGCACCCATCATGGTTGTACCATCCAGCGGACTGCCCATAATAATGGCATTGGTACGCTCGATCACCCTTGCAATAAACTTATCGTAGATATTTTCGTGCACTAAAATCCTTGATGGGCAGGTACAAACCTCGCCTTGGTTCAATGCAAATAACACCGCGCCCTCTACCGCCTTATCAAAAAACTCATCATCAGCATCGCCAACCGATTCGAGGAAGATATTTGGTGATTTACCACCCAACTCCATAGTAACCGGGATCAGGTTTTCTGACGCGTACTGCATAATCAACCTGCCGGTAGTAGTTTCACCGGTGAAAGATACTTTGGCTACCCTTGGTGATGAAGCCAATGGTTTACCTGCCTCAGGACCAAAGCCAGTAACAATATTCAACACACCCGCAGGTAACACATCCTGGATCAACTCCATCAGTACCATAATGGATGTAGGGGTTTGCTCGGCAGGTTTCACCACACAGCAATTACCGGCAGCTAATGCAGGGGCAATTTTCCAGGTAGCCATTAATAGCGGGAAATTCCAGGGGATGATCTGGCCTACAACGCCAAGCGGCTCGTTCAATACAATACAAACTGTGTTTTCATCATGCTCAGAAATGCTGCCTTCTTCGGCACGGATCACGCCTGCAAAATAACGGAAGTGATCTATCACCAGCGGTAAATCGGCAGCCCGGCATTCTCGGATGGCTTTGCCGTTGTCAATACATTCTACTACAGCTAAAGCTTCGAGGTTGGTTTCGATGATATCCGCTATTTTATTTAGTAACGATGCCCTTTGCACAGCCGAAGTCTTGCTCCAGGCCGGGAAGGCTGCATGCGCGGCATCTAAAGCCAGTTCAACATCTTCTTTGGTAGATCGGGCGGCTTTGGTGAATACCTTACCATCTATTGGCGAAATGTTATCAAAATATTCGCCTTTAACCGGCGGAACAAATTTGCCGCCAATAAAATTGTCGTACTTATCCTTAAAGGATGGTTTAGAAACAGCGCTCATAATTTTTATGTTTTTTGGTGATACTAAGGTAGAGCGCCTGCCTAACGGGCATTTGCATTATTGTATCAAATGGTAGCACAATGTTCGCATTTTTTGCCGCGGCTTGTTAATGAGCATTACTATGCCTAATTTGCTTTAAATTATAAACGGCTATGAATAACAAAACCCTGTTATCTCCGCTAAGCCTCTCACACGGAAAAGAACTGAATGCCATGGTAGAAAACCGCAAGGCTTACACCATGAACCACTGTGAGCTAAACGTTTTTGAAACTTTTCAGCGCAGCGAACTGGTGCCCCTAACTTTCAGCGATCTGGTAATTACCAGCATGCTACGCGGCAAAAAGGTGATGCACCTGTTTGATAAACCAGGCTTCGATTACCTGCCCGGCGAAACAGTGATCGTTCCGCCGAATATTACCATGAAGATCGATTTCCCGGAGGCTACTATTAACCAGCCATCTCAGTGCACAGCCCTCGCCATCAACCACCAGGAAATAGCAAACACCCTCGATTTTTTAAACGAGAACTACCCCCGGGAAGATAACCGGGCCTGGCAGCTTAACTACAACCAGTTCCACTTTTTTAACAATTACGAACTTGCCCAACTCATCAATAAGCTCATCCGTATCAGCACCGGCGACGCTTTAACAAAAGATGTGCTGGCCAACCTTACGCTCAAAGAACTACTGATCCGCATTATGCAGATGCAAAACCTGCACGAGATCAACGATAACCTGCATGAGCTATCAAGCAGCAGCCGCTTTGCTTATGTGTTGGAATACATCAGGGTACATTTGAGCGAGAAGCTTAATATTGATTCGCTCTGCCAGATGGCATTTATGAGCAAGGCCAGCTTTTTCCGTGCCTTTAAGCATGAGTTGGGGATCTCGCCGGTTGATTATATTATTAAGGAGCGGTTGCAGCTGGCCAAACAGCTGATGAATAATCCGCATAATAGTATTTCAGAAGCTTGTTTTAAAGCGGGGTTTAATAACCTCAATTATTTTAGCCGGGCTTTTAAAAAGATTGAAGGGATAACGCCGAGCTATTATAAAGCTAAGGTGCGGAGTGGGAGTTTGAATTAAGAAAAGAGCTATAACTAAACGCAGAGTGCTGTTCGAAGTCTCTGACTTCGAATGCTGTATGTGTGGAGTTTGTAACTCCAAACATACAGCAACAAATTAATTCTTTACCATAATGCTGGAGTTACAAACTCCAGGCATAGTCGTCCGAAGTTGGAAACTTCGGACAGCGATGAAAGTTCCCCTCTTGAGAGCGACGGAACGTGCGGCTGTAGGGGTGTGTTCGTCCGCGTTCTAATATCGCTTGCATAGAACACAACCCTCCACCCCTCTCAAGAGGGGAATCGCACAGGCCTTCGCTTTTTTACCCCCTTATTGCCTCGGCAATCCATCCTCAAACCCACCATCACCACTACTTGCGGCAACATCCAAATTCCAAGCCGACGTTAGCAAATACGGCTTGGCATTGTCGGTATTTTTATTAGCATAAGTACATTTAACAACCCTGCTTTCTCCCGGTGCCAATGAGATGTAGTTATCGCTAAAAATAACCGGTAAAATATCATCGCCCTCCTGCCCCTTCAACGTGCGCAAATGCACAAAAAAGGCTACGGCGCTACCTGTATTTTTCACTGTAACCATATAAGAAGTACTATCTCCTTCAGCTTTGCTGGTTTGGCTAACGGTAAGTTTTGTTTTAGGTAAAGATTGCAATGCCGAGTAATATGCATAGGCAGATTGCGGCGTAGTGTACCAATTCGATTTTTTCCAGTTTAGCTCATCCCCTTTTTTGGAGAGCCAGTACCAGTTGATACTTTTGGTTTCGCCGGTTTTATCGCTTAATTCGAGGCGTAATAAATAAGTATCTGATAAACCGGTAATGGCAGGCAGCGCGAATAGTCTTTTTGAGGCATCAGCACCAATGTCGGCAGTTACCGTTTTGCTAAATTTATTTGAGCCATCCAGATTATAAACATCAGCCTTAACCTTTAAACCGATAAAATTTTTCAGGTACGAGTTGATCACCGCTACCTCATTAGTTTTGTAAGAGTACAACACGTGCAATGGCTCCATGGCTTTTTTCATACCGAAGTAAGTTCCTGCAGGGTACAGGTAATAATCATAAGTATGCCAAATGATACCCGGCCATGGGTTGCTGAGCATCCATTGTACTACCCCGGTTGCAGTTTGATATTTGTTTAAACCATAAGCCTCCATCATAGCGCGGTGGGCTTCGTAGTTTTGGGCTTGTGCTTTGGCTACATAGTTTTTGATAGATGCAGTTTCGCCATAACGGCCGTAAAGAGCTTTGGTAAATACTTTTGTTGTACCGAATGACCCTGTACCGCAATGGTAGTTCCAATCGGCTGAGGTTACATTTAACGAATCTTTAGGAATGAACTTAATCAGGCTCTCATAAGGCGGGATCGAAGGCCCCGGCGAGATCTCGGTAGCGAAACTATAAGTACCGCCAAACTTTTTGGTGGCGTCGGTTTCCCAATAGATAGGCGGCACCCACTCGTATGGACCAGCCATTTTAACGCCGCTGTATCCCGATACTTTCGATTTACCTTCGTTAGCGGTAGCCAGCAATGGATTTGGCCATTTCAGCTGCTTTTCAATTTTCAGGTAATCGCTTTCAACCGAGGTATCGGTTGGCGGCATATCGCTGCCGTTAAGCCATACAAACAGACTGGCTTTGTTGCGCAGCCAGTACATTACACTACTATCTGACGACATAGCAACTTTACGCTCGGCCGCATCCCATTTTTCGGGGTGTTGCCAGGTGCCGCAGCACATCCAGCCGTTCATTACCATCAGGCCATATTTATCGCAGAGGTCATAAAAGTTATCATCCTCCATTTTACCTTCCGAGCGCACAATGTTCATGTTCATATCGCGCACCAACTTGATTTCCTGCTCCTGCCTTTCAGCCGAACGTCGCTGAAAAATATCCGGCGACCAGGCCGCGCCCCTCAGCATAATCGGCTTACCATTCACAATAAACTCCCGCGACTGGTTATCATCAATTATTTTAGATGTAAACTGCCTGATCCCAAAATTCTCACTCACCGAATTACTCAGCTTTTTATCAACCAAAGCCGAAACCTCTATCCTGTTCAGGTTCGGTTTGCCATACTGCCAGGGCCACCAAATAGCCGGATCTTTAACATTGAGCTGTTTAAATTCAACAGGCGAAAAGTTTACATTTTTCGATTCGTTAGCCAACAGGTGTACTTTTTTCTCGAAGAAAATATCTTCATTGATTTTTCCCTTAATCACCGCGTCCTGGGGTTTATTGGTATAGTTGGTTACCTGTGCATCTACCGTTAAGTGGGCTACCGTCAGCGAAGGCAGATCAAAATCGGTAGTAACCAGCGGGAATTTTACGCCTACTTTGTTATAGGTTTTCACCTCTACGTTATTGATGATCCCGCCGTTATAATCCTGCGGGTATGGGATCCAATCGGCATAGTCAATAGCGAGGTCGCCATTGCTTTTGTTTGGCGTAAATGGCCTTAGCACTTCAATAGCCAGCGTATTGGTGCCGTTATAATTGATGTTTTTCGTAAGGTCGAGGTCTATCATTCGGTACGGGCCTTTCACCTTGGTCGAATCGGCTATTTTAACACCGTTGAACCAAATGTTTGCCTTGTAGTTGATACCGTGAACGCGAAGGATCACATTCTTACCGTTTTCGGAAGCGGGCAAAGTAAACTCGCGCCTAAACCACCATGGTTTATCCAGTTTAGGGTCGGCCAGTTTTTCAAGGTTTTTGCCCATAAACGGGTCGAAGTTATATACATGGTTTGCAAGCAAACCCGCTAAAATGGTTGAAGGTACGCTTACTTTGTACCAACCCTGCGTATCAAATTTTTCTTTGGAGATCTCAGCGGCAGGAGCCGGCGCTGTAACTACCGACTGCATTTGCCAGTCGTCTTTCAATAAAAGGTTAAAGTTTTCCTGTCGCCCCTGTGCAAAAGCACCGGCGCTGAACAAAGCTATTGCAGATAGCAGTAATGTTTTTTTCATGGTAGATGTAGGTTTATTTCTGGTTATCGTAATACAAAGCTGCCGCGCCAATGATGCCGCTGTTTTGCAGTTCGGAAATTTCAATTTTTATCCGCTCGAGGGTTTTGGTATAGGCGAAGGTTTTTACCACCTGCCACATGGTATCTTTAAAATAATCAAAGGCATGACTTACTGATCCGCCAAGGATGATCAGTTCAGGATCGTAGGCGTACATTACCATTTTAATGGCGTTGCCTACGTGGGTACCTAATTCGGCATATAACTCAAGCGCACGGGCATCGCCAGCCTGGGCATCTTTAAATACCTGTACACCATCCAAGCCGTAAACATTATTAAAGAATGAACCGCTGCAATAGTACTCTAATATATTATCGATATAAGGGAACAGGCCTATCTCGCCCGCACCACAGTTGTAACCCGCGTATAATTTACCTTGGGTGATGATGCCTGTACCTAACCCTGTGCCAAGGGTTACGCCAACCATACTATCTACTTCCTTTCCCTTGCCAAAATATAATTCGCCCACGGCAAAGCAATTAGCATCGTTATTTACATAAACCGGGATATTGTAACGTTCCTGCATCAGTTTTTTCAGGTGTACCTCCTTCCACGATGGGATGTATTGCACATCGTAAACAATACCTTCGGCAACGTCAACCACGCTGGGTACACCTATGCCTATAGCGCTGGCTATATCATTTTGCAGCAGTGCATCCACTACGGTATAAATATCATTCAGTACATCTTCAACACTGCCATCGCTTTTAATTCGTTGCGATACGATGTTGCCGATCGTGTTATTTTCAACTATCGCTCCGCGGATATTGGTAGCCCCTAAATCAATCCCTATAACTTTTAAATTGCTCATTGTTATGCTTTATTCTCGTTATTATCAAAAATGGTTTTATTGGTAACCAATGGCTTAGCCCAAAAGCCAATACTGAGCATATAGCCGAAAGTGATATACAGAAAGCACATCCCCTCTCTTAAACCAAACCAACTCCCCAATCCGCCTATCAGCAATTGCACAACCGCGCCGCCAATGATGCCCGTAACCAGGATACCCGCGAACGAGCCATGATCTTCGGAAACTGAACTCAACGCCAGCGAGAATATGATCGGATACATCACCGACATAAAAAAGCCAACTATCGAAAAGGAGTACAATGATGTTTGAGGCGCACCAAACAAGCCGAGCGTTAGGAATATCAAGGCGAGAATGGTAAAGATCACCAGCAGCTTCCGGCTATCCATCAGCTTCAATAAAAACAAGCCTAAAATACCGCCTGCGGTCATCAGTCCCCAAAAGTAAGCCACGGCATTTGCCCCCGTTGTTTGCGGATCGAACTTGTGATACTCGAACAAAAATTGCGACATCCAGTACGATACACCCTGCTCGCTGCCCACGTAGCAAAACAAGGCTATAAAATAGGCTACTACTACAGGTTTTTTAAACAGATCGATATGAGTTTTCCATGGCCCTGCCTTTTCGTCGCTGGCCAACTCAACTTTCGGAAATTTAGATACCAGCATGATTACCACCATAGCCAGGCAAATCACCGCGAACAGCCAATACAAAGAGATCCAGGGCATACCCGCAGGTACATGTGCCTCCAGCATAGGGAAGAACCCACCTTTACTGCTCCCCATATTTTTAACCATATAGGAGTAAACCAGCGGACTAACAAAAGATGCCCCACCAAATATCAGCTGTGCCAATACCGATGTAAAAGCATAGTTTTCTTCCCCGCCCGATGTGCGCAACAAGGGATTGATCACCACCTGCAGCATGGCCATACCACATCCTATTAAAAACAAGGATAGTATTGCCGTAAGGTAATTGGGGTAAACCGCCAATAACAATGAGCCCGCAAATGCCACTATAAACGCTGCCACCATAATAGCCTTCTCATTATATTTCTGAACCAGCATGCTTGATGGTATCGACATTACCCCATAGGCTATAAAAAACGCGAAGGGTAACAACCCCGCCATGGCATCGCTCAGCTTAAAATCTTTGATAAACTCGGGCGAGAGTGGGCCGATGATATTGGTTAAAAATGAGATCACAAAAAACGTAAGCATGATAAGCGTTACGATGTAGTAGTTTTTTTTCATTGAATGAAAGGGGCTATGGTATTGGTTATTGACGCTTAACTAATATCGCTAAAAATCTATTGGCGGGATAATTTTACAAAATGTTATTTAAATTGTTACACTTTCTTTTTAAAATATTTTAAAAAGTTAAAAACTGGAATAGTAAATCATTTTAGCGAGATCGAGCTTGTCGTCGGTGTTGTCGCCCGCATATTTACTCACCCCGACATCGCTACGCTTGTCACCCCTCTCTACGCTGCGCGCAAAGAGGGGAAACCTTATGTTATTATTTGTCTCCCCTTCACCCTTTGCGGCTTGCCCGAGAGAGGGCGGTCCAGCGTAGCGCAGACCGGGTGAGTAATCATCCGCCGTTTTACATAAGGCTTGCTCTCACTATTAACACCATCTTAACCTAAAATTCTCCTAAATCAAAACATTTAACACATACATACGTGTTTATGGGAAACACCTGCTTTATGGCCCCCAAACGCGAAAAAGAACTTACTTATATCGAAAAAGTATGGCACACCGTTGCCATTGTTGCCCTGTTAGTAGTAGTGATATTGATAGCACGGGTTGCTTTCAATGTACTGCTGATGATACTTTCAGGAGTATTGATATCAACTTACTTTCATGGCCTTGGCGATTTAATTGAGCGTAATACCAAAATGCGCCGGAGGTATGCCATGATCATATCTGTATTAGGATCTTTTTTAATAGTTGCCGGCTTGCTTTACCTTATGGGGACTACCATACAGCACCAGATAGCTTTATTAAAAGAAACCCTGCCGCATACGGTAAATAACTTCAAGGCCAAACTATCCTCAAATCCTACAGGCAAACAAATTCTTGATTATTTCTCGGGCGATAACGATCCGGATAAAATGGTGGTTACCGTACAGCATTTTTTCAGCACTGGCTTTGGCGTGTTGGGTGATATCTATATCATTATGTTTTTGAGCATTTTCTTTACGTCCAACCCCGATGTTTATAAAAATGGTATCCTGATACTGCTATCCGACCAGAAAAAGCAATTAGGCCGCGATATTATGGATAGGATCAGCTTATCGTTGAAGGGTTGGTTAAAAGGCATGTTATTATCTATGGTACTGCTGGCCATATTGCTTACCACGGGCTTAAGTATTATGAGTATTCCGGCCGCTTTGATTCTGGCCTTGTTTGCGGGTATGCTGAAGATCATCCCCAACTTAGGTTCAGTAATAGCCATGATACCCGGTGTTTTACTGGCACTCACAGTGGGGCCAAACTCGGCTATTATTGTGGCGCTGATCTACATAGTATCACAAACTATTGTAAGCAATATCGTAGTGCCGATAGTTCAGAACCGGATGATCAACCTGCCACCTGCCCTCACCATTATAAGCCAGGTAGTGATGGGTACGCTTTCGGGCGTATTGGGTATTATCTTAGCGGTGCCTATTGTAGCCATCATTGTTATTTTGGTTGATGAGTTGTATGTAAAAAAATTAGGCGATGCCGAGGTAATAGCTCATTAACACATGGCTTCATCAAAAAAATCTATCTACAGCGCGCTTATTGCCAATCTGCTGATAGCAATTACCAAATTTATAGCCGGTGTTATTGGCCGAAGCGGATCCATGATCTCGGAGGGCATCCACTCGTTGGTTGATACTGCGAATGAGTTATTACTGCTGCTCGGCCTATACCGCAGCCGGAAAGCGCCGGATAAAACCCATCCTTTTGGTTATGGCAAAGAGTTGTATTTCTGGTCGTTCATTGTATCCATCATGATTTTTGGTTTAGGTGGAGGCTTATCCATTTACCAGGGTATTTTACATATCCGCGAGCCAGAAGCACTTGGCGATCCGACGCTCAGCTATATCGTATTGGGCTTATCAATCATTTTTGAAGGTTCATCGCTTATCATCGCCCTGAAAGAATTTAATGCCGTACGAGGAAATCAAACCTGGTGGGAAGCCGTGGTTAAAAGCAAGGATCCTTCAACTTTTTTGGTGATGTTTGAAGATAGCGCTGCAGTTGCCGGGCTTTTCATTGTAGGTATTTGCCTGTTCCTAAATCATCGCTATCATATTCCTGTACTTGATGGCGTTGCCTCGTTATTGGTTGGATTAATTTTGGTGGGAGTTTCGGCAATATTGGCCCGCGAAAGCCGGAGTTTATTAATGGGCGAAGGCATCTCATCCGAATCGAGAGAAAAAATAAAGCAACTGGTTGAAAAGGATAGCTCGGTATTAAAAGTGATGCATATGCTCTCTACCTACCAATCGCCGGATGAGATCATTTTGATGCTGATAGTAGCTTTTAAAGAAGATCTTGATACACAGCAAATCAACCAGGCTATCGACCGTATTCGCGATTGTATTAAGCAAGAATTTAGTTTGGTAAGGTTTGTATTAGTACAGCCCGAAACATTTTCGGCAGAAATTACCGAAACAGGTAGTGTACTTTAATTGTATATTAGCTATAATACCAAACACCCTACCCTCATGGAAGAGCAAAAATTTCACTACGCTACAGTAACCGAAGCAATAACCAAATTAAAAGAACAGGGTTATACGCACGAATTTAGCCTTGAAGGCGATCATTTTAAAGACGGCGAAGAAATTTTCCCCGCCGCCAAATTTGAAATAACAGACCTATACCGCTACGAAGGCCCCTCCGACCCGGCCGACGAAGCCATCGTCTACGCCCTCGCTTCAACCGACGGTATCAAGGGCACATTAGTAACTGGCTATGGCGTATCTACCGATGAGGCCACTATCGAAACTTTGAAGAATTTGCATTATAAATATCAGCAGGAGCAGCAAGGATAAAACTATTCGCTCCAAATACGATAACCGTCATGTTGAATTTATTTCAACATCCCACTTGCTGAGTCGCCTGCTAAGTCAATCGTAAAGCTGTCCTGTGGGATGCTGAAACAAGTTCAGCATGACGATTTTGCGGTTACTCCAAACACAACACCATCCCCTCAACAACCCGCTTAGTCTCTTCCGGGTCACGCACCTGGATGCAATCAACACCTGTTTTCCTGGCGGGGTGATCATTGCCTCCTTCAAACAAGGCATCGCCGATAAATATCATTTGCTTAATTTTTATGCCGAGGGTGTGCTCAAGCTTATGGATACCGTAAGCTTTATCAATGCCGGGTTTGGTAATATCGATAGAGGTTGCTCCTCCCATTTGAACTGAAAATCCTATGAGCGATCTATCCAGTTTGCTTTTGATCTTTTTGCGTTTGGCAAATTTGGGGTCCCACTTTTTCTTTGCATCAAGCGGGGCTAATTGACCTAATGCCGAAAAAGTGATCTGGCTGCCTCGGTCTTCTATCTGCTCACCCCAGGTTTTTTCAGGTTTAACGCCAGATCCGTCGATGGCTTCATTCAGCTTATCAATGATCTCTTTTTCTTCATCAGCGGTAAAATCTTCCGAATACAACTTCCTCCAACCCGATTTTTTATACTGATAATACTTGGTGCCACATGTTGGCAGGATGGAAAGGTTTTTAAGCAGACCTTTTTCGGGCAAATTGGAAAGCACCTGTTTCTCAAACTGGGGCCAATCGCCGCCCGATATGATGGCGACCTTAGCAACCTTGAGCAAGCTTACCAGCAGCTTGGCCATTTCTTTATCCAAAGCAGCCTTACTTTCGGCAAGGGTACCATCAAGGTCAAATATGATCAGTTTTTTCATGAGTATATGCCGACCTGACTGGCCTTGCATTAACCCAACGTACACATGGCAGCACTTGTTTTACAGGTTACACCAATAGGTCCATTTTAAAGTGAGCTGCCTGTTTTTTACGGTATAAGGCGATGGTGTGGTATTATCCCCATAAACAATAAACAGATCGGATGCCGGTTTGTACCGCCACTGCAAACGGGTATTGATGTTGATGTTATCAATCTGCTGGTTATACTGTACATAAGTGGTAAAATACAGCGTGTTAGTAAACGTAACATCAACCTTAGGCCCTACCAGCCAAAAGGTATTATGCCCAAAAGGTTGCGGCAGGCGAAGATCATTAAACGAGGTGTTGATGGCGATGTTTACATAAGGCTGAAAGCGATAGCCTATCAGCCCGGTTAAGCTATTACGCACGCCATTATCATAATAGCCACCATGCGAAGCCTCGAGCAGGTAGGTAAATACATTTTGCGGCTTCGATGCAAACTGCACATCAATAGTATTCCAGTTATGTTCCGAGCCGGTTGGCAGTAAACCCTTACCTATATTGGTTGGATCATAAGGCCTTAGCAAGCGTACATAATCATTAATGCCCGATACCGACAGTGTAGCCCGGTTGCGGAAGGTAATGAGATACGAAAGGATACTCTCGTTATCGGTACGGTGAAACGACTCATCAAAAAAGTAATTGGATGTAAGCTGGATACCATGGCTCAGGATATTGCCCTTTTTAGGAAAAAAGTTGCGTAACAACAATGGGCTTACCTTGATATATCCTACACGCGGCACATAGCCAACCTCGGCATTGTAGTTTTTGCCTACATACTCTTCCTGCAGGTACAATGTCCAGTATTTGCTGAGGTATTGAAAATGATCTGATAGTACCCAGTCTCTACCACTTACGCCGGGTGTAAAAGATTTTAGGGCGAGGGCCTTGCCTGTCCAGATGTTGCTTCGTGAGGCAAGGTTAAACTCAGCACCGATATTACGGTTATATAGATTGGAGCCTGTATTTGTACCGGGCACGTTTGAAGTAGCATCCTTATTTACAAAAAGGAAAGCAATGTTTGAGCGATCGAGCACCCGGCGTTGCAGAGTGATGATGCCGTAATTTGCCGCGGATTGGGCGGCAGTTGCAGAACTACCCGTTTGAATATCCATTACGCCAATGCGCCAATCTTTATCCAGCTTGCCGGTTAATCTTGCACCAAAATCAATAGGAACATTCAAGCCTATCCGCCTTGAAAAAAAAGGCCGGATATCCGAATAGCCGAAATTGGCAAAAAGATCGCCATTCTCTAAAAAGAACTGCCGTTTTTCGGGAAAAAAGAGTTCGTACCTATTTAGGTTGATCACCTGCTGATCTACATCTACCTGCGAAAAATCGGGATTAACCGTTAGGTCGAGGTTTAATGAAGGAGTAACAGATATTTTGGCATCTCCGCCAATAGCATGTTTGAAATCGGTTTTAGTATTATGCTGATAATCTTTACTAACACCGGTAAGCGCGTAAGGGATGATCGATACGTTACTGCTGGCCGTCGGTGGCGGTTCGTCCCAAACTAATGTACCTGTATAAGCCAATGAAGCAGTAGGGAACTGGCGCGGTATTGGTGTCCAGCTTGATTTTTCTGCGGTTTTTAAATCGTTACGACTAAAGTTGATGCCCCACTCGGTGATCCCTTTTTTATAGCGGATACTTTTAAACGGAATAGCCGCCTCCCATACCCATTTATCAGGATAGTTTTTCACTGCCGAATACCAACGGTTATCCCAACTCAGATCAACCTTGCCGCCTTCGTACATACTCCCATCCCACTGCCCTCCGGCCGCGTTGGCACCAAAACTGAAACCATCGGTACGGGCATCAAAGGGATCCATAAAAATGAGGAAGTTATCATTCTTCACAAAGTTGAAATCCCGCTTTAACGATTCTACCATGTATGGCCCCGGAACCGAGTTGTAATTAATAGCCAGGATGTATAGGTTCTTATCATCATAACACATCCGCACCACCGTTTTCACATTGGCCTTGCTTGTATCCATCGGCAACACCATAAAAAAATCGCCCGCCGAATCGGCCTGCATCCAGGCTTGTTCATTTATTACACCGTCGATACTGATAGCTGAAGTTGCTTTGCGGATATGATATTTATACCCGGCGTTCTTTTTTTGTGCAGAAGCATAATGGCCAACAAAGCAGCAAAGCAGTATGATCGGCAAAGTTTTTAGCGCAGGCAGGCGGTGTAATTTTAGGGGCATTAAGATGAAGGTTCTGATTTTTATTGGTTACGGTTTTAAAGCTACATTTTTTGCTCAAAAAGCTAAGCCCTGTATCATATAAATTACCGCTACAATCCGCATCTTCGCGCCAACCATTATACACCTGCTAATCTGTATCACGTTTTGTTAAAAATGTATCAATACTTCTGCCCTGCCATTATCAAACAAATTATTTCTGCCCAAACCCTCTTTTTTCGCAATCGATTGCAAAAAACTTTATAAAAGCCTGTTTTTGGCCATTAACAGGGCAATTATTAATGTATTATTTATTTTTTATTAATGCCTCCCTGTTGTTTTGTACCTGAAATTATAAACCATCAGCGGTGTTTTAATAGCCAATAGGTAAACGCGCACCGCTTAACCAAATTTTATTTAAACCATGTATTACAACAACCCCAACCCGCCATAAGGCCTTGCCGCCGCATGCGCTATTTACTACCTGCAAGGTAGCCCAACCAAATAAACTTAACCAATCAACAAAGAGAGACGATATGAAAAAATATAAATACTTACTTATACTTTTCTTCCTTTTCCCGCTTAGTTTGTTAGCCCAGCAAACTACCATAACCGGAAAAGTTATAGACTTAACCGATGGGTCGACGCTTCCGGGGGTAAGTGTAAAAATTAAAGACACCAATAACGGTGTGATAACCGATATAGCTGGAAAGTTCCAGCTACAGGTACCCAACTCCAACGCAGTTTTACAGCTATCGTACATAGGTTATGTAACCCTTGAGATAGCCGTAAAAGATATTAAAGATGGCACAATCGCCCTAAAAACAACCAGCAAAAGTTTGGAGGAAGTGGTAGTAGTAGGTTATGGTACGCAAAAAAGGGCAACCATAACAGGCTCTATCGCCACACTGCAAAGCAAAGAGATCACCACCACTAAAAACGAAAGTGTGATCAACATGCTTACCGGTAAAATACCGGGTGTACGCATCCAGCAAACAACTGCCGAGCCTGGCTCATACGCCAATAACCTTAACATCCGTGGTTTTCAGGGTTCGCCGTTGATCGTTATTGACGGCATCATCGGTGGTGATCAATCAACCGTAGGCCGCATGGACCCTAACGAGATCGAGAGCATTTCGGTACTGAAAGACGCGGCTGCCTCTATTTATGGTATGCGTGCCGCAGGCGGTGCCATTTTGATCACTACCAAAAAAGGCGGCAAAAACGGTAAGATTAATATTAACTATTCGGTTAACAGCGCGGTTCAAACTTTTTTGGGCATGCCCGAGGGCGTTGGCGCGGTGGACTATATGTTGCTTACTAACGAGAAGGTTAAACGCGATTTTGCCAATAACTTTGTCCACAACGTAACCCCGCAATATTCATATGCAGATATAAAACCATGGCTCGACGGTACCAATAAAGCGTCGGACTGGATTGGCCTCGCTTTCAGAAAAACGGCTGATCAGATTGCGCATAACCTGAATATTGATGGTGGAAATGATAAGATCAGTTACTTTTTCAACTTTGGTTACCAAAAGCAAAACGGCGTTTTTAAAAGCGGCGATTTAAACTACAACAAATACAATTTCCGATCGAACGTTACGGCAAACATAACCAAAGGGTTAAAAGCACAGGTATTAACATCGGCATGGATGGATGAAAAAAACCAGCCATTTACCGATGAGTGGACGGTTTATAAATATACCTGGAACCAGATCCCCATCAACCAGATCTACGCCAATAACAACCCGCTATATCCCAACCTTATACCTAATGGCGATAATGTAAACCCGGCAATCGCTACCGATGCTGATAAAGTGGGTTCAAAAAGGTTCAGAAACAAAAACATCACCAGCCAGCTCAATTTGCAGTATGATATCCCTGGTGTTCCCGGTTTAAATGCCAAAGCCCTGTTTAACATCGAGTATGGCGTTGCTGACAACAACCTTGTAAAAAAAACGTACAATTTGTACACCTACAAAGCCGAAACCGACACTTACATACCTAACCTTGTAAACTCGCCTGCAGGTATTACCCGTCAGTATTATACGCATTTAAACACGTTAAGCCAGTTAACATTAAACTATGCGCACACATTTGCAAAAGACCATAATGTTGCGGCCATGGTTACTTACGAGCAAAGCCATGAAACAGCGGATAACTTTAATGCTTATCGCGATGTGGAGATCCCTGTTGATTACCTGTTTGGCGGCATACCAAACGCTAACATGTCAGGCGGTATGGAGCAGGGCGGGTTACAAGATCGCGCACACCGCAGTATCATTTCAAGGCTTAATTATGATTATAAAGGTAAATATCTTTTAGAAGGCACCTTCCGCCGCGATGGCAACAACCTTTACAAGCCAGGAGCCGACCAATGGGGCAACTTCTTTGGCGGTTCGGCAGGCTGGGTTATCACCAGGGAGAGTTTTTTCCGCAAACTGGTACCTGATAACATCCTGTATAACTTAAAACTAAGGGCATCGTACGGTAAACTGGGAGATGAAGGTAATGCACCACCATTTAACTATGTTGATGGTTATACCTACCCTGTAAACAGCTATATTTTCGGTTCGGCCGCGGTAAATGGCTCGGCCCCTAAATTGGGTAACCCCGGCTTAACCTGGTCTGTAAATACCATCCAGAACATCGCTTTGGATTTTGGTTTGTTTGGCGGAAAAGTTGACGGTACCATCGAGGTTTTCAGGAACGACCGAACAGGCTTACCTGCACAACCATCTGTTGCATTACCCGGAACAGTAGGTGCAGATGTACCGCAAATTAACTACAACAGCGACCGCGTGCAGGGTCTGGACCTTAACTTATCGTACAGAAACACTTTTGGCCAGGTTGGTTTAAACCTTAGCGGTAACATTGGTACAACCCGTTTAAAAAAGTTGAAAGTATTGCGCGGCAATTCGGGTAATGAATACCTTAACTGGAAGGAAAACCAAACCAACAGGTACCAAAACATATGGTGGGGTAAAGATTATGCCGGTCAGTTTACCAGCTATAACCAAATCTACAACTACGGTGTAAATACCGGCGGTGGTAATAACAATACCATTCCGGGCGATTACTACTACAAAGACTGGAATAACGATGGTGTAATTGACGATAAAGATGATCACCCTATCGCTACAACCGATATTCCGCTATACAACTACGGCCTTAACATCGGCGTAAGCTACAAAGGCTTTGATATGACCATGCTTTTACAAGGCGCGGCAGGCGTTTACGTGCAATACGGAGAACAATTTGCATCACCGTTGATGTATAACAGAAGCGCGCTTACCCGATTTTTGGATAGCTGGCACACGGTTGATCCATCGGCCAACGTATTTGATCCTAACACCCAATGGGTTCCGGGCTTTTACCCTGCCATGGGTTCGCCAGACGCGCAAGGCACAAAGGCCGTTCAAAACGCGAGCTACCTACGCGTAAAAACGCTTGAATTTGGCTATTCGCTATCGCCTTCAATCTTAAAATCTATAGGTGTGCGCAAATTCAGGGTGTATGTAAACAGCTATAACCTGTTAACATTTACCGGCCTTAAAAACTACGATCCGGAACACCAGGGCCCTAAACCAGGCGATAACGGCTTTGGCGCTACAGCTTTAGGCGGTTATACCTATCCTATGAACCGCACCTTTAACCTGGGTGCCAATGTTTCATTCTAAATCATTTAACACATGAAAAAAGTACATAAACTTATTATAGCAATTGCCTTTGGTGTAGGCGCTTCGGTAACTTCATGCCAGCGCCTGGATATTCCACCAAAAAATATTTTTACGCCCGATGTTATTTATGGTAGCGAGGCCGGTGTTAAATCGTTTTTAGCAACCATTTACGCCAACCTTCCTATCGAAGATTTTAAATATCGCCCCGATCAGGGTTTTAAAACCGGTGGTAACGATTGGGAAAATTTTTATAACTCGGCGTCAGTTACCGGGGAAGAGGTTGGCCCCTTTGGTGGCATGGATATAGGTGGCGGTTTTGGGTACTGGCCCTACGGCGATATCAGGAATGTTAATATCCTGATTGATGAATTGCCAAAGCACGTTACCGCTTTAAGCCAAAATACCGTAAACGCACTGTTGGGTGAAGCTCATTTTTTGAGGGCCTATTATTATTTCGGCCTGGCTAAACGTTATGGTGGCGTGCCTATCATCAAAGTTCCGCAAAATCCGGGCGCTCCCCTATCCGAGTTGCAGGTACACCGCGATAAAGAAGAAGCTACCTGGGATTTTATTGGCGAAGAGCTTGACCTGGGCTACCAGATGATGCCCGAAACCAACGATGCAGGCAGGGCCAACAAGTATGCCGCGGCAGCATTAAAATCGAGGGTGATGTTGTATGCCGGCTGTATAGCTAAATATGGCTCAATCAATTTTGTTGATGGCCCGGCAAGGTCTCAAGGACTGGTAGGCATCCCCGTTGCAAAAGCAAATACTTATTTCCAGGCTGCTTACGATGCCGCTAAATTGCTTGAAGGGCATTACTCCTTGTATAACGGTAATGCAGACAAGGTGCAAAACTATGTCGACCTGTTTTTAAAAGCCAGTCCCGAAACCATTTTCATTAAGCAGTATTCTATTGCCAACCATACGGCACACAGCTGGGATGCAACCATGTCTCCGCGTTATTTCACAGCCAACGCGTTGTCACGCTCGTACCCAACGCTTGATCTGGTGCAGCTATGGGGCAATTTGAATGTAACCAATGATGATGGTACTCCTAAACGTTTCAATAGCCGTACCGAGCTGATGCAGGGTTTGGAGCCAAGGTTACTGGCAACCATTTATTTTCCGGGTGCAACCTTAAGGGGCTTAACTTTTGATATGCAGCGTGGTATTTACCCATCATTTAGCGGTACTGCTGCTGCCGAAGTGGCCAAACAACCTAACTCACGTTCGTACATTTTATCGGGCGATACCAAAACGCTTTACAACGGCAAACAGGTTATCGGCTTCACCGGTCCGTGGACTGGCGGCGACGAACTCACCCGTACAGGTTTTTATGTGCGTAAATATGTTGATTATAATAAAGCGCAACCTACTGTTGATCTGAACAGGAGCGAGCAACCATGGATAGACCTGCGTTACGGTGAAATTTTATTGAACCGTGCCGAAGCAGCAGTTGAATTAGGCAACAATGGCGATGCATTAACATCTATCAACCAACTGCGTACCCGTGCTGGTGCTACCATTTATGGCTCTATTGATCTGGATAAAGTACGTAAAGAGCGCCGCATGGAGCTTGCTTTTGAAAACCAGTATTACTGGGATTTGAAAAGATGGCGCATTGCCGATGTTGTGCTTGACCGCGCCCACTTTAAAGGCCTGATGCCATACTATGTATTTAACGAAAACAAATACATTTTCCTGGCCGAGCCGGAACTGTTTAACCGCGAATACACCTTCCAAAAACAGTTTTACTACGAGCCTATACCCGGTGGCGAAATTGGTAAAAACCCTAACCTGCTTCCTAATAACCCTAATTATTAATAAAGAATTTAAAAGTTATAAGATATGAAAAATCTGATTGGTAGAATTTTGGTGGGCATAGCTATACTGGCAAGTTCTGCATGTACAAAAACAGATAACTACGATGGCCCTAACGCTTCGTTACAGGGCAATATCCTATCGTCCGAAGGTGGTAACCTCCTCACCTCGGGCGGCAGCACCACCATCAAAATGCAACAAATAGGCTGGACAACCCCGCAAACCATCCCAAGTAAGTTTGATGGTACTTATGAGGATACCAAACTATTTAAAGGCGGATATAAAATTGTGCCAACCGGTGGCGCGTTCTGGCCTGTTACCGATACTGTTACGGTTAATATAGACAAAGGCACCAAACATGATTTTACGGTTACGCCATACATCGTGATCAAAAATTTCCAGCACACCTTAACGGGCACTACGCTTACACTTACGTTTGATATCGACGCGCCTGTAATTGCCGGTTTGCCAACTATTAAAGATGTGCAGCCTTATGTAAATACTACAAGGTTAGTAGGTACCGGTGCATCTATCCGCGATTTTTCGGATCTCAACGCTAAAACCATCAATAAGGCATTTATTGATATGAGCGCTGCCGAAAAATCGATCACCCTTACAGTACCTGACCTGATCCCCGGTCGCACATTTTTTGTGCGCGTGGGTGTAAGGCTGAGCGATAGCTTCAACAGCTCCAATTTTTCGGAGATAGTACAGGTAGATATTCCTAAATAAGTTAACCTAAAACCAAAAAAGGAAATGAAAATCACAAAAACAACAATGGCATGCGCCATGATGATAATAGGCCTTGGCATTGCCGGCTGCAAAAAAGAAAAATACACATCGCGCGATACTTCGTATATTAAACCACCGCCACCGGATACTACCGCTCCACCAGCGGTAGATGCCACGCTGATATCGTTTGATAATGCCGATAAACCAGACGGCTGGCAAACCGTAGGCACACCTACCATAGCCACAAGCGGCCAAAAAGAGGGCACCGGCTATCTGAAAAACACCATCGCCAACGGAGGCGATTTTATGCAGTTTATTAAAGATCTGGCTACACCGCTTGATACTAAACTTACCAGCGATAACGGCCAGTTTAAATTTTGGTGGTACGTATCGGATGTATCATTGCTTAAGGCAGATGGATCTATTGAGATCACCAGTTCTGGAAAATCCGACGATCATGAATCGGCATGGGATGTGGCACCGCTAATCCCGACCCTTAAAAATGGTTGGAACGAGATCGCTCTTAATTTTAGCAAAGCGATTAAAACCGGCGATGGTGGCGCTGATTATTCGGCAATTAACCACTTCCGCATTTTCTTTTTCACCACCAGTAAAGCTCATGACGATCTGGTTACCGGTGTTGATGACTTTGTTTTCAGAGCTGCCCCTGCCCCACCTCCGGTAGTATTCGACGCTGTTGATAAAGCCGATGGCTGGCAAACCGTGGGTACACCAACCATTGTTACGGGCGGACAGAAAGAAGGTACCGGCTATATGAAAAACACCATAGCCAATGGCGGCGACTTTATGCAGTTTATTAAAGATGTTGACCCGCCGGTTAACACCTCTTTCGGCGCTGCTGATGGCAGATTTAGTTTCTGGTGGTATGTATCTGATGTTTCATTATTGAAGGCTGATGGCTCTATCGAGATTACCAGTTCGGGCAAATCTGACGATCATGAATCGGCCTGGGATGTAGCACCGTTATTACCAACGCTTAAAAACGGCTGGAACAAGATCACACTTGATTTTGATAAATCGATCAAAACCAGCGATGGTGGTGCGGATTACACGGCTATCAATCACTTCAGGATCTTTTTCTTTACCACAAGCAAAGCACACGATGACTTGACTGTAGGTATCGACGACCTGCGCTTCATCTCTAAATAAAATAGCCCCAAAATTTCAAAACAAGCCCGGCAACCTGTTATGGGTTGCCGGGCTTAAATACCCAAATAATGATCTTATATAATCTATTTAAATCAATTGCCCGCAAAAGTGCCCCTACAGCTATGGCTTGTAGCCTGGTAATATTGGCAGCAAGCTGTAGCAAGGCTCAAAATAAACAGCCAAAGCAGGATAACAGCAAACCTGCCGCGGAAACTCCCCTTGCCCCTAACCCCTTTATCCGCGATATGTACACTGCCGATCCATCGGCGCACGTTTGGGCCGATGGGCGTTTGTATGTTTATGCTTCGCACGATATTTATCCTGCACGGGGTTGTGACTTGATGGATCAATATCACGTATTCTCTACCGATGATATGGTGCATTGGAAAGACCACGGCGAGATCCTTCGTGCATCGCAGGTATCATGGGGCCGCCCGGAAGGTGGTTTTATGTGGGCCCCTGATTGCGCATATAAAAACGGCACTTATTATTTCTATTTCCCACACCCAAGCGGCACCGAATGGAATACCACCTGGAAAATTGGTGTAGCAACCAGCAAAAGCCCGGCAAGTGGTTTCACCGTTCAGGGCTACATTAAAGGACTTGAAGCCATGATAGACCCCTGCGTTTTTGTTGACGATGACGGCCAGGCCTATTTTTACTATGGCGGTGGAGGTACCTGTAAAGGCGGTAAGCTTAAAAACAACATGACCGAAATTGACGGCGATATGAAAGCCATGGAAGGCCTTAAAGATTTCCACGAGGCAAGCTGGGTACATAAGCGTAACGGCATTTACTATTTATCCTACTCGGATAATCATGACGTTAATGGCAAGCACAACCGTATGAATTATGCTACCAGTAAAAGCCCGCTTGGCCCGTGGACGTACGGCGGTATCTACATGGATCCAACCGATAGCTATACCAACCATGGTTCGATAGTACAGTTTAAAGGCCAATGGTATTCATTTTATCATACCAGTGCCTTATCTCACGATGACTGGCTGCGATCGATATGTGTAGATAAGCTTTACTACAATGCCGATGGCTCTATCAAAATGGTTGAACCAACCGCAGGCAAATAACCCTAACACTTAAACATCATGAATATCAGAAAAACAACTTTTACAGCGGCGGCGATAGGCATTATGCTCGGCGTTACCTTAAGCTGCTCGAAAAAAAGTAGCGGAGGCGGCGATGTTAAACCCGACGATAAACCGAAAGATACGATAGACCTTACCCCCTCACCCGTTGGCGATGTGGTAGGTAAAGTAATTGTTGGCTACCAGGGATGGTTTGCGGCCATTGGCGATGGATCGCCGATTGACAGGTATTGGCACTGGGCACAAACCTGGGAAGAGCAGCCATCACCAACCAACACCGCCATTAAATCGTGGCCGGATGTTCGTGATTACACTAAAACATTCCCTACCAAATATGCCAACCTGAATAATGGCCAGCCCGCTAATGTGTTCTCATCGTTTTCGGATCAAACCATTGATATGCAGTTTAAATGGATGCATGATTATGGTATTGACGGTGCCGCACTGCAACGCTTTAACCCAAGCGGACTGGAAGGCCCTGTACGTGATGCCATGGCAGCCAAAACCAAAATAGCGGCCGAAGCGCACGGTGTTAAATTTTACATTATGTACGATGTAAGCGGTTGGAAAAACATGCAATCAGAACTAAAAACCGATTGGACCAACAAAATGTCGGTCTATACCTCATCCCCTGCTTATGCCAAGCAAAACGGCAAACCGGTAGTATGTATCTGGGGCTTCGGTTTCAGCGATGAAAACCATCCATTTACTGCCGCGCAATGTATTGATGTGATCAACTGGTTTAAAAGCAAAGGTTGTTACGTTATTGGCGGTGTGCCTACTCATTGGCGTACCGAGGATAGCGATTCGCGCCCCGCCTTCCTATCAGCCTATAACGCGCTGGATATGATCTCGCCGTGGATGGTTGGCCGAATTGGCAACAAAAGCGAATCGGATAGTTTTTACGGCTCGGTTAACCGCCCCGATGTTGCTTATTGTAAAGCCCACGGCATCGATTACCAGCCCTGCATCCTCCCTGGCGATTTGCAGGAACACCAACGCGCCCATGGCGATTTTATGTGGCGTCAATTCTTCAACATGAAAAGCGTAGGCGCAAATGGCCTGTATATTTCCATGTTTGATGAATACAACGAAGGTAACCAGATAGCCAAAACCGCCGAAAGCCAGGATTGGGTACCGGCAGGTTCATCATTTGTTACTTTAGATGAAGACGGCACTGCCTGCTCATCTGATTATTACCTGCGACTTACCGGCGATGGCGCTAAGATGTTTAAAGGATTGATCCCTTTAACACCTACAAGGCCTACCCCTGTTAAATAAGCAAGGCCCTATCACAAATGCGAAAGCCCCATTTACCGGTTGGTAAAGGGGCTTTTTTATTAACTATTAGTGATACCTTATTTGCCAAAATCGTAAAACTTCCAACTGGTGCTAAAATCGCGGGTAAGGGGTTGGTTGATTAATGTAGCCCTGATCATCTCTATCGGGATCAGATTTTCTTTCATTACCGCATCATGAAATTGCTTGTAGCTCATTTTGCCGCTATCAACCAGTTCGCGTTTTAACGACATGATCTGTAAGCCTCCCGTAAGGTAAGCAACCTGATAAAGCGGGCTATAGCCACCTTCAAACGAACGCCTTACTTCGCCCTCGGCATTGGCTTTTTCGTGGCCAACACGGTCTATCAAAAAGTCGATACATTGTTGTGGTGTCCATTTACCTAAATGATAATTGAGCGAGAAGATGATCCTTGCGCAGCGGTGCATTCGCCAAAACAGCATGCCAACCCGTTCTTCGGGTGTTTGAGCAAAGCCTTTTTCGTACAATAACAATTCCCAATATAACGCCCAACCCTCGGTAGCAAACGGGGTTGAAAAATCCTGCCTGTAAGCTTTGTACCTGCTATTCATAAAATATTGCAGGTTATGGCCGGGGATTAATTCATGCTGTACTGTCCCCCTCGAAAAATAAGGGTTATTACCGCGCATGCTCATCAGCTTATCTGCTGCCGACATGGTATTGGTTGGGTACGAGATACTGATCTCTTTTCCACCCGTAAAAAAAGGATTAACCAACTGCCGCTCCGGCGACATCATGACCATGCCCCAGGTTTCTTCCGCCAGAGGTGGTATGGTGATCAGGTCGCGTTGTTTGATGAAACTTAAGGCATCATTATATAATTTCACAATTAATTCGGGCTGATGGCCTACCGGTACATAGCTATTCTTTACCTTTTCCAGCGCCTTTTTCCAGTCGCTGCCAAAGCCCATTTCCTGCGATGCTTTCAGCATTTCCTTATCGCACCAGGCAAATTCTTTATTAGCTAACGCGATGAGTTCTTCCGGGGTGTACGGGATCATTTCTGTACGCAACTGGCGGATCAGATCCTCCCGGCCAATAGGCACGCCTTTTATACCACTGGCATCAGGCTTTTGGGTAGTGTTTACTTTACCTTTGGCTAATGCTTGATCGCTGTAGGCTTGTAAGGCGTTGTTTACTGCTTTATAAGGTTCGGGCACCCACCAGGTAAAAGCAGGATCGAAAGTATTATAGAAACCATAGAAATCTTTCAATCGCCCTTTTAAACCCAACAAAGCTTCTTTTAGCATGCGAGCTAACGGCATATCAATGTTGGCTACTTTATTAATGGAGGCTGTATCAGCTTTGATCTGTTTCAGAATGGTGTCGAGCGAGGCGGCTACTTTCTGACCGTCAACAAATGTTCCGCGGCGGCGCAGTTTTTCGAGGTTGTAGATACCATCAGCGCAGCTTAAGTATTTGGTGATCTGGCTGTATTGGTCGCTTTCTTTTTTCAGATCGTCAATATCGTAATTGATCCGTTTTTTGAGCAGGATATAATCCACCTTGCCGTAAATACTCATCGAGTTAAAATCAACCTGTTCCAGCTTTTTCAGGTAATCGTTATCAGTTTCAAGCAGGCGTTTACGCTGCTCGGGCGAGTTCAAAACATTGATCTTATATTGATATTCCGCATGCTCGTTCACGCTGTAGGGCGAATAAAAATCGTGCACCGCACCCATATCCTGTCCGTATTGGATAACGGTACCTGCCATTTCGCTACTTTGTTCATAAATACTTGCCGGAATAGAAGTTTGGGCATCAGCATTAAGCGCAGGAATAAGCAAAGCAATGGCTGCTAAGGACATAATATGCCACTTTAAGTTTTTGATCACTTTTTAAATTTTAAGTTTTTTAAGAAAAATATTTCGGGAAAGCCTGTTAGCTCGCTGCCCTGTTTAAACTGATGAGGTTATTATTATATGCATCCAAATAACCCCTCGGCGAATTACCGATAACACATTTAAACACGCGGTTAAAGTTGGTAATACTCTTAAAACCACATTTATAAGCCACTGTATTGATACTCTCAAATTTATGCGAGATCAACTTTTTACAGGCCTCATTGATCCTGATCTCGTTCAGGAAAGAGATAAAAGTATGCCCGGTATGCTTTTTGAAATACCTACAAAAGGATTCGGGTGTCATGAAAGCTACCTTGGCTACATCTTCCAGCGTGATATCCTCGCTGTAGTTCTGCATAATGAAATTGTAGATATTACCTATCCGGATCCCCTCATTTTCGGTAATACCGGGCAGGTTTCCGTAAGATGAAAGCGGATCGAGTTTAGCTTTGATATTGGTCAATCCCTTAACCAAGTTTAAAAACTGGATCAATTGATCGGTACCTGAGGCATTTTTAAGCGCTATCATGAGCTGTGCCACCCTATCGTTAACATCATCAGGTACTTTAAACCCTTGCTGATGCTGCTGCATAAAGATCTTGTTCGATTTTAATTCGGGCAGATCAAACATGGCGGCCAGCGTTCCTTCGGGGTTAAAGAAAATGGTTAATGCCTCTACGCTTTTAGCAGGATCACCCGCGAAGTATTCGGGATTGCTTTTAAATACGTGGGGCAGATTGGCTCCTAATACAAATATATCACCGGCCGTATAATCGTGCATATTATTTCCGGCAATCAAAGTGCCCTCACCACGCTGGATCCAGGTGATCTGGGTTTCCTTATGGCGGTGCAGATAAGGATAAAAATAAGGCTGCGAAACCTTTTCGGCAATTACGCTTTTATCGTGCGCTACTGGAATAGTGAACTGTAAAACTTTCATCCTGCTGTTTTTTAATCCTCCATGAATTTACAATTACTTAACTCATTTTCCCAATTTTTCACCCACATAGGATAAAATACGGTCAATATCAGTTAAATTAATGTATGTTGAGGTAATGAGAAATTAACTCATCAATGTGCATAGGATATATCGCTTTGAGATACGAGGCACCTACGGAGCCAAAAAGCCCGTCTTTGATTTGCTATAGACACGTGACTCCTAACGGAGTCGTCCAACAATTATAATAATCAATTGGTCTTTTAATTAAAATTCGCTGCTACCGCAAGGCTGTGCCTTGTGATGAACACGCCAAGTCTCGAAGCGACTTAGGGGTTTCGCAAAGGCATGGCTTATACCTTGCATGTGAGCCACAAGGCACAGCCTTGCGGTAGCGACGCCCCTAACTGGCAATTCGCATCTTAAAAATATGCTGTGTACCCCGTAGGGGTAACGTGTTTATAGCAACGAAAAGATTGATGTTTCGGCTCCGTAGGTGCCTCGTATCTTAAAGCGACAATCATTAACTATCCACGAAGAAGCCCGTTCACATAACTGCAAACGGGCTAATTAATAAATAATAAATCTTAAATCTATTTCCTTTCCGGCGCAAAAGCCTCAACAGAAATACTTGTTGGCTTACCCGATATAATTTCGCTGGTCAATAAACCAGTTGCAGCGCCAAGACTCAACCCCATCATACCATGCCCGGTTGCAACTGTAACATTATTGTATTTACTACTACGACCGATATATGGCAAACCATCAGCAGAAGACGGCCTAAAACCAAACCAAATATCTTTTTCGGCAGGGACAGTCGGTTTTAAATCCGGGAAATATTTGGGCACCGATTCAACTATGCCCTTTACCCTGTTCATATTGATGCGACTGTTGATCTTATCCAATTCCATAGTACCGCCGTAACGCAAACCGCCATTCATCGGGGTGATGGCAACACGTGCTTCGGCCAGTAATGCCGGGATCTGCATGGTTTGCTTTTCATCTTTTACATTGAATGAATAACCTTTACCCGGCATCAACACAATATTCAATCCCAATAATTTACCCACAGCAGGCGACCATGAACCGGTAGCAATAATATATTCATCAGCAGTAAATTCTTCATTGT
The DNA here is from genome assembly GCF_039839285.1 of Mucilaginibacter sp. CAU 1740. Classification (NCBI taxonomy): domain Bacteria; kingdom Pseudomonadati; phylum Bacteroidota; class Sphingobacteriia; order Sphingobacteriales; family Sphingobacteriaceae; genus Mucilaginibacter; species Mucilaginibacter sp. CAU 1740. The sequence goes on along the minus strand of NZ_JBDOQS010000002.1, from coordinate 382,331 downwards.
GTGATAACACCCGACTTACCTTACCATTGGTTGTTTCAATTTTAGTAACCTCCTTATTAGTGATGAGTTTTACACCTACCTTTTTAAGGTAAGCCAGTAAAGCAGCCATTAATTTATTAGGCGATAAATGCGCATCGCAACGATAATGTACAGCACCTAAAACGTCCAGTTCCAGGTTTGGTTGTAAAGCTTTGCATTCAGCCGGACTCAATACGGCCATGTCCAAACCAAGTTCCCTACCCTTTTCGGCCATGTGCGCTTCTTCTTCGCCGGCTTTTTCCGTTTTGTAAAACATCAGGATGCCTTTTTCAACAAGGTCGAAATCAAAACCTGGCTCTTTACTCAAATCTTCGTAAAGCTTCTTGCTAAGCAACGAGAGTTCGGTTAAAGGCACAGCCGAATGCTCAACATGGGCGTTGTTAGCTTTCTTTAAAAACTGCAATCCCCACGAAATTAATTGAGGGTTTAACGACGGACGCACATAAAAGGGGCTTTTGCTGTTAAACATCCACCTGATGCCTTGTGCAACCATGCCCGGAGTAGCCAGCGGTATAAAATGGCTCGGAACGATCATGCCGGCGTTACCGTACGAGCAGTTATCCGTCATATCGCCTTTATCAATCACCGTAACCTCATGCCCCACCTTTTGTAAATAATACGCGGAACTTAAACCAATTATCCCACCGCCTATAATGAGCACTTTTGCCATTTTTATTTTTTGAGCTGAAAGCTTAAGGCGGAATGCCGAAAGCTTGTTTGTATTTTGGATCTAATTAAATTAATACGTCATTGCGAGGTACGAAGCAATCGCGAACTATACAGGGCGGATTTGCCTGCGTGCGATTGCTTCGTACCTCGCAATGACATGTTGGAATATTTGCTTCTGAGTCCAGACTTACGAAGTTTTAAAAACTTCGTAAGTCTTACCTGCTTTGTCATACACTCATTCAGAGGCCTCGGCTTTTATTACTCGCAATAACAATATTGAGAGTATGAATTATAACACCTGAAAACCATGCGCATACGGATCGTCATCATCAATTTTGATGTTGTTGTATCCGTAAACCCTGGCCCAGCCTTCAACACTTGGTACAATGGCATCTATATCATTGATCTTCACCACTTCCTCAACCTTGCCGATAAACTTGCTGCCAATGATACTTTCGTGAATGAAAGGCTCACCAACTTTCAGTTTACCTTTGGCAAACCACTGTGCCATACGGGCAGATGTGCCTGTGCCACATGGAGAGCGATCGATAGCCTTGTCGCCATAAAACACAGCGTTGCGGGCTGTAGCATCTGCCGATAGCGTAGCGCCAGCCCAAAGGATGTGTGTGCAAGTGTTGATAGTAGGATCAAGCGGGTGTACAAACTGGTATTTCTCGTTGATGCGTTTACGCAAAACTTGGCTCCAGGCCACCAGCTGACCGGCAGTGTATTTTTCAATACCCTCAAAGTTAGCCTGCGGATCAACAATGGCGTAGTAGTTACCACCGTATGATACATCGATAGTTAGCATACCCAGATCAGGGCACTCCACCTCCAGGTTAGTGGCAGCGAGATATGCCGGAACGTTCCTCAATTTTACCGAGGTTACTTTTTTACCTTCCTGCTTGTATTCGATCAATACCAAACCGGCAGGCGCTTCCATCCGCACAATTCCGGGCACTTTAGGTTGGATCAAACCTTCTTCAATAGCGATGGTGATAGTACCGATGGTACCGTGACCGCACATAGGCAAACAGCCGCTGGTTTCGATAAACAGAACAGCTACATCATTTGCCGGATCATGAGGCGGGTACAAAATACTGCCCGACATCATATCGTGGCCGCGTGGTTCGAACATCAGGCCGGTACGGATCCAGTCGTACTCTTTTAAAAAGTGCTGGCGTTTCTGGCTCATATTATCGCCCACCAATTGCGGACCGCCACCTGCAACCAACCTTACCGGGTTACCGCAGGTATGCGCATCAACACAAAAAAAAGTTTTACTTGCCATAGTTAATTAAGCTACCTCTTCAGTCACTTTACCCCAGCTACCAACAGGCAATTCCGGACGGATAGCCAACGCGTCATCAATCACTTTCTGAACGTAGGTACGCTCCTCGCCAACTAAAGCTAAACGTGGCGCGCGTACATTTTCGGTACCAATACCGGTAGCAACTTCGGCCAGTTTAATGTATTGTACCAGTTTTGGGTGGATATCCAGTTCCAACACCGGTAAAAACCAACGGTAAATGGCCAAGGCCTCGTCATATCTTTTAGCTTTTACCAAACGGTAAATGGCAACGGTTTCTTTAGGGAAGGCATCAACCAAACCGGCAACCCATCCATCGGCCCCCATCACCAAACTTTCCATAGCCAGCGGATCAACACCTGTGAAAATTTTGTACCTGTTGCCAAAGCGGTTGATCATGCGGGTAACGTTCGAAACGTCACGGGTTGATTCTTTTACCGCTTGGATATTGCTGTAAGCAGCCAGTTGCTCAAACATATCTAAAGTAACCTCAACCTTGTAATCAACAGGGTTATTGTATATCATGATAGGCAGTGGGGTGCTTTCGGCAACCGCGGCGAAGTAAGCTATTGTTTCGCGCTCGTCGCTTTTATAACGCATTGGCGGCAACAACATCAAACCAGATGCACCTAATTCCAATGCTTTTTGAGCACACCTTACTGCTGCTTTAGTAGTTTGCTCGGCAATGTTTAATATTACCGGTACTTTACCTTCCACGAAGGCTACGGTGTGTGCAAGCAGATCATATTTTTCCTGCTCGTCCAATACACTGGCCTCGCCTAATGATCCGCCTAAAATAAAACCGTCAACACCGGCTTCAAGTTGGGCTTTCAGGTTAATATCAAATGCGTCGAAATCAAGCTCGTCGTTATCTGTAAATTTTGTAGTTACTGCAGGGAGTACGCCTTTCCAATCAAAAGTTATCATTCTTAAATATTTTTCACAAAACTAAAATAGTACTATATAATGTTTATTTAACAATTTAGCAGACACTAACCGTATTTTAACCAGTAATGCTATTTAACCGGTTAATGCCTGCTAAATAATGCCTATTGCGCATCCCACCAAACCCTATCGGTAAGTTTGGCGCTTTGTTGCGGCTGCGGATTAGGCACAATTTCCGACTGCGGATACAGCACCCTGCGAGGGATTTCCGACAGCGCGTTTTTTACCTTTGTTAAAGCGGGATAACCAGTCCTTCTCCAATCGTTGTAGTTTTCCATGGTCAGGAAGTTGGCAATTACCTTCTCTTCGATGATCAGTTGCTCGGCATTAGCGCTGGTTAATGTACCCCTCGTGGCCAGGTAAGCAACAATATCAGTTTCGGCAATACTCAATTTTGACATATGCGATCGTACAGCCAACAAATAAACTGGTTGCGCCGCTGTAGCACCAGAAATGATCAAAGTAGCCTCAGCCTTTAAAAACAACGCTTCCGAGTAGTTAAGCAGGTAATTATTGGAGCTTGTGCTGGCATAAAACGAACCACCTAATGAGTATGATTCCAAACTGCCGATATCATCAGCACCTATCTGCCTGCCGGTGTATAATCCTGTTTCTGCAGCTGGTGCAACCATTTTTATTTTTCGCGGATCATTACGGGTTTTAAAGCCTTCCACAAAAGTTGAAGCCAATACCAGCGTTGAACCCGGCAAAAAGTTTTGCTGCCATGGGTTTTCGGCACCTGCCGCACCGCTGAAAGGCATTTTCATATCATCATCGTTGCTGGTCATGCCGTTTTCAAGAGCGGTTAGCGCTAACTGAGCCTGTGTTGCCGCGGTATGGCCAGGAGCTTTGGTTAAATGCATGTAATAGCGGGCTTTTAAAGTATAGGCTGCCCTCTTCCATTTATCCATATCGCCGGTATAGTAATAATCGTCGCCCGCAGGCACAACAGTGCTTTTTTTAGCGATATCGGCAATAGCACCATCTAATAATGTTTGGATCTGTGTATAGATAGATTCCTGGCTATCATAAGTTGGGGTTAGGTTACTGATACCTGTAAAGCCTTTTGAATATGGCACATCGCCCCAAACATCAGTAGCCGCACCAAGCGTGTAGGCCGTAAGCACTTTTGCTATGGCAGCATAATTAGCATTACCGTCGGCCTCGGCTTTTTTATTCAGGATAACAAGGTTGTTCAGTACCTGCGGATAAAAATTGTACCAATCGCCGTCCATATCCTGGTGATACATCAAATAGGTGCCAAAGTTTGGCGGAACCTGGTTAAGGGCAATTACCTGCATATATTGTTGCAATACAACGGCGAGGTTACTATTGCCGGCGGCAGTTATATTTTGTGAGATGGCTGCCTCAACCGGGGCCAGGATCAATGATTCCTTTACTTCGGCCGGACGGTTTGGATCCTGATTTACGTCGATAAATTTTTTACAGCCTGTAAAGCTTATTAAAGCACAGGCAGCTAACGCGATATATTTATTTTTCATGCTATTTCTTATTAATGATTAAAAACTACAGGGTTACCTTCAGGCTAAAATCAATTGATCTTGATGTTGGAGTTGAGAACGAGTAAATCCCCTGCGAGCCGTTTGATGAACCGAACGAGCTAACTTCCGGGTCGCCGCCGGTAAAGTGCGGCGCGTGGATCCATAAGTTACGACCGGTTACGCTTAACGTTGCCGATTTGAAAGGGCTTTTGCTTAACCATGATGGTTTTAAAGTATAGCCCAGGCTTACGTTACGCAATTTCACATAACTGCCATCCTGGATAACAGATTCGAGGATACCATTGATACGCTGATAGTATTGCTGCCCGTTAACCGATACCGTATTGGGCTGACCGGTAGTAGCGTTTATACCATCAACCACCCTTGGGCCACGGTTTTCAGTAACTTTAGGTGTACCATAAAAGTAGCCGTAACCATCAACGTTGTTCTGGATATCGCCGCCGCGTTTAATATCAAAAAAGAAACTGAAGTTGAACTGCTTGAACCTGATATTGTTATTGATACCACCCAGCCAGTTAGGGTTGATATTGCCTATTATGCCCTGGTCATCAGCTGCAAAAGGTAAACCCGAATCGTCGGTTAATAATTTACCGGCTGCATTACGCGCGTAACGGGTTCCATAAATAACGCCATAAGGCTGGCCAACTGTAATATTGGTAAAGCCGTTGCCCAGCTGCTGCTGGTTCTGGTAAATTGATAATACTTTGTTACGGTTGCGCGTAAAGTTAAGGGTAAGGTCCCAGTTAAAATCTCGGGTTTTTATTGGGTTTACATTCAGTAAAACCTCAATACCGCGGTTACGCATAACAGCTGAGTTTACAGATGTTGAAGAATAACCGCTTGATGGAGCAATGGCTACGTTAGGAATAATACCGGAAGTTGTTTTTTTACTATAGAAAGAAGCCTCCAGGCTGATTCGGTTATTAAAGAAACCCGCTTCAAAACCGGCTTCAAACTCGTTGATACGTTCGTTTTTAAGAGTAGGGTTTCCATAAATATCACTGATGAGGAAGCCCGCCTGCCCCGCGTAAGGGAAGTTGAGGTTACGGATAGCAGCTACGTTATACGGAGTTAACAGGCTGTATGGGTTGATGCTACCATCGTTGCCTACCGTACCGTATGATACCCTCACTTTACCCAAATTCATAACTTTTGAAAACTCAGGACTAAAGAACTCAGAAAAAATAAAGCTGGTTGCAGCCGATCCATATGGATAGAAATTATGATCGGTTGATAGTACTGAGTTACCATCGTACCTGCCGGTTAATGACAATATCAGGAAGCGCTTATACTCAATGTTTGATTGCAGATAGAAGCCAATTTTGCGTTGTAATCTCTGATTTTCGGAATAGGTAACTGTAGATGCCGAAGCCATATTGTACAGTCCAGGTACAGTTAAGCCAACACCGTTTGCATAAGTATATTCATTATAGGTAGAGATAATGTTATTACCCAATACCACATCTACATTAAAATTACCGAAGGTTTTATTAGCGCCTATCAATAAGTCGTTATTAAACTGGCGATAATTGATATTCTGATCAACCAAACGGCCATTAGGATTTGATACCGATTCGGTTGATTCATGGTAACGATCCATTTCGGTATAAACATCAGCACCAAAACGTTCTGTAACCGTTAACCATGATAAAGGCTTGTAATCCGCCGTAAACGTTGGCAAAAAGTGGTTAACGCCCGAGTGGTTTTTGATATTATCCAACACCCAGTAAGGGTTGTTACGCGAAAAGCGGTACAAGCGCTGCGTGCCATCGGCGTTTGTTGCCGGTTGCAGATTGTATGATACAGGCGCGGTGAAAATTGTCCAAACCGGGCTTTCCAAAGCGTAACCTTCAGGTAGCCTGTCATTTTGGGAGTTGGAGTAGTTTAACTGGAAAGTTGTGTTCAGGTTATCCAAAATATGCGCGCTATATTTAGCAAAAAGAGTGTTGCGCAAAAATTTGGTAGTAGGCACAGTACCTTGCTGGTTAAAATTTGAGTACGATACCAGGTAGGTTGAAGTATTGCTGCCGCCACCAATGTTGATGGTGTTATTATAAGTATGGCCGGTTTTAAAAAACAAATCCGACTGGTTATAAACTTTTGCAGCCTGACCGTTTATTTTCAGCGTATCCATACGTGCGCCCCATGAGGTACTTGTTTTTTGGGTTTCGCCATCGTAATAAATGCCATTGGTACCTTGCGAATATTTGTTTTGAATTTGCGGAAGCAAGGGATTCTCGAACGAAAAATCAGAAGTAAAAGTGATAAGTGGCTTTTTATTCAGCGCGCCGTTTTTGGTGGTGATCATTACTACACCATTAGCGCCTTTTGAGCCGTAAAGCGCTGTAGAAGCAGCACCCTTTAATACGTTGACACTTGCAATAATAGATGGGTCGATATCTGCAATACGGCTTGTACCGGGACCAGAGTTCAGGTTACCTGTTTCAGAGTTATCAACAGGAACACCGTCAATAACCATTAGCGGTTCGTTATTACCATAAAATGAAGTGGTTCCCCTGATCAGGATGCGCGCCGAACTACCCGGCGTACCCGAAGAACTTGTTACCTGCACGCCCGATACCTTACCGGCAATAGCGTTTACAATGTTCGGCTCTTTTGATTGGGTAATAGATTCGCTTTTTACTTCCTGCGTGCTATATGTGAGGATGCGTTTTTCGCGTTTGATACCTAAAGCGGTGACAACCACCTCGTTCAAGGCTTTGCTATCACTATTAATAGTAATGTTGATGCTGGCCTGGCCGCTAAGCTTAACCTCGGTAGGGGCATATCCTATGGCGGATACCGTTAATGTACCTGTGCCCGGATAGGCAATTTCGAACGCGCCGGTAGCGTTGGTTATCGAACCCTTGTTGGTTCCTTTTAATTTAACCGAGGCTCCGGCTACGGCCTCGCCTTTCTCGTCGGTTACTTTACCTTTTAATGTTATTGACTGTGCATAAGTGTAATTAACACACATAAATACACTCAATAATGGTAAAATGAGTTTCTTGAGTAAATGTTTAAACTGCATAAAATTAAATGAGGTGGTTAGCAATTATGTCTTTATATCTGATTTTCAGATATGTAAAACTATATTTCACCCGCCCATCATTTTTTTATGAATTTTGCCAATACTACCCGTATATTAACATTGTTGTTACACTAAGATTATTTAATTGTGACTTTTACAATAATTTTAAACATTAGGGATAGTTTAGTTTAAGGCTACAAAATCATTTTTATACCCACAATTCGGCTTTTCAGTTAAAAAGCGGTTAATATCCGGTTAACACCGGCAAATAATCACCCATAATTATCAGCACATGAGGGCTACTTTTATAAACTGATTTTGATGAAACAAAACCCCATATCATGCTCACAAAAAAATGGCTTAAATTAAATACCTGTATTGTAGCCTGCCTTGCAATAACTAACGCGGCACAGGCGCAATCATATCTGCCCCTTCAAAACGATACCCGGATGAAGGTAAAACCGGTTGTTCCGGTAAAGGCCTATGCCTTCGATCTGAAAGATGTAAAACTGCTTGATGGGCCTTTTAAAGTGGCGCAAGAAGCTGATGTAAAGTACCTGCTTTCTATCGAGCCGGATAGGCTGCTATCTGCATTCCGCTCCCATTCGGGCTTAAAACCTAAGGGCAAAATGTACGAGGGCTGGGAATCATCAGGTCTGGCTGGGCATACGCTTGGTCACTATCTTTCGGCCATTGCCATGCACTACGATGCAACCCGCGACCCGGAATTTTTAAAACGCGTTAATTATATAGTAACAGAGCTTAACGAATGCCAGGTTGCCCGTAAAACCGGCTATGTTGGTGCGATACCTAAAGAGGATACCTTATGGGCCGAGGTTGCCAAAGGCGATATCCGTTCGCGGGGCTTTGATTTGAATGGCGGCTGGTCGCCCTGGTACACCGTGCATAAGGTGATGGCCGGTTTGTTGGATGCTTATTTATATGCTGATAACAAGCAAGCCCTGAAAATATGCAAAGGCATGGCCGATTGGACCGGTGAGACCATCAAAAACCTCGACGACGAGAAGCTACAAAAAATGCTGCTTTGCGAATATGGCGGCATGGCCGAAGTGCTTGCTAACTTGTATGCTATCAACGGCGATAAAAAGTACCTCGAGCTATCCTATAAGTTCTACGATAAAAAGATCCTCGATCCTTTGTCGCAGCAGCAGGATATTTTGCCGGGCAAGCATTCCAACACCCAGATCCCTAAAATAATTGCCAGTGCCCGCAGATACGAACTTACCGGCGATAAAAAAGATAAAACCATTGCCGACTTTTTTTGGGAAACCATTGTAAATAACCACTCCTACGCTACAGGCGGCAACAGTAACTACGAATACCTGAGCGAGCCACGCAAACTGAACGACAGGCTTACAGAAAACACCACCGAGACCTGTAACACCTACAATATGCTGAAGTTGACCCGGCATTTGTTTGCGGTAGCTCCTTCGGCAAGTTTGATGGATTATTACGAAAAAGGATTATATAACCACATCCTCGCCTCACAAAACCACAGCACCGGTATGATGTGCTACTTTGTTCCGCTACGGATGGGTGGCACCAAGCAATACAGTACCCCGTTTGATGATTTTACCTGTTGTGTAGGTTCTGGCATGGAAAACCATGTAAAGTATAACGAGACCATTTATTTTAAAGGTGCTGATGGTAGTTTGTATGTTAACCTGTTCATCCCATCGGTATTGAACTGGGCATCAAAGGGTATCAGCATGAAACAGGAAAGTAATTTACCTAATACAGATCGCACCACGTTTACTGTTACTGCAACTAAGCAGGTTAATTTGGCTATCCGTATCCGCAAACCTAAATGGAGCGATAATGTATCGGTAAGCATCAACGGTAAAAAACAAACCGTTAATGTTGATGCCGAGGGCTATTTGGTATTGAACCGCAAATGGCGCAATAACGATAAAATAGAATTAATCACGCCAGAGAGCTTATATACCGAGGCTATGCCCGATAATGCCAACAGACGCGCGGTATTTTACGGCCCCGTGTTATTGGCCGGTGTATTGGGTAATACCGAACCTGATCCGCTTAAAGGCGTTCCGGTTTTTGTTACCAGCGAAACCGATCCAAACAAATGGTTGCAGATGGTTGATCAGAAGCAATTAAGCTTCCATACCACGGGTATCTCTAAACCTGTTGAAGTTAACCTGATCCCCTTCAATCAAACTAAAAATGAATATTACTCGGTGTATTGGGACGTATTTACCCCTGATGCCTGGGTGGTACAGCAAAAAGCTTATGATGAGCAACGCAAAAAACAACAGGAACTGGAAGCCCGCACTACAGATCTGCTCCGCATAGGTGAGATGCAACCCGAGCGCGACCATAACTTTACCAGCGAGAATGCCACAACCGGCGAGGACCACCAGAAAAAATGGCGCTCGACAGAGAACGGCGGCTATCTTCAATACGAAATGAAGGTTGATGCCAATGCTCAAAACACGCTCATTAATACTTATTGGGGTATGGATAACCGCGGCCGTAGCTTCGATATTTTGATAGATGGCATCAAACTATCAACCGAAGATTTGAACCAGTACAAGGAAAGCCGTTTTTACGATATAAGCTATACACTCCCAATAGAACTTACCAAGGGCAAGCAAAAAGTTACTGTAAAGCTGGTACCAAAAAAAGACAACAGCGCCGGTCCGGTTTATGGCAGCCGGATGGTTAAAAATTAAGCTGAAAGCCGAAGGCTGAAAGCTAAAAGCTATACAGATAAGCGAAAAGCCAAAGGCGTAAAGCTAAAAGCTATTTAATTGGATAAAATAACACATATCAATCTGTTTAAAATAAGATCATGATCAATAAAAGCAAGGCGGCCTGGCTACTATCGTTAGCGGCTATGACTGCTGCTACCAATGTATTCGCGCAGCAAAAGGACTACCCTATCCAGCCGGTAGCCTTTACCAGTGTGCATGTTAACGATAATTTCTGGGAGCCAAAAATGGAGGTTAACGCCAACGTTACTATCCCCTACGTGTTGGAACAATGCAAAAAGAACGGCCGGATGGATAATTTTTTGCGGGCAGCCAAAAAGCTGGATGGCGATAAACTAAGCGAGTTCCCTTTTGATGATACTGATGTTTACAAAGCTATCGAGGGGGCGTCATACTCCATGCAAAACAAAAAGAACCTGAAGCTGGATAAATACATCGATACGCTGATCAACATTATCGGTGCCGCGCAGGAATCTGATGGTTACCTGTACACTTTCCGCACGGTGAACGCCAAAAAGCCGCATGAGTGGATAGGCAGCAAACGCTGGGAGAAGGAGGAAGACTTAAGCCATGAACTTTATAACGCCGGGCATTTGTATGAAGCTGCTGTGGCACATTACCAGGCTACCGGCAAACGCACCCTGCTTAATATCGCCATAAAAAATGCAGACCTGTTGGTGAATACTTTCGGGCCGGGAAAGATTGAAGAATATCCGGGTCACCAGATCGTAGAGATTGGCTTGTCAAAAATGTATCGGGTTACGGGCAACAAGAAATACCTTGACTTAGCTAAGTTTTTCCTTGACGTGCGTGGCCCTAAAGGTGATGCCTACAACCAGGCCGATAAAAAAGTGATAGACCAGCACGTGGCTGAAGGTCACGCCGTACGCGCCGCCTACATGTACACCGGTATGGCCGATATTGCCGCTTTAACCGGCAACGCGAAATACCTCGCTGCTATTGATGATATCTGGACGGATGTGGTAACGAAAAAGCTGTATATCACGGGTGGCATTGGTGCAACCGGTAATGGCGAGGCTTTTGGTGACGATTATCAATTGCCTAACATGTCGGCCTATGCCGAAACATGCGCGGCTATTGGTAATGTGTACTGGAACAACCGCATGTTTTTACTACATGGCGATTCGAAATATATTGATGTGTTGGAGCGCACGCTTTACAATGGTCTGCTATCGGGTGTGTCGCTGAGCGGCGATAGGTTCTTCTACCCAAACCCCTTGGCATCTATGTTTCAGCATCAGCGCAGCGCATGGATCAGCTGTGCATGCTGTATCAGCAACATGACACGCTTTTTGCCATCATTACCGGGTTACGTTTACGCCAAAAACCAAAACGACCTGTACGTTAACCTTTACATGAGCAACACCAGCGAAGTTAAATTAGCTGCAGGTAATGTAAACATCACCCAAACCACAGATTACCCTTGGAAAGGCAATATCAATATTGTAGTTAATCCTGCTAAAGCTACCGCGTTTACGTTAAGGTTACGCATACCAGGATGGGCAAAAGACCAACCAGTTCCCGGCGACTTGTACACCTACCTGGATAAAAATCAAAAACCGGCAACCATACTGGTTAACGGCAAAGCGACAACTTACAGCACCGAAAAAGGCTACGCTATAATTAAACGTACCTGGAAAAAAGGTGACAAGGTTACTTTAGACCTGCCAATGGAAACCGAAAAAGTTTTGGCCAACAACAATATTAAAGATGACCGCGGCCGCTTCGCCTTTCAGCGCGGACCAGTAGTGTATTGCCTTGAAGGCCCCGATAACCGCGATAGCCTGGTGCAAAACATTATGGTTGATAAAAATGCCATCGCAGCAGCCAACTACCAAGCCAACCTGCTTAATGGTGTTGATGTAATAAGCGCCGATGGTAAGAGCACCAAACGCCAGCTGAATAGCGACGCGCTGATAGAGACCGATCAACAGGTAAAAGCCATCCCCTACTACGCCTGGGCCAACCGCGGCCCGAGCGAAATGACGGTTTGGATCCCATACGAGGCTTCGGCAGCAAGGCCTAAACCGGCACCTACCATTGCCAGCACCAGCAAAGTAACATCATCCGTAAAAAATAAAAGGATGTACAATGCCATTAAAGACCAGTACGAACCGGCAGATTCGAAAGATACCAACTACCCTTACCTGCACTGGTGGCCAGCACACAACACAAGCGAGTTTGTTCAGTACGATTTTGATGCAGCGCATACCGTGAGCGAATCAAAAGTGTATTGGTATGATGACGGGCCATGGGGCGGTTGCCGGATTCCGGCATCGTATAAAGTTCTTTATTTAAAGGATGGGCAATGGGTTCCGGTTAAAAACACTACGCCATATGCTATCAGCAAGGATGCTTTTAATGTGGTGAGTTTTGAGCCTGTCACTACAACAGCGTTAAAGTTAGAAGTACAATTACCGGTTGATAATTCGACCGGGATACATGAATGGGAAGTTAAATAGATCAGTTAATATGTTAAGCATAAACCCGGCGCATTTTATGCGACCGGGTTTGCTTTTTTTGTTCCATACAACTATAAAAACGTCATTACTTCGTACCTAATAATGACGAGGACTGAAAGCTCCATACAAGAAAAAAGCCGCTTTTTTAAAGCGGCTTTTTTCTTGTAATACTTTATTATTCAGCTCCTCAACCCTTAGTTATAACAACACTGGCTACATTTTGCCAGTTCTGAATAACCTGATCGTAAAAAGGCTCATCTGCCGAGCCGCCTTTCCAGATCACATAGGTCTTTTTATTATCAGTACCTAAATAAAACCTGGCAGAAGATTGAATATCTCCGACTGTAATGCCGGTTAGTGTGTTGTAAAGATTGAAGTTAAAAGTAGCCTTGTAGTTATCTGAAGCTCCAACTACAATGTTCGATACAGCCAGGTTAGCTTCAAATGGATAAGAACTGCCTACCATTATGCTATCCACCCCGCCCGAGGTATTGGTGAACGTACCTCTAAAATCAAAAGCATAATCGGATTTTGGAGATTTGCGGCAAAACATCGTCACTTTCACATCATCGTACGAGCCAGCTGGTAATTGAATGGCTCCAGCTAAGGCATCAGCGCTAAAAATATTCAGCTTTTTCTCTACCATGATAACCGAATCAAGTGTTTTTTTGCCTTGTGCTACAAGTTCGATCTTTTCAACCCAAACCGTGGCCGATGACCAGCTAACAGCTATTGGCTTTGAAGCACTGTCAGTCAACACTGTCGTGTTGGTTTTCATTTTAGCGTTTAAAGACGTGTTAGCTTTTACAAAATAAGAGATCTTACCAGAACCGGAAGCTGTTTTTTGAGGATCGTTGCTCTTTTTACAGGATACAACAACAGACGCAATTAGCGCAATAGCACAAAAGTGCTTTGTGAATAAGGAAATAGGTTTCATTAGAAGTTATATATAAGTTAAAATTCTGCTTAAAGGTATAAACAATTCTTAAATTTAAAATTGATCTTTTTATTTTTAACAACCCATAATTACCGGATAGCTACCACTTACCAACATAACTTGCAGCCCCACCGGTAATTTCATACTTTCGTCGCCCTTAACACCAACGTGAAAACGATATGAAAGTGATCATAGCCGAGAAACCTTCTGTAGCCCGCGAAATTGCCAGGGTGTTTGGCGCTAATACCAAAAAAACGGGCTATATTGAAGGTAAAGGCTTCACTTTTACATGGGCATTTGGTCACCTGTTACAGCTTGCCGCCCCGCAGGAATACGGTTATTACGGATGGAATATCCAAAACCTGCCCATGCTTCCGCCCAAATTCAAACTCTCTATCCGCAAGGTTAAAACCAAGGATGGCGTGGTTGATGACCCATCGGTAAAGAAACAGCTGGATGTGATCAAAGCCCTTTTTGATGAGGCTACAGAGATCATTGTAGCAACGGATGCCGGGCGTGAGGGTGAACTCATCTTCCGTTATATTTACTATTATCTCAAATGCAAAAAGCCTTTCAAAAGGCTTTGGATCTCCTCACAAACTGATGAGGCCATTAAAGAAGGGTTCCGCAATCTGAAACCGGGGAGCGATTACGATACATTGTTTAATTCGGCCCATTGCCGTTCACAATCGGATTGGTTGGTGGGGATGAACGCCACACAGGCGCTAAGCCTCTCATCAGGTAACCGGGCGGTACTTTCATTGGGACGGGTGCAAACCCCTACCCTGGCTATGATCTGCTCACGGTTTATCGAAAACAGAAATTTCGTACCGCAAACCTATTACCAGGTAAGCATCCACCCGGATAAAGACGGCCAGGTATTTAAAGCGATATCGACCGAAAACTACGCTACTAAGGAGGAAGCAGAGGCAGTATTTAACCAGGTTCAGGATGTAGAAGGCGGCTTTCCGCAAGGCGGCCATGTTTTACAGGTTGAGGCTAAGCCACGTAAAGAACCACCTCCGTTATTGCACGATCTGAGCAGCCTGCAACAGGAAGCTAATAAACGTAAAGGATTTACTGCAGATCAAACCTTAAACCTGCTGCAAAACCTGTACGAAAGCAAACTGGTTACCTATCCACGTACAGGCAGCCGTTATATTGGCGATGATGTTTTCGCGGGTGTGCCAACCCTGATAGAAAAGCAGGAACAGCATCCTTTATTCGGCAAACAAGCACAAGCCCTTGCCGGTGCCAAATTGAGCAAACGAAGTGTGAACGCGAAAAAAGTAACCGATCACCACGCTATTTTGCCTACCGGCGAAACGCCTAATCACCTCTCGGCCGATCACCAGGCCATTTTTGATATGGTGGCAGGGCGTATGCTCGAAGCTTTTCACCAGGATTGTATTAAAGAGATCACCAAGATCACAATGCAATCGGGCGCTAAATTTGTAGCCAGCGGAACTGTGATCCACACCGCCGGATGGCGTGCTGTGTTCAACGATAAAGAAGACGACAAGAAAGACGAGGAAAACGCCACTTTACCGAAAGTAACGCAAGGCGAAAACCTGCCAGTTACAGCTAAAGCTATCCTCGAAAAACAAACCAAGCCCAAACCGCTATACAATGAGGCCAGTTTACTAAAAGCCCTCGAAACAGCAGGCAAGGAAATTGACGACGAGGAATTGCGCTACGCCATGAAGGATAGTGGCTTAGGAACACCGGCAACACGGGCCTCCATTATCGAAACCTTGCTTAAACGAAACTACATTCTCCGCGAAAAGAAAAATCTCGTACCTACCCAAACCGGACTGGGCGTTTATGATGTAGTAAAAAACCAACAAATAGCCCAAGCCGAATTAACGGGAAACTGGGAAAAGCGACTGGAAGAGATCCGTTCAGGGGCTTCGGTTACTGATTTCCAGGAAGAGATCAAAACTTATACCCGCGCCATCACATCCGAGCTATTGAGTTTGGGCAAGGCGCTTAACATTCCTGCACCGGAAGTTGCTGCCAAGCCCAGTGCTTAATTAGCGGATGCCCATAATGTAGCGGCTCTCCTCCAAGAAACGGTCGATCTTTTTAGTGCTCCTGAAGCTTTTAAGCGGCAATATTTTTTGTTTATTACTTCCGGGGATCTGGAAATACATTTTCACATCTGTACCCGAGTAGATCATGTTTGTAGTGCGCCTGGTGATCTGAAAGTTGATAAAATCGGCAAAGCTATAGGTCTGGTTACCGATGCCTAAAAGATTCTCCCGGCTCACGGTTTTGGCATTGGTATCAAAAGTTACTTTGGTAAATGCCGAAAAAGCAAAAATAGCACCGAAGCCTAAAAACGCAACGATCACCAAAACTTTGTGAAACGTATCCGAATCGTGAGTGATGGAATGATTAATAAGTTCATTCACCCCCACAGCCAAAAGCGCTAACCCAATGATAAGGCCGCCAACAACGTTACGTTTAATGCTGTAGTATGGCGGGTTGTTATCGTAAAATTTAAAATCGGTTATAAGTAACTGCGCATTATCATTTACCTGATATCCGGCTGAAAGGAACTTCGATATCACCGAAAAAGCTTCGTCGCTAAGCGCAATAGCGTTAGGATCATCATCTTTTGCGTACGATGCCGAAACCACTACGCCTTTGCCATATTTATCCCTTTTTGGAAAAGCCCTGTAATTGAAGCCGCCCATGGTATTACGTACCATACCAACATTGGCCAGGTCATCAAAACGTTCGGAACGGATACTTAACACACCGAAAAGCTTTTTACGCATCATCCGCGCCTCGTTATCAAACACAACTACTGTGCGGCCTACCGCCCAAATTAGGGCAACAATTATCGCAAACGTAATAAACATGGGTACGCCGGTTGAAAAGGACACTACCGGATCCTGCTCTAACATGATATAAGCAACAACCATAAAACCGATCAATATTATTCCAAAAGCGATACTCAGTGCATTAAAAATACGGTAAGGATACAGTGTTACCCGCTGTGCTTCGACATTCCAACGGGTTTGCGCGAACTTTTTTAGTGCCATAAAGGTTTAAATTTAGATGGTTTAACAAGGTTATCGGCTTATGGTTTTAACTGTAAGGCAATATATTACAAAACGCAATTTAAAAAATGTAATTTCGATAGAGCCTGCGGAGGGATGGCGCGTTGGAGCGAAAGAGAAATCTTATACGCCTTGCAATACCGCCGTACAAGTTGGCCATACAGGGCGTACAAGATTTCTCCCAGCACCCGCACATTGCCCCCGCTCGTCGAAATGACAAATAGGTTTATTACTCCCAAAACAAAAAACGGGGAAAGGCCCCACGCCCTTCCCCGTACAACATTGCATTAATCAAACTAACACTATTGTTTATCCCACCACATCCTGGTCAGGAACTCGTCGGGGCCTTGTCGGGCTACGGCGGCGTTGTATGACTCTGGGTTGAGGTTTTGTTCGCTTATGGGGTACAGCATTCTTCTGAATATTTTACCCCCGGTTGCGTTGCCCGGGTAGTTATTAGGGGTAAGTGCCGGATAGCCTGTGCGCCTGTAATTGGCAAAAGTTTCCTGTGCATCAGGGAACAAGCCAACCCAAAACTGGGTGTAGATCTGCTCCAGCTTTTGCTCGGTAGTACCACTGTTGTTAAACGCATGCGCGTTCATATAACTGTTGATCTGCGCGGTGCTGATAGTACCGGCAGAACCGGCAATAATAGACCATTGCCTCAAAGCCGCCGTCACACCGTTTTCATATAATGATTGCGCTGACGAAGCGCTATACCAGCCACGTAATGAAGCCTCGGCAAGCAGGAAATAACTTTCGGCGGCAGTATAAACCAACCTTGGCGAAGCAAATAACAACACCGTTTTAGGGTTTGGCTCAGAATAGGTTACAAAATCTGCAGGCTTTGCGTTAAAAGTAGCAGGCATACCTTTTTGGATGGCCGATGTGGTATCCGCATTACCGCCATTATAAACTATTGAAACCACACCCAAACGTGGGTCTTTATTAGCTTTCAGGTAGTTAATAAATACGTCCTGGTATTTTCCGCCTTCAATATTGCTGCTTCCGTTTACAGCTATGTAATCGCTATTCCAAAGGTTAAGTGCCAGCGGGTTGATGTTGATATTCTGGCCTGCACCTACGTAAGCAACTTTAGCGATATCGGCATCGTCCATAATAACACCACCGGCAATTGCTTTGGTAGCCCATGTTTGTGCCTGGGCAATGTCAACCTTAGTCATGCGCATGGCGCAACGCAACATCAACGAGTAGGCAAACTTTTTCCATTTGGCGGTATTGCCGCCGTAAATCAAATCGGCACTACCAAAAGTAGCTTTCGCCGCATCAAGGCTTTGGGCGGCCTGGTCAAGCTCTTTTAACAGATCGGCATAGATATCTTTTTGTGCATCATAAGCCGGTTTGTATATAGATTGATTGTACCCTTGTGCAGCTTGCGAGTATGGGATATCGCCATACAGATCGGTTAAGCGGCTAAAGCAATACACCCGCCATATGCGGGCCTCGGCTTTCAGGTTCACCTTGTCGGGAGCATCACCAACGGCTTTTAATACTTCTACCAATTCATTGATCTCGTTGGTGTAAGCGGTGCTGAACACTCCAGCCGATGCCTGCGCCTGGGCCAAAATATACTTGGAACCGAAACCGGCAACATCATTATAACTGGTGGTGTACTGCATAGTACCCAGCAACAGGTTAGCCATATTGGCTGTACCATCATATTGCGCCTTGGTAAAGATCAACGCGGGCGTTGGCGTGGTTGAAGCGTTAGGGTCGATATTTAGGGTATCGAAGTTTTTGGTACACGATTGCGTGGCCAACACGGCTGGCAGTACCATCAGAGAACAGATATATCTTTTTAAAATTCTTTTCATCGTTATCATTTTAAAGGATTAAAACTTAACAGCCAGGTTTACACCAATTGAACGGGTACGCGGCAAGCCAATTGATTCGAAACCCTGGCTTTCGCTGTTGGTAAGCGTTTGTTCAGGATCGAAGTTGTCTGTCTTTTTATAGATAGTCAAAAGGTTACGTGCAACCAATGATACACTTGCCGATCTGATCCTTACAGCCTTCAAATCAATAGGTGGAATATTGTATGATAATATTACCTGGCGCAGTTTTACAAAGCTTCCATCGTGTAAAAACAGGTCTGAATAAATTTTATAATTATCGTAGTAAGTACGCAGGCCGCTTACAGGTACAGTGCGGGTGTACGGGTTACCGCTTTTATCAACTCCGGTTACCGTTAAGCCGCCGTCCCTGCCCGGAAGGGTTGATTTCATCAAACCTAAACGGGTAGCGTAAACCTCCATTAATGAGAATACCTTGTTACCGAATTTACCATCAAGCAGTACGTTTAACGAGAAGCGTTTATACCTGAACTCGTTGGTTAAACCCATTGTTAACGGCGCAACACTTTTGCCAAACTCATGCAGCGCAGTTGGCACCGGGTAGCCTGTTGTAGGATCAAACACCACGTTTCCATTAGCATCACGCGTCATGCTGGTACCTACCAGCGTTCCGAATGGTTTACCAACAATATTATTCAAATAAGCATAACCATTTACCGAGCTTGCCATTTGTATGGTTGAAAGCCCTGGTGCCAGTTTCAGTACTTTATTATTGTTGTAAGCGGCGTTGTAGCTTACATTCCAAGCAAAATCCTTCGATTTTATTGGGTTACCGGTGATCAGCAATTCGACACCTTTATTGCTCACTTCGCCTACGTTGAGGATAACCGAGCTATAGCCCGATGTTGTTGAGATACTGGTTTTAACAATATCATTAGTGGTTTTACGGTTGTATAAAGTAACGTCAAAACCTAAGCGGTTATTAAGCATCTGCAATTCAAAACCACCCTCGAAGGTTGTTGAAGTGTATGGCTTTAAATTAGGATTGGTAATATTAGGGCTTTTAACGTTTTGCAACGGCGGCCCAGCGCTTGGCACACTGGCGTAACTCAAATTAATAACATACGGATCCGGAGCGCCACCGCCTACCTGTGCCCATGAGCCTCTTAACTTAAAGAGATTGATTGCCTGTGGCAGCTTGATAGCATCAGACAGGATGAAACTTCCACCCACACTTGGGTAAAATATGCTGTTATCCTTTAAGCTAAGTGTAGAGAACCAATCTTTACGACCGGTAAACGATAAAAACGCTAAACTTTTAAAATCAAAATCGGCCGCACCAAATACCGAGTTGGTAACTATCTGAAAGTTATTAGGCGTTGTCGAAGATTTTGAAAGATTGGTAAAACTGTAAAAGTAAGGGATAGTGAAAGTATCACCGGTGAGGTTTAACTCGTTGGTAACGTTACGGCGGCTGTTAACACCTGCCAAAACATTCACATTAAAATCGCTTACAATTTTGGTTTTGTAGCTGGCAGTAACCAGTTCGTTTGTTTCTGATACATCAGATTTATAACCGGCATACGCACCATTTAACATATACAGCGCACCGGTTGGCAAAATATTGGTGTAGTTGTAGTTAAAAAAATCGCGGCTTACGGTGGCTTTAAAGGTCAGGTTATCAATCGGCGTAAAAATAACCGAGCCCTGACCTATAAAGCGGTTTTTCTGATCGTCCTCTTTAAATTTATTGATCACAAAATAACCGTTCGAAGCTATCGAGGCATCATTCCACATAATTTCGTTGCCTTTATCATCGTACCCGGGTTTCAACCAGCGTACATCAACGGTATTGGCAACTTCAAGCGGTGTCCAGTTAGGGTTACCCAAGGCATCACCCGCCCCGGTACGGTTATGTCCGTTTTCAATATTGTATTGGGCCAGCGCCTCGATGGCAATGTGCTTGCTAAGCTTGCCGTTAAGTGCGAGGTTAAAAGTTTTACGATCATAAGTAGTGCCAGGCAAAACACCTTTACTGCTCAGATCAGCTGCCGAAAAACGATAGGTAAAAGCCTCGTTACCGCCAACAAAAGCAATACTGTTGGTATAGGTAGCGCCGGTTTGATAAAAGTTTTTGATGTTATTTTTCTGGGCTACATAAGGGTGAGTTTTGCCGTCGACAGCCACATAATCTGTCGAACCATCTATTTTTGCACCCCATGAACGCCTTCCGGTAGTTTGGGCTTGAGCCAGTGTGGTTGGTTTTACGCCGTTATCACCCTGCCCATATTCGTACTGAAAATCGGGAAATACAGAAGCGTTATCATAGGTGGCCGTCGAATTAAATTCAATACCTATCCCCTGCTGGGCCTTACCTTTTTTGGTAGTGATGAGGATAACACCATTTGCTGCACGCGAACCATATAAGGCCGCCGCCGTACCACCTTTCAATACGCTTATTGATTCGATATCGTCCGGGTTAATGGCCGCGATACCGTCACCGCGGTCAACGTTATTGGTTGAGCCATTAACCGTTGGCGCACCACCCGGCACACTGTTATCAATAGGCATACCGTTAACCACATATAAAGGCTGGTTACTGCCCGATAGGCCACCATTACCCCTGATCACCACGCGGCTTGAACCACCCGGGCCGGTTGATAAACCCGTAGCGTTTACACCGGCAATTTTACCGGTAAGGGCGTTGGCCACGTTATTTTCGCGGGCTTGAGTAAACTCGGTACCCTTAACTTCGGTAACAGAATAGCCTAATGATTTTTTCTGTTTGCTGATACCCAAGGCCGTAACCACAACCTCGTTAAGGGCTTTGTTATTTTGGGCAAGTTTTATTTGTATAGGCGATGCAGGGCTGGCAACAGGAACATCCTGTTGAGAATATCCCATATAAACTACGGTTAACGTAAGCGCGCCGCCCGAATATTTATCAGGTACTAACAGTTTAAAATTACCGCTAACATCGGTAGTGGTACCAACCTTGTTATCGGCTTTCAGATATACCGATGCACCAACAACCGGTTGCCCGTCGGCAGCGTCGGTTACTTTACCGGTTAACACAACTGCTGCAACAATTGGATTAGCCTGTACATCGCGGGCAGCGAAAATAGAGATCTGGTTATCGTTTATTTTACGGTACTCTAACTGAAAAATGGTTAACAATTGTTTCAGGTTATCATCAAGCGATAACAGCTTTGAATTAGCCGATAAACTTGCCGGTACAAATTTGTTATCCAACAAACCTTCCTGGTAAGCAATACGCACATTAAATTGCTTTTTCAGGTTGTCGAGCGCGTCTTTGAGCAGCACTTTGGTTTCGGTGCTTTGCGGTAGCTGGTAGCTGTAGCTGCGGGCATGCATGCGGGTGTTACTGGTTAGTGCCATCTGGGCAAAACCGTAAACCGAATGGCCAAGCAAAACCATCAGGAAACAGCAACATCTAAAAAATTTTGATGAGTCGAGTTTTCGCATAAAATGATCGTTTAGGGGTTTTTAGTTTAGTTTGGTTATAGTGATATTTTTATCAGAGCGCGTAATTTTAACTGGTAGTGTGGTAGATATGGTTTCGATCAGCTCTTCAACGTTGGGTACGTTGATCTCGCCCTCAATTTTAAGCGCGGCCAGATCCGGGTTTGCAAGTGTAACGTGATAGCCATAATCGTCCGTCATGATCTCGCTGATCTGCGCCAGTGTGGCATCATTAAACAATAACTGGTGCTTGGTCCACTTGGTTATTTTTTCAGGTTGAGGGAGAAAAGTGCGGGCTATAGCTTTTTTACGGGCGTATTGTACAAAATCGCCGGGTTTCATAATGAGCGATTGTTTGCTGGAAGCCGGGTCAACATAATCAACCCTGATCTTGCCTTGTACTAAGCCCACATCGGTTTTATTATGGCGCGTGCGCACATTGAAAGTTGTACCCAAAACCTCGATGTTCATATCCGAGCAGTGTACAATAAACCTCTCGGTAGGTTTTACGTGGCTTGGATCCCTGTTAATATGCTTTACTTTAAACAAACCCTCGCCGCTTATCCAAACTTCGCGGGCATTTTTATCCCAGTTATTTTTGTAGCTAAGTTTCGAGTTCCCGTTTAAAACCACGGTCGATCCATCGGGCAGGTTAACGGTACGTAGTTCGCCAAAGGCGGTGCCTATTTCATTATTGCTATTTTTATTTAAAAGCCATAGGGTAACAGCTACTGATGAAATAAGCAGGAATATCGCTGCAACGCGCATAAACCTTTGCATGGTAAATATTTTGGCGCGGGGTTGTTGGGTTTGCAGGGTTGATGTTATCCTTTGCCAAACCTGTTCCTGATTTTCGGCATTGGTAAAAATTTCCTGTTTACGATAAGCGCTGATAACGCTTGATGCCTGGCTTATGGTTTCCTGCAGTGCCGGGTATTGAAATACCACCTCATGCCAAAATAAAATATCATTTGGCGACGGGTTGACAACGAAACGAACAAAATCGTCGTCTTCTAAAAAATCGGCAAGGGTGTAAGTACTGTATTTGGCGGTCTGCATGCGGTATAAGGTTGTTATTTTATCCTTATAGACAGCACCCTGCCCCAATTATCCCTACAAACTCAAAAAAAATTTAATTTTTATAATTATTTATATAAAAACAGGAACAGATGGCTAAAACCAATACCACTTTTGATGTTTTAAGCGACTCTTGCAGGTTATTGAAGGCTTTATAAATAAGTTTATAGGTGGAGCTGATATTAATTTCCATAATATCGGCTATTTCCTCATAGCTTAAGCCTTCGTAAAATCGCAAATAAATAATTTCCTGTTGCCTGGCGGGCAAAGCTTTGACGTGTGCTTTTATTTTTTGCTGCAATTCGTATTCTTCTTCCCCGGCTATGATGTGATGATCGAACGAGATCTCGAACGGAACCTGATGATTAGTTTCTCCGTCCAGGTCAACAAAACGCGATTTTGATTGGAGCTTGCGAAAGATGATACTCCGCAACGATTTGAAAAGATAATTTTTGACTGAAGCAGGATTGCCAAGCCCCTCTCTGCTTGTCCACAAGCGGATAAACGATCATGAATGGCATCTTCAATTACGTTTACATCCCTTGTAAATTTGTAGCCATAATTGTTCAGCATTTTAAAATAGCTGTTGTACAATTGCGTGTAGGCTTCCCAATCGCCCCGCTTAAAGGCAAGCCAGGTTGCAGTATGTTTATCTTCATGAACTACTTGTTCCTGAAACATAGCCTAAATTGGGGTAAAACGTTTTACAATTGAAATCCAGGTACAATGTAGTAATTATAACAATAATTTTACATCTACTTTAAAAGTGTTTTTCGCAAAAAGTATGCCTGCTAAAACAATTTAGAACTTACACGAAATATTTTACCTTCTTTTTAACTTTAACTAAACAACTGTAACCTTCACCCCTTTTTCACTCAGCATTTTAAGCATTGCCGGGCTGATGCCACTATCGGTAATGATCTCATTTACCTGATCTAACGAGCAAATTTTTGCCAAACCACGCTTTCCAAATTTTGTACTATCGGCCAATACAATAGTAGTTTGCGCCGCATTGATCATTTTTTGGTTGAGGCGTGCTTCGGACAAATTGGTTGTGGTGAGTCCTATTTCAGGATCGATGCCATCTACACCTAAAAACAATACGCCGCACAGCATATCATCCAGCATCAGTTCGGCATAGTTACCGGTAACTGATGATGAGGTGCTGCGCATTTGGCCACCTAATTGGATAATATCAACTTCGGGGTGTTGCAGGAGTTCTAAAGCAACCGGCAGCGCTCCGGTAACCACCGTTAAATGCTTAGTAGGTTGCATAGCCCTCGCCAGGGCAAGCATCGTGGTACCCGATGCTATGATCACTGAGTCATTGTTGCCAATAAGAGCGGCTGCGGCCACCGCAATCTTGTTCTTTTCGGGTGCATTGAGTTTTTCCTTTTCGGCTACCGGGCGATCGTTGGTGTAAGGGTTGGTTTTACTTGCGCCGCCGTGGGTGCGGAAAAGCAGGTTCTTATCCTCTAAAAGTTTCAAATCCTTCCGTATCGTAACTTCCGAAACATCCAATTCATCGCTCAGGTCCTGCACGTTTACAAAACCATCGCTCTCTATTTTTTGGAGGATTACTTTATGCCTGTCGGTGTTTTTACTCATTGCCGCTAAATTAATCAGAAAACCTGTTTACAAGTGAGATTAAGCCATTTCTCTCATCAAAAATAACAAAACAAAATTATTTTACATTTCATTTAGTTATTTTTTATTTCGATTTTATACATTTGAATAAATATCGAAACAAAATGAATTTATTTAAAAGAGAAAGCAACCTGCAAGCCATAAGCGATCCCGACAAAACCTGGGACATTATTATTATAGGCGGAGGCGCTACCGGTTTGGGTGCCGCTGTTGATGCTGCCTCGCGGGGTTTCTCTACCTTATTATTAGAACAGGCCGATTTTGCCAAAGGAACCTCCAGTCGGGCTACCAAATTGGTTCATGGCGGGGTGCGTTACCTGGCGCAAGGCGATATAGGCCTGGTGCGTGAGGCTTTGCGCGAACGTGGCTTATTATTAAAGAATGCTCCCCACTTAGTTAAAAACGAAAGTTTCATTATCCCTAATTACAGCTGGTGGGATGGTGTGTTTTATACCATCGGCCTTAGTATTTACGATATATTGGCGGGCAAGCTTGGCTTGGGGCATACCAAACACATCTCCAAAAAAGAAACCCTGAAACGCCTGCCCGGCCTACAGGAAAAAGGGTTACACGGGGGAGTTGTATATCACGATGGCCAGTTTGATGATTCACGGTTGGCTATTAACCTTGCACAAACGGCAGTTGAACAAGGCGCTACGTTGCTTAACTATTTTAAAGTAACAGGTGTTACCAAAAACGGGAACAACCAACTTACTGGCGTGAATGCTACCGATGCAGAAACCGGCACCAGCTACCAGTTTAAAGGCAAAGCCATTGTTAACGCCACCGGTATTTTTGTTGACGATATATTAAAAATGGACACGCCCGAGAAAAAACCGATGGTAAGGCCAAGCCAGGGTGTACATCTTGTATTCGACCGTTCGTTTTTACCGGGTGATGATGCCTTAATGATTCCCAAAACTGAGGATGGCCGCGTACTCTTCGCCGTGCCATGGCATGGTGAATTACTGGTAGGCACTACTGATACGCTAATTGATGAACACAGCCTTGAGCCGGTAGCACTGGAAACCGAGATAGAGTTTATTTTACGCACGGCAGGTCAGTATCTCACCAAACAACCCAAACGCGAAGATGTGCTTAGTGTATTTGCAGGGTTACGCCCGCTCGCGGCTCCGCAAAACGGATCGTCAAAAACAAAAGAGATCTCGAGAAGCCACAAACTAATAGTATCTGATTCGGGGTTGATCACCATAACCGGTGGTAAATGGACAACCTACCGTAAAATGGGCGAGGACATAGTTGACCAGGCAATTAAGACTGGAAACCTGCCATCCACAGCATGTAAAACAGATTCCCTCCCTATCCATGGAAGCAAGCCAAATCCGGATTGGACCGATCCGATGTTTGTTTATGGTGCCGACACCGAGAAAATACAGGCTTTAAGCAATGAAAATGCTGAATGGAAAATCCCTGTACACCCGGATAGCACGTACACCAAAGGCGAGGTTATTTGGTCGGTAAGGAATGAAATGGCCCGCACGGTTGAGGATATATTGGCCCGCCGCACCCGGGTGCTGTTCCTTAACGCCAGACTGGCCGTAAAAATGGTCCCTGAGGTTGCCCGATTAATGGCGGCGGAGCTTCAAAAAGATGCAGACTGGGAAGCTGCACAGGTAGAAGCGTTTAATAAAACAGCTAAAAATTATATACTAACAGCACATTAAAATGAACAATATTAATGTGATATTCATTTAATAAACCAAGGTAAACCAAACCAATTATGCAGGAATATATTTTAGCCCTCGACCAGGGAACTACAAGTTCACGCGCCATAATTTTTGACCATGCCGGCAAAATAGTTACTTCGGCACAAAAAGAATTTAAACAACATTTCCCAAAACCAGGCTGGGTTGAGCACGACCCAAATGAAATTTGGGCCAAGCAGATCTCGGTAGCCGTAGAAGCTATTGCAAAAGCAGGCCTCGGCGGCGGCAATATCAAAGCTATCGGCATCACCAATCAACGGGAAACCACCATAGTATGGAACCGTAAAACTGGCGAACCAATCCACAACGCCATTGTTTGGCAAGACAGGCGCACCGCTGCTTTTTGCGACGAGCTGAAACAAAACGGTCACGCCGATATGATCCGCGAAAAAACCGGATTGGTAATAGATGCCTATTTTTCCGGCTCAAAAATAAAATGGATATTGGATAATGTTGAAGGTGCACGAGAACAGGCCGAAGCAGGCGAGCTGGCGTTTGGAACAGTTGATAGCTGGCTGATCTGGAAACTTACCCGCAGCGAAGTTCATGCTACTGATGTAACCAATGCAGGGCGTACCATGTTGTTCAACATCCGCACTCAACAATGGGATGATGAGCTGTTGCAATTGTTCAATATCCCTAAAAGTATCCTCCCTGAAGTAAAACAATCAAGCGAGTTATACGGCCATACTGCAAATAACATTTTCGCGCAAAGGATCCCGATAGCAGGTATAGCCGGCGACCAGCACGCGGCCTTGTTCGGGCAGATGTGTATTGATAAGGCTATGGTGAAAAACACCTACGGCACAGGTTGTTTTATGCTGATGAATATTGGCAACGAGTTTATCCAATCAAAAAACAACCTACTTACCACCGTGGCCTGGAAAATTAACGGCCAGATCACCTACGCTTTTGAAGGCAGTATTTTCATTGGCGGTGCCGTTGTGCAATGGCTGCGCGATGGATTGGGCATTATCAAAACATCAGCCGATGTGGAGCGCTTAGCTACCTCGGTTAAAGATACCGCAGGTGTATATTTTGTACCTGCCTTTGCCGGTTTGGGTGCCCCCTACTGGGACCCGGAAGTGCGTGGCGCTATTGTAGGTTTAACACGCGGGGCAACGGCAGCCCATATTTCGAGAGCAGCACTGGCCTCAATCGCATACCAGACTATGGATGTATTGAAAGCTATGGAAGCTGATGCCGGTATGGAGATAAAAGAATTAAGGGTAGATGGCGGGGCTACGGCCAATAACCTATTGATGCAATTTCAATCGGATGTATTGAATTGCAAAGTTATCCGTCCGGAAATTACTGAAACCACCGCACTTGGTGTGGCTTATATGGCTGGTTTGGCTGTGGGTTATTGGAAAGATGTAGCAGAGATCCAGCAACTATGGGCGGCGGAAGCTGAATTTAGTCCGGCTGAAGATCTGGAAGAAGTAAAAACAGGAATAGCTGGATGGAAACGTGCGGTGGGTACGGCGCAATGCTGGTCGAACGCGGCAAACCCGGTAACAGTTATATAGTATTCACCCTTTAAAACCTATCAACATGTCACCTTTTGTAGCCGAACTGCTCGGCACCATGCTTATGATATTATTAGGCGATGGCGTAGTGGCCAACGTTGTTTTAAAAGATACCAAAGGCAACAATAGCGGCTGGATGGTAATTACTACCGCCTGGGGCTTAGCCGTTTTTGTGGGCGTAGTTGTGGCCGGGCCTTACAGCGGCGCGCACCTTAACCCTGCCGTTACCCTGGCACTGGCCATAGGCGGTAAATTTGCATGGGCAAATGTTATACCTTATATAATAGCGCAATTTGCAGGGGCCTGCCTTGGCGCATTTTTAGTATGGATAATGTATTACGATCATTTTAAACGTACTAACGATCCGGCTACTATCCTCGCGGTATTTTGTACAGGCCCTGCTGTGCGCAACTATGTATCAAACATTGCGAGTGAGGTGATCGGCGCTTTTGTATTGCTGTTCACTATATTCTATATAACGGGTGCAGAGATCACACCTGCTAAAACTCCGGTGGGATTAGGATCGGTCGGGGCTATACCGGTAACATTTTTAGTTTGGGTGATAGGTTTGGCGCTTGGCGGCACTACTGGCTATGCCATCAACCCGGCGCGCGATCTTGGTCCGCGGTTGATGCATATGTTATTACCTATTAAAGGAAAAGGTAGCAGCGATTGGGCTTATTCCTGGATCCCAGTTGTGGCTCCGTTAGTAGGGGCTTCGATAGCTGCAGTATTATATCTAAATCTTAAATAACTCCAGATCGGAAAAAGAAAATCCGCCTGTCATTTCGACGAACCGGGAAGGGATTGTGCAACCGGGGTGAGGAGAAATCTTATACGCCCTGCAAATCAAACACGCATGGCGGCTTTGCAGGGCGTACAAGATTTCTCTTTCGCTCTGGCGCTCTTGCCTGCCCTTCGCTCTATCGAAATGACATGTTTATAATAGAGTTCACTCATCATATGCCGAACTCCCATTAAACAGGTAAGCCATTTTTTATATTTGCGGAGGATAGCATTTTGCTATCCTTTTTTGTTATCCCTCCACCCAAAACCGATCAAACTACATCGGGCATTTTCACCAATTGTTATCGCTTACAACTCCACGTTTTTGGATTTTAGATGACCTGTTCATTTTATCCATTCAAATTGTTCATTAATGGATACTCTGTTCAAGTTGTTCATTTAATTAATACTTAAGCTAAGAGCTAACAGGAATACTGTTTGCTTGCCATAAAATCAAGATTACTTGTAGATTTATTTTCCCGAATTGGGATTTATTGAAGATTTTTTTCTACGCCACAATTAAAAACAGCCAATTTTTAATCATCAAAAACCAAGCCAATAGTAGTTTACTTTTCTGTGACATAATTTTTCATTTTCGGCTTTTTATGCCAACAACGGCTACTTTCAGATAATGCCGGGATAAAAAAAACTATACTTAGTGTAAGTTTTACAACTTGTGTTTTTAATACACTATCTCTCCTGTTTTCGCACCTCCAAATTTGGCACACTGCCCTACCTACGAATAAGCCTGTGGCTTTGGTTTTGCAACTCTATCTGAAAAAACAACAACGTTAATCCATGTTTGATCAATTGAGGCTGTCCCCCGGCCAGATTGATTAAACTTTAAAGCAAGAAGGTTGCTTTTGTCGGCTCCTTCTTGAAACATGCGTAAAAACACATGAAAATTTTTGCTTTATCAGCAATAGGAATTCTATTGTCATTTTTTACCCTGCGCTTGCAAGCCCAGGAGGGGGAAGCCGTATTAATTGAAGATTTTGGATCTGGCGCAAACCAGATCGGTCCGAAAATAAGCGACGGCGACTTTTCAACCACTTACACGTACCTGCCATCACAACCCGGCGAGGGCAATTATACTATTGCCAACTCAACCAATGGTATGTACCCCGAATCGTGGCTGCAAACCGGCAATCATACGCCCGGCCAGCCTAACGGATATATGATGATTGTTGATGCCACCAACAGCATTGATGAGTTTTACAAACGCACGGTTAAAACTTTGTGCCCTGGCACTACTTACCGTTTCAGCGTTTATGTATTAAACCTAATGAAGGAAGGCGGCATTAAGCCGGATATCACCTTCTCAGTTATAACATCCGCAGAAACAAAAACAAACCATACCGGCCCTATTGCCAACGGCCAGGGTTGGCTGCAATATGATATTATATTCAGCACGCCCGCAACCGGCGGCGATGTTACTATTAAAATGGTTAACAATGCCAGCGGCGGTTATGGTAACGACGTAGCGCTGGATGATATCTCATTAAGACCTTTCGGCCCGGCGCTTACCGCTTATATCGGCGACAATAAAACTACTGTTTCGGCACAAGGCTGCGCTCAAGCTAATAAAATTTATAATTTAAACGTGAGCGCCGCTTCTGCACAGCCATATGCTAAACCGGTTTATCAATGGCAATCATACGTAAACAATGCCTGGGTAAATATTCCAGGTGCTGTATCGGCCTCTTATCCCCTGCTTCAACCTGCTAACGCAGGTACTTATCAATATCGGGTATTGATGGCGCAGGAAGGTAATATTAACTCGGCACAATGCAGATTGATCTCATCGCCGGTTACTTTAACTATTGTTAACCCGGAACCAGTTGTGGCTACGGCAAGTTCGCCGGTGTGTCTGGGTGAGAGCATTTATTTAACCGCTCCGGCGGGCGAAAGCTATAGCTGGACAGGTCCTAACGGCTTCACATCAAACAAGCAAAATCCTGTTATCCCAAATGCAACGGCTGCTATGGCCGGGCAATACCAGGTTGTTATTATTAAAAACGGCTGCGAAACGGTTTCCCCCGCCGTTTCCGTGGCCATTAATAAACCTGTTGAAGCTAATGCAGGCGATAGCAGGACTATTTGTAAAGGCGACAACGTTACCTTGCATGCCACCGGTGGTACAAGCTACCAATGGTTCCCTGCAGCGGGCTTATCCAACCCCAATATTGCGGATCCGATAGCCTCGCCCGACGTGACAACTACCTACAGCGTAACCGTAACCAACGGTACCTGCAAGGCCCAAAGCAGCATGACGCTAACGGTAAACAACGGCCCCATAGCCTACGCCAGCGCTGCGGGCGCAGAGGTTGTTAAAGGTGAACGCATCCAGCTACATGGCAAGGTTGAAGGCACCAATGTTACTTATTACTGGACGCCAAATAATGAGATCAGCGACAGCAATACCCTAACCCCATTTGTTTCGCCCACCAGCGATATTACCTACGTACTGCATGTATTACAACCAGGTTCGTGCAAATTTGAAGCTACTGCAAGTGTGGCGGTTAAGGTAGTTGATAAATTTATTGTCCCAAATACTTTTACCCCCAATGGCGATGGAGCTAACGACACTTGGAAGATAGACGCGTTGGCATCTTATCCAACAGCTACTACACAAGTATTTAACCGTTATGGAACAATGGTTTTCGAGGCAAGAGGATATTCAACTCCCTGGGATGGGACTTATAATGGAACTAAGCTATCTTCCGGTACTTATTATTATAAGATCGATTTGAAAAACGGGAAGGTTTATTCTGGTTGGGTGCAGATTATCGGTTAGTAAAACCGGAGAGGCTGTTAAAAAAGGTATAAAAGCCGTCATTGCGATTAATAAAAGTCGAGGCGTCTGAAGGAGTATATGACATTAGGAGGGATGGCCTGTCACCCTGAGTAAGGTTTATTTGCGCGCAAATAATAGCATTGCAGATGACATTTTTGTGCGTCTGATTATCAACGCATTATAGACTTGTCAATGACAGCTTGTCGAAGGGTCGCGCGCAGAGGCCCTGCCCGCCATGCTTCGACAAGCTCAGCATGACACCCATTTTAAAGATGTCATTGCACGAAGCAATCGCGAACTTTACAGGGCGGACCTGCCTCCGTGCGATTGCTTCGTACCTCGCAATGACGATCTTATTATTGATGGTTAGGCTTTATTGCAACAAAGCCTTGATCCTGTTAAAGATCTCCGTATTGTTAAAAGCACCCCTAAAATCCAAAGAGTGAGGGCCGTAGCTAAATACCGGCACCGGTGTTCCAGTGTGATCGTTGGTACTGAAATCACCCCATACATATCCCTTTTTGATATCGCCATCAAGCAGGGTTAAGCCTCCTGTTTCATGATCGGCAGTAACAATAACCAGGGTTTCGCCATCTTCATCAGCAAATTTAAGGGCATCGCCAACTACACGGTCAAAGTCGCTGTTTTCGGTGATGATCTGCTTCAGGTTGTTAGCGTGACCACCGTGATCAATCTGCGAACCTTCAATCATCATAAAGAAACCTTTTGGTGCGTTTTTGAATGCCTGGGTTACTTTATTGAAAGCTAAAGGCAGGTAGTTTCCCCTACCCTCCATTTTTGGGCGGGTTACGCTATCATCCATCAGACCAAGAATTTTTGATGATGTGCTGCTCAAAAACTCATCGAAGTTGCGGATAACGGTATATCCCCTTTTCTTCATTTTATCAACGGTACTTTCACCGTTTACCGGTTGCGCGAAATCTTTATAAGCCGAACCTAAAAAGATGTCAACCGGCGATTGAGTGATGTTATTCGCGATAGCTACCGAATTACTTCTTTCTGAATTGTGAGCATAAAAAGCTGCCGGGGTGGCATCGGTTAATTCACACACTGCTATGTCGGCTGTTTTCTTTCCTGCTTCTGCACTGTAATCGGCCAGTGATTTTAGTGGCTTGCCTGCCGGATCAACACCAATAGCCCTGTCATTAGTTTTTTGGCCTGATGCGAAAGCGGTAGCCCCGGCAGCTGAATCAGTAATATAAGCATCGGCAGAATTAGTTATCGAAAATCCAATATTCAGCATCTGAAAGATATTCAACTGCCCACGGTTAGCTGTATAAGTTGAATAAATCTGCGATAAACCCATACCATCGCCAATGCACAAAATGATATTTTTTACTTTTTTTACCGAGCCGTCAGATTTGTAAGTTGGTTTATAAATAGCGTAAGGTTGCGGCGCGGTGTACTCATCAGCAGGCTTTTTGTTCAGGAAATCGCCAAGCTCTTCTATCTTATCTGTGCCAATTACATCTACGCCTAAACGGATCAAAGCGAGCCAGCTGCTTTTGGTATCTGGAGTTTCCCAAAAACGGATCTTTTTACCGGCATTGTGCACGCTGTCAATTCCGCCTTTTACCCTGGCTATTTCTTCATTATTTAATACACCCTTACCATTCCAGTGCATGTACTTGCCGAATGGAAAACTTACCAGGCCTATTTTTTTCCATTGCTCGGGCGTGAAACCGTCCATGTGGTCAACATCGAAAGAGATCCAGGCCGGGTAGTTGGTCATCTCCGCAGGAGGTGGCACAGCGCCTGTCATCACAATAGATAATCTGCCAGGGTGGCCTTCGTAATCGAAATATTGCTCAAGCGGCTTTAGTTCTTTTATCACCAATGGTAATACCGCTTTATGATCTTCTTTTATTTCGATCAACAATCTTAAATGGCGTTGCGGATCGCGTTTAAATTTCTCAATCAGCGGGTCGATGTAAAGAATTTTTAACGAACGTTTCGGGTCGATCTCTTTCTTGTCATGCGCCACCATCAACTGGCCATTAACGGCATAACAATCAGCCTCGATAGATCCAAAACCTTTTTCGTAAGCCCTTAAAAAAGGAATACTGTTTTTGTAATCGTTGTGCGAATGGGCATCGGCAACGGTATAAGATGTTTTTACCTGCGCATTTACCGATAATGCTGCAATTGCAAGCAGCGATACCAGCGTGATAATTTTAGTACAGTTTTTCATATGTGTATTTAATAGTAAAACCGGGCAATGCCCGGTTTTAAAGTTTTTAGCATGTCAAAAAAATTACCAGCCTGCGTTTTGCTTCAGCTGTCCCTGGCTAATCTGGATATCCTTTGGTGGAATTGGCCAAACGTTATCCCTTGCCGGATCAAAGGTACGTGCTTTCCACACAACTGAGCCATCCGCGCCGTGTAAAGGTTTTGCGTAAGTTGCCTGCGCATCACCCCAACGAACAAGATCAAAGTTACGGTCGCTCCACTCACCTGCCAGCTCAACGCGGCGCTCGTGTTTCAGGTTAACCATAGTGGCGTTAGTAATTGGTTTTAAGCCTGCACGTACACGTACCAGGTTAAGAGCGGCATCACCATTTTTTCCCTGCATAATCTGCGCCTCGGCTTTGATCAGCAAGATCTCGGCATAGCGCAACAACGGCACGTTCAAATCCGTAGATGGCTCATCGCCGTTAGGGCTTACGTGGATCCCACCGGCATAGCTAAACGGCTCCATGTATTTATTGAACTGGTAACCGGTTAAGCTGTTGCTTTTACCACCAATTGGGTAAGTATAAGTTTGACCGAAATACTGGAAGCTATCACCATTTTTCAGGATAGTAGCCGGAAGCCTTTTATCACCGGTCTCAAACTCGTCAACCAACTCTTTGGTAGGCTGAAAATAACCGAAGCCATTGTATAAGCCCCAACCTTTGTTCTCCAGCATGGCACCAGGCAAAATGCTTTGCCCATTCAGGTTACTTGCTACCGACCAGATATATTCCGAGCTGTAGTTATTAGCTATCTTGAACACATCAGCATAGTTAGTTAACAGGCTATGCTTGCCGCTCAGGATCACCGAATCAGCATATTTTTCGGCATTGGCATAATCCTTAGCATGCAGGTAAGTTTTAGCTAAGTAAGCCCATGCAGCGGTTTTGTGCGCGCGGCCATAATCAGTTGTAGCCAGCTTATCAAAATAAGGCAATAACGAAGCTGCTTTTTTCAGGTCGGCCTCAATGTAAGCGTAGTTATCTTTTACCGATGGCAATTGCGCCGGGAAAGCCAACGCGTTAGCGCGATTTTGCAAGGGAGCACCTTGCTTATCTGTTCCGTACAAATCGGCAATTTCCAAATGCATAACCGCGTGGATAAAATAAGCCTGGCCTAAAATGAAGTTTTTAGTCGCTGCATCCATGTTAATGCCCGGCACATTATTGATCACATCGTTAGCACGTTTCATCACCACAAAGTGCAACGACCATGGAGCGTAAATACTGCTTTCATTACCTGTACAGATAAAGTTTTTGATATTTTCCCTATCGGCAGATGTACGGCCTACCACCATATCATCGCTTGCATTGATAAACCAGAAAAACCCACGACCATACATATCTTCACTGTTGCTCTGCTTTTCGTATAAACCATTTGCAGCAGCCTGTGCATCATCAGCAGTTTTCCAGAAATTGGTGCTGGTTGGCGTACCCGTTGGTTTAATGTTATCTAAAGTTCCTTTTTTACAGCTTTGAGCCAGCGTAATAGCCATTACACCTAATAAACCGCCGCTAATTATATTTTTAAGTTTCATTGTAATTATCTCTTTAAATTATTTGCCTTGATTTATTATAAGCCTACGTTAACACCAATTAATATTACACGGGCCTGTGGGTATAAGCCTAAATCAACACCGTTTTGATTAATACCAACCTCCGGATCAAGACCGCTGTATTTGGTGAATGTTGCCAGGTTTAAAGCGTTAGCGAAAACACGGGCGCTACGTACACCAATTTTAGTCATCAAAGCTTTTGGCAAGGTATAACCAAGGGTTACATTTTTGATGCGCATGTACGAGCCATTCTCTACGTAAAAATCAGATACGTTACCAAAGTTACCGTTAGCATCACTTGCCGATAGGCGTGGGATATTGGTATTGGTATGCGTTGGCGTCCAGGCGTTTTTAGCATCGGCCAAAAGGTTATAGTTTTGGATAGATGCATTCAAACCAGTGTATTTAACCGCATTGAACAACTTATTGCCGGTAACGCCTTGTAAAAACACGCTCAGATCAAACGGGCCATAGTTAAAGTTGGCGGTAAAACCGTAGCTAATCTTCGGGAACGGTGTACCTAAGTAAGTTTTATCAGCTTCAGTTATTTTTCCATCGCCATTCAGATCCTGGAATTTGATATCGCCCGGTTTTGCATTTGGCTGGATCAACGCGCCTGATGAACCTTTGTAATTGTTCACCTCATCCTGCGATTGGAATAAACCCGCGGTTTTTAATCCGAAGAAAGAATACAATGATTGACCTTGCTGCAACCAAACTGGCACCAGGTTATCCCTTACAGTTGGGTTGGACAAAATGGTTTGCTGGCCAGGCAGGATATCATCAATTTTGTTTTTGATGTACGATCCGTTAGCTGTTAAATTATAGTGAAGGTCTCCAACATTGCCCTGGTATTTTACAGATAGCTCGATGCCTTTGTTCTGGATTTTACCACCGTTAACAAACGGAGGGTTTGATACACCATAAACAGCGGCTACAGGCGGCTGGAACAAGAAACGGGTATTTGTTTTTTGAAATACATCGGCAGTAATATTGATCTGGCCGTTCATCAAACCTACATCAACACCAACATCGGTTTGGGTTGCTTTCTCCCATTTAAGGTTAAGGTTAGCCAAACCATCAACAGCCGAACCGGTGATACCGGCAGCCGGGCTACCTAAGTAACCTGCGGTTTTGGTTAATGATACCGAAGTTGGGAAACTTGGCAAACCTGCAAGGTTACCAGACTGGCCATAACTTGCCCTCAACTTAGCAAACGAAACCAAAGCATCCGTAGGGAAAAATGATTCTTTACTGATCAACCAACCGGCTGATACGCCAGGATAAACCTCAGCGCGGTTTTTGCTTGATAACAATGAAGTAGCATCGCGACGGATGATACCGTTGATAAAATATTTTCCGGCATAATCGTAACCTATCCTGCCGAGGTATGAGATCAGCGCCGATTCGTTTTTGTTGCCTTGCAAAGGTACACCTGTTGGGTTAAGGGTACCGTTAATAATGTAACGATAAGCAGGATCTTCGCTCAGGTAGTTATCAGTATTTACGCTGAAAAACTCCTGTGTATCGTTTTGGTAAGTGTAACCGGCCAAAGCACTGATGTGGTGGTTACCAAAAGTACGATCGTAGTTTAAAGTTTGCTCGGCAAGTATAGTACGGGCATTATACTGCTCCTGGAACAGGAAGTTATCAAAAAACTTTTTACCAGGCTCCAATACCCTGGTGCTGAAGTTTTTGATGGTTTCCAGGTTTTTGGTTATGCCGAGGTTTGAGCGGAATTTTAAACCTTTAATCAGGTTTATCTCCACATAAGGATTGATGTTGAAGCTGTTTACCGCATCGCTGTTATCCAAACGTTTTAGGTAAGCTACCGGGTTAATTACGTCGCCGTATGAACCAGCGTATTGCGCCGGAACACCACCGAAGCTACCATCCGGGTTATAGATAGAAGCGTTTGGCGGATAAAATATAGCTGATAAAATAGCACCGGTATAAGCGCTGGTAGTATTAGCACCCTGACCGTTGTTATAAGAATACGACATGCTTTCGCCGATCTTTAACCAGTTATTGATCTGGTGATCTGAATTTACACGAAAGTTATATCGAATAGCATTGGTATTTAACAGGATAGCATCGTTTTTACGATAGCCGCCCGAAACATAAAAGTGCGACTTCTCGGTACCTCCGCTAATGTTCAGGTTATAATCCTGCACATAGCCGGTTTTAAAAAGAGCATCGGTCCAGTTGGTGCGGGTAATGCGCGAGTCTGGGTTTACGTTTGCATCAAAAGCCGGGAGACGGGTTTTACCCGCATTGTCATAAGCGGTATTGATGGCATCGGCGTAATCAGCAGCATTTAAGGCCTGCAATATTTTAAGCGCGTTTTGCGTACCACCTTTCGCGGTGATCTCTAAATTGGTTTTACCTTCTTTACCGCGTTTGGTGGTGATCAAAATTACACCGCCTGCCGCTTTGGCACCGTAGATAGCCGCATACGAATCTTTCAAAACGTCGATAGATTCGATATCAGAAGGATCAATTGGGCCGCCATTGTAGATAGTTCCATCCACAACCATTAACGGACCTTCATTATTAAATGAACTTTGACCGCGCAACCTAATGCTGGGGCCCGAGGTTGGGTCGCCACCTTCGTTCAATACAGTTACACCGGCAATCTGACCTTGCAACATCTCGTTAACCGAACCTACCGAACGATCTTTAACATTGCTCACTTTTAATGAACCTACCGAACCGGTTACATCCGATTTTTTCTGTGTACCGTAACCTACAACTACTACAGCGTTAAGGCCAGTAACATCGGCATCTAAAGTAACATTAAGGGGCGATTGATTAGCGGTAACTTCCTGGCTTTTATAACCAATGAAGCTAAAAATCAACACCTCGCCTTTTTCAACAGAAATTTTAAAGTTACCGTTTACATCGGTTGATGTTGCTGCTGACGATGTTTTGCTGCGTACAGCAACACCTGCCAGCGGACCTTCTTTATCGCTCACCGTACCGTTCACCGTTATTTTATCAACCACGCGAACAGGCTTTTTGTGCGAAATGATGATAGTGCCGTACTTTTCGCGGTACTCCAATTGAGTATTAGCAGTTAACGCGTTTAGTACATCTTTTAAAGGTTTGTTAATGAACGAGCCCGCTTTTACTTTTACGGCTACAACATCATCCATTTTGTAATTAAAGGCCACGCTGTTGGCGGCTTTTTTCAATTTTTCGAGCGAGGCATCCATCGTTTCATCGCCAAACTTTACTGTAACCGGCTGGTCGACAATGGATGTGTTGTTACGCTCGGCTTTGGCAAGCGCGGGCCATGATATGGCCAAACTGGTTAGCAGCAACAAAATTGCCGTTGTTAAACTTCTTGAAATCCGGGTTAAAGATTTTTCCATACATTTGTTTTTAAAGTGATCAGTAACTGCCTGTTGGCTTTTAGTTTTTGGCAGCTACATTTACATTAGCCAGTGCCTGTTCGTACCAGGCATTGGTTTCTCTTTGATATTGTTATTTAATATTTACGGTATCTCCTTTTAGCTTATACCTGCGCCCATCAATAAACTGCAGTATATCAAGCACCTCATTAATATTAAGTTTGTTCGAAAACCTTACCGAGTAGCGTTGGTGGTTCAGTTTTTTGCCTGTGTAGTTAAAGTTTACGCTATAGCGGTTTTGCAGGTAAACGGCTATCTCATTAAATGAAACATTATCCAAAATCAACTCATCGTGCATCCAGCTCAGTGAATGATCGCCGCTGATTTGCTGACGGGTAAAGCTTTTATCGTGCTTATTATAGGTGAGTTGTTGTTGCGGGGTGTAAAAACCGAAAGTGTGTTTCTGATCATGCACTTCAACTTTACCACTATTTACAAAAACCTGGATATTAGGTAGTTCTTTATAAAATTTGATATTGAATGAGGTACCCAACACCTGCGTAGTAACCTGCGCGGCATGCACCAAAAATGGTTTGGTAGCATCGTGCTTCACATCAAAAAAGGCTTCACCATTTAATAGTGTAACTTCTCTTTTAGCGGCGCTGAAGATAACCGGGAATTTAATGGATGTACCGGCGTTGAGCTGAACTGTTGAACTATCGGGCAACATAATTTGCTTCATGCTGCCTTTAGGTGCGGTAATTACCTGGTAGGCTATATTCTCTGTTTTATGGGTACCAAGCTTTGCGTAAAATAATCCGGCGCAAACTGCTATCAATACAGCGGCTGCTACACTTAACCAGGTTGTATTTAACCTGCGTACTTTCCCTTTAGTAATGGTTTGTTTTTCAATGCGCTCCCAAAGCGGTTCCTTTAGCGCTTTAACTTCGTTTGCTGGTTCTGCATACGTATCAAGTTCATGCATTAGCTGTTGCAGCTGCTGCAATTCCTCGTCGGTACATTTACCGGCTTTAAACTTATTGAGTAGTTTTTTTATTTCCTGTTGATTCACCTAATATGGCCTTATACCAACTAAGTGACTGGAGAAGGGCGAGTGTACTATAACTTTTTCAAAAAAATTATCAGCAGTAAAAAACGACCGTAATTATCAAAGGGGATCACATCATAATAACGCTGAACTGATTTTTTTAACCGGCTCAAGGCATTACTGATCTGGTTGCGGACCGTTTGGTGCGATAAACCTAAAAACTCGGCAATTTGCGGACCAGTCATATCCTGCTCGCGGCTGCACAAATAAACTTCGCGCATTTTTTCGGGCATATCGGCTATTTCCCTATTGATGAGTAAATGTAATTCGGCAAGGGAGAGTTTCTGATCTGTAGTATGCTCATAAGTTTCGGGCAACATGGCTATATCTTCTACCGCGCGTGGTTTCAAACTTTGTTTTTTGTACCACTTAAAACTCATGTAATTGATAGAAACCATCAGGTAGGCCTCGAGCGAACCGTTTACCTGCATGGTGAAGCGATTTTTCCAGATGGATAGAAACAGCTCCTGCACCATATCCATTGCTTCGTCCTCACTCTGCGTTTTTTTTATGGCGAACGATAGCAGTTTATCTGAGTAACGCTCATAAATTTCCCTGAACGCGCTATCGTCACCGCCTTGCAGTTCAAGTAAAAGTTGCGCGTCTGTATAGTGCTTCACAGGGGTATTTTTATAGCGACAAAGTAAGGGTACAGATGTTAAGCTAAATTTAAGCATATATTAATGCTTTAGGAAGTATGGAGTAATAATTGCTGATTTTTTAATGATCGATAAGCGGATTATAAAAATATGTTTGAATTTTGGAATAAACCTTTTACCTTTGTAATTCATCAGATGAATTTAACAAATGAGCAAGATCATCAAAAAATCATTAGCCGAAGAAATTACCGATAAGCTGCGCGAGCAGATAATTAGCGGTAAATACAAGGTGAATGATAAACTACCGACAGAACCAGAACTGATGGCCGAGTTTGGTGTTGGCCGCTCCAGCGTCCGCGAGGCTACTAAAAGCCTGGTACAATCCGGAATACTCAGGAGCCAGCAAGGTGCGGGGACTTTTGTTGAACGTACCGAAACCAACCCAGAGCCGATAGAAGCCCGACTAAAGCGTGCCCGCGCACAGGATATTGATGAGGTACGGCAGCTTTTAGAAATGAAAATTGCTGAAAAATCGGCTATTAACCGATCTCAAAAAGACATTATCCTGATGAAAGGGCATCTCGAAAACCGAAAAAAACATGCCGATGCAGGACGCTTGAAAGAATGTATTGAAGCAGATATCCAGTTTCACGTCGCTATAGCCGAAGCATCAAAAAACGAGATCCTTAGCGACCTATATAAAGCAACCGCTGTACATTTAAAACAATGGTTCACCGATATTTACCAGGACACCAGCAGCTTCATCGAAACCCAGCACCTGCACGAGCGGCTTTTAAGAAACATCCAGGATTGCGACTCGAAACAGGCCTGGAATACGGCTACCGAAATTCGTTTATATTAAAATTTTTGCTTTAATTCATCTGATGATATAATGTTTATATAATTTATCTAAATCTAAATGGAATCTACATCACCCACAACAACCATCGCCGAACCGAAAAAATTGGTTCAGCAAACCGTGTACTCAATTTTGTTTACCATCAGTCTTGCGCATTTTATTAATGATATGCTGCAATCGGTTATACCATCTATATACCCGCTTATTAAGCAGCGCTTCAGCTTAAACTTTACGCAGATAGGTTTAATTACATTTACCTATCAAATTACAGCTTCCATCCTCCAACCTTTTGTTGGGCTTTATACAGATAAAAAGCCTAAGCCGTATTCGCTGGCTGTTGGTATGGGTTTTACTTTATCGGGATTGGCGCTCGCTTCCTTTGCAAGCAATTTTTATGTAATGCTGATGGCAGTAAGCCTCATCGGGATAGGCTCATCTATCTTTCACCCGGAATCATCAAGGGTGGCGCACCTCGCGTCAGGAGGTAAAAAAGGACTTGCCCAATCAATCTTTCAGCTGGGAGGCAACGCGGGTAGCGCTATCGGGCCTTTGCTGGCGGCGTTGATCGTTATCCCTTATGGTCAATCAAACGTGATATGGTTTTGTCTTGTGGCTTTGGCAGGGATCATGGTGTTGCTACGCATAGCCAAATGGTATGCCGAGCGTTTAAGTATCAACGCCAGGAACAAAACGGTTAAAGAAACTAC
The DNA here is from genome assembly GCF_039839285.1 of Mucilaginibacter sp. CAU 1740. Lineage (NCBI taxonomy): Bacteria > Pseudomonadati > Bacteroidota > Sphingobacteriia > Sphingobacteriales > Sphingobacteriaceae > Mucilaginibacter > Mucilaginibacter sp. CAU 1740. The sequence continues at coordinate 340,283 of NZ_JBDOQS010000002.1, read as the reverse complement.
TCATTTAAATCTTTCAAAAGGCAGGGTTATATTTTCGCTGTTTATTTTGTTGGTGCTGATCTTTTCAAAATACTTTTACCTGGCCAGTATCACCAGCTATTATACGTTCTTTTTGATCAATAAATTCCACCTTAGCATCCAGCAATCGCAGGTTTACCTGTTTATGTTTTTGGGATCTGTAGCTGCCGGAACCTTGTTTGGCGGACCATTGGGCGATAGGTTTGGTCGTAAATATATTATCTGGATCTCGATATTAGGTGTAGCTCCTTTTACCATGCTCCTGCCCTACGTATCCCTATTTTGGACAGGCGTTTTATCCGTATTCATCGGCTTGATCCTTTCATCGGCATTCTCAGCCATATTGGTTTATGCCACTGAGCTGGTACCGGGAAAGGTTGGATTGATTGCAGGCTTATTCTTCGGGCTGGCTTTTGGAATGGGCGGTTTAGGATCGGCAGTATTGGGTAAAGTTGCGGATATGACAAGTATTGAATATGTATTTAAAGTGTGTGCTTATTTGCCGTTGATAGGTGTGTTTACCGGCTTGCTGCCTAATATTGAGGGGAAGAAAGCGGTTAGTTGATTCGCTGGAGACTTATACATCTCGCGCTCGTTTATAACGAGTGCGTAACATGGGTTTGCGTTTATAACGCAACTGGCGATACTATCGCCAAGCCATATTAAGCGCTCGTTGCAAACGAGCGCAAGGACAAAGACGAAGGCTGTTAGGTAATCGCCCGCTTGAGACTTACGAAGTTTTAAAAACTTCGTAAGTCTGACTTTTAAACAATCTATTTTCCCAACTCCCTCACCCAAATATTCCTATAACTGATAGGCTCGCTTTTATCACCATGAGCCTGCAATTTAATAGGCGAAGCGCCATGCTTACGATATTCCGGCTTGCCGATATACGGGGTATCCCCTATCAACGAAGTGTTATTCTGAACCAACACGCCGTTATGTAATACCGTTGCCTTGCCTACCGATTTTAACGAACCATCTTCATTAAATCGCGGCGCAGTCCAGATTACATCATAAGTTTGCCATTCGCCGGGTTTGCGGCAGGCGTTGGCCAGCGGAATGGCTTGTTTATATAAGCTGCCTACCTGTCCATTTACATAGGTTTTGTTATTGTAATTATCCAGTACCTGCAATTCATAGCCTCCGGCACCCCATGGCAGGGCAGCCAGGAAAATACCGCTGTTGCCACGTGCTTGTCCGCTGCCGGTTATGTTTGAGGGGATACGGTATTCGATATGCAGCTGAAAATCCATAAACCGGCGTTTGGTTTGGATATCGCCCGCGGTTTTATCAACAGTGATGATCTTGCCCTCAAGTTTCCATTTGTGGCTTGACGTGCTATCGTTTGTAGCCACCCACTCGTCCAGGTTTTTACCGTCAAATAAAATAATGGCATCAGATGGCGCATCTCCTAAAGCTTTGCCCGGAGTAAGCACCGCCGGCACCGGCGACCATACCTCAGTATCTTCCGGCTTTGCTCTTTGCTGCGCAAAGGTTGTTAAAGCGCTACCCGCCAACAAAGCTGTTATTATAATTGTACGTTTCATTGTGAGTTAATTACGGTTGATCTCAATTTATTTAGCCAGCGATTTGATCCACAAAGCGATCTTCCGTGCTTCCTCCTTAGGTACCTGTGGCATCGGCGGCATCGGTGTCGAATAATCCGGCCAATGTTCAGGTTTAGGATTGTGGATCAGTTGTACCAGTTCATTCACACTATATTTCCTTTTGGCCACGTCAACATACGCCGGACCAACCTGCCGTTTAGTCGCGTTATGACATGAGAGACAGGTATTTTTGAGCAATAAGGGCTGTACTTCGGCATAAGTTGGGATAGCGTTAGGAGCTACAGGTTTAGCAGGAATAGCGTTTTTACCCGGCGCCCCCTTCTTTGCCGCCATAACAGCGGTAACTTTAGCCGAATTAACAGTACTTACCTCATTCATTGAAAGTTTTTGTCCTTCGGGAATATTATTTAAAGTGTAATAAACCGTTGGATGCACCAGGTTAAAATAGTTCTCCTTATCGCGGATGGCACCCAAGGTAATGGTATGGATATAATACCTGCGGAGATTATTAACTATCAGCCTTGCTTTCAATCCATCGGCAGATACTTTAACACCAACAATAGGGCATTTTTCGGTATTTACCGGTGGACTTCCGTACACGCCATGATATTTATAGATATAACTTTCTATCGAGTACGAAGCAATATCTTCGGCAACCTTTTTATCAACCGGCTTGGTAAATTCAATCTCGAAACCATCAGGCATAGCACGGATAGCGCGCATCTCAAACGGAACCTTATTATTCCATACTAAACGCTGTAAACCCATGGTGGCCTCCCCTGCCGATCCCCAGCCACGGTTGGTTTCGCCAGCCGCCAACGAGCCATCTGGTAACCATGCTAACCTTACAATCCCCGATTGAAAACCACTTCGGAAAGCCCATGCAGCACCCTGGTATTCGCCGTTCACCTTTTCCAGGAAAATCCGATCTACCATACTCTGCCCCTGATCGCATACCAGCAACTGACCTTCAAAGGGGCCGAACGCACCTTGCGGGATTTTAACAATTTCAGAATTGGAAATACCTAAAATACCGTGCGGCAGCCAAACAGCAGGCAATTGTAATTCCGGAATTTCCTTTTTAGCTTCAAATTCGGTTTTAAATTTCTCGTTTACTATATCCTGTGGTTTTACAGGTTGTCCGTTTTTATCAAACTCAATACGAGGATTATTTTTGGCGAAGAATTGTTCGGAAGTTAGTTTTAATGGAGAGTTAGGTAGGCCTGTCCAAACTAAGCTGGATGGATGGCCCATAAAAGCACCTTTTTTAATCGGCATTATACTACCCGAGCCAACCCAATCGCCCTGGTTATCGGAATACCATAATTCACCATCAATCATACTGATGCCGCACGGCGAACGGAAGCCGGCAGCCCATGGAGTAACGGTACCATCCTCCTTAATATTTAAAGCCCAGCCGCGATAAGGCACAAAACTTTTAGGGTGCCACCAATCTGGCGGAAAGCCAAGGTTCAGGGTGACGAAAAACGAACCATCGGGTGCTATTTTGGGGCCGAAGCTGTATTCATGGTAATTACCCGATAGCGGCCAGGCATAAATAGTTTCAAATACATCGGCCTTGCCATCCATATTGGTATCAACCAGTTTGGTAAGCTCGCCACGCTGCACCACGTATAAAGCGCCATCTTTCCAGGCCGCACCTAAAACCTCATGCAATCCGGAAGCAAATTTGCGGAAGAACGGATGCTGACCAGTAGGGTTTTCTACCATAAAGATATCGCCGCGACGGGTTGTAACTGCCAAAGTTCCGTTTGGCAGCGTGCAAAGTCCACCAACTTCCAGTATTGTCCCTTCGGGGGCAGGCACTTTCATGATCTTGAAAAAATCATCCTCTTTTGGTGATTCTGCCTGGGCAAAGGTTGTTTTGGTATCGCTTAACAAGGCACTTATTACCAACGTAAATAAAAACGCGCCTTTTTTTATCATCTGCTTATATATTGTATTCATGATCAAGGCAGCTTAAAAAATGATGGAATAGGTTAATTTATTTTTGATAGGGATGATGAGTTCCTGTTTATCACCCATCTGCCTGATCAGCGCTTTAGCTCCGCCCCCATCATCAACCCGGATATAATACGATTTATCATCAATGGCATATAAGCCATCGCCAAGCGTTTCGATATTACCTGATGCCAAATTATAATACAACCCCTCTACAGTGTTTTGCAGCGTCACTTCGCGATGAATACCCTGCCCGCCAGGCATTATGCTGTTGGCATCATTTACCGGAGAGCCATAAATAATATACTTAAATGCAGGCACGTCATCAGCATTTAAAATATAGCCTTTAGGTTTAAAACCTGTACCTGCGGTATCCAAGGCCCAAACTGCTTTATCATCGCTTAGTTTTTCGATTGCAGGAACAGGCTTGCCTAAATATTGAACCGAACCAGCGGGACGTGACGAACCATCTCCCCTATCATGCCACATTGGGGTAGCATCCAGGAAGCCACCACGCCAAATTTGTACGATCATGCCTTTATCCAGATCATAAGTATAATGCAGTAATTCGGGACTACCCACGTTAATGCCATGCGTAACACGGATGCCGCCCGGCAGATCAGAAAAACTGCGCAGTACAGTGTTCGATTTGGCATCAATCAGGATAGGATCAACAGGGTCATTATTACTTACATTGGCATCGCTCAATAAATACTCGCGGATACCGGGACCGGAAACCGTTAGCCCTAAAGCTGTTTTAGCCCAATCAGCTGTTTTAGCATACGATACTTCAAAAGGATGGTTACCGGGTTGCAGCTGTATTTTGCCTCCACCTCTGTTATCAGCCATCGCTATGGCATTACTACCATTGATACTGAACGAACCCTTACCGCCCGGAACGCTTAATTTAAAAACATACTCACCGGCTTCTTTAACTTCAATATTACCGGTGTAGATCAGCGTAAAATCATTAGTCAGCTTGCCCTGGTTTGATGAAAGTATAGTAGAAGTTCCCTCGGCATCAGGCTTTTGCTTTTTCAGGTCGTCTTTACTTAGTTCGGCACCTTTGTAAACTTTATATTTTAAGTTAGAGAGTACAGGATGCGCTTTATCAAACGCCGTAATTTTAATATTGCGGAAAGCCACCGGACCATGATCGCCCTGAATCCGCAATGGGCCGAGTGCCGCATCTTTAGCGTCGATAGCGCCGCGGGTTGGCCCGGCCAATTCCACATTATCCTGAATGAGCACACCGTTTAACCAAACGTACAGCATTTTAGCATTCGAGATCTTCTGTCCGTTGGCATCAAACTTTGCCGCCTGGAACGAGATCTTGATGTGCTGCCATAAGCCCGGTGCCCTACTGGCATTTTGCCTTGGCGCATGGCCATCGTAGCCTTGCTGACCTTCGGGTTTACTATCGTCCCAACGCTCATAAATACCACCATTATCTCCCGATTTGGGGTTTACGGTGCCCCAACTATCCAGCAATTGAATTTCGTACCGCCCTTGTAAATAGATGCCAGAATTGGAACCTTTGGCCATCATATAATCCAGCTCTATATCAGCATCGCCATAGGTTGTTTTGGTAAACAAATCTTTGGCACCTTTTTTACCGGGGAGATTTACGAGTATCCCCGTACCATCCTTAGTTGTTAAAACTTCGTTCTGTGCAAGATCTGCCTGTATACCGGAAGCTAATTTCCAGTTTGGCGAAGGGTTATCAAAAAAAGAAAGATCATTAAGCGGTACCTGTGTTTGCGCCATTAGGTTTTGAAAACCCAGCGCGCAGGCAAGCACCATCCAAAACTTTTTACCGCGAAACAGCTTAGGCAATTGATTATAGCAATGCATTGATGTGAATTATATTATGGTTTATTGGCCGGGGCGATCAAAAAAACATCGCCCTTATTGCATGCAATATAACAAATTCACGCAATCGATTGTCAATAATATTAAATCAATAATTGATAGGATTTTATCTTGTTTTTAACCAGATGGAGTTAGGCTAAACAAGCCATTGTTACGGATGATAAAACTTGCACCTTTGAAAATTCATACAACTGAGCAGATTAGACTTACGAAGTTTTAAAAACTTCGTAAGTCTGGACTCAACAACAGCGCGGGTTTTGATTTCTCATTTAACTTCCCTTTGCCTCCCCCTATCATCAACCACAGTTACACTCTGCACAGCATTATTAACCTCAACAAACCGAGCGGATTGTGATAAAAACGACGAGCCAAAATAAAACTCCTGCCTTGAGGTTTTACCATTTTTATATTTGATCAAAGCATAAACATCATCCGGTTTAACAGAGATGGTTTTACTATTGATGGACTGTTTAAAAACCTTAAGCGCGTCATTATGCTGACTTGCAGCCAATAATGTATGCCCCACTTTATCGCGCATTTTAACCAGCGCCTTGCCATCGCCCGGGATATAGATCCCGCTTTGCAAAATGCTCAAAGGTTTAAAGCCGCCTTTCCCATCTCCTTTCAACATTAAACCATTCAGCGCATCATACCTGCCAATGGTGGCATCACTGCCAAAATCATTACCGTTAATAACTACATCGAGATTTCCATCACCATCAAAATCACCGGTTTCCATGCCGTTTAATACCGATACCTGCGCCTCGACTGGTAGCGGGATCATGGTAAACTTGCCATTACCGTCATTTCGCAAAAAGCAGGATTGCAGCGTATTGGCTTTTAAGTGTAAAGCTCCCTCCTTTTGCTCGGGCGAAAGTAGTTCGTCCATTGTAGCCCCGGCATAGGTTCGGTAATTGACAAATTTCTTTTTCATGCTGATCATTTGCTTCAGCATATCATCGCGGCCATATAGCGGGAAATCTTTCTTATCGCCATTGGCATCTGGCAGGTAAACAGATGGTATTGCGGTGTAAAAGCCGTTCTTATCAAAATCCTTAGCAATAATTGATACAGGTTGCTGCTCGCTGGCTTTGATCAGGCTGTTCTCGCCCAAATTACCTACAATATAGTCCATGCGCCCTGTATGCCGGAAATCTCCGGCTACGATACTGCTCCACCACCCTGATTTATTACTTACGTTTGATTGTGCAGTTGCATTTACAAACCGGCCGTGATCATTCTTCAGGAAAGTTACCGGCATCCATTCGCCAGCCATGATCAAGTCGGGCCAGCCGTCGTTATCATAATCGGTAAATAGGGCATCGCAAACCATGCCTATTTTGTTTAGTGCCGGGGCTACCTGCGTGGTTACATCTGTAAATTTAACGTGACCATTCTGACTATCGTTCCTGAAAATAAAACTCGAAACCGGGCTTGGGTACTTCCATGGTTCTACCCTTCCAGACACAAACAGGTCTGGTTTGCCATCCTTATTATAATCGCAGGCGCGTACACAAAGCTTGCTGGTATTATTGAGCGGTAAGGCATCAATGCTTAGCGTAAAGTTACCTTTGCCATCATTAATATATAACCTATCCTGGTAATCGGCGCTGTTTGCTGCCGCTTCATATCCCGAGCCTGTAGCGTACAGATCGAGCTTTCCATCGCCATTTGCATCAAAAAGCAGCAAACCACCATCCCTAAAACTGTGAACAGGATTATTACTCCCAGTAAGCAGATCGCGCCTTTTAAACTTGCCATCAGGCATCTGGAAAAAGATCTGCGCCTGATCATAAGCCGAGCCGCCAATAACCAGATCATCAAAACCATTGCCATCAATATCGCCAACGGCCAATGCCGGGTTATATTCGGATAGTTTATGCGGCAATAGTTTCTGGATATTAAAATCGATAAAACTGCTGCCTTTATGGGTATAGTGTAAACCGATAGAATCGGTAACTTCTTTAAATAAAGCTTTGGGTGCTGTAGCTGGGTGACTAATAATATAACGCCCCTTAGCATCAGCTATTTTAATATTTAAGCGTTGATCGGCCTTTACACCAGTCAGTTTCTGCATGCGCCCATCTGGCCATTTCACCACTACCGAATCAACCTTAGTTACCTTTCCTAAACCAAAATGCGCGATATCCTGCACGGTTGAAATATAGCCTCGGTATGGATTATGCTCGTAGATCTGCCGTTTGCCCTTGTCGTAAAAAATTTCGGCAACAGCACCCAAGCCGTTGATGTTTTGCTTCTCGCCGGTGAAGCTTAACTGTAAATAATGCGAGGCCTTCTCCTTATCATCGCGCGAAGTATTGCGGTACACAAGTGCTTCATCGTTAATATTATTAACAACCATATCCATAGCACCATCATTATCCAGATCAACATAAACCGCCCCGTTCGAGAATGTAGGCAAACACAATCCCCAGTCTTTACTTACATCGCTAAAGGTGAGATTGCCATTGTTCACAAAGGCGTAATTATGCAGTTTGATCTGCGGGATCTGCTCCAAAACCTTCTGTTTGGAGGTAACGGCGTAAGCCTGCTCGCGGTAGGTCATGAAATCGCGGTCGGAAACATCCTTCGGAAAACCGTTGGTCACTATCATATCGCGATAGCCATCATTATTAAAATCGGTAATGAGGGGCGTCCAACTCCAATCGGTTTGGGCTATGCCGCTTAAAAAACCAATCTCGCTAAAGGCCGGGATGCCTATGCTATCGTTTTGGCCTAAGCGCGGTCCCTGGTTTAATTGCAACGTGTTACGTACGTATTGATACTGAGCACCGTAATGATCAAAGCTTTGGTAAGTTTGGTAACTGTTGGGGCCGAGGATCATTTTTTTGCGATAATTATCCTCGGGGTTCATATCCAGTTCAACCACATCGGGCAAGCCATCGTTATTGATGTCAACCACATCCTGCCCCATGGCATTGTAGGCAGTATGTTTAAAATACTCTTTGGTACGATTGGTGAACGTACCATCATGATTGTTGATGTACAGGATATTATTCGAGATAAAATCGTCCGATACATAAATGTCTTTCCACCCGTCGTTATTAAAATCAACCGTTGTGGCGGCGTGGCCATAGCCATCTAAATTGATGCCTGCCTGTGCCGATACATCATGAAATACACCATGCTTTAGCGAGGCATCCCAGTCATTACGATACAACCTTCCCCTGCTATGATTAGCCGTATAATTTGCCTGGCCAAATAAATTAGGGTTGTAACTTGCCGTGGCGCTATTTACGGTGAGGTACATATCCAAATCGCCATCGTTATCATAATCAAAAAACGAAGCCATGGTTGATTGCGCCCCGGCTTCAAGACCGTATTCCTTTGCTTCATCTTTAAAATGAGGAATGCCGTTTTTATCCTTCCCCTGGTTAATGTATAAAATATTACGCCGCTTAAGTGAATCCCGGTTAATGGTGTTACATATATAAATATCCGGCAATCCATCATTGTTGATATCAACTACAGCAACTCCCCTGCTCCATCTACCCAATCCACTTACTCCAGCTACATCGGTAATATCTTCAAACTTAAAATCACCTTTATTGAGGTAGAGTTTGCTCGACACCATATTACCTGTAAAATACAGATCGGGCAGGCCATCGCCATTAAAATCACCAACCCCTACACCGCCACCGTTGTAAATATTTACCAGGTCGAGCGGATTGATGGAATCATTTTCGATGATCTCATTTTTAAAATGGATACCTGAATGCGATGAGGAAACATGCTCAAAAAGCGTCGCTTTTTTACAGGAGAAAATGGCGGATAAGCAAACAATAAAAAGGATATGTAAAGTTCTCTTCATATCGGTAAGCGAATGTAATTAACCAAAAAAGGCTTCTCCTTGCGGAGAAACCTTTTGGATAGATTTAGACAATATTAATAACCTGGGTTTTGAGTAAGGTTAGGATTTAACCCGATCTCAAACTGTGGAATAGGATACAACTCACGACCAGTTGGGATAGTTATACCATAAACACTTTTCACAAAATCGGTAGCTACACCAGCCCTTCTCAAATCATAAAAAGTTGAGTACTCGCCAGATAGTTCGTGCCTGTATTCGGTGTAAACCATTTGCAGCGGATCGGTGATAGTTTTACCATCGCTTATAAAAGTAGCCGGAGCTGTACCACCAAATGCACGGTCGCGTACTATTTTTAAAGTAGCCAAAGCGCCTGCTGCATCTCCGGTACGGGCCTGGCATTCAGCTTTGCTTAGCAAAACTTCACCATAACGTAGCAGGATCTGGTTTTGAGCGCCAAAAATGGTTTGATCGCCGGAGTTACCTACCAGCGTAGGGTCGCGCCAGAATTTCTCATTGTAATAACCAGTTCTTAACTGCGAGTTATCAGAACCAACCCAAGGGCGGGTTTTGGTACCGCAGGTATTGATGATCTTGCCATCGTCGCCGGTGTATTTAGCTTTTACTGCCGGGTCGCTGCTGGCAAAGCCCGAAACTACCAGCGGGTATGATTTAATACCGCCACGCGCTTTAATGCCCGGGCTTGGGTTTTCATCGCCTGGGCCAATTACCGTGGCTATACGGCGTAAATCGCCGGTTTGAAATGAACCTGCCAACGCATCGTTCGCATAATCATAACCAAAATTGGTAACCTCTTCTGGCATACCGAATGTACTGATCCAGGCCACCTCGTTACTGGCACCCCAGCTTTGGGTACCTGCCACATCAAACTGCACCTCAAATAATGATTCGGCACTATTTTGCTTGTCGTATTCGTTTACATCAATAAAGTTTGGAAGCAAAACGTACTTGCCTGTTAGCTGATTATAGGCAGCTAAAGCTTCGGGATATTTTTTCAGCCACATTTGCGCTGCACCAAGGTAACCTAAAGCGGCCCCTTTAGTAGCGCGACCAGTTTCTTCGGCAGGCAGATCCTCTTTCCAGGGCAACAAACCGCTTGCACTTGTAAGGTCGGCAACAACCTGTGCAAACACCTCATCTTGCGAGCTTCGTGGCGTTAAACCAAGGTTGGTACCGTCTTTCAACTCTAACGGAACACCACCAAAACTTGCAGCAAGGTAATAGTAGGTCATCCCACGTAAAAAATAAACCTCGCCGGTAAGTCTGTCTGCAAGCGCCGCTGTTAAAACGCCGTTTGCTTTCATTTTGGCGATGATAGGCAATGCCGAGTTAGCACGGGCTATACCTACATAAGCGCGGGTCCAGAAAACCTCGATAGCGCCAAAGGTTGATGGAATGGCGTAGGTATTATAAAACCTGTCGTTTCCCCAGTTAAAAAAATCATGCGACTGGAAGTTGGCGTAATACCAGATCGATTTTTTCAACAGATCGGCATTTTGATAGGTATCATAAATTGCGTTTACAAGCGCTATTCCGTCAGATGGTTTATCAAATAAGGTGTTGGCTGTAGGGTGCTGCGAATCATTCTGATCCAAAAAGTTTCGCTTACAGCTTAGTGGGAGTAATACTGCCAGTCCAACTGAAAGTACGTATATATATTTCTTGTTGAATTTCATTTCTTTACTTTTATGTTAAATGGCTGTTTAAAAAGTTACATTTAAACCTAAGGTGTAAAACTTTGATGAAGGGTAAGTACCCAGATCGATACCCGAGCCGGTAGGGTTAGTAATAGTAGCGCCTGTAATAGGATCGGTACCTGTAGCCTGGCCAATTTCCGGATCAAGCCCTGTGTATTTGGTAATAGTGAACAGGTTTTGAGCGGCTATATAAAACCTCACTTTGCTCACGTTGATCTTTTTGGTAAGCGCCGATGGCAAAGTATAACCAAGGGTAACGTTACGTAAACGCAGGTAGCTGCCATTCTCAACATACACGCTTGATGCCACGTTGTTAGCGCTCACATCATCATTGTAAGTAGCTCTTGCAAAGCGGTTTGACGGATTGGTTGGTGTCCAACGGTTTAAGTAGTATTGCTCGCTTACGTTTTCTACCCCCACAAAGCCAGGCGCCTGGAAGCTTTCGAGGTTACGTTGCTGGTAGTTGAAAATTTTGTTACCATAGCTACCGTAAAAGAATGCGTTGAAATCAAATGCTTTGTACGATAGATCGATGTTTAAGCCGCCATAAAATTTAGGTAGCGGGCTGCCTAAGCTGGTACGGTCATCGGCAGTGATCTGTCCGTCGCCGTTGATATCTTTAAACTTACGATCGCCGGGCTGAGTTGTAGCTACCTGATAGTGGCCTGTAGGCGATTTAGCATTTAAAGCATCGATCTCGGCCTGAGTTTGGAAAATACCCAAAGATTGATAACCGTAAAACTCACCTACAGGCTGCCCGATATTGGTTTCGCTAAATGTAGACCAGCCATTTGCCGGAAGCGGCAGGTTAACCAGGTTGGTTATAAACTTGGTATTTTTGTTAATGCTTACCAGTTTGTTATTTACCGTGGTAATATTTACACCTACACCGTAGGTAAAATCTTTAACAGAGCGCCTGTAGTTTAAAGCAAACTCAAAACCTTTGTTGCTGATACTACCGGCGTTTTGTGTTGCTGATGTAAAACCGGTTTGAGCCGGGGTGAGCAGGTTTAATAAAAAGTCTTTCGAATCTTTTTTGTAGTAATCAACCGTTAAGGTTAGGCTGTTGTTCAGGAAGGCCACATCCATACCAACGTCGGTTTGTTTGGATGTTTCCCATTTCAGGTTAACATTATCAAGGTTGGTAAGGGCCAAACCACTTTGGTAAATTTTACCGAAAGGATAACCAACGTTTGATCCTGAACTTGCCGGACCACCCGAAGTATAACGTGCCAGATATTGGAACAAGCCAATGCTCGACTGGTTACCCACGGTACCATAGCTACCACGGAATTTCAGATCAGAAAGCCAGTTCACATTTTTCAAAAATGATTCTTCTTTAGCTTTCCATGCTACTGAACCTGATGGGAAAGTACCGTATTTATGTCCCTGGTAAAATTTTGATGAACCATCACGACGGATAGTTGCTGTAACCAAATATTTATCGGCAAACTTATAGTTCAGCCTGGCAAACTGCGATGCCAATGAATAAGTTTGCTGACCGCCATAAGCTACCAGGTTTTGTACCTGGCTTAAATCGCGGATGGAGTTGCTTGGCAGGTTATTACCGCTACCACCAATTTGCCTGCCGGTGTTTTCCTGTTCAGATACACCACCTACAAAATCAATAGCATGCTGGCCAAAAGTTTTGCTGTACGAAATGGTGTTTTCCCAAAGCCACTCAAAGGTATTGCTTGCATTTTGCGAATAAACACTTAGCTGGTTAGCACCACCCAGGTTATATTGCTCGCTCGAGCGATTATCTTGTGGTTGAAAATAGTAACCAGAAAAATCGCTGGTATTGATACCTAAGTTAGTCTTGATCTTTAAACCATCAAATATGGTAGCCTCTAACGAGGTGGCACCTAAAAAGTAGTTTTGCAGATTTTTGATATCCTGTGTTTCGATAGCATAAACAGGGTTATTCCAGCTTTTGGTATAAATGTTTACCGGGTTAAAGAAACCGTAGTTGCCGTTCGCATCTTTAACCTCGTTGGTTAATTTGTTACCACCATCCAAAGTTGGGATCAGTTCGCTGAGTTGGGCCAGTGAACCTGTACCGAATGGATTTTTGGTGTTTTGACGGGAGAATTTAGCGCTGGTTGATGATTTTAACCAGTTGGCGATGTTATAATCGATATTCATGCCCAGGTTAATCCTTTTAAAGAACGAACCTAATACGATACCTTTTTGATCATAATAACCTGCCGAGAATGCAGACTGTACTTTATCATTACCACCGCGGATAGCGATGTTATAATTCTGTTTCAATCCCTGGCGATAAACAGCATCCTGCCAATCAACATTATGCAATGATGATGGCGTTGTCCATTCAGGCAGTTCGGTAAAACCTTCGGCCGCGTGAACCTCGTTGGCCAAAGTGCCCCATTGTTGAGCGTTCAGCACTTTATATTTTTTTGGCTCTGATTGTAAAGAGGCATAAGCATCTAACGATACCTGGGTACCATCTTTTTTACCTTTTTTAGTGGTGATAATAACCACACCATTTGATGCCCTTACACCATAGATAGCAGTAGCCGATGCATCTTTCAACACATCCATCGAAGCAATATCATTTGGGTTGATATTGTTAAGGCCACCAGTAATAGGATAACCATCAACAACATACAGAGGATCATTATTACCCAAACTACCGATACCGCGGATCTGTACGCTAACACCGCCACCCGGAGCACCATCATTATTGGTAACCTGCACACCTGACGAGCGACCTTGCAAAGCCTGATCTAACGCGGTTACCGGTACTTTGGCAATTTGCTCGGCAGTAACGGAGCTAACCGATCCTGTTAAGTCTTTACGTTTGGTAGTACCGTAACCTACAACCACAACCTCGGTTAGTGCTTTATTATCAGGAAGTAATGATACATTGATGCTTGACCGGCCATTTACCGGTACTTCCATATTAGTGTAGCCCACAAAACTAAAAACAAGCGTTTCGTTTCCGCCAACACTTATTGAGTAAGTGCCATCGGCTTTTGAGCCGGCAGCCTGGGTACTCCCCTTTACTTTAATGGTAACACCAGGCAGTGGCAGGCCTGTGTCTGAACCGGTTACCTTACCAGTTACCACCTTACTTTGGGCATGACCTGCCAAACTCATCAGCATAAATGATAAGCCTGTACAGATAAACGCCACAACTTTTTTGATGCGTAGTTTTCCTCTCATACGTTTTACTTTATTTGTTAAATTGGTTGATAGCAAAAGTTACTTTTTAACACTTTATCGAGATGTAACTTTAGTTAAGGTAAATGTAATCAGGCTTAGCAATCGATTGTAATACGATATGAGTTGTTTTTTGTACTAATTTAACAAAGTGTAAAAAATTGAGTTTTATTTACTAAATATTTAAAAATCAAATAATTAAGAAACAAAATAGATTTAAACAAGCAATAAATTAACATATTAGCGATAAAATAGTACAATCCATTGTTAAATTTGCATCACATAATAAATGTTATTTTAACAATAAAATATAAATCAACACTTTTTAAAACCAAGGGCTATAAACAAACAAAGCCCCCGTTTTATCGGAAGCTTTGTTTGTAATAGAAGATTGGTACTATCAGTTATTTAAGTTTTACAAAAAAAATTCGGTTCCGATCAACCGAGTTGGTAAGCGGTAATATTTTGGCAGCGAAACCATTTTTGCCGTCGTCGATCACGCCAAAATCATCATCGTTTGATATAGCTAAGATATTGCCTGGCAATAGGGTTAAACCTTCCGCTTTATCGTGCGGATAAATACCGGTAGGCAGGTCTTTCAACAGATCCAGCACCTCGGTTTTGGTTACCGGGATTATCCCAACGCCTTGTAAACCTGCTGCATCGTTCAACTCTTCAACAGTTTTCCCTCCATATAATTTACCGTTTACAGCACTCATATCTGATGCCGAAATGTCGGTAGCATTGCTGATATCTATCTTAAACACTTTTTTAAATGTAGCCGGATTGGTTGCCGCGCCACCGAAGTTACCATCACGCTCAACAGTTAAAAATGTATTAGCGTTAAGGGCAGTGATATCGCTTACGCCGGTTAACGACTTATCATTCATCACATAAGCATACTGTTTGGTATTACCCGTAGCAATATCAAAAGTAAGGATCCGCAAAATAGTTGAGTTACTTACAGCCGCTTTTGAAGGGTTATACATTGGCGATTGCATCATGCCTACCAAAGTTTTGCCATCGGGAGTAATAGCCAGGCCTTCCATACCACGGTTGGCACGGCGGGTAGCAAATACCGCCGGAATTTTACGGCCGCCGGTTCCGGTGCCATAAGGGTTAATACGCTCGATAGTTTTGCCCGATCCATCAAAGTGAACAATATGCGGGCCGTACTCATCACTTATCCAAAAACCGCCTTGCCCGTCCAGCGCCAATCCTTCCGAATCAATACCATCAGCACTTGGTGTTAATTTATTACCGGCCAAATCAAAAGGCACTTCGCCCGATGCTCCCATTCCTTCCGGGTTTGGCAAACCGTTTAATTTTTGCCCTGCGGCATTTTTTAGTTCGATGGTTTGTTCCAGGATCAGTTTACCATCTTTCAGTCTGAATTTACCTATCTGTGGATCAAAGTCTGGTTTGCCAATGATGATGGAATTAGCTGTTTGCCCGGCAACGTTAGATCCACGATCAGTTAACAGGTAAAACACATCTTTTTGAGTTGGATCAGCAGCAATAGCCGAGCCAAAGCCACCATTATACACGTTTACCCCTGCCGCGGTAGTAAAAAGGATGGCTGGGTTTGCAGCCTCGGCCATATCGGGATAGCTGAATGGTACTATTTTATTATCATCATGGCAGGAAGAAAGCATCACGGCCGAAACCGCGATAGCGCTGATTAGTTGTTTTTTCATTGTATTTGTACAGGTTAGTTTTTGCAAAAGAACCTGTACGGTATAAACACAATGTTAAATCTAGGATAAAAATTTAACTTTAATGAACATTTTTAAAACTCAGTAAACAAACCACCACCATTAGATTAAGTTACTGTTTCCACTCTTTTAAACTTTCATCGGGCTGGGTTTCATAAAGCTTGCGGGTTACGGTATCGATATAAACCCAACTATCCGAAGAGAAAACAGCAACTTCCTCATCTCTGTGATCGTGCCCAACGTTGTAAACAAAGTATTTTGATTTACCACGCTGCCGTATGCTATCAAACATCCATTCTTCATTTACTGAGGTATCGGCTACAGACATACTCACTAATTGATTGTGTGAGTTTTTAAGATAGGCTGTCAATACCGAATCCGTCCAGCCATTATTCGGCGGATTATCCGGGTAATCAGCAATTTCAGTGTCGGCTTCTTTTAGGCTTTTGGAGGTATGCGCCTTTGGCTTATTACCGGAGATATCTATGGCTTGTATATTACCTGAGGTATCCGATTTTTTTGCATCAACAGTTTTGGATGCCTGGTTACAACTTATCAGCAGTAATAATAAACCGGCGGATAGCAAATAGATTTTCATGACAAGGTTATTGATTAATCTCGGGTAAGGTAAATACTTATTGAGCATACTGCAATAATTATGTTACTTATAAATATCAAAAGGGATAAAACGTATTACCAAATGCGCTTTTTATTAACTTAGGCTTTATGAAACAATTTTACGCTCCTACCTGCAGTCTTCTTAGTAAGGCAAGGCCATTTGTTTTAGGCATGTTGCTTTGCGGCGGCGTGGCCTCGGCCCAATCAAACAACCCAATTGTAAATAATATTATGAGCGAGGAAACCAGTAACTCGCAACTGGAAAAATTGGCTCACGAACTTTTCGACGGCATTGGTCCGCGTTTAGTAGGTACTCCGCAAATGAAACAGGCCAACGACTGGGCCGTAGCCAAATACAAAAGCTGGGATATTGACGCCAAAAACGAAAAATGGGGCGAATGGCGCGGTTGGGAACGTGGCGTATCACATATTGATATGATATCTCCACGGGTGAAATCGCTTGAAGGCACACAACTGGCCTGGAGCCCGGGTATGGGTAAAAAAACCGCTACGGCCGAAATTGTGATCCTGCCAGATCTGGCCGATTCGGTGGCTTTTCAGCAGTGGCTGCCTACCGTGAAAGGCAAGTTTGTAATGATATCCATGTGCCAGCCAACCGGCAGACCGGATTATAACTGGCAGGAATTTGCGCTGAAAGAATCGTTTGATAAAATGAAAGCCGAGCGCAGCGCCCAAACTGATGCCTGGAAAAAGCGCATCAGCAAGACCGGTTTAACTAACAGAACTTTGCCTGTTGCATTGGAAAATGCAGGCGCGGTTGGTATTTTGACCAATAACTGGTCGGCAGGGTTTGGAGTTGATAAGATCTTTTCTGCATACACTAAAAAAGTGCCTACTGTTGATATCGCTTTAGAGGATTATGGCATGCTATACCGTTTGGTAGAAGGCGGAGATAAACCAGTGATCAGTATCCATTGTGAATCGAAAGAGCTGGGCGTTGTACCAACATTCAATACCATTGCTGAGATCAAAGGATCAGAAAAACCGAATGAATACGTAATGCTGAGCGCCCACTTCGATTCGTGGGATGGTGGCACAGGCGCTACAGATAACGGCACAGGTACGCTTACTATGATGGAGGCTATGCGTTTATTGAAAAAATTCTATCCTCACCCAAAACGTACCATTTTAGTTGGTCACTGGGGTAGCGAAGAGGAAGGCCTGAACGGCTCACGCGCTTTTGTTGAAGATCATCCTGAAATTGTTGCTAACCTGCAAGCTTTGTTTAACCAGGATAACGGCACCGGCAGGGTAGTTAACTTAACCGGTCAGGGCTTTGTGGAGGCTAAAGATTATTTAACCAAATGGTTATCGGCCGTTCCGGATACGATCAAAAACAGGATCAAAACCGTATTCCCAGGTCAGCCAGGCGGCGGAGGCTCGGATTTCGCTTCGTTTGTGGCTGTGGGTGCACCGGGCTTTTCTTTAAGTTCGCTAAACTGGAGTTACGGATCATATACATGGCATACTAACCGCGACACCTATGATAAGGTAGTGTTTGACGATTTGAAGAATAACGCCATTTTAGCGGCTATTTTAGCTTATATGGCCAGTGAAGATCCGGCTAAAACTGTGAACACCAAAACTGATGGTATTAAATGGCCGGCGCAAGTGAAGGCGACGAGGCGGGGTGGGTTGGATAAGTAAACCAACAAGATTATCCTCCCAATAAAAGCAAGGGCTTGTGCGATTCCCTCCCTCGGGAGGGCGGAGGGAGGGGTTTCTACGATAGGCATAATTGTTATGCCAAGAGTAGAACCCCCTCCCTGCCACCGCGCTTGCCAGCCGCCCCCCTCCCGAGGGAGGGAATAAAAAAAACCGCTCCGAATAACTACCCAACCAACCTAATGAGCAAGTTCTTAACCACACTCCTACTATCCTTATGCGTATTCAGCTTTAATACAAAAGCCTCTATAACCGATAGCACAGCAACAACCCCATCCAACAAAACCAAATTCATACACCCCGGTATCCTAAACACCAGATCAAGCTTAAACCAGATAGCAGCGGAGCTAAAAGCAGGCGACAGCACACGCACCGCCGCCTACCAGAAAGTGCTCGATTTTATTAAAGATCATGAATATCCCAACTCCTTCCCTGCCACAATAGTTGTAGGATCTAACGGGGCAACATCCCCATCCAAAACACAGATCAGGAAAGATTGCGAGCTGGTTTATGCCTATGCCTTAGCCTGGGCCAATACAGGTGAAACCGATTATGCTAAGAAAGCCATTGGCCTATTGAACGGCTGGGCTTACGCATTTAAAAATTATGACCTGCTTCCCGGAAAAACCAATGCAAAGCAACCCTCCCTCGAAGCTTCCTGGACCACGCCAAGCTTTGTAGCCGCGGCCGAGATCATCAGGCATTATAAAGTAAAAGGTAAATCGGCAGGCTGGGCTGAAGCAGATATCGAACAATTCGGTAAATACCTCATCAACGTAAAAGATAACTACATCAACGTCATTCCCGATTATAAAAACAACTGGGATTCATCAGCAGGTTATGCAAAAATGGCTATCGGGATCTTTTTAGATGTAGATAGCGTTTACCGCGCGGGTTATGATTTGATGGTGCGCGAATTGCCAAACATCATTCAGCCTGACGGTACCCTGCCCGAACTTTGCGTGCGTAAAGATTGTGTCCATTACCAATACTCGTTAACCGCCTACGCTTATGCAGCTGCTTTGGCCCGCATACAGGGAGACAACAGTTTATGGGAGTTGAGTTCAAAAAACATCAGTCTCGGCTATGATTTTATGCGCAAAGCTTTTGAACGTAAAACAGGTTGCGATTACTGCGATTTGAACAGCAGGATCTTCCCGGGAGTTGAAGTAGCTTATGGTTATTATAAAACCGAAAACCTCAAATATCTTCGGGCATTGCAGGCGCCGCTGGGTGTGCCTATTGATAATACCTTTTTAGGATTTACCACTTACACGCATTTTGGTGTAAAAGGGTTATAATCCCAAAAACCAGTCGCTTTTAAAAATCACTAAAATAACGAGGCACCTACGGAGCCAAAAAAACTTTTACTATTTCTATAAACACGATACTCCTACGGAGTGGCGAAGCAATTTTTCAACTCCGTAGGAGTATCGTGTTTATAGAAAATAAATACAGGCTTTCTGGCTCCGTAGGTGCCTCGTTTCTACAAGCGATTACCCTCAAACAAAGAAGCCGCTTTCGTTTTGAAAGCGGTTTCTTTGTTTTATGCCATCTGATGTTCCAGTTCCGGCGTATATTTTCCATCCCGCGCGATGGTATTGATGTGCGCACGTTCATATAAAAGGCGCTGGGCTTCGGCCACATTTTCATCCTTGCCGTTCCATTTTTCTAAACAAGGTTGCTGTACCGCTCTTGAATAAGAAAAAGTTAAAGCCCATGGCATTTTATCTTTAAAACGCACGTGCATGGCGTTCAATCTTTCGGAAGCTAACTCTGGCGATTGGCCGCCCGATAAAAATGCGATGCCCGGTACCGAGGCAGGTACACAACGCAAAAAGCAATTGATAGTGGCATCGGCCACTGCATCGGCATTATCTTGCTGCGGCGATTCCAGTCCTGGAACTATCATATTGGGTTTTAATATCATACCCTCAAAATTTACTCGTTGCTGGTAAAGCTGATTAAATAAAGTATGCAAAACCTCGTTAGTAACATCGGCGCAAGCTTTTAGCGAGTGGTTGCCATCCATTAAAACTTCCGGTTCAACAATGGGCACTATGCCAACTTCCTGGCAAATAATAGCGTAACGGGCAAGCAAAAACGCATTTGCTTTAATGCTGCCGCTTGTAGGTGCGTTATTGCCAATAGTGATCACCGCGCGCCATTTGGCAAAACGGGCACCTAATTTATAATATTCGGTTAGGCGGTTATGTAGGTTATCCAACCCTTCGGTTATTTTTTCGCCAGGGAAGCCGTCCATATTAATTGCGCCTTCATCAACTTTTATACCGGGGATAATACCTTTCTCTTTCAGGATATCGATGAATAATTTACCATTGGCTGTACTTTGTCTGATGGTTTCATCGAATAAAATGGCACCGCTTATCGCTTCTTCCAATTTGGGTGTGGTTACTATCAGTTCGCGGTATTTGCGGCGGTATTCTTCGGTTTGGGGGATATTGAGCGCTTCGAAACGTTTGTTACAGGTTGATGTACTCTCGTCCATCGCTAAAAGGCCTTTGTTGCCGGCCATCATTTGTTTTGCGATATCTTTCAGGCTTTGAAGTTCCATAGGTGGTGGGTGTTAATAAGTGAACAACGCCAAGTTAGCCACACTTGTTTTAAGCTCCATAAAACAAAAAGTCACGTTTACTTTAACGTGACTTTTTGAGATGATTATTGTACCAGAATCATTATTTGCTGAACCCATCGGGCACAAAATCCAACGATACCGAGTTCATGCAAAAACGCTTGTAGGTTGGCGGCGGACCGTCATCAAAAATATGCCCCAAATGCGAATCGCAACGGGCGCAAAGTACCTCGGTACGGCTCATTCCGTACGAATTATCTGTTTTATAGATAACGCTGTTTTTCCGCACTGCTTCAAAAAAGCTTGGCCAACCGCAATCGCTGGCAAACTTAGCATCTGAGCGGAACAGTTTGTTACCGCATACCGCGCAATAGTAAGTGCCCTTGGTTGTTTTATCCCAATATTGCCCGGTGAAGGCGCGCTCGGTAGCTGCTTCCCTTGCCGTTGCATATAAAGCAGGTGGCAGGATCTTTTTCCACTCGGCATTTGATACGTTGAGGTGTTTAAGATCCGTATTAGAATAGTACGGATTTTTCTCGTGGCCTTTTTCTGTTTTCAATTGCTGCGCAAATGCCCCGCTAAAGCAAAGCAATAAGGCCGCTAATACATATATCCTTTTCATTATTGCTTCAATTTATCTTTAAATACTTTTTTAAATTTCTCTAACTCGGGCTGGATCACATACTTGCAATAAGGTTGCTCACCGTTTTGGTTAAAGTAGTTTTGGTGATAGTTTTCGGCTTTGTAAAAAGCTTTGTATTGTACAACTTGCGTTACTATCGGGCTTTTATAAGCCTTTTCGGTATTCAGCTTGCTGATGTAATACTGCGCTTTTTGCTTTTGCGTAGCGTTGTGGTAAAAAATCGCCGATCGGTACTGCGTACCCACATCATTACCCTGCCTGTTTAATTGTGTAGGATCGTGCGCTACAAAAAATGCCGCCAGCAACTCATCGTACGATATCTTGGCCGGATCATAAATAATATTACAAGCCTCGGCATGGCCGGTGGTACCGGTACAAACCAACTCATAAGAAGGATTAGCCACATGCCCGCCTGAAAAGCCGGAAATCACCTTCTCCACGCCTTTCAGTTGCTGAAACTTGGCCTCGGTACACCAAAAGCACCCGGTGGCGAAAGTAGCCGTATCCAAAACTTTTTTGGGTGGCGCGGATGCGAACGAATTAAATACGACCGCCGATAGCACGGTCATCAAAAAAATTATCTTTTTCATTTATAGTTTATTTATCAATACGAGATGTATTCAAACTAACTAACGTAAAAAATGCAGGAGGCGTTGAACAAAGTTATCAATTTATAGCATTGTGATAGTTGTTTGACAAATGCCTTTGTTTTAGGTTTAACCTTGTAATACCTTTAGCTTATGGAAAACCTGAAACTTTTTATGCTGATGCTGGGCTGCAAACCACCGGGCCGCCATGTAGAACAGCACGATGTTTTCTTCGGCATAGCCCCTACCCTCCGCGACCTGATACCGCAAATAGAAGCCTTTTGGCCAGAACCAGCTAAGATCCACATAGATGCCTGGCGCGAGGTGAATACAGTAGATGGTTATGCTGTTAAAATAGCATCGCGAAGCGAAACCATAGAACAAAGCAAGAAACTGTTTTTCATCAATTTGGGCGGCTATCAACCTAACAAGTTTGAAGAGCAACATTACATAGTGCTTAGCGTTCAAAACGATTTTGCTTCGGCATCGAAAAACGCAAAGGAAACCCTCTTTTTTAAGCACAATCACTTTGCCGGGGCTAATTCGCACATCGACGATAAATACGGCGTTGATGTTGATGATATTTATAATGTAGAGGATATTTTAAACGCCGAACAAAAAGCGGCTTACCAGATACAACTTATTCCTGAAGCCGGTTTGCCGGAGGATAAGATCAACCTGGGTTATTTTAAACTAAGTAATTTATAAACAGCAGTAAATGAAACAGCCCTCAAATGAACATCTGAATATTATTGCTGATCGCGATATAAAAGATTCATTTTCTGTTGCCCGTTGGGATAAACAGCAATTTGAGAACAGGCATATCCATAGGGCTACTTATAACAGGATATTTTTAATTACTGAAGGTAATGGTGATCTTATCATTGATGCTACATCGTGGTCTGTTGCCAATAACCAGCTGATCCTAATATCAAAAGGCCAGCTTTTTAAATTCTCTTCCCAAACCAACCTTACCGGATACGAGGTTTGTTTTGGCGATTGTTTTTGGGAAAAAGCCCCGGCAAGTGCCAGCAATTGCAAGGCCGTATTATTTAATAACGCTGCCGATAATCAGCAGATACCGTTACAGGTTGATGATATAAAGGAGCTCAGCCCTCTTTTTGAAACGCTTTACACCGAATATCTGAAACCAGCCTACATTAATAAACCCGATGCCATGGCGGCCTGGCTGAAGATCATCATGATTAAAATAGCCAATGTAAACGCGGCATTGATTGAAGGGTTTGATAGTTATGAAAACCAGATTTACCGGCAATTTATTGAACTGGTAAGCCGCCAGTATCAAACCACACGTGAAGTAGCTGAATTTGCCAAACAACTGGGTATCTCCACCCGCAAGCTAACCGACATCTGCAACCGCTGCGCGGGTAAAAGAGCAAAAGATATTATCAACGGGCAGCTTATATCTGAAGCCAAGCGCTCCCTACAATTTTCAGCACAGCCGGTGAAGGAAATAGCCTATCTGCTTAACTTTTCTACACCCGAACAGTTTAGTCATTTTTTTAAAAAGAATACGCAGGTATCGCCCCACCAATACCGGGCGCACTTTGTACATATTGGCATGTGATTGCCCGGTTTTAGCATTTTTACGCGGCTGCATCCAGGTAATTTTGATGAAAATTAATTCATTAAAATTATGCCAGTCAGTAAATTAAAAACCATAGCCGGGATCACTATTCCCGATAGCAGCATCGCCAATCACGCCACCGAACTTTTGTTAGAGCATGGTACCGAGTTTTTGTACAATCACTCGTTAAGGGTATTTATTTTTTCATCGCTTAACGGACAGCGTAACAAGCTTGAATACGATCCTGAATTGCTGTATGTAAGTTCCGTTTTTCATGATCTTGGTCTTACAGCTCACTACAGCAGTCCGGATAAACGGTTTGAGGTTGACGGAGCCAATGCCGCCCGCGATTTTTTAAAAAGTTATGGTTTGCCTAAAGATCAGCTTCAGTTAGTTTGGGATACCATCGCGCTGCACACCACCATCGGCATTGCCGAGCATAAAGAGCCTGAAGTGGCCCTGATGTACTCGGGCGTTGGGCTGGATGTGATGGGAGAAGGCTATGAAAACCTGAGCGAAACGAACCGGGAAGAGATCATTACCGCCTTCCCCCGGAATGATTTTAAAAAGAAAATCATCCCTACCTTCTTCGGCGGATTTGAGCATAAAACCGAAACTACTTTTGGCAATATCAAGGCCGATGTATGCGCGTTTATGATTCCTAACTTCCACCGGAAAAACTTTTGCGATTGCATTTTACATTCGCCATGGAGTGAATAATAATAAACAAAACATTTTACGGTTTTAATAATTGTATCTACATCAATTAACCATTAAACCGTAACAGCCATGAAACATGCATTCGTTTTTGGGACTACCATATTTTTGAGCGAACAAAATACGCTTACCTATAGCGATGGCCTCAGCAATATTGAGTTTTTAAAGGTTTTATCATTTTATGATAATAGCAAGGGCCATGTACTTGCTATTGATGCCCATATTACCAGTCCGGCCGGTAACGAGATCAGGATAGCAGCCAACAACAATGATAATAGTGCAAATGTGAAGCTTGAGGTAACCGCCAGCCGTATCAAAGTTTTTGAACCCGGCCACGAAGAGCCCGTGCTGGACGTTTACCAGTTTGATCCGCATGAATATGCCGGTTTATCGAGCCACGTATTGAACGAGATCCATGCACAGCACCCTGATCATGTATTAACTATTAAAGGCAACTTTAAAGTTGAAGGCGCACATTTTTTAATTGAGAACGAAAAGATGTTTATTGACCAGAATGGTTATGCCAATGGTGTGGTGAACGCGCATCATGGAGTGATTTTATCTGCGGCTGATATTGATTTGGCATCGTAAGAGAAGAGGAAATACATCTGAAACGTCGTGCCGAATTTATTTCGGCATCCCACAAAACAAGTAGCCTATTTGCTTAGCATGGTTGCTTAGCGAGTGGGGTGCTGAAACAAGTTCAGCATGACGTTTTTTGTTGCTGATAACGGAGATATTTACTCAAAAACACTCTTAGCCTTCTTAATTGTCTTCTCCAGATCGATCCCCTTACCTAAAACCCCTTTAAACAGATCACCGGTTTCTTTAAGTCGATCAATCGAATTAAAGATCGTAAAATCCTTCATGGTAAGACCTGGCTTTACTTCATCCCAATGTAGCGGCATCGAAACTGTAGCTCCCGGTTTAGGCCTTAATGAATACGGACCTGCAATAGTAGCACCCGGCCGATTTTGCAAGAAATCGAGATACATTTTGCCTTTGCGGTTGGCTACCATGCGCTCCAAACTGGTATAATCAGGAATTTGTTTGTGCACGATATTAACTATCAACCGCGCAAACATTTGCGATTGATCATAATCATATTTGGCATCCAGCGGGATATAAATATGCATCCCCGTTGAGCCGGATGTTTTACAACATGATGGTACATCGATAGCATCCAGCACCTTTTTTACTTCGCGCGCGGCTTCAATTACCTGATCAAAAGTATTTTTATCCGGATCAAGATCAATCACGCAATAATCCGGGTTATCCGGCGATTGCACGCGGCTGAACCAAGGGTTCATTTCAATACAACCTAAGGAGGCCATCCATAGTAAATATGATTCGTCCGACCCTACCAGATACTCTTTGTGTTCGCCTTCTCCATTGGTATAAGGGAAGGTCTTGGTGATCCAATCGGGTGCTTTGCCTTTTACATCTTTTTGGTAAAAACTCTGTCCGTGGATACCATTAGGGAAACGGTTGAGCGACATGGGCCTATCCTTCAGATATGGTAATATATATTCAGCTACCTGGTAATAGTAGTTGAACATATCGCGCTTGGTCACGTTATCTTCGGGCCAGTAAACTTTGCTTAAGTGGGTAAACTTTAAGTCGTGCCCGCAGATCTTGCGTACCTGCGTTTCATCCTTGGGGTTGAGCAGGGTTTTGCGGTCGGTGTCTTTCACTGGTTTAATGGCTTTGGTGTGCTGCTTATCAGTCGTTTTGCCTTCGGTATCCTCAACAGTTTCAATAGTATCCTTTGGGGTTTCAAGCACTACATCCTTGGCTTTTTTGTCTGTACGCATGCCTTTAAAGGAAGCCTGCCTGAATACGCCATCGCTGGTCACCTCGGCAAAGGCAACTTCGGCAATCAGTTTGGGTTTGAGCCAGGTGGGTTTAGCGCCTAAACGTTGCGGTCTGAAACGCGACGGTTTATCTACATCAGGCTCTACCTCAAACGGGCTTTTATCGGTAATGAGCGGCTTAAACTCCGCCATCATTTCCTTTTGCAACTTATCAGAAAAACCTGTGCCTACCTTGCCAACGTATTGAAGTTTGCCTTGATCGTTATATACAGCCAATATTAATGCACTAAAGGCTTTTGAAGTGCCTGAGTTTTTAGTAAAACCAGCTACGATCACCTCCTGCCTGCGCTGAACTTTTATCTTCAACCACTCTTTCGAGCGGAGATCAGAAGTATATACGCTGCTTGCTTTTTTGGCGATGATGCCCTCTAAACCTATTTTTTCGGCAGCGTTAAAAAATTCGATGCCGCTGGCTTTGAAAGATTCGCTTTGTCGGATGCGATCATCGGTAGTGGGCAACACTTCTTTTAATATCGCCTGGCGTTGTTGCAATGGCAAATCCATCAGGTTCTTACCTTCGTACCAAAGAATATCGAACACATAATAAACCAGGTTACCATCGGCTTCACTTCGCCAGTTTTGGAGGGCACCAAAATCGGAGATGCCTTTATCGTTCAGCACCAGGATCTCACCATCAATAACAGCGTTCAGCTTCCAATCCTGCAGTAGCTTATTAATGGGATAGTATTTATCAAAAGGGAGATTATTCCGGGAGATGAGTTCGGCGTTATCCTTATCATCAATAATAGCGATGGCACGGTAGCCATCCCATTTTACTTCGTAAAGCCAATCCTGATCATCAAAAGGTTCATCAACCAAAGTAGCCTTCATCGGTTTGATATTGCGGGGGGCTTTTGATTTAGGAGCTTTTTTAAGCAAGGCTTCTACATCAAAACTTTCCTGCTCATCAGTATCAACTTTGGCGGCTAATTTTTCAACCGGTTCGGCGGGTGCTTTTTTTTTAGCGGATGTCTTCTTTGGTTTTTCTACATCCTCCTCATGGCCATGCTGCCAAACCTTTTCGCTGGTTTTCTCCATCTTTTCGATGGTTTTACCGGAGAGGATGGATCTGTCTTTTTTGGTGATATCTTTTTCAGAAGCAAACTCATCTTTATGTTTGATGAGCAGCCAGCCGTTCTCGCCCATGCCATGGGTTTTCACCAGGGCATATTCGCCTTCCAGTTTTTCGCCGTGGAGTTTTATTTTGAGCGAACCTGATTCGAGTTGTTGAAGCAGGTGCTTTTCCTGGGCTTTTTTCCCTTTAATTTCTTCGATAGGTTCGTAGGTACCTTCGTCCCAAACTATCACCGTTCCGCCGCCGTATTCGCCTTCGGGGATGATGCCCTCGAAGTTGCGATAATCAAAGGGGTGATCTTCAACCATCATGGCCAGTCGCTTCGTTTTTGGATCGGTAGAAGGTCCTTTCGGGATAGCCCAGCTTTTCAGTACGCCATCCATCTCAAGCCTGAAATCATAATGTAGCCGCGTGGCATCATGCTTTTGGATAACAAACATTAAATGATTTTTATCTTTGCTCCTGCCCGCTTTGGGTTCTTTCGTTTTACTGAAATCGCGTTTTTCTACATACTTTTCCAGGCTCATAGCGGAGGGTTTTATTTGTTACTTAAAAACTTGGCTACAGCCGCAGTAGAGTTACCTACCGCCCTTACAGCGGTTTTCAACCTTTCGGGGCGAACGCCAAATTTGTTTGCCCAATATTCAACCTCATAGTTTTCGCTGGTGTTGATGAGGTTGCCGTTAGTCCAGGTAATTTTGTTCATGTTTTCCATATGTTGATGTTTTTATAATTGGTAAAATATCAACAACGGAACCACTTACATGGTTTTAGTATTAGTTAATAAAAATCACTAATAAAAGAAGCAGAATTATTCCCAGCCATCATTGTTTTGCTCAGCGTAGTTTGGCAACATCATGTAAATCAATACTGCAAGGCAGGCTAACAGTATAACGCGGGTAAATAAAAATATGCACATTTCCATAGTTGTAGTTTTTAGTTGTTTTAGCTTTTCTGTTATATCAACATATACAGGCTTCGTGCCGCCAAATCAAAATATTGATTATCAATACATTACAAACAAACCTCCAGATACACCCTTACTATATATCGACGATTTACTAAATCCACCACGATATTTAATGATTTGATAAACTGAAACTTAGCCAATAAAAAAGCCGGAGGTTTATGAAAACCTCCGGCTTTTAGATAGCGTATTATTGATGTAGTTACTTAATTAGCCAAAAAGAAATCAAGCAGGCCTTTTTGTACCTGAGCGGTTTGTTCCTGCACTACCCAGTGGCCCGAATCTTTAATGATACATTCCTGCACGTTATCAGCAACCAATTTGGAATGTGCTGCCAGAAATGAACCTGCCAGGTGATCAGATCCCATTGCCAGTAAAGGCATAGGCAGCTTGGTTTTCGCAAACTCAACATTATCCTTTGCGTCCTGCTCAAAAGCGGCAAACCATTTAAAAGCACCGGTAGTTGCACCAGGTACAGAGTAAGCGCGGATAAACTCGGCAGTTTCGGCTTTGGTGAAAGGCTTTTTGATATAGCCAACCACAGGCCAAAAATCGGTAAGGAATAAACCTGCTTTGCCTGCAACTATCTCGCCTGCATGTGGCTGGGCGAAAAAGCCAAACCACCAGGCCTGTGCTTTTACCTGGCTCCAAACCGGTTCGATGCCTGGTAACAAGGCATCCATCAAAGCCACCTTTTTAACTTCGGTTGGGAATTGTACGGCATAGGCGTAAGCTACCATCAAACCGATATCATGTCCAGCGAGGTTAATATTTTTATAACCTAGCTTTTTGATCAGCTCGTGCAGATCGACAGCCATTGTTTTTTTATCGTAACCACCGGCTGTTTTTTGCGATTCGCCTACGCCACGCAAATCAGGGGCTATAATGGTGAAGTGTTTAGATAGCTCGGGCAGCAATCGGTTCCACATGTACCAGTTTTGACCGAAGCCGTGTACCAGTAACAGCGGTTCGCCTTTACCGCCGGTTACATAGTGAATTTTAACTCCGTTTACGGTTGCATAGGCATGTTTAAAACCTGCAGGCGGATTGGCCGGTGTAACTGTTGCTATAGCGTTGAATGTTAATATGGTAAATAATATTACCAGCATGGCGCTTATGCGCGTTTTTGTTGTTTTCATTGTATTTGATTGTTTATTTGTTGCTATGTATGTTGATTAATTTAGTGGCAGGTTATTGAGCCAATCGTTTATGTAGGCCGCATTTTCGGGCCAGGATGCTTGACCAAGCACGTGATGGTTTCGTCCCTCAAACTCTTTATAGTCGGTTATGGAGTTTTTATCGGTGTACTTTTTAAAATTGCTGTAGTTAAGCGATGCCGGGATAAAATTATCGCAGGTGCCGGCCATAAAAAGCAAAGGCACATGCGGGCGTTTGAAATCAATCTTAGCGGCATCGGTTATCGCATCGCGGACAAGCAGCTTCGATTCGGGAGTAAGCAGATCGTAATAGGCCTGTTTTTGTTGCTCATAAGGCATGCCATTGGTAAAGGCAAACTGCCACTCGCTGAACGACATGAGGTATGATTTTTTTGTAGATGTAAAAAAGCCCAACGGCCCCCACCCCGCTTTATAAAATGAATATTTGAAAGTAAATATGCCCTTGGGCTGCAAAGAATGAATAGCTACCCCCGCTATGGCCAAACCTTGCTGCACCAAGAGCTGTACTATTAACCCGCCCATAGAGTGCCCAATAAGAATGGGCTTTTCGGGCAGAGCTTTTACGATATCTGCGAAATAATTAGTTAAGTCAGTTAAGCGTTGCGATGCTATATTTGCATCTGGTTGCCTTTGCCTCAGGGTGCAACCCGACGCGTCTTTATGCGGCCAGGCCGGGGCAAGCGTTTGATAGTCGCGGCTTTCAAAATACAGCTTCCAGTTATCCCAACTGGTATGGCTTACAAAGGCACCGGTTATAAAAACGATGGTGTTTGAGATGCGTTTGTATGTGATTGCCTGTTCCATGTTTATTTGTTTTGACATAATACAGGCAAGCAACAGGCCAACAACACAACAAACTAACAATCAGCAACTTAATAATGTTCCAGTATTTATACAATTACTTTATCTCGTAACGTGGCGAATTACAGCAAACGAAATAAGGTAACAGATACCGAACATATTCGCCTCTCCGTATTTCGTTAGTTTTAACGAAACACACGATATTCCGCAGAGAAATCCGTTTCATTTAACTGTCGGTATCAGCAAAAACTAAACCTCATGTTAAAAACCGACTTAGCTTTTCCTTAAAAATGAGCCTTTTACCTATACAATTGCATTATCTACTAAATTGATAGCGTAACCATAGGTTATTGGCCTGCTTTGTGTATTTTAGTTATAAGTAATGAAGCTGTTATTTACCTTCGCGCTTGCCTGGCTTACACAATTATCCGTTTTGGGGCAATCAACCGCACCTAAAAATTTGGATGAGCAACTCCTCGCCCTAAAAAACAGCAAGCCGGATTCGTCAAGGGCCGCTTTACTATCATCCATTGCCGATACTTATACTGCACTCCATAAAAATGAAAAGGCTTTAAGCTATTTAAAGGAACTTGAAAATCAATTTCCGCCAAAAAACACATCTCAAACTACTAATTTATATACCCGGATGCTTAATGCCTCGGTATCAATAAATCAATACGCACAGGCAAAAAAATACGCCGGTAAACTTGAGCAAATTATTGACCGTACCGGTGAGCTTAACCTGCAGCAACTCCCGGTTTACAATTCGCTCATCCCCTACTATATAGCTACCAAACAATTTACCGAAGCCGATAAATATCTGCCAACCCATAACGAGTTGAGCAAAGCCAGTCACAACACGGCCAGCCTCGCCGAAAACAACCTCTGGCATTTTAAACTTGATTCGGCACAGGGAAACCACCTTGCAGCTCTGGCACATTTCCGCAGCTACGCTGCTTTAAAAGATTCGGTATTGGAACAAATCAAACGCAAACAAATAGCCAGCCTCGACGCGCAATACCACACGCAAAAGAAAGATAAACAACTCAAAGACCAGGAGTTAAATATCACCCTGTTAAAAAAACAAGACCTGCTGCAACGCAATCACCTTAAACAAGTCCGACTGATCCAGAACATAACCATAGCAGGGGCCGCGATATTGTTTATGCTCTCGGGAGTAATTTATAGCCGGTACAGGCTTAAACAAATAGCCAATCAAAAATTGCAGGCCCAGCAGGATGAGATCAATCATAAAAATGAAGTACTGCAAACACTTGCCCAGCAAAAAGATATACTATTGGATGAAAAAGAATGGTTGATTAAAGAGATCCATCACCGGGTAAAAAACAACCTGCAAATTGTGATCAGTTTGCTCAATACTCAATCGGCCTACCTTAATGATGATAAAGCGCATGCGGCTATTCGCGAAAGTCAGCACCGCATGCAATCCATCGCCTTTATCCACCAAAAACTCTATCAATCAGAAAGCCGGGCATTGATAGAAGCGCATGTTTATATCAATGAACTGATAGACTACTTGAGCCAAAGTTTTGACATAGGCAGACGGATCTGTTTTGAAAAGAATCTCACCGATCTTGAACTGGATGTTTCGCGCGCGGTGCCCATCGGTCTAATCCTGAACGAAGCCATAACCAATAGCATCAAATACGCTTTTCCTAATGAAATTGACGGCTGTATCAGCGTATCGTTATGTTGTGTGGAAGAAAACAGTTTCAGACTCAGCATCAGCGATAATGGAGTAGGCCTGCCCGATGGTTTTGAGATGGCCAAATGCCGAAGCCTTGGTATGAATTTGATGCGGGGCCTATGCAAGCAGATAGGAAGCAGCCTGATATTGAAAAATGATAATGGCGTAAGTATCAGCATTGATTTTAAAGATGAGAAGCTGTTTAAGCCTTATTTGAATTAACACGCCACCAAATGGCGAAATAAAGTAACCGCTACGAAATAAAGTAATCATAACCGCACTAATAAGCCATAATAAGCTCAAAAACAACAACATTACTCAAAGGCATATTATTTGTGCACATTAGATTTAACAATTAAAAAACGCTTCATTATTTGAAGCAGCATAATGGCTCATATTATAAAACGTTTCGGGTGGATATTTAAAACTTGCTTTGTAACCGGCATTTTGACCGGGGTTGTTTTTATTGGTATGGCGCAGCAGACATCATTACCTACATTAAAAGCGCAGCTACAAAAAAGCAAACCCGATAGCAACCGCGTTAAGCTATTCCTTCAAACCAGCGAATATTACCTCGCAAAAAATAAAACCGACAGCGTAAGGACTTACAGCCTTAAAGCCGAAAATTTAAGCAAGAGCATCAAGTACATCCAGGGACAGGGCGATAGCTATATTCTAACAGCCAAAGCTTTGAGTTTAAATAAAGACAAAGCTGGCTACCCGTTAATTCAAAAAGCTGTAGACCTGTTTATCGCCAATAAACTTTTTAAAAACGCGGCCAATGCCACTGTTGAACTGGCCCTACTACACGATCGCATAGAAGGCGAAGATTTTAACCGCAAAATAGTCTACTGGCAAAAAGTGGCTGACCTGTTTCACCAGGCAGGCGCTAAAGAACGCGAAGCCACCATCTTAAAAGAGGAAGGCGATTTTTTACAGGTGTTAGGTCGAAATGAAGAATCGCTGGCTGTGTTGAAAAAATCACTGGCCATTTACCAATCTATCAACTATAGCCGGATGCAGGGGATATATGATCTGCTTGGTGAGGTATACGGTGCGCTCGGTAATTATAAGGAAGCTATCCAAAACAGCTTAATGGCAGTAAAAACTGCCGAAGCAGTAAATGACACTACCTTGCAATTATGCGCTATTTATAACCATATTGGCCTTCTCTACTATTTCACCAAGCAATTTCCTGCGGCTCAGCGTTATTTTGAAAAATCGTTAGCTGTGGCCGAAAAGTATAATGATTACAATTCGATCATGCTATTAACCAACAACCTGGCAGTGATCTACCTAAAATATAATCAGTTTCAAAAAGCACTGGCGGTTTTAAAGAAGCTTGAAAAAAACAATCCACCTAAAACCATTAACGAGCGTGCTACACTTGATGCCTTACTGCTGAACACCTACGTATCTCTAAACCAGTATCCCGGAGCCAAAATATATTGCGACAGGCAGCTGGCTATTGAAAAACAGATTGAACAGCATAGTGGCCCGCAGGAGTTGGTTCAGCATGCTTTAGCTGTATTTTATATCAAATTTACGCAGGATAAGCCCGCACGAGAGCATATAGCACATTTCAGGGCGATAAGTGAGGAACACCATAAAACCGTAAACATAGCTAAATCATACCTGCTGACTTTCCAACTCGATTCTACAGAGGCCAAATATGCGGATGCCATTGTGGCCTACAAAAAATATACAGCCCTTAGCGACTCGCTGCTGAACGAGAAAAAAAGCCAGGAAATAGCGCAACTTGAAGTTCAATATCAAACAGAGAAGAAAGATCACGAACTGAAAATAAAAGAGCAAAACATACAATTGCTTACCAAGCAAGAACAACTGCAAAAAGCGAATATTGAGCAGGAACGCCTTACCCGCAACCTCATCATTGCAGGGGCTGCTTTACTGGCTTTACTACTCGCCTTAAACTATAACCGCTACCGTTTAAAGCAACGCATTAATAAGCAATTACAGGTGCAACAAAACGAGATCAGCCAGAAAAACCGCACGCTTACCAATTTGGTGGAAGAGAAAGACGGCTTACTGGAAGAAAAGGAATGGCTGATGAAGGAGATCCACCACCGGGTAAAAAACAACCTGCAAATTGTAATCAGCCTACTTAATACGCAGTCGAATTTTATTACTAATGATGTTGCTTTTAACGCCATAAGGGAGAGCCAGCATAGGATGCAGTCGATCTCGTTGATCCACCAGAAACTTTATCAGTCGGAAAATTTGGCTTTGGTGGATATGCAGGCTTATATTAATGACCTGGTCAATTACCTACGCGAAAGCTTTGATACCGGCACCCGCATTATTTTTGAAACAGATATCGTAGCTGCCGAATTTGATGTTACCCGCGCCGTACCTTTAGGTTTAATATTGAACGAGGCGATAACCAATTCGATCAAATACGCCTACAAAGATGGCCGCGAAGGTAAAATAACAGTGAGCATGCAATTAACAGATCATGACACCTACATGTTAACCGTACAGGACGACGGCCCGGGAATAAAAACAGATACCGATATCACCAAAAGCAAAACGTTGGGCATGAGCCTGATCAGGGGATTGAGCAAGCAGGTAGGCGGCACGTTTAAAATTGAAACCGATAACGGGGTTAAAGTGGCAGTTGAGTTTACTGCCGATAAATTTATTAAAGCGATTTAAATACATTATACCATGAGCCAAAGGATACTTATTGTTGAGGATGAATTTATAGTAGCCAACGATTTACAGTTTACGCTTGAAAAAGCGGGCTACGATGTTTGCGGCAGTGCCGATTCGGTTGAGGAAGCCAGAGACATCATCAAAAAGTATCGTCCGCAACTGGTTTTGCTTGATATCCATTTGCAGGGAACCTTAACAGGTATTGATTTGGCTAAAGAACTTGCCGAGCAGGATATTGCCTTTGTGTACCTTTCGGCCAATTCCAATCAAAAAATACTGGAAGAAGCCAAAGCCACCAATCCATACGGCTTTATGGTGAAACCTTTCCGCGAAAAGGATGTACTGGTAAGCTTGCAGATTGCGCAGTACCTGCACGAGCAAAACATGACCACCAAACGCAACAACGAACTGATGTTGCAAAACTCACTGAACGATATCTTAGCCGATTCGACAGATTGGGGCCAGAAGCTGCTGCGCATTGCCAAAGCCATGCAGCCGCACATCCCATTCGATTATTTGGCCATAGGCATGAAAAACCTTGATGCCGTGCCTTATGAGGGGTTGAGCTTTTTACGATTGAGCTTTAACGAATATCAAACCATCGGCATTGAAGAACTGCTGAATATAACCGGCCTTAAACGCAACGAACTATTAAGGCTACAGGAAGCGGAAGATGACGATAAGAAATCTGTTTTTTTTAATGGTGATGATTTTGTGAGGTTAACCCAGCAAAGCGGCGCAAAAAAACTGATAGCCAAAACTTTCCAAATGGCATCAAACATGGTTATGCATATTCCGGTTGCCGGTCGAGCGGGTTTCACCTTGTCATTTTACAGCCGTAAAGCTGATGCTTACGGTAATAGGCATTTAACGTTGGTTAATCGGTTGCAGCGCTCGCTTTCCGCAGCTATTGAGGGGATTTTGACTGATGCTAAAGTTACCGCGCCTAAGTCAGTAAATGCTCCGGAGGTAAAAGCGCCGGTTAAAGAAAGTGCACCGAAAGGCTTTGAAGGCATCATCGGCAGCAGCCACCTGATGCTTACCGCACTTGATCATTTAAGCCTGGTTGCACCAATGGAAACTTCGGTTTTGATTTTGGGCGAGAGTGGTACCGGTAAAGAACGTTTTGCAAAATGTATCCACAAACTATCACCGCGAAGCAAAAAGCAACTGGTGGTAGTTAACTGCGCTGCGCTACCAACACATTTGATAGAATCCGAACTGTTTGGTCATGAAAAGGGGGCTTTTACCGGGGCGGTTGAAAAACGCGCAGGTAAATTTGAGCAGGCATCGGGCGGCACTATTTTTTTGGATGAGATAGGCGAACTACCGCTCGAATCGCAAGCCAAGCTATTGAGGGTTTTGCAGGAAAAAGAAGTAGAGAAATTAGGCGGTAAGGAAACCATTAAGGTTGATGTGCGTGTGATTGCCGCAACCAACTGCAACCTCGAAAAAGAGGTGGCGGCAGGTAAATTCAGGCTTGATCTGTACTACCGCCTCAACATTTTCCCTATCCTGCTACCATCATTGCGCGAACGTAAAGATGATATCCCTGTTTTGGCCGAGCATTTTATCGAAAAATATTCTACCATGGCCGGGCGGCCAAAACTTACCCTATCCAAGCAAGCCCTTTCCGACCTAATGGCCTATAACTGGCCAGGTAACGTGCGTGAACTTGAACACCTAATTGAGCGCAATGTGCTGTTAACACGAGGTAATGTAATTGAAAGAATAATATTGCCGGGAGCTGCGGTTCCTGCTACCCCAATGGCTACCGCTGCAGCAGCGCCGGTTATTCTTGATGGCCAGCGTGTAAAATCAATTGATGAAAATGAGCGGGATTATATTTTGGCGGTACTGAAAAAATGCGGTGGACGTATTGCCGGACCGGGCGGCGCGGCGGAGTTACTGGATGTGCCTTCAACTACTTTAAATAGTAAAATGAAGCGGTTGGGGATTACCAGGAAGCATGTTTCGGGGGAGAATTGAGGTGTTCCTCTTTGTCATCCTGAGCGATAGCGAAGGATCTTCTTCGCCCTGTATAGCCGCTATGCATGTTGTAGAAGATCCTTCGCTATCGCTCAGGATGACAAAGACGTTTTGACAGGTAGGAAACAATGACGAGTGGTATTTATCAATTCGCCAAATACGATGGACAAACATCCTCAACCACCAACAGCCCTTTACCCCCATCCATCGTTTCAATGGTGTGAATGTATTTATACGTTTTGGTAAGCTGATCAAAACCCTGATCTATCACCTTGATATTGAGATCTGTTATCGGGAAATCTTCACTGTTTTGGAGGCAGCGGAGGCGTTGGTTATTCAACTGCAAAAAATCGTCCGTATAACCCTTGCCATGAAGGTCTATTACCCATTTAGTTAATGTACGGTTCAATTTTTTGCAAGTTTTCAAGCTTTTCATGGCACTGATTTTTAAGTTGTTAACATAAGTTTCCGGGGATTAGGTTAGCAAAAGTTATAAACTAATTTCCCGGTAGATGTTGTTCATTTCATCCTTTTAGTTCCAAGTATCGAACCAAAACCACAAACAACTAATTATCAACAGTTTAAATAAAAACCACTATTAAATTTATAACTATATTTCGTGATATCAACATTAAAAAACGAAATACAGTTAACCGTAACAACCTACTAAACAACTACATACCATAAGCACCAAATAAAACAGCCGGACAAATTGATTTTGCCCGGCTGTTTCACGTCGTATTTTCATTTGTTTAGATTAGCTTTTAACAACGGTAGTTTTACCTGCTTTATAGCCTGAAGTTGAGAAATAAAAGATAAACAGGTATATCGGTATCAGCATGATATAAGCTGATTGCGCAGAGAATTTTTCAGAAAAATAACCGTACAACGGTGGCAATACAGCGCCACCTGCAATACCCATTACCAGTAATGAAGAGGCTATTTTGGTAAACCTTCCCAAGCCAGACAACGCCAAAGGCCAGATAGCAGGCCACATCAGCGAGTTGGCCAATCCCAATAAAGCTATACAAAATACCGAAGCATAGCCATGGGTTAATAAGGTAGCTATAGTTAAAAGCACGCCTAAAATAGAAGATACAACCAATGCTTTTTGTTGTGTAATCACTTTAGGAATGCAGAACACGCCAAACAGGTAACCTACAATCATGGATACTAACGTACATGACGTAAAAAACTTAGCCGTTGATAGCGGGATATGCTGGGAAGTACCATAAAGCGAGATCGAGTCGCCGGCAATAACTTCGGCACCGACGTAAACAAACAAGGTGGCTACACCTAGCATCAAGTGTGGAAACTGCACAATGCTTGTTTTGTTGGTATTGGCAGCAGCTACGGTTTCATCCTCATGCTCCGTATTGATCTCGGGCAGGGATGAGAAATAGATCAATATAGCCAACAGGATAAGCACTACCACCATAATACCGTAAGGTAATATCACCCTCGCGGCAAGTTCGTTTAACTCAAGCGCTTTTTCGTCGGCGGTTAAAGTTTTCAGTTTTTCGGTTATGGCATCAATATTGGCAAGTACTACCGTACCTAAAATTACCGGGGCTAATGCACCTGCTATTTTATTACAGATACCCATAATACTGATACGCCTGGCGGCTGTTTCGGCCGGGCCTAAAATGGTGATGTACGGATTTGAAGCGGTTTGCAGTACCGTTAAGCCAGTTCCTTGCACAAATAGGCCAATTAAAAATATGCTGTATGTACGTGTCATGGCAGCAGGTATAAATATTACTGCACCAATAGCCATTACAAACAAGCCGATGGCCATACCATTTTTAAAACCAAATTTTTTGATGGTTTTACCTGCCGGGATCCCCATTACTACATAGGCAATGTAAAAGGCGGTGGTAACGAAATATGCCTCTTTGGTGCTTAACTC
This sequence comes from Mucilaginibacter sp. CAU 1740, assembly GCF_039839285.1. Taxonomy (NCBI): domain Bacteria; kingdom Pseudomonadati; phylum Bacteroidota; class Sphingobacteriia; order Sphingobacteriales; family Sphingobacteriaceae; genus Mucilaginibacter; species Mucilaginibacter sp. CAU 1740. Next base: position 301,806 of record NZ_JBDOQS010000002.1, on the reverse strand, counting down.
GCAGGCTATCTTTAAGTAAGGGATAAGCGTACCGTTCATCCAGGTTACAAAACCGAAAATAAAAAATAGTGCGCCAATGATCACGATCGGATTTATAGCCGATTTTTTTGTTGGCGAATCAATAACTGAACTTGCTGTTTGGGCCATACTGTATAGTTTTAGTTAGGGGTTAATCAAATATTAATTTGCCAAAAAATTGCGACAAATGAAAATCGGGATCTGGATTAGGGATATTGTTCCAGCTTAAAAAGTGAGGCTCGGGCAGGTCATCACCGCATTTAAAAAAATTCACCGCACATTGCTGTTGTTTTAGCTGGGTGATGTTATGGTGAATAAAAATTTCAAAAGGGATCAATAAAGTAAGTTCCCAGGTATTGAGCGCCTCGCTGCTATCAGCTAATTTAATATTGCTTAACGCTTTGATCTTTGCTACCTTATCGGCAGGTAGCTCTTCCCTGCCGTGCCTGTTAATGCCGTAACCAACCAGGGCTGTACCAAGAGCATTAAATTCAAGATTGTAGTAATTTCCATCGGCACCAAAACCGATAAATAATTCCACGCAGCTATCTCTATAAACGGGATCGTTAACAGCTGTATATACAACCGTAGTATGTTCCTCTTTTACAAAATATTTGAGTGCGATACCTTTATCCGTGTGACTAATAGCAAAGTTAACTTCGGGAAAATAGCCGGTTTCTGTCCACAATAAATTGTTGATAGGGTGTTTTTCAAGCAGATCAAGGGCCGCTGATATTTCGGATAAACTATTTCCGGTATCAGAAGCCGGAATGAATGAAGCGCGTAGTTCTTTCACCAATTATTATAAAATTACTTCAAATCAATTTATAAAAAATGTAGCTATAACCAATCATTCATTAAAAATCAGCAACAAGCACCATATTTTTTTACCAAAATAAGTAAAAAGTTTATAAAAAATTTCAAAATCTAAATTTACTTCTTAAAAAATTATAAAAACTATTACCTGCGCTATCTTTTTATCCTCTCCACAGAAAAACCTTTGCATTTGCGGTTAATTATTAACTAACTTGTATCAACCAATTAGTTATGAAAAGAAAAACTTTCATCAAATTAAGTTCTACCTTAATGGCAACTCCCCTATTATCTTCTTTCGAATCATGGGCACAACAACCGAGGTTGCAAAACTGGTCGGGTAATTTAACTTTTAGCACCGGTAATGTATTTTATCCCAAATCGGTTGAGGAGGTGCAGCAGCTAATCAAAAAGCATAGTAAAATAAAGGTACTGGGTACAAGGCATTGTTTTAACTCGATTGCCGATAGTAAGGATAACCTGCTTTCCACCAGGGATCTGAATAAAGTAGTATCATTAGATAAGCAAAACCATACCGTAACCGTTGAGGGCGGCATTAAATATGGTGAATTGGCACCTTATCTACATAAAGAGGGTTTCGCTTTACATAACCTCGCTTCATTGCCGCATATTTCGGTAGGAGGATCGATTACTACAGCTACGCATGGTTCCGGTGTTAAAAACGGCAATCTATCAAGCGCGGTTGTGGGTTTGGAAATTGTTAAAGCTGATGGAAATATCGTTCATCTATCTAAATCAAAAAACGCGGAGCAGCTTAATGCTGCCGTTGTTGGCTTAGGGGCTTTAGGAGTGCTCACGAAAGTAACGCTGCAAATACAGCCAACTTTTATGATGAAGCAGCATGTTTTCACCAGCTTGCCCATGAGCCAGTTAAAGCAACATTTTGAAGCGATAGTATCTGCAGGATATAGCGTTAGTTTATTTACCGACTGGCAAAGCGAGAGCATAAACGAGGTTTGGATCAAGAGCCGGATCGGCGTAGATAAAGATGAAAACCTTAAAGAGTTTTACGGTGCTAAAGCCGCCACTAAAAACGTGCACCCTATTATAGCACTCTCTGCCGAAAACTGTACCGAGCAAATGGGCGTTCCGGGGCCATGGTACGAGCGGTTACCGCATTTTAAAATGGGCTTTACACCCAGTAGCGGAAAAGAATTACAATCGGAGTTTTTTGTGCCCTTTAACCATGCGGTTAAGGCTATTCAGGCTGTTGCCAAATTAGGCAAACAGATAGGACCGCATTTGTTTATTACCGAGATCCGTACCATAGCCGCCGATGACCTGTGGATGAGCCCTGCACATAATCAAAAATCGGTAGCGATACACTTTACCTGGAAACAGGAAACCGAAGCAGTAATGAAACTGCTGCCGCAAATTGAAAAGGAACTGTCGCCGTTTAACGCCCGACCGCATTGGGGTAAGATCTTTACTATTCCGGCTAAAACATTGGCTGCACGTTACGAAAAAATGGCTGCCTTTAAAACGATGGTAGCCGAATATGATCCGCAGGGAAAATTCAGGAACCACTTTTTGACTAACGTACTGTATAGTTAAGAACAGGGCGGCTTCTCCTACGAGAGACGCATGTGATGCGTCTCTACATTAAAAATAAAATTCCGTTTACGGTTGTTGCCTGCGCGGACGTTTAGCCCTTACTGGTGCTGCTGCTTCCTGCTGCTCGTAACGGCTACTATTATTGTTGTTATCGCGCGGAAAGCGTGGTTTGTTGTATCCTTGTGGTTTTACTTTGTTAAATGCAGGTTTGGGTTTGGCAAATTGTTGTTGCTGCTGTCTGGCCAGGGGCTGATGTTTTTGTTCAGCTATTCGTACGCTTATCTCGCGTTCATCTATAGTTGCACCGTTCATCGCGTCGATAGCACGGTTGGCACCGGCCTCGTCGGTCATTTCCAAAAAGCCGTAACCTTTACTTATCCCGCTGTCTTTATCTGTAATTATACGCACAGAACTTACCGTACCGTAAGCGCTAAACAGTTCAACAAGCTCAACCTCTTCCATATCCCGCGGAAAACCCACGATAAAAAGCTTAATCATATACTATGTAATTGCAATAGGTGCTCAGAGAGCAAATATAGTGCACAAAAGTGGTTTGGCATACCGCTCAACTGTCAGATAAGGGGATATTTATAAAAAAAGCGCCCCGTATCTCACCCCGGGACGCCAATTTTACATTATTTGTATAATCAACCTGGCCGTTTAATCTCATATTGGCCATTATTTTCATTCAAATGTCATTTCAATTAGTAATCAAGCACTTGCTTTTGATTGGACAAGCCAAAACTTAGCTCCTGAACCTGAGCAGCGTCTCTTCTGCCGCCATTTGCACCCTGCGGATCGATGTTATTTACCGGTTCTATCATCGTATAATATCCTTGAGAAATCTTTATAGCTTTACTGTTTACCTTCATCTGTCCAAGCCCCGCGAAACCATGTAATACCAGTTTCACCGCCTTAAACTTGCTGACAAAATTGCCCGCCGCTTCCCCAATAGTTATTTTATGATGAGTTGGATCAAAGCTGATGGTACGCTTGTTGAAATCACTTTTCTCATAATTGTATGATTTGCCATCATCCTCATACAAAACAAATTCATTAGCTGTTTTGCCATTAAAGATGTGGAGCGAAAGCGTATCCGTCGGTGCCTCGGCAGTGGTTTGCACCAGCGATTGCATCGGGATAATGCTGCTTTCTTTTACAAATACCGGCAGATGGCCCATATCCAGAGGCTTGATAACCTCTTGCATGCCATGCAACTGCTCATCGTTGTACAGGTTATACCATTCTCCTTGTGGCAGATAGATTTTACCATACTCCTTAGTGCTCTCAAACGGCGCTATCAAAAACGCATTACCAAACATAAACTGGTTTTGAAAAGCCGGATCATAAATCTTACCATCAAAAGTATTCCCAATGGCCAGCGAACGCATAACAGGCATCCCCGTTTGTGTAGACTCATAAAAATTGGAATACATGTAAGGCAGCAGCTTGTACCTGAAATTGATAAAATTTCGACTGATCTCTAAAGCATCCTCGCCATAAGTCCACGGTTCGGATGATTTGGTATTGAGCTGTGTATGGTTACGATAGTAAGGAATAAAAGCACCAATCTGCATCCAGCGGGTAAATAAAGCGGTACTTGCGCCGCCGGTGAAACCGCCGACATCCATGCCAGTAAAGGATACGCCGCTTAAACCAAGGCTGTTCATCAGGCGTACGCCTAATAGCATATGGTTATCTTCGGCGCGGTTATCACCCGTCCAGATAGCCGAATAACGCTGCAAACCCGCATAACCCGAGCGGGTTAGTATGAACGGACGTTCTTTAAAATGTTCCCTCGCACCTTCATAGCTTGAGCGGATCATTTCCAGTCCGTAAACGTTATGTGCCTGCAAATGCGAGGTTTGCTGTCCATCAAAATCAAACAACACATTCGATGGCATTTTCTGGCCCCAGGTCGAGATCTCGTTCATATCGTTCCAGATGCCGCTTACACCGTTATCTGCAAAAAACTTAACCTGTTTACGCCACCAGGCACGACCTTTCTCGCTGGTAAAATCGGTAAAATTACACCAGCCAGGCCAAACCTGACCGGTATAAAATGTTTTATCGGGGTATTGAATAAACACACTGTCTTTAGCGCCGCTTTCATAAGCTGGTGCTCCTTTTTGTACCTTGATACCGGGGTCAACAATCACCGTTAGTTTAAAGCCAAGCTTGTTCAGCTTTGAGGTTAATTCCGGTGGATTTGGGAATCGTTGCTTATCCCAGGTAAAAAGCTGGTAATGATCCATGTAATGAATATCCAGCGTGATCCCATCGCAAGGGATCTGTTTTTCTCTCAGGGTTTGGGCGATCCGTAGCACCTCCGTATCCGGATAGTAGCTATACCTGTTTTGCTGATAACCCAGGCTCCACAATGGTGGCATTTTCATCCGGCCGGTTAAGCCGGTATATGATTGGATAATACCTGCTACATTTTTATTGTAGATAAAATAGTAATTCATCTCCCCGCCCTTAGCCGTAAACGATGAAAAGCGGTTGTTGCTGGCACCAAAGTTAAAATCGCTTTGATAGGTATTATCCATAAAAACCCCATAATTGAGGTTATGGTGGATGCCGATGTAAAACGGAATGGTTGAATAAATAGGATCCATATCAACCGCGTAACCAAAAGTATCCGAGTTCCAGTTGGTGTAGGCATTGCCTTTACGGTCAAGATTGCCCGTTTTTTCGCCAAGGCCGATAAAGCGTTCATCGGGCATCATGGTTTTATAAGTGGTTACCTCCTCGCCTACCCAGCCAGTGGTAAGGCCGGGTTCGTCCTGGTTAATGAGTTGCCCGCCCGCAGTATAATAAGCTATGCGGAAAGGTTTTTTGTAGATGACGGCCTTTAACGAATCGGTAAGTATCGTAATGTTTTCATCATTCTGGGTGATGCTTGTTTTGGTTTGCTGAGGCTGCGCGATAACCGCATAGGAAAAATCGCGACCTAAAGCTTTTTTATCAAGCCTTATTCTAATAACGGATGGCGAGTACACCGCGACCTTGCCGTATATGTTGCCCGCTTTAAAAGTTACATCCTGCCCGGCGATGGTAATGCCATCAACATTACCCGGCATCAGCACAGGCGATTGCGCCATGAGCTGTGATATGCTCATGGCCAGGCCCAGTATTAAAGTGATCTTTTTAAATTTCATGTATCTGTTTAAGAATTTGTGTCAAAACACATTTTTAGTCTTTAGTATCAATCGAAAAAATGTCATTTCGAAACGAGGAACGAGTGAGAAATCTTGTACGCCCTGTATCGCCGCTATGCTTTATCGAACTTGCGTGGCGGCTCGGCAGGGAGTACAAGATTTCTCTTTCGCCCCACCGCACTGCCCCTCCCACTGCTCTATCGAAATGACATTTTTATTTAAAACATTTAAATGCGCTATCGACGATTATTGTGTTAAAACCATATGTTGATACGGTTGTAAAGTCAGCGTACCGCTTAATGACACCGCGGCACCTGTAAAAGCGTTCTTCCACGAAGTAGCGTTTAGCCCGGCAGGTACCGTGTAAGTAACCGTGCTGTTTTTCAAATTAGCTACAACCAATACTTTCTCTTTACTTGTTGATTTGGTGAACACAGCAACATCATCACTGCTGTAAGTAGCCAGATCACCATTGCGTACTGCATCGCTGTTTTTACGGAAGTTGATGATCTTTTTGTATTCGGCTGTCATGTCGGGATTGGTGCTCCAGTCTATCGGGGTTTGGTAGAAAAAGTCGATACCGCGGGTGCAGCCAACTTCCTGACCGTTGTAAATCATCGGCACACCTTTCATGTAGGCACTAACTAAAAACGCGGCCATCGATCCGGTTTTGCCGCCGTATAGGGCTATCGGATTGCCATCGCTGTTGTACACATCATGATTGGTAATATACCTCACCACCTGCGAACCGGCGAAAGCGCCCGAATACTCGCTGGTGTTTAAAGCCGAAAGCTGTGTAACCGAGCCATTGTTACCATAAATCTTGTTTTCCAAACCACCGTACCAGGCCATGCCGTATTCCAGCTGAAAACCTGCTTTAAAGTGGTCATTACGGGTACCTTCTGCAAACATCAACAGTTTGTGGGTGGTGATGGCTTTCATGGCATCATTGGCCTGTTTCCAAAAATCAAAGGGGACAAAATCGGCAGCATCGCAACGGAAACCATCGATATTGGCATTGTAAACCCAGTATTGCATGGCATCTATCATAGCTTTGCGCATGTCCTGGTTGGTATAATCAAGGGCGGCAACATCTGTCCAATTGGTGCCGGGAGGCGGGATAATATTGCCGCTTGCATCCTGCTTATACCATTTTTTATTGCTGATCCAGGCGTTATCCCATGAGGTATGGTCGGCAACCCAATCCAGTATTACTGCCATATTTTTGCTGTGGGCGGCATCTACCAGGGCTTTCAGGTCGTCCATGGTACCAAACTCGGGATTAACGGCTTTGTAATCTTTAACGGCATAGGGAGATCCTAAGCCCCCGGCCGATTTCAGTACGCCAACCGGGGTAACCGGCATCAGGTAAACTACGTTCACGCCCAGCGCCTTGATCGAATCCAATCGGGCGGTAACGCCTTTCAGCGAGGCATCGTTACTAAATGCGCGGATATTAACCTGGTAAATAATAGCATCCTGCGTGTTGGGCACACCGGCAAACGGCGTACCGTATTGCGTGTATGGCGTGCTATTAACCGGCGTATTGTTGTTATCTTTTTTACAGAAACTGAATAACGAAACAAGGCAAATAAGCAGGGCATTGATCATGATAGTACGGGTGGTTTTAAATTTCATCTCAACAGAAATTAAAGCAAGGCAGCACCCCGCGGCGCTGCCTTAACATGTTTAGTTTTTATGTAAGGTGTACTTGTAATTATTGGCGTCGTGCAGATCGAGCGTGATGGTATAATTACCACTCGATGGCACGGTGAGGTTATCAAGGCTACCGTTATAGCCATACACCGGGCTATCGGCATAAGTAAGTTTTCCATCCTTGGTGATACCGAAATCGATATTCCAGGCATTGTTGGCCCTGAATTTGAATGATCCGGATGCCGACATATCGCAGGTTACAGTCCAAACCTGTTTGGCAATGTCGTAAGTCAGTTGGGTATCGGTGCTCCATCCTCCTGGCGAGGCATCACCTAAAATACTCCAAGTTGTTTTGGTATAAGTCCAGGTGAGGTTATTGGTATTGGCCGATAGCTCGTAGTAACCGGCCTCGGGCAGTACCAGATCTCCGGCTAAACCATCGGTTGATAGTTTGCCACCGCCTGCGTAACCGTAGTTAATGTGGTTCCAGTCCTTATCGCTGGTAAACTTAAAGTGATAAGTTCCGCCAGCCGGGAAATAAACATAACCCTCGTAAATTTTATTGGATTGTAAAGCCACAATGGATGGTGCCGTACCCGGCGACCAGCCCTGGTAATCGCCAGGAACATACAATGCAGGGAAACCGGTAAACACCTGGTAAGGACTGATAGTTATAGCCAATCCCTTGGTGTAGGTATTTCTATCCATGGTAGCCTGTGTTCTGAAAACCAGCGTGCCGGTAGTGTTTGGTTCGATGCCCATGGTTATCGCAAGCGTATTCAGATCTGAACCTTTGTATGATTTGGATAGCACATCATCGCCAACAACAAAATTCTTGGCGTTAGCCCAGGCGGTAGTGCCCACGGTATCTGCCGGAACATCAACCTGCAAAGTATAAGTTACAGCCGCTTTGATAGGAAATTTTACCGCAGGCCACGAAAAGGTGATTACCGAGGCATCATCAGTAGCGGCCGAAAGTGCTACCGTACCTGTTGATGCCTTGATATATGAATCAAAACCTACAGGTTGCAATACGGTTAGTTTGGCATCCTTTTTACAGCCAAAGGCGATGCAGGATACCAGTATTATGCTGAAATTGATTAATTTTTTCATAATGTGATAGGATTTAGTAGCCTGGATTTTGTTTTAAGCCGGGGTTAGCGTTAAGCGCGCTGGTAGGGATCGGGAATAGTTTCCTGAAATCGCCCACGGCAGGTACAAAGCCATGCGCCAGGGTAAACTTGTTAAACCTGATCATATCCTGTCTGCGATGACCTTCCCAGTTTAGTTCAAAACCGCGCTCATCATAAATATTGTCCAGCGTTGGATTGCCTGCCAAAGCACTTAAGCCTGCACGTACCCTCACTTGGTCAATAAATGGTTTAGCCGCAGCCCCATTACCCAAACGAACATTACATTCGGCCTCCATCAACAGGATATCCGCGTAGCGATAAATAGGAAAATCGTTCGATTCGCCGCTGCCATCCGCCGGTTTTGCCGGGAAAAATTTGATGTTGCGGATCCCCTCATTCGGCCCGGCACCTGGGTTATCCAGCGAAGAAACATCGGCAGTATAAGTAACACCGCCAGCCTGCGATCCTACTAAAAATTGTTTCCTGCGGATATCATTGGCATCGTACTTATCATAGTACTCTTTAGGTACAATAGTACCGTTCCAACCGCTGAAACCGATCAATGCTAAGCCGTTAGCGCCGTTCAAACTGCGGATGGTGTAGATATTGCGCGATACAATGTTTTCGGTAACATAAATAGCTAGGATAGTTTCATCATCGGGCAGTTTGTCGCCAAAAAGTTCATAGTACTTGCTTCCTACCGGGTTGGTGGCATCAATATCGCCAGGGTGAAGTGAATAACCGCCGGATGTAACTTTGGCACAAGCGGCCAAACACTCCGTCCATTTAGCTGTGCCTGTGTACACTTCGGCATTTAAATATACTTTGGCAAGAAAGGTATAGCCCGCCCATTTGTTAAAACGGCCATAATAAACGCCCCCTTTGGTTTCGGATAGTTTATCAACGTTTTCGGTCAGTTCCTTTACTATAAAATCGTAAACATCCTTCCGTTTTGTTTGGGGGATCTTATCAACCGTTACATTATTACTGGTATAAAAAGGTACGTCGCCAAAATCATCAATCAATAAATAATAAAACCAGGCGCGCATTACTTTCGCTTCGGCTATTTTTGATTCGTCGGCTTTGGCCTGGGTTAACTGATCAATAGCTAAATTGGCGGTATAAACCGATTTATAAAGCCAGGCCCAGGTGTTGCCAATAATTAAATCGCTTGGCAACCATTGGCGCTGGTAAAGGCGCGCAAAATCAAGCTGCCAATCGCCGGTTGTACGGTGCGGGATCACCTGCTCATCTGATGAAAAGCAGTTCAGATCGTACCAGCCGTTATCAGCACCGGCGTAGCCTACCCCGTTCCAGTTGCCACCCACCTGCGAGTAAACGCCGGCAAGCGCCACATCGGCCCCTTTGGCCGAGCCGTAAAACTGATCGGCAGGGTATTTATCGTATACATTTTCACTAACCTTGGTGCAGCTTGCAGCACCAAGACCAATAATTAAAATGCTTGTTAATATCTTTCTCATGTTCTCTGTCCTCAATTAATTATTTCAACACTACATTTAAACCAAGGGAAAAGGTGCGTGTGCGAGGGTAAATACCATAATCACCGCCCGATCCGCTTCCGCCGCTTACGTTAAGCTCCGGGTCGATACCGGTGTATTTGGTGACAACCAACAGGTTTGTACCCGTAACCGATACCCGCAACGAGCTGATGTATTTGATATGGGCCGTGTTGATACGGTAACCAAACGAGAGGTTTTCCCAACGGAGGAACGAGCCGCTTTCCAACCACAGGTCTGAGCCATATTGCGAGGTATATAAACCCGTTGGCACAGCGCTTTGCAGTACGTTTGCTTTACCCAAATTTTCGAAATAGCTTAATTGTGAGCGGATCTGGTTATAGATTTTGTTACCGCCCGAACCACGCCAAACCATCGAGGCGTCGAAGTTTTTATAGCTGAAGCTCGGTGTAAAACCGTAGGTATATTTAGGCGTAGCCTGGCCTTCGATAACCCTATCCGCACTCATATTGCCCTGGTCAATAACACCATCTTTGTTCTGATCGACAACTGTTTCGGCATTGGCGGCATCTTTACCGGCATGTTTCAGGATATAGAAAGTGCCAATAGGCTTGCCCTTAATGAGGTATGAATTTGAGCCCCAGCCCACATAATCGGTATTCAACGGCACACCACCTATCGATCCGCTTAAGTTAAGCACCTTGTTTTTAAGCAATGAGCCATTGCCCGCCAATGTAAGCGTGGTATTTTTGGTTTTGATAACCTGGTAGCTCAGCGTTAATTCCAAACCGCGGTTAAGCAGGCTGCCCACATTGGCGGCTATGCTTGGGTACGGATAAGGAGGCTGAGGCACGGTATAGTTAAACAACAGGTTATCAGTTGTAGCGGTGTACGCATCGATAGAGCCGTTCAGACGGTCGTTAAGGGTAGTAAAGTCGATACCGATGTTGGTTTGCTTACGGGTTTCCCATTTCAAATCGGGGTTGGCATTCTGACTGATCACAAAGTTGGTGATCTGCTGACCGCCAAAATAGGTGACACCTGCATAGCCCACCAACTGCAATGAGTTTTGCGGAGCAAGCCCCTGCTGGTTACCTGTAATACCCCAACCGCCACGCAGTTTCAGGTTGCTGAATACATGCTGATTTTTCAGGAAAGATTCTTCAGTTAATCTCCAGGCTACCGATGCCGATGGGAAATTACCCCATTTATTGTTAACCCCAAAAACAGATGAACCATCGCGCCTGTAACTGGCAGTGAACAGGTATTTATTTTGGAACGAGTAATTTACACGACCTAAGTACGATACCAGCTTCCTGTCGTTTTTGTAGGATGACATATCGCCGGGGGTAACTTTACTCAAATCCCCAAGTTGCAAGGCGTTGTAGGTAGCAATATCATTGATAAAACCTTTGGCCTGCGCGAAGTTGCCGTTGTAAGTTTGCCCCTGCCACTCGTACACGGCTATCGCATCCAGGTGGTGTACGCCGAAATCTTTTTTGTAGTTCAGGCTGATATCCATCAGGCGTTCATCCTGGTGGTAGTTGCTGATGTTAGCAATACCCTGGTTATCGATGGCCGATGCCACGGTAGATTCGGCAGGGAGATAATAACCCGTATTGCCATCCACCTTGCGCCAGCTGCCAAACCAACCGGCAGTTAAGCCTTTAGTTAATTCAATATCGGCCTTTAAACTACCAAACAGGTTGTTGTTTTTTACATTGTTAACGACAGTTTGGGCAACCGCATATGGGTTAATGTATTGAAACACGTTAGGATCAGTATAATAAGTACCATCGGTATTATAAACCGGATCTGTTGGTCGCGTTACATAAATATTGCTGAACAGATTTGAGGTAAATGCCGCGCGCCCAATACTTGGCGGACTGTAATTGGCATTATCAATCCCGTTGTTCAAATTCATGGTAAGCGTTAACTTATCATCAAGCGCTTTTTGAGTAGCCTGGATCCTGCCGATATAATTTTTGTAATTAGAGTTGATCACGATACCATTTTGCAAAATGGCACTGATTGAAGCCCGGTAGTTAAACCCATTGGCCCCACCACCAAAAGAAAGTGTATGGTTTTGAGTAACACCATTACGCGTAAGCAGGTTATACCAATCGGTGTTAGAACCGTGATTGGCCGATGCAGGTACGCCGTAAAGCTGGGCCTGTTGCCACCACTGGTCGGCATTTAGCATGTTTAGCCTTTTAGAAATTACATCGAGTGATGAGTTTTCGTTGTACTCTACCGTGCTGGTGCCATTCTTGTTCTTTTTAGTGGTAATGATGATCACACCCGGTGCACCACGCGAGCCGTAGATAGCCGTTGCCGATGCATCTTTCAAAACATCCACAGATTCAATTTCGGAAGGAGGAACCTGTTTTAGCAGGTCCATATTGCCCTGTACCCCATCAACCACAACAAGCGGATCATTACCACCAATAAGCGATGTAATACCACGGATCCGCACGCTTGGTGCTGTACCAGGCTCGCTGCCGGTTTGGGTTACGCTCACGCCTGCCGCCTTACCTGCTAATTGTTGTAAAGGGTTGGTGATTGGGCCAGGATTCAGATCTTTCGCCCCCAGATTGGTAACGGCACCCGTTAAATCAGTTTTACGTACCGAACCATAACCGATAACTACAACATCGGCCAATGATTTTGAGTTGGGTACCAACTTTACAGTTACCGGTTGATTGGCGTTGATCACCTTTTCGGCAGTTTCATAACCAACAAAAGTGATGGTAACCGTTACCGATTGCGCACCGCTTTGCTGAATGGAGAATACACCATTGTTATCCGTAACGGTAGATGTATTGGTTCCCTTAATGCGAATAGTGGCACCGGGTAGCGGACCATTAAGCTCATCAACAACCTTACCTGTAAAAGGACTTTTTTGTGCGAAGGCTGTAATTACGAGCGTTAAAAACAGCATGGTTAAGCCATACTTAAATAAGTAAACTTTGTTCATATAATTGGGTTTAAAATTGGTTTGTTCGCCTCCCGGCAGGTTTGCCGTTTGGGTTTATCAAAGTAAGAGTGCTTTGAAATCAAAAACAATGAATATGAAGGGCGATATTAAAAATACGGGAAGGATAACCATCGTAAATAATTGACAATAAATTATTTATATCAGATTACAAACAGAGGATATATAGATTTTTGTGGGGAGGAATATGGACAAGAATTGAACAAGCACCTACAATTAAGATAAAAGATGGTGATTTTTAGCTCGCAAAGGCGCTAAGCCGCAAAGAGGTTTTTTAGTTTTTTTGATGTAGAGACGCATCACATGCGTCTTCCGTAGGACAGGCGACCTACCAAATAATTTTGCTGCATACTTGTGCTGGGAGAAGATTTATTTTTATGTTATGCATGAAGACTCTTTGCGACTTCTCTTCCCTTGCGCACTTAAAGTCTCGAACCATGTATAAAAAAACTTTGCGTCTTCGCGACTTTGCGAGAGAAGATTCTGCAACAGCCCCTACGCCAGGTCCGGCACTTCCTTAACCGCCTTGATCAGCATAATGCGGTCTTCAAATTCATCGTTAGGGACAAATGATTTATTCTTAACCTTGGTTTTGTAGGTATAAATGGTATTAACAGAATAGTTTAAAATTTTGCCGATGCTTTCGTTATCATGAATGCCCAAACGGATCAACGCGAAAATGCGGAGTTCACTATTAAGCAACTGGCCTTCGTTTAAGTGCACTTTATGCGCATCATCAAACAAAGCATTAAAATCCTGCACAAAACCGGGGAAGATATTTAAAAACACCTTATCAAAACTGTGCGACAGGCTTTCCCGTTCCGAATCGGGATTGATGCGGTTCAGGGCCATCAGCACTTCTTCGTAACGTTTTTCTTTTACTTTTTTTTCGATAGATTTTTTCAGCCTGTCTATCTTTTCGATATAGGTTGAATTGATATTGAAAAAGTAGCCGATATACTCGTCCTTGATCATGTTTGCCTCATCCAGTTTTGCATTAAACTGCGAGAGTTTACGATTGGCGCTATCCAAATGATTGTTTGCCTTAACTAACGAGTTATTTGCCTCATTCAGGTCATTGTTTTTATTGATGATGATCTGATCGGCAATGCGGAGTTTTTTAAGTTGCTTGGATACGATGAATGCAAATACAATTACAATAATAACCAGGCCGGTAATGATAGAAGCATAGATCATCAACGAACGCTTTTGCTTTTCTATCCCGCTGATCTGCTCACTTTCAATAATGGGCATAATAATGCTGATCTGCGCCTCGCGGTGCCTCGCGCCATAAAGAATGGCATCATCAATAGCCAGGTTAATGTACCAATAAGCGGTTTCAATATCGTTATTCTTGATCCTATCGGCCAGGTTAGTTAACGCTACCGACTCTTTGGTAGAATGTGTATTATCGATAATGGCCGATTTGATGAGCAGCGGCAAACTCAGGTCTTCATGCCCTAAAGCATGGTAAACAAAACTTAGGCAGCTGTAATTAATAGCGCTGTCCTGATAGGTTTGTTCAAAACGTAAAAGTTTTTGATAAGGCTCAACAGCAGCCTTATAATCATGGGTGCGCAAAGCTTTTATCCCGTAAGCCGAAAGGTATTCGTACGAATCGGGTTTATATTGATGCATGATCGAATCGCAGTACATTAAACCCGCCTTGCTGTACTGATCATAATAATCCCCTATCCTATCAAAATCGGCCAGGTCAAAATTGCTGCGTACTTGCAAAAACAGGTATTCGTAACGTTGTTTATCGTTCAGGTATTTGATATTTACTTTGCTCAGCGTATCCAACCCTTCCTTAAACATCCCGGCAGATACCAGCACAAAACCCATATTTACACGGGCGTAGTTTATTTTATTTTGATCTTTAAGTTGATAGGCTGTAGCGTTTAGCTTTTTGCTGTAAACATAAGCCGAATCATGAATGAACGACTTATAAGCATTGAACAAGCGTTGGTAATTGTTGTACCTATCCGGGATTGAAGCGTAGTTTTGGTTAAGATCAGCTTTTAGTTTTTTGATCTCGTCCTGCTTTTGGTTATCATACTTTGTCCGGTTTTCTAATACCCTGTTCAATACTTTTTGCAAGCTATCCGCATTATCAGATGCCGTTACCCGCATAACCGGTAAAAGCAGGCAAAACGCAATAAAGCAGATGATATGGTTCCGGAGATTCAAAGTTTAATTATTGGAATGGGTACGAATACCAAAGTTAAGCAATTCCGGCATACTTGGAAAAACATCGGATAATAGTGTTTGGAAACTACATCAGTAAACTAATTACCCTCATTTATCAGGAGCGTATTTTAAGATTGATTGGTTATTGGGGCAGACCTTGCCGCCCAGTTCTTCCCTTCCGCAAACCGCGCCACTAACATACCCGCTACTGTATCGCCGGTCGCATTCAATAAGGTAGCCATGGGATCAACGAGGGTGCCTATAATAATAGCAGGAGGAAGCGCCTCGGGCGGGAAGCCATAAGCCGATATAAACAGCAATTCACCTATGTAACCACCGTTAGGGATACCGCCCTCCACAAGGCTCACCAAAACAGTCATGGCAAGCGCAATGATAATGGTTTGTGGGTTATCAAAGCTTTTCCCAAACAAGGCGAAAACAACGGCCATTTTTACGATGGATGATATACTCGAGCCTTCTTTATGCAGTGTTCCGCCTAAAGGAATGGTAATGTTAGCAATAGCGTCAGAGATGCCCATCTTTTTCGCCGCGTCCATATTGGCCGGGATAGTGGCTATACTGCTGCATGTACCCACCGCTGTAGCCGATGGAATAATATTATTGCGCCAGTAACGCTTAAACGCGCCAACACCACCCGCTATAAAAGCATATAAACTGAATATCACCAGGTAATAGAAAGCCCCTACACTGTAATAAACCGCCATTGATCGTGCATATCCCCCAAACAATTGCGGCCCGAATACGCCAACCTGGTAAGCGAAATAAGCACCCAAACCAATTGGCCCCATTTTCATGATGAGTACGAAAATGTTTTTAAACACCTCGTTACCGCTATGTATAAAAGCAGCGAATGGTTTGCCTTTTTCGCCCGCGTTTAAAATGGCGAAGCCGGTAATTACCGCGAAGATGATCATCGCAAGCATGCTTTTGCGGGATAATAACTGGAAAAATTCGCTGGTGGTAAAAAGACTGGTAAGCTGATCGCCGAAAGGTTTTTTGGTGATAGCCTCGGTAATAGGGCTGGCCACCAAATGTTGATGGATAGGGAATATTGAAATAGCTATGATGGTAACTATAGCTGCAACCAACACTGTACCAACAAATACAGCCGAAGTAATGCCCAACAGCCTCCCAAGCTTTTGCGAACTATCCAGCCCGGCAATGGCCGATGATATGGCAAAAAACACCAATGGCACAACGGCGGTGAACAGCAGGTTAAGGAAAATATCTCCAACGGGTTTGATCACTTCAACCTTGTTGCCTAAAACCGCACCGGCAATGCTGCCTATAATAATGCCTGTTATAAGCAGGATAATGCCTTTGTAATTTTTAAACCAGCTATTCATTGTGCTAAGATAATTGTTAGGTTTTGTTTTGGTACAGATAATTACACCGACAGTTGTGATTGTGACGGGTGAATAGCAATAGCCGCCCCTGCATAGTTGGACGAGGCACCTACGGAGCCGAACCTGAACGAGGGTATATGCTATAAACACGATACTCCTAACGGAGTAGCAAATGTGGGCTCAAGGCCTGGTTTTAGCAACTTTGCAAAATGGCTTAGCACCCCATCGGGGTATCGTGTTTATAGAAATGAATAAAAGTAGGATTTGGCTCCGTAGGTGCCTCGTATTATAAACGCGTCAACGTTTGATTTCGCCTCCTTTTACTCATATCTCCCCTAAATTAATATATTAGCATCCCATTATAATACTAAATGCAGGTAGAACAAGCCGGGGCCTTCATCCTCGCCAAAATAAAAAACGAATTAGCCGAACGCTTTCATTACCACAATGCCGATCATGCACTGGATGTTTACACCGCCGCCAAACGACTTGCCCAGAGCGAGGAGATAGGCGAACATGATACCCAACTATTGTTAACCGCCGCCTATTACCACGATTCGGGGTTTTTATTTGGACAGGTTGATCATGAAACCGGATCATGCAAAAACGCCCGTCAATACTTACCTGATTTTGGTTACACCGAAGACGAAATTGAACAGGTTTGCGATATCATTATGGCAACCAAAATTCCGCAAAATCCTCATAACCACCTGGGGCAAATAATTTGTGATGCCGATTTGGATTATTTGGGCCGAAATGATTTTTTTATCCTCAGTAAAAGGTTATTTTCGGAACTTGTAATTACAGATCACCTTGAATCAGAACTGGCGTGGGATAAACAGCAGGTGAAGTTTCTGCAAAATCACCGCTACTTCACTCAAACAGCACTCAGGCTCAGGGATAAATGTAAAAACGAACATTTAACAGCTATCACACAACGACTATAAAATACTGCTACTAATGACACAGCCGGGTTTAAAAATTGAAGAAGTAATCAAAGATGTAGTAACAGTAATCATCGGCATTTTATTCTGCGGTTTCGCCCTCAAAGGTTTTTTGGTACCCAATAGCTTTTTTGATGGTGGGGTTACGGGCATTTCACTTCTTCTTCACGAGCTTTATCACTTCAACATAGCCTACGTTATTATCATAGCCAACATCCCTTTTATCATTATGGGAATGTTCCAGGTTAATAAAGCTTTTGCACTGAAAACGTTTGCTTGCGTAATTGGACTTGGCCTATGCCTGCAGTTTATACACTACCCTGTTATTACTTCTGATAAATTGCTTGTATCCATATTCGGTGGTGTATTTATGGGCTTGGGCGTAGGTTTATCCATCCGTGGAGGCTGCGCTTTGGACGGTATCGAGATTTTGGCTTTGTACACGCTAAAACGCAGTAGCTTTACCATCAGCGAGATCATTTTAGGGATCAATATCATCATCTTCCTGATAGCTGCGGTTGAACTGGGCTTGCCTACGGCATTATATTCTATTTTAACTTACTACACAGCATCCCGCACCATCACCTTTGTTATTGATGGATTGGAAGAATACACCGCTGTAAATATTATATCAGGCCAAAGCGAGATCATTAAAGAACGATTGGTAATGGAACTTGGTCGCGGAATCACCATTTATAAAGGCGAGCGTGGTTTTATGAAAGAAAGCTTTGATGTTCACCAGCCGGTTGATATCATTTTTACAGTAGTAACCCGGTTGGAAGTGCGCAGGTTAAAAAATCTGGTGCATAGCATTGATCCTAAAGCATTCGTGTTTACCAATAGCATTAAAGAAGCCGCGGGTGGCGTGTTAAAGAAAAAGGTGAGGGATCATTAATTTAAATTCTACTGACCACCATGTAATTGCGAGGCACGAAGCAATCGCACGGAAGCATGGCCGCCCTGTATAGCATTTGATTGCTTCGAGCCTCGCAATTACATGGTGAATAATAAAGCAGCAATGTCATCCCAAAGGGATGGCATTGCTGCTTTAAGCCTAATCTCTTGCGCTCGTCTCTGATGAGCGCTTAACATGGTTTCGCGTTTGAAACGCGCTACGAATTTCTCTTTAAGAGTATTGGGACTGAAGTTGGAAACTTTAGTCATTTTACACCACGGGTTACGCTGCGCTAAACCCGCGGCAGATGGTATGGCTTTCGACTTTTGACTCTACCTCTTGCGCTCATCTGTGATGAGCGCTTAACATGGTTTCGCGTTTGTAACGCGCTGTGCATTTCTCTTTAAGAGTATTGTCACTGAAGTTGAAAACTTCAGTCATTTTACCCCACGGGTTACGCTGCGCTAAACCCGCGGCAGATAATTTTTAAGACTTTAATCCACCACTTCGTAAATCTCCACCGGTTTAGCCTTATTCTTCAAACTCACCTCGCCAATTTTATTAAGTGCGAATGAGCCTTTAGCTTTTTCATAAACATCGGCACTTACAATGATCTGGTTGGCTTGTGCTACGGTTTGCAGGCGCTGAGCCAGGTTCACGGCATCGCCTATCACCGTATAATCCAAACGTTTTAAAGTTGCCGAACCAATATTGCCCGATATCATCTCCCCCGAATTAATGCCGATTGAAACAGATGGCTTAAAAGTTTTTTCACCGGCCTGGATCTCATCGGCACAGTGCATTTTATCGCGAACAGCGAGCGCGGCATCAATAGCCCTGTCAAGGTGGTATTCGCCGCGGAAAACAGCCATCACGGCATCACCCATAAATTTATCGATGTGGCCGGTTTGTGCTATGATCTCCTGCACCATAATATCAAAGTACTTGTTGATCATGCTTACCACTTTGTCGGCAGCTAAATGCTCGGTAATAGCGGTAAAGCCGCAGATATCGATAAACAGCACCGTAGCATCAATGGTTTCATTGCTCAGCAGGCTCGTTTCAAACTCCTTATGCGTCATGAAGTTGAGCACATTCTCGTCCACATACATGCGCAGTATATTGTTTTCCTTAATGGCTTGCATGGTTTTTTTGAGTTCGATAACGTGCAGCAGCGTTTTTTCGATGGTGATATCCAGGTCTTCAAAGTTTACCGGCTTTACCACAAAATCGAAGGCGCCGCGGTTCATGGCGGTGCGGATGTTATCCATATCGCTATAGGCCGATACCATTATCGCTTTTAAAATAGGATTGGCATCGGGCAGCTTGGTAAGCAGGGTGAGACCATCCATTTCGGGCAT
The DNA here is from genome assembly GCF_039839285.1 of Mucilaginibacter sp. CAU 1740. Taxonomy (NCBI): domain Bacteria; kingdom Pseudomonadati; phylum Bacteroidota; class Sphingobacteriia; order Sphingobacteriales; family Sphingobacteriaceae; genus Mucilaginibacter; species Mucilaginibacter sp. CAU 1740. The sequence continues at coordinate 282,220 of NZ_JBDOQS010000002.1, read as the reverse complement.
ATTGATATCACTCAGTACCACATCAATATCGGGATGAGCAGTTAGCTGGGTAAGTGCTTCAAACCCGTTTTGGGCAAAAACAAATTCATAAGCGCCTTCGCGGATCTTTTTCCGGAATTTTTGCCTGATCAGTAATTCCAAATCCTGCTCATCGTCTACAACCAGTATCTTGGCCATTATTGCTCTAAGTGTTTAAGTTTGTCTTTCAAGTTGTTAAAATCAAGCGGCTTGGTTAAAAAATCGTTGGCACCAAGCTGCATCGATTGCTGGTAGTTTTCATCGTCGCCGTAGGCGGTTATCATCATCACTACCGGTGGCGGTTTTTCGTAGTGCTGCCTGATGTTGCGCAGCAGCTCCAATCCGCTCATGCCGGGCATATTGATATCCGATAAAATGAGGATCACCTCCGAGTGGTGCCCTTCTAAAAAATCAAGTGCTTCCTCGCCCGATTGCGCGAAGTTAAATTCCACTTCGCCGGTTTTTATTTCTTTCCTGAAACGTTGTAAAAACAAGGGCTGAACATCGGCCTCATCATCAACAACAAGTATTTTCATAGTGCTTCAAAGTTAAGTTTTTGCGGGGCTTTATCGGCCCGTAAATGTAAAAAATGCCTGTGCTGCTTAAACGGTGCCCACAGGTAACGTGATGATGAAACGTGCGAACTGACCCTCGGCGGTTTCAACCTTTAACTCACCGCCGTGGCCTTTGGTAATGATATCATAACTCATAGATAGTCCCAACCCCGTACCCTGACCGGTAGGCTTGGTAGTGAAAAAAGGCTGGTAAATTTTATCCAATACTTTTTGCGGGATGCCGGTACCGTTATCTTCCACGGTTATCTGTACCATGTTAGCGCCCGATGCTGATCTGATCTTTTGGGTATTAACCGTCACCGTAGGATCGTAACCCTCACCCAACAACCTTTTCTTCTCAGTAACCGAGTAAAACGAGTTGTTGAACAGGTTTAATAATACCCGGCCCAGGTCCTGCGGAATAGCTTCAATTTTGCCCAATTCCGGATCAAAGCTGGTTTTCATGCCCGCGTTAAATGATTTATCCTTAGCCCGCAGGCCGTGATAGCTTAAGCGCAGGTATTCATCGGCAAGGGCATTGATATCGGTAGACTCTTTTTTACCTGTTGTGGCGCGCGAGTGTTGCAGCATACCTTTTACAATCGCATCGGCGCGTTTGCCGTGCTGGTTTATTTTGCTGAGGTTTTGGGTGATATCGTTAATGATGTCATCGGCTTCTTCCTTAACATTATCGGGTAGTTTATCCAATACCTCTTCTTTTAACTCTTCCAGTAGTTCGATGCTCACCTCGCTGAAGTTGTTCACAAAGTTTAATGGGTTCTGGATCTCGTGCGCAATACCGGCGGTAAGTTCGCCTAAGGAAGCCATTTTTTCCGATTGGATCAATTGCGCCTGTGTGCTTTTTAATTCGGACAAAGCCAATTGTAGTTCTTCAGTTTGTTTGAGCAATTCGGCCGTGCGTTCTTTTACTTCGCTTTCCAGGTTTACCTTCATGGCCGCCATCATGCGGTTTTGCTCCTGTTCGGCAAAACGCTGCTTGCGTTCGTTCTCGAGGGCTTTGGTTTGTTTGCGACTGATAAGCCAAAGGGAAAAAGCCCATATCAGTGAGAAACCTACAAAGCTTTGAAGCGTGCCCTCGTGGTTATCATAAAAGTTAGGGAACCATTTTTCCAGGAAATCGCTTATTAAACCAATAATAGCGTAGGGTACAAGGGCGAAACCAAGCTGTTTGCTCGATTTCAGATCGTCGATATAGTACGGCGCTAACGTGAGACCGAGAAAATAAAGGTGCGAAAAAATGGTAGCCACCTTATGCCCATGGTCAAAACTTACATCAAAAAAGAAGATGCCGATAGAGATAAAATAACCGATATTGAGATATTTGCTCCACTTGTCAAGCAATCCATCGTTTTTCAGGTTTCTCCTGAATTGCGTAATCACAAATACTGCGAGGAAAGGTTCGAAACTCATGTAGGTTGTTTTACGAATTTTATAAATGCGAAGCCGAAATTTAACAATTTTAGGTCGATAATTAAATATTGCTTACAATTTAATTAACCCGCAAAACAAATTACCATTAATTATAAGCCGATTAAAAAAATATAACGATTATTGGCGCGGATAAAAGCACACCTGTTTACTGACACAATTTTGTCAGTGTTCAATTTTTTAAAACCGGTGTTCAATGTTTGCTTTGATAAAAATAACGACTATTGATTATCAGTATGTTATGTTTTGTTTTTAGAAACTGAATGTATAAGTATCTGATTATCAATATGTGTGTTTTTGACAGGTGTTCAACCTTTATAAAATTGAACACCCGTTTTATTTGATTATTAAACCTATCTATATAGAAAAATGAGTACATACAGTATGATCAATACCATGCGCTGGTATGGTCCTAATGATCCGGTAAGTTTGGCAGATATCCGCCAAGCTGGATGCACAGGCGTAGTAAGCGCCTTGCACCAGATCCCTAACGGCCAGGTATGGAGCGTTGAAGCGATCACCGAACGCATAGCAATTATTGAGGCTGCTGGCCTAACCTGGGACGTGGTGGAAAGCGTTCCGGTACACGAGGCCATCAAAACCCAAACCGAGGGATATCAGCAATACATTGAAAACTACAAGCAAAGCCTGCAAAACCTGGCAACCTGTGGCATCCACATAGTTACCTATAACTTTATGCCGGTACTGGATTGGACGCGCACCGATCTGAGCTTCACCGTTGAAGATGGTTCAAAAGCCCTCCGTTTTGAAAAAGCTGCCTTTATAGCCTTTGATGTATTCATGCTGCAAAGGCCAGGTGCCGAGTTGGAGTACACCCTGGAAGAACTCGACCGCGCCAAAGCCCGTTTTGATGGCATGACCGATGATGATAAACAATTGCTGCAACGCAATATTATAGCAGGCTTGCCAGGCAGCGAAGAAAGTTTCACGCTGGATAAATTCAGGGAGGCTCTGGCTGCTTACGATGGTATCGATGCCAAACGCTTAAGGGAAAACCTTATTTATTTCCTGAACGAGATTATCCCCGTAGCTGATGCCAATAACATCAAAATGGTGATTCACCCAGACGATCCGCCATATGCCATTCTCGGCTTGCCAAGGGTAGTAAGTACTGCCGAACATATCAACGCGCTGATAGAAGCTGTGCCATCATTAAATAACGGTTTATGCTTTTGCACAGGATCATACGGGGTGCGCCCGGATAATGATCTGCCTGCTATGGTTAAGCAATTTGGGGATAGGATCAACTTCATCCACCTGCGCAGCACCCGCCGCAACGAGTTTGGTGATTTTTATGAGGACAATCATTTAGAGGGCGATGTGGATATGTATGCGGTAGTGAAAGAACTGGTACAGGTAATGCAGCAACGCCAAATCAGCATCCCAATGAGGCCAGATCATGGGCATCAGATGCTGGATGATCTGAAAAAGAAAACCAATCCGGGTTACTCGGCTATCGGCCGCCTGCGTGGCCTTGCGGAGTTGAGGGGACTTGAATTAGGTATCATCCGATCGATAGAGTAAAAATCAAAAAGCTTATAAACAGGAAAGGCCTCTGCGTACAGCGAGGCCTTCCTGGTTTATGATCGGTTGGTTTTAGCCCATGTTGTAAAAAAACTGCTCGGAAACTATCTGACCGTCTTTTACTTCGTAAACGGCTATCTCGTTCATTGGCATGCGGCCGCCTTCTTTGTAGGTTACATCCATCTCCATAGTTACGGCGAAAAAGTTGCCGGTAATAATCGGGTCGGATACTACGCCGCTATGTACCTCCTGTACTGTAGAATACCAATATTCGGTTTTGCCTTTAACAGCTTCTTTGCCTTCGACAACTTCCATCGGCGAGCCTTTTACTTCACGGCTTACAATGTTATCGGCATAAAGCTCATCAATAGCCTGGGTATGTTTGCCTTCGCGGCAATACTGCACTAATTTTTCTGCTACTTCGGTGGTGGTCATAAGCATGTGGTTTTAATTGTGTGTAATAAAGTTATGGATAAACACTTCAATGCCAATGGCTATGTGGTTTAAATTTCTGTTAAGTTTGATGGGGAGCGTTATTATTGTCAGAACTCGAATTTATTGAATTAATGAATTAGCAGAATGCTTAAGAATTAGAATTTTTCAGGTAAAGATGCATCATATGCGTCTCCCGTAGGACAAACACCCCTGCACAGCCACATACCGTAAATTGCATTCGTAAGACGCATGTGATGGGTCTCTACAAAAACATTAAAAAAAACTTTAGTTTTCCTGTAACCATTTCCCGCCGCCGAAGTACTTAAGGTATATTACATAATTACAAACTGATTGAACACGCTTACAGATAACGCCATTATGCTAAAGGTGAAAGCCGGCGACCTTGACAGGATGGGCCTGTTATTTGAGCGCTATAACCGTCAGCTTTATGGTTTCCTGTTTCACATGACCTACCAGCGCGAACTGGCCGAGGATATGGTACAGCAGGTATTTTACAAAATGCTCAAATACCGGCACACGTTCACCGGTACCGGCGAATACATTCATTGGATGTACTCGATAGCCCGCAACGTGCTGAAAGATCATTGGCGCAAAAACAAACAGCAGGTACAGCACGAAGGCGTGGAAGCAGCCGAAACCATTGCCGGGGGATCGGTACCCGACGAGCAGTTTGAAAAAAAGCAAGCTAAAGCCGGATTGCATAAGGCCATGGAAAAACTAAGCGAAAGCCAGCGCGAAATTTTAGCCCTGAGCCGTTTTCAGGAATTGAAGTGCCAGGAAATAGCCGACATACTGGGCATGACGGAAGGCACCGTGAAAGTCCGTATTCACCGGGCCATGCAGGAGCTTAAAAGTATTTATGTAAAAATGGAACGATAAAACAGTATAAAGATGAAATGTGAGCTATACGAGGAACTGTTTACCGGTTGGATAAACAAAGAGCTAAGCCTTGAGGAAAAAGGGGCTTTAGAACAACATATTGCAGGTTGCACCAACTGTCGCGAAGAGTTATTGAGTTTGCAGCAGATGTGGAACACTATGGGTGAGGTTGAAACACCCGAGCCATCGGCCAATATGGGGGTGAAGTTTTATGCCATGCTGGATACTTACAAGGAATCGGTTAAGGAGCAAAGAAGTTTATGGGCCGATGTTAAATATCACATTAGCAGGCTTTGGGAATGGCAGCCACGCTGGCCTATGGCTTATAATTTTGTAATGATATTGATTGTTGCCGGTGCAGGTTACCTGCTTTTTGGAAAGGGCAAGGCCGACGACCAGGACAAACAACTAAAAGCCCTCAGCACACAGGTACATGAATTGAAACAAACCATGATGCTGGCCCTATTGGAAAACCCTTCAGCATCTGAAAGAATAAGAGGTGTAAGCTACACCGGCGAGATAAAGCATGCGGATAAACAGGTGATAGATGCCCTTTTAGCCACATTGAATAACGACCCTAACGTGAACGTACGTCTGAGCACCCTGGATGCCCTTACTCATTTAGCCGGCAGGCCAGAAGTTAGAGAAGGGCTGATCAAATCAATTGTTGAACAGGATTCGCCGCTGATGCAACTGGCTATTGCCGATGTGATGCTGAAACTGCAGGAAAAACGTTCGGTAGGTTCATTCAAAGAACTGCTGAAACAAAAAGATCTGGATAACGGCGTACGCGACAAGATCAAACAAACTATAACTCAACTTATCTAAAAAAATAAACCAAAATCATGAAAAGATCACTATTGCCTGTTTTAACAGGTTTGGGGCTGTGTCTTGCCCAAATTTCGGCCCATGCGCAGGATTACAAAGAGCATATCAGCAAGCAGTTTAACATTCAGGGAGCTGCTTCGGGCACTACGCTGGCCATTTACAATATTTTTGGTTCGATAACGGTGCAGGGTTATTCGGGCAGCCAGGTAACTATCGAGGTTGATGAAACCATCCGCGGCAAAAAACAATCGGATGTAGAACAAGGCAAAAAAGAAGTAAAGCTTGGCTTTGATCAAAAAGCGGATAGCATTATCGCTTACACAGCCGAACCTTACAACACCCGTCCGCACCGCAACTGGACAGAAAATGAAAAGCACAGAAATGTACACTACAACGTGGTATTACAATATACAATAAAAGTGCCGTATGGTATTAACTTATGCGTATCCACGGTAAATGAGGGTGATATTGAAGTAAAGGATGTTTATGGCACCTTGAAAGTTAACAATGTAAACGGCGGCATCAATATCGCCAATGCAAAAGGTACAACCAATGCGCATACCGTTAACGGACCGCTCACGGTAACTTATCTCACCACACCTCCCGATGCGTCAAACTATTACACGCTTAACGGCAAACTGGAAGTAACTTACCCCGCAAACCTTGCCGCCGATCTGGAATTTAAAAGCATGAACGGCCAGTTTTATACCGATTTTCCGGATACCGAGATTTTACCTACCCGCGTAAGCAAAACCGAATCAAAAAGCGGGGCTGGTACAACTTATAAGCTAAGCAAAAACAACGGTGTAAGGATAGGGTCGGGCGGTAAGCTCTTCAAATTTGAAACCCTTAACGGCAATATTTATATCAAAAAACAACAATAAAATATAACAAGATGAAAGCTATAAAATTTACAGGCACATTAATGCTAACCCTGCTGCTAAGCGCGAGGCTTTGGGCACAGGACGGAGATAAGGGACAATTAGTTGTACCATTAAGCGACCCGGGAAAACCATATAAACTGGATGTGAGTTTGGTTAACGGATCCATCACAGTTACAGGTTACGAGGGCAAGGATATTATTATTGATGCCCAGGGCGAGGAAAGAAAACATCGCGAAAAAGAAACTGCTCCTAACGGTATGAAAAGGCTATCGGCAGTGAATAACCTTGATGTACAGGCGCAGGAAAACAATAACTCGGTAAATATTCATGGCAGCCCCATGAAAACCACCAACCTCACCATTAAAGTACCAATGAACAGCACAGGTATCAAGCTTTCTACAGTGAACAATGGGAATATCAATGCCAGCAACCTAAGTGGCGATCTGGAGATCAGGAATGTGAACGGCTATATTAAACTGAGTAATATTGCCGGATCTGTAGTTGCCAACACAGTTAACGGTAACGTTGAGGTTAGCTTTAAAAGTATTGATGCCAAAGCAGCCATGGCCTTTTCAACACTGAATGGCAAGATTGATGTTACCTTCCCGGCAAGCCTGAAAGCCAACGTAAAGCTAAAATCAGATCAAGGTGATATCTTCACCGATTTTGATGTAGTAACCGAGCAACGTAAACCTGTAGTTACCAAAAACACCGGCGAAAAAGGAATGTACAGCCTGAAGATGGAAGATTGGGTTTACGGCAAAATTGCAGGCGGCGGCCCAGAGTTGTTGATGAAAACAACGTTTGGGAGTATTTACATACGCAAAGCGAAATAAATAGATTATTATAAAATACAGGAGTCGTTATTGCCCAATACAAAGCAATAACGATTTTTGTATTTAAATAATCTCAGATATGCTTCATATACTCTACATAATTGCCATCATTGCCGAAGCCATGACGGCTGCCTTATCTGCCGGGAGGCGTGATATGGATTGGGTTGGCGTTTGCATCATCGCCTGGGTTACAGCGCTCGGCGGCGGAACCGTGCGCAATATCCTGTTTAACCATTACCCCATGAGCTGGGTTGAGCATCCCGAATACCTGGTGATCACTGCCGGGGCAGCGATTTCAGCCGCTGTAATTGCCCGGTTGATGACCAAAATGAAAACGCTTTTCCTTTGTTTGGATGCTTTAGGATTAGTGGTATTTACGATTATAGGCTGCCAGATAGCCGAACAGATCAGCCTCCCCTGGCTTATCGTTTTACTAAGCGGTATGATAACCGGTTGCGCGGGTGGCGTGCTGCGCGATGTTTTATGTAATGAAGTGCCGCTTTTGTTTCGGAAAGAGGTTTACGCCAGCGCTTCTATAGTTACCGGAGCGGTTTATTTGGGGTTGGAATGTTTGAGCGTACCAGTCGGGATCTGTATAGTAGTAGCCTGTGTTATTGGGTTGGCTTTACGCCTGCTCTCTATTAAATATAACTGGCAGATGCCAAAGTTTGTTTACCGGGAAGAATGGCATTAAGTTATATCCTCATCTCCATGTCATTGCGGGCGCAGCGAGGCAATCGCATGCTGTACAGGGCGGATATGCAAAGCGGCAATGCTTCCGTGCGGTTGCTTCGTCGTTCCTTCTCAATGACATGTTTTGTTATCCAGGGACGTAAGTTATAAACTTACGATATTTTAAACCACGGCTTACGTTGCGCTAAACCCGCGTCAGCTAGGGAATAAAACAACAAAGGCGAGGTAAACCTCGCCTTTGTTGTTATGAAATATCCGCCGTTGTTCCCCCTTCAGGGGGTTAGGGGCTTTATCGGCCAGGTACTATTTCTCTGTACTCAACGAATACGGAACATCGCTCACTTTGGTACCTCTTGTTTTATTAGGCTGAGGTGCCATGTTAAAGTTAAGCACCGCGCCTTTTTTAAGTTCGGAATGGCTTAACCAGGTTAAACCGTATGGCTTACCGTTAACGCTAAGCGTGTTAACATATTTGTTGGCCACGCTGTTGTTGGCCGCGTTGATCTCGATCTTTTTACCATTCTCAAGGTTAAGGGTAACTTTCTTAAATAAAGGCGTACCCAAAACATACTGATCGCTTGCTGGTGTTACCGGGTAGAAGCCCATTGCAGAGAATACATACCAGGCCGAAGTTTGGCCGTTATCCTCATCACCGCAGTAACCATCAGGGGTTGGTTTGTACAATTTCTCCATGGCTTCGCGCACATGCGATTGTGTTTTCCAAGGTTCGCCCGCGTAGTTGTACAGGTATATCATGTGCTGGATAGGCTGGTTACCGTGCGCGTACTGGCCCATGTTCATGATCTGCATTTCGCGGATCTCGTGGATGGTTTCGCCGTAGTAGCTATCGTCAAAAATCGGCGGCATGCTGAACACCGAATCCAATTTCATAATAAATTTCTGACGACCACCCATCAAGTCAACCAAACCTTGCATATCCTGGAACACGCTCCAGCTATAGTGCCAGCTGTTACCTTCGGTAAAGGCATCACCCCATTTAAACGGACTGAACGGTTTCTCGAACGATCCATCTTTGTTTTTACCGCGCATCAGCTTGGTTTCCGGGTCGAACAGGTTTTTATAGTTCATGGCACGCTGTTTATAGATGCCAATCTCTGATTCTGGCTTATTTAAAGCTTTACCTAATTTGTAAATGGCAAAATCGTCATAAGCATACTCCAAAGTACGGGCAGCGTTTTCGTTGATCTTTACATCATAAGGCACATACCCTAATTTGTTGTAATACTCAACACCTTCCCTACCGGTAGCCTGCGGACCGGCATTATTAGCACCATGCACCAACGCATCCCACAAAGTATTGATATCATAACCACGCAGGCCTTTCAAATAAGCCTCAGAAACAACCGAAGCAGAGTTGTTACCGATCATCACCGCCGAATAACCAGGGCTTGACCATTCTGGCAACCAACCACCTTCTTTATAATCGTTGATCAGGCCTTCCTGCATCTCTTTATTGATAGATGGGTAAACCAAATTCAGGAATGGATACAAGGCCCTAAAAGTATCCCAAAAACCGGTACCGGCAAATTTATAACCAGGGAATACTTTACCAGTTGAAGCGCTGTAGTGAACAATTTTATTGTCTTTATCAATCTCGTACAATTTGTTCGGGAAGAACACCATGCGGTAAAAGCATGAGTAAAAAGTACGCATCTGATCAACCGAACCGCCTTCAACCTGTAAATGGTTCAGGGTTTTGTTCCAGGTATCTTTAGCTTTTTTGCAGGTTACATCAAAGCTGTCTTTACCTTGCTCACGCTCCAGGTTAAGTTCAGCTTGTTCAATGCTGATGAATGATGAAGCCACACGCAGGTGAACTTTTTCGCCATGGGCGGTTTTGAAACCGATCAACGCGCTTGCATGCTCAGCTTTCAATTCCAAACCTTCGGCCTGAACGGTATCACTGAAAGTATGCGCATAGGTGATCGGCTTATCTACATAAATAACAAAATAGTTTTTAAAGTTTTTAAGCGGACCACGGGCATATTTAGTTGAGTAACCAACTATCTTTTTTTGATCAGGGCTGATCTTTACATATGAACCTTTGTTCAACGCATCGATAACGATGAATGAACTATCCGTTTTAGGATAAGTAAACCTAAACTGCGCCGAACGCTCGGTTGGCGTGATCTCGGTAGTTACATCATGATCGGCCAGGTAAACGCTGTAATAATATGGTTTAGCGGTTTCGGCTTTGTGCGAGAACCAGCTGGCCCTTTTGTTTTGATTTACAACCGCATGTTTGGTTACCGGCATAATGGCAAACTGGCCATAATCGTTCATCCATGGTGATGGCTGGTGGGTTTGTTTGAAACCGCGGATCTTGTGGGCATCATAAGTATATGCCCATCCATCACCCATAACACCGGTTTGGGGTGTCCAGAAGTTCATGCCCCATGGCAGGGCAACGGCCGGGTAAGTATTACCGGTTGACAGATCGTAATGCGAATCGGTACCCATCAGCGGGTTAATGTACTCAACGGGATCGGTAACCTTATTTACCTGCTGCGCGAAGGCGCCTGCAGCTGATAGCAGGGAGGTGATAAGTACCAGGGCTTTTTTCATGCGCTAATATTTAATTGTGTTTCTTGGTTAAACGTTTTACTTGCCGTAAATATAAAAGACTGGCAGGGTATTGCCAGTCTTTTATACATTTTATTTACAATTTTTTAATTACCACCCTGTATTTTGTTTCAGGCCTGGGTTTGTGTTGATTTCGCGCTGCGGAAGCGGCCACAGGTAATACTGTGCTTTAAACGTCACCCCCTGCTCAGTAGCCGAAGCGGTAGGATCGGCAAAGGTATTTGATTGAGGCAGGTAAGCCATGTGGGTACGCTGCATATCAAAGTATGCTTTGTTTTCGTAAGCAAGCTCATGGTAACGCTCTCTCCAGATGGCTTGGCGGAAGGTTTCTTTGGTTAAGCCACTTAAAGGTGCCAGTTTAGCACGGGCACGGATCGCGTTAACAGCTGCGTAAGCATCAGCTGTAGGTCCGTTTGCTTCGTTTGATGCCTCGGCATAGATCAGCTGTGCTTCGGGTAAACGCAACAGCGTCCAGTTTTCATCGCATTTGCCACTAATCGCGGTATTAGGTACTGAGCTTTCAACGTGGAAGTATTTGTATAAAGCGTAGCTTCCAAAATTGATGATTTTTGTTGTATCATCAGTTGCATGATATTTTGAGAAATAAAACTGCTGCTCCTGTGTGCGCAAATCTCCTGCTTCATAGCTGGCTACAAATTGGTTAGTTGGGATCATAGCACCCAGGTGATCGCCCCATACACCAACCAAAAGGTTAAACGGAACGGTTAGCTGCGCGATAGAATTTGTTGATGTACCAGCCAGATAATTGATTTGAAAAATCAGTTCCTGCTGATTTTTGTGGGCATTATCATGTAGGTAAGCATATTTATCAAACAACGAATACCAACCTAAAACCGGTTTAATTTCGGCTGCAGCCAGGGCATAGTTTGCGGTTTGCTGTAGCGGGTAACCGGCTGTTGTTAAGTAAACACTCGCCAACAGGGTTTTCACAGCGCCTAATGATACCCTACCTGTAGCATCTGTATTTGACATACCCGAAGCCTCGGCGGCTTGTAAATCAGAAATGATTTGTTTGTAAACATCAGCCGCAGCCGTACGGGTTGGATAAAGATCGGGGCTGGTAACGTTTTGGCTTTCCAAAATCAATGGCACATCACCATATAAACGCACCAGGTGGTAGTAATAAAACGCACGGAAGAAATAGGCTTCACCCATCAACTTCTTTTTTAAGCCTTCATCCATAGGTGTAATACCCGGAATATACTGAATTGCAAGGTTGGCATTAGCCACGCCCCTGTAGCAGTTTTTCCATACAGTTTCAAAACCTGGGTTTATAGCATCAGTACGCTGGTGAATCACGTTACCATTGTTAACACTTTGACCAAGCGACGTTGTATGACCTGCAAATAACTCCATGGTAATGAATGGGCTTTCACCGTACGCGTCGCCATTCTGGAAAAAATACATGATCTGGTATAAACCGTTCACGAAAGTCTGGGCCTGATTTGAACTTTTGAAATAGCTATCTTTAACAAAGTTGCTCCTATTATCTTCGTCCAGGTATTTTTTACAGCTGCTGCTCAAAGCAACCGTAGCGATAAGCAAAAAAGCACTTACCTTATATTTTTTAAAGTTAAATTTCATAACAGTATGTTTTAACATTTTTATTAAAGACTAACATTAACACCAAACACGAATGTGCGCGGTTTTGGGTAATCATAAAACTGGATACCCTGAGTAAAGTTACTTGAGCCGTTGTAGGTTGAAACCTCCGGATCATAACCGGTGTATTTGGTGATCAAGAACAGATTTTGTGCCTGAGCATAAATACGTAAGCGGCTAAGTTTTATTTTTTTAAGTAACTCATCACCAAAGGTGTAACCTAATGTAACCGCCCTGCCACGGATAAAGTTTCCGCTTTCAACCTTGGTTGAATAGATCTCGGTTTGGTAACGCACATAAGCCGGTCTGTCTTCGGCAATGCTGGTGTTTTGGTTAGTTGGTGTCCATGCATTCAATACAGTGGCATAGCTGTTTGCCTGACCGGTACGATCCTGACCCGAGTGACGGGTTAAGTTCATAACCTGGTTACCGTAATTAAATTGCAGATCAACACCCAGATCGATCTTTTTGTAACGGAAAGTATTGCTAAATGTACCGTAACCATCAGGGATTGATTTACCCAGGATCACTTTATCTTTAGAATCAACTTTGCCATCGTTATTGGTATCCTGAATTTTCAAATCGCCTGGAAGCAAACCGTATTTCGCGGCCTCAGCAGCTTCGCCTGATCCCCATGTTCCTAACACCTGGTAACCATAGTAGCTACCGGCTGGTAAACCTACACGCATCAGGTTAAATTGCGAAAGGAAAGTCGGGTCCAGGAAAATATCATCGTTAGAAGCTCCCAATTTCAGGATCTTGTTTTTCAGGAAGGTGATATTGAAACTGGTGTTCCAGCTAAAGTTTTGGCTTTGTATTGGGGTTGCGTTAATAGTAAACTCCAAACCCTTATTTTGCAACTGGCCGATATTTTTTACCACGCTGTTAAAACCACTTGTTTCCGGCAGTGGCGCGCTAAGTAATAATGACTGTGTTTTTTTCACATAGGCATCAGCCTCGATGTTTAAACGGTTGTTAAACAATCCAAGCGAAACACCAAAATCAAGCTCGTTATTTTTTTCCCATGCCAACAGTTGGTTCCCTATAGTGGTTTGTTGCGTACCAACGGCAGGCGCGCCTCCAAATACATAGTTTACGGTATTGATTTGGGCTCCCGAATTGTATTGGCCAATTTCGGAGTTACCGGTAACACCATAACTTAATCTGAATTTCAGGTCGGAAATGGTTTTGTTATCTTTCAGAAAATCTTCCTGAGATGCACGCCAGGCTATTGCCGCCGACGGGAATATACCTGTCTTTTTATCGGCACCAAAACGAGATGAACCATCCTGCCTGGTTGTGAGTGTTAACAGGTATCGCTCTTTGTAGTTGTAGTTTAACCTTGCAAAGTACGATTGAAACTGGTAAGCCTGGTACCCTGACGACGGACGGCCCGGTACAATACCTGCATTAAGATTGTAGTACTGGTAAAAATCGTCAGACAGGGTGCTGGTTGAAGCACCTAAACTTACTTGCGTAAATTTTGAACGCTCGGTACCGAGTACAACGTTTAAGGTGTGATTTTGACCAAACTTTTTATTATAGGTAAAATAGTTTTGCCATTGCCAGAAGGTGTTATTGTTTTCGTTGATAGAAGCGTTACTGTTACTCTGATCAATAGTAGCGCCGCCAACCAAACTTGAGGCAGACGATGGCGTATAATTAGCAGATGTGGTAACACCTAAAACACTCTTAAACTCTAACCCCGGAATGATATTGATATTAGCATAACCGTTACCGCTAAAAATACGGTTGCGGGTAAGCGACTGGATCTCGTTAAGCTGTGCTACCGGGTTATCACCACCTTCAAGGTTTGGATAATCGGTACGTTTACCGTAAGTACCATCAGGATATTTAATAGGGATAAAAGGCACCATCTCGATCAACATACGCGGGATGTTGTTACCACCTGTACCCTGATCCTGGTTACGGCCGTCCTGGTAATTGTAGTTTAAGGTAGCGCCTACTTTTATCCATGGTTTTATCTGGTTATCAAAAGTTAAGCGTACATTATAACGGCGCAGGTAGCTATTGATGATAATACCTTCATCATCGGCATAGTTCAGGAACAAACCATAGTTAATATTCTCGGCGCCGCCTGTAAATGATACGTTATGGTTTTGGCTAACCGCTGTGCGGGTAGTAGCTTTTTGCCAGTCAACATCATATAACGGATTTAAATTTTGATCGAATAATTTGCCGATCAAAGCGGTACGTTGCAGTACAGGGTTACGGCTTGCATAGTTACCTGCAGCCCATCCGGTAGGATCGTACTTTTTAATATTGGCATATGAAATATCCTCAACCTGCATAAACTCCTTTGAATTTAATACCGGGATCTCTTTGGCCATTTTGCTGATGCTAAAATAGCTATCATAGCTAATGGTACCACCTTTTTTACCACGTTTGGTAGTGATAAGGATTACACCGTTAGCACCACGCGTACCGTAGATAGCTGTTGAAGACGCATCTTTCAAAACGTTGATCGTTTCAATATCGTTAGGGTTGATAGCGTTACCGCCTTCAGTCCACTGCACACCATCAACAACATATAACGGATCCGTACTGGTTGTTATTGAACTGTAACCACGGATACGCACCTTAGTTGCGCCGCCCGGAGCGCCCGAGTTAACCGATACGTTTACACCTGCAAGTTTACCGGCAAGCTCCTGCTCAAGATTGGTTTGCGGGCGCTCCTGTAATTCTTTAGCACCAACGCTACCTACCGAACCGGTTAAATCAACTTTACGGGCGGTACCGTAACCAATTACCACAACTTCGCTTATGGCTTTAGGTTCTTCGGCCATGGTAACATCAATCTGAGTTTTGCCTGCAATAGCCACCTCTTTAGCCGAGTAGCCTATAAAGGTGAACACCAGGGTACCGTTGCCATCCGGCGCGTTAATGGTGTACTTACCATTAACATCAGTTTGCACGCCCACATTTGTACCTTTTACTTTAACAGTAACGCCAGGGATAGGCCCTTTGGCATCGCTTACTGTACCGGTAACTTTAATAGGCGCTACAGCAACCTGATTGGCAACCGGCTCGTCTTTCTTTTTTACAACAATGGTTTGATCAAAAATTTTGTAGGTAAGCGGTTGATCTTTAAGGCACTGATCAAGCGCTGTTTGGATAGATACGTTTGCAACTTCGATGTTGATTGCACCGGCTTTTGAAACATCCTGCTTATCATACATAAAATGATAGCCGGTTTGTTTTTCTATTGAGCGTAGTACTTTTTCAACGGTAGTGTTTTTTTGGTGCAAAGTAACTATCTGGCTATAACTTTTGGCGCTTACGCTGGTAAAGGCCGCAAGTATAATAAAGGCAGTTAGCTTCATGGCCAATATAAATTTGCGTAATTGAGGCCATGCCAAAGGCGTGGCCTTAGAATTAAAATTCATAAGTTTGTAGAGTTTGGGTTAAACATTAACTTTTCAATTCATCGATTGTACTTTTTTGGGACCCAGATCATTACGCCGGGGAAGTACTGCGAATACTCCCCGGTTTTTTTAAGCGGTAATGGTTGAGGTTTAAATGCGTGTTTAAACAACAAGTAAACCGATTTACCAATCAGGGCCCAAAGGCTGGGGCTAACTTAATTTTGGTATTTCTTCCATCATACGGGTGTTTAAATTGTTAACAATTGGTTGTTTAATATAGTAGGTTTTAATAAAGACTATTGAAGCACGGTGATGTGCATATTTTCAATTTTAAACTTCACACCGGCGTAGCTTAGCATGTTCAATAATTCGGATGCTTTTACATTGCGTGATATCCGACCGGAAAACTCCCGTCTGGGTATTTTACCCTGGTAGCTTATATCAACATCGTACCAGCGGGCCGCCTGGCGCATAATGGCATCGATCCCTATCCCGTTAAATTGAAAAATCCCGTCTTTCCAGGCCGTAACTTCATCTACATCAATGTCGCTCAACACTTTTATCTTTCCATCTTTATTTAATACAGCTTGCTGGCCGGGTTTTAAAAAGCCGCTTTCGGTACCGTTATTTATTTTTACAGATCCTTCAAGCAGGGTGGTCTTCATTTCGGGCTCATCATTATAAGCCATTACATTGAAATGAGTACCCAATACCTCTATGGTGATTTGATTACTCTTAACCACAAAAGGCATGTTACGGTTTTTGGCAACCTCAAAATAAGCCTCACCTGTAATGGTAACATCGCGGGTTTTACCGGTAAAGAAGGTTGGGAAAGTGACTGATGATGCAGAGTTAAGGCAAACCTTGCTTCCGTCCGGCAAAATCAACTGATATTGCCCGCCGCGGGGGGTAGTGATGGTATTTATTACCGGCTTTGCATCGGCGGTCCCATCAGCTTTATAAACAAGCTGACCGTTACGGGTTTTGTTTATTTTGATGGTACCTTGTTGGGCAAGTAAACCGTTTTGGGCACTATCAAGCGTAATGGTTGTGCCGTTGGCCAGGGTTAATATAGCTTTATTACCGCCTGGCAGGGCATCATGTTTAGGATGGTTGCGTGCTATGTTTTTCTTTGATGGTGGTAAGGTTATCTTCTGGCTAAGAAAAATATAAACACCAAAGCCAACTAAAAACACAAGCGAAGCCGCTATACCCAGTTTTCGTAACGGGAGAGTTTTATGGCGATTGTTGATAGATATCGGGGTAGTTTGCGAGGTACGATCAGTTAGAATATTATTCAATATGGCGTCGCTTTTTTCACGGCTAAAAAGCGGATCGTGTTCGCCTAAGGTATCCCAGGCATTTTGAATGAGCGCGGCAAGTTCCGGATCACTGGCTGATGAATGGATGATCTCAAAAAGCTCATCACGCTCATCTACCGTTGCAATGCCGTTGCAATATTTATCGAATAAATAATTAAGCCTAACGTAAAGTTCGCTCATATAAAATGCTTTTCGGTATTTGTAGTATAATTGGCTACTTGAGTTTGGGGCGAACTCATATACATGACACCAACTTTATTAAAAAAGGGGGTATCGTTTTTTAAAAAAAATGAAAAAAGTGGATCATAGCCATCACAAGCACTATAGCCTCCTTATGTTCCTGCACATAATCTTTAATAGAAGCGGTGGCTATTTGTAGGTATTTCTTCACCGTTTCGCGCGAAATTTCCATCTGATCGGCTATTTCGTGATACTTCAAACGGCTGTGTTTACTCATGAGGTAAACTTTTTGCTGCTGTGGCGGCAGCTGGTTGATGGCCTCGTCAATTAAATTATAATATTGATCGGCGTCGTAGGTATCGGCAATAAACGGCACCACGTTTGATTGTTCGAGTTTTTTTAATAAAAGCTGTTCTTTAACAACTTTACGCAGACAATTAAGGGCGTGGTTTTTTGAAACAACAAATAAGTAGGCTTTGAAATTATCAACGCCGGCAAGCGTTTCGCGGCTCATCCAAATTTTCAGGAATACATCCTGCACCACCTCTTCGGCCAGTTCGGTTGATTGGGTAATGCGAAAAATATGCACACCCAAACGTTGATGATAGGCCGCAAACAACCGGCGGAAGGCAAATTCATTACCCTCGGCCACCTGCATAAGCAGTTCCTTCTCATTTGGTTGAGTTACTTCAAACATAGGTTGATGTTGGTGTTGCAAATATTATAAAATTCGCAGTATTTGCAACATAATAATTATATAGCTAAAAGCCATGTTATAACTATAAAGCAACAGAAATGTTTGAATCTTTTTTTCTACACAATAAGGGCCCCTATTGTTTAACTAATATGTATGTATTAAATACGCTACATTAATACAACGGGCTTGGCAACCCATCTAAACTAACACGATTTTTAAGCTGTTTGTAATCAACCAACCCCTGCTCGCCCTTAGCTTTAGCCCATTTTACAGCATAATCACGTTCGCCTACGTACTCATAAAGCGGTACGCTGAAGCCGCAGGAAGTTTGCACCATATCAATATCGGCAACGATGATCTGCCTTGTGGCTATATGATCGTTAAAATTTGAAACAAGGGCATTCCATTCCGCATTGTTTTCATCAGGAAGCACACTCTTCCCCTTTCCGTAAAAGCGCAAAATATTAGGCGGACCATCAAACGCGCAAAACATAAAAGTAACGCGACCATTATCAAGCAGGTGCGCAGCGGTTTCATTTCCCGAGCCAATAATATCCAAATAAGCTACTTTACTATTTGAAAGGATCCGGAAACTGGCGTTATCTTTTGGCGATAAATTAACATGCCCATTGGCAAGCATTGGCGCGGTGGCCACAAAAAAGATTTTTTGATGTGCAACAAATTCCTTGTGCTGATCAAGTATCTCATTAAAAAATTTACCCATAACTAACAGGTTTAAATTAGAAGATACTCAAATTTAACAATTATTAGATTAAACTAATATTAATAATTAGATTGACTAACATTTTAACATATTAGAAAAGTAACGTGTTCTTTTACGTCAGGTTGATATGTTTTCGGAAGACTTTTTGATTCCCTCTTTGGGGAGGGGTGCGGTGGAAATGTGTTGTGGCAGGGAGGGGTTAATGCGCCATAATTAGCGAACAGGCATATCGCAGAAACCCCTCCCTACACCCTCCCAGGGGAGGGAATCGCACTATCCCCCGCTTCTTTATTTATTCGGAACACTTTTTTTGCTTTTGTGTACTTAAAATATCTACACCATTCAAAAACAAAACTTAGCGCCTTTGCATGCTCAAAAATCTACGCCATCCACAAAAAACCTTAGCGTCTCTGCGCCTTTGCGCGCTCAAAAATCTACGCCATCTACAAACAAAACTTTGCATCTCTGCGTGCTCAAAATCCTTAGAATCTCTGCAAGAAAAAAGTAACTACTCCTCTTCCTCACCATCCACCAATAAACGCTCAAAACGCTTATCCGGAATAAGCCACATGGCGGCTACAATTACATAGATCACCATGCTAAAAGTGGCATTAACAAAAGTGAGGGCAATGGCTACAGGATATAACGCTATCGAAATTTTTCCTTTAAAGTCGTTCCCAAAAGCTTTGGCGACTAACGAATCTTCGCCGTGGTGTTTGATTAGGGCAAGTGCTAAAATGCGGTATGCAATACCGTTCATGGCCAGTATAATACCGTAACAAAATACCGGCCACCGCGAAAAATGACTTTCGCCCAACCAATCGGTTATAAACGGGATCAACGACATCCAGAACAGCAGGTGCAAGTTCGCCCACAATATGCTGCCATTTACAGATCGCACCGCCTGCAGGGTGTGGTGATGGTTATTCCAGTACACACCCACATAAGCAAAACTGAGCACGTAACTTAAAAAAACAGGAGTAAGCGGACGTAACGATTCAAGGTCTTTGCCATGGGGTACTTTCAACTCAAGTACCATGATAGTGATGATGATAGCTATAACGCCATCGCTAAATGCTTCTAACCTGCCTTTACCTATTGCCATGCGCTAAATATAGCACTATTTGGCAAAAGCCTTATAGCGCTGCATAGCTTCAATAAAATAGTAATCGGCATAAGTTAAAGGCACATCAATTTCGGTACCTGCCGGGAAATGGCCTACACTATGTTTTAAAATAAAACCGCCATTGGTATTCAAATCGGCCTTGTATTGAGGTGCTGATAGGTTTTTGATGATGGTTTGCGCAACATTAAAATACTCCTGCCCATCCTTTTTATCAACGTAACGGCAAAGCTCTAACAGGGCCGATGCCATGATAGATGCCGCCGAAGCATCGCGCAAAGCGTTAGGGATATTGGTGGCGTTATAATCCCAGTACGGAATTTTATCGGCAGGTAAATTGGGGTTGGTCAATAAAAAATGAGCGATACCTTTGGCCTGGTCAAGATATTTTTTGTCTTTAGTTTCGCGGTACATTACGGTGAAGCCGTACAAGCCCCATGATTGTCCGCGCGCCCAAGCCGATTCATTGGCAAAACCCTGCGCTGTCTTCTTTTCTTTAACCGCGCCTGTTTGGGCATCGTAGTTAATTACGTGGTACGAGCTAAAATCGGGGCGGTAATGATTTTTGATGGTGGTATTGGCGTGGGTAACCGCAATTTTATAAAAGCTCGAATCGCCGGTTAATTTGGTGGCATTGAAAAGCAGTTCGAGGTTCATCATGTTATCAATGATCACCAAAAAATCTTCGGGCTTTGAGTTCCATGAACGGATACAGCCAACGGTTGGGTTAAACCTTGTTGAAAGCGATTTAGCACTGTTGATCAATATTTCGTTGTATTCCTTTTTAGGTTCGATGCGGTTGGCCGTGCCGAAGCTGCAATACATCATAAAACCCAGATCGTGCGTACCTTTATTAAACTGCTCTTTTTCCAGGCCTTTAAGGTTATGGTTGGCTTCGGTAAGCAAAGCCTCATCCTTTGTTTCCTGGTACAGGTTTAGCAACGAGCCTGAATAAAAACCGCTGCACCACCAGCTGGAATTGCTGGTTTCAAATTTATCCTTATCCGGGTGATATGTTTTAGGGAACTGCCCGTCGGTAAACTGCTTGGCCATGTATTTATATTGAACATCGCCATCGGCAAAATTCTTTTTAATAGTGGCTAACACATCCTTTTGCGGCTTAAAACTATTTTGAGCAAATACCCCCGAAGTAATAACGGATAAACAGATGGCCAATACTGGCAGTTGCAGGCTTTTATATTTCATGGCTGTTGTATAACTGGTTCGGCATGCCTTATAAACACGCTTCAGGTTATAAAAGTGCAGATTTTGCCTTGATAAAAGCAAGGGGTTTGGCTTGGGTAAGCTACATTTTTCTACTACAACGATATAGTGTTTTGTAGTAAATCGAACTAAAATCAAAAAGGCCTATCAATTACAGGTTAGTTATCATTTCCTGTAATTGATAGGCCTTAATCGTTTCTTATTTAGAGAAGAACCAAACTTAATCAGCTTTGCTCACCCTACCCGATCCCGCATAACGGGTTTCGCCAATAGTTGCCGAACCAGAATAAACTACACTGCCAGAACCTGCAATACGTGCCGATACTGTTTTACTGGCCGCGATGCTAACATCTCCAGAACCTGCAATTGAAGCCTCAACTGTTTCTGTGTTTAATGATTTCCCGTTGATTTGACCCGAGCCGCTGATATGGCAATCGGCCAAACCGGTGCTACCTTTTACGTCAATTGAACCAGAGCCACTGATGCGCAGATCAAGCGTGCTTGATTTAACCGCTGTTTTGATGTTGCCCGATCCGCTTAGCGCTATCTTGGCATTTCCACCGGTTAACACACCATCAACGGTAGTATTACCTGAACCGCTGTTGGCTAATGAGCTTAAAGTTTTGGCCGAGATGTAGATATTGGCACGTTGGATGTTGCGGTGATTTTTCCAGTGGTCTTTAAACTCAACTTTCAGGATTCCGTTTTCTACCTCGGTTTTAATATCATCAACAATATTGGCATCAACATCAAGCTTTACGCCTTCTGTTCCGTCAATTTTAACAAATACATTAAATGGGCCGCCGCAGGCTATGCCGTTATAACCCGAAACATTGCGGGTAACTGTTTGTGCCGATACGTTAAAGGCTGCCGAAACGGTAAGTACCGAAGCCATTAGCGAGAAGATTAGTTTTTTCATGATCGCCTTTTTTATTTATATGACGCCACTTGTTATTAAAACGTTGCAATCTTTTTTGCACTTCGCTTACAACCTATCGCAAAATGGTAACCGAGCCAGACATTGGCGGATTGCCCAATTTCATATCAATAATGTAATAATACACGCCTGGCGGCAATTGCTTACCGTTAAAATTACCATCCCAGGGTGTACCATAACCTATCGAGTGGAACAGCTTTTCGCCATATCGGTTAAACACATCAACGGTGGTGCTTTCGTAAGCAACGAGGCCACGGATCTCCCAAAAATCGTTAACCCCATCGCCATTAGGCGTAAAAGTGTTAGGCACGGTAATATCCGGTGATACCTTGATGATAACCTGGCCCTGCCCTACGCAGCCTAACTTATTAGTAACGTACACGGTGTAAAGCCCATCCATATTACCTGTAAGCGTAGGTTCTTTTAACTTAGGATCGTTAAGGCCTGTAGCGGGTACCCATAAATACTGAACATCTTGGTCACTAACGGTAGGCGTTAAAGTTATGGTATGATTTTTTTGCACATACCGCACGCCACCAGCGTTAACCGTTGGCGGTGGCAAAAACGTAATGGTCATATTATCGGTAGCCAGATAACACTGCCCGGGATTATTAGCGGTAAGTGTAAGCTTCACCGAACCTTTTTTCACATCTTCTTCGGATGGCTGATAAACAGCCCCATTTTCGCTTTCGGGCGAGATCAGTTTACCTGTGCCCGAGGTAGTCCATTTGCCACCGCCCGGTGCTAAAACTGTACCTACAAGCCTTACGCTATTTTGCTGTTCGCAAACTTCAACACTTGTGCCCGCTTCTACGCCCGGCACTTTGCCAAAAGTGATGGTCATGTCTGAGCTGGCAATTTGACAATTATCCTTACTGGTTGATTTCAGGGTAAGCACAACTGATCCGGCTGCCCTATCCTCGTCTGTTGGAACATAACGGGCGTTCAGATCATTATCTGCCGGTAGAAATTGCCCTTTCCCGCTCGAAAACCATCTGCCGGTTTTAGTGCCGCCACCAATTTCACCTTTAAGTTGAATAAAAGGGTCAGTTACGCAGGCTGTAACAGCATTTCCGGCCTTTGATGTTGGCGGTTGGTTTACACGCACGCTTATGGTATCAACCAAACTGGTACAATTATTTATGGTAACATATAAGCTGTAAAGCCCGGCCATATCGGCGGTAGCGTTTTTAATAACGGGGTTTTGCGCTGATGATTTATAGTTGTTAGGCCCTACCCAGGCATAGGTAGCCTTGGCAATAACATCAACATTCAATTTAATATCGCTGTTTAAACAAACCGGCGAGTTAGACCTGATCTGCCGTTGAGGTATCTCCGGGTCAACCTTAACTACGTAGGCAAACGGCATACCATCGCAACCAAAAGCCGAAGGGGTTATCACATACATTACATTAACAGCCGAAGCCCCTTTGTTTACCAGCACCTCGCTTATTTTATTACCTGTTTGCGCGCCCGAAGTTGGATTACTGATGCCCGCCACGGCTGCCCTGCTCCAGGTATAAGTTGCCGATGGTACGTTTGAAGTAATGGTATAATCTACCGGCGAGCCGCTGCAAATTTCATCGGCCGCTTTACTATTTACGTTAACCGAGGGATTAACGGTTGCTACCCACTTAAACGGCGGACCTGCGCAATTGCTTGTTTGATAGTTAAACACATAAGTAACATCAACCGGTGCGTTGGTGGTATTATACAACACCTCGTGAATAACAGAAGCCATCTGCCCTTTTACAGTTTGATTGCTGATACCCGGTACGGCTTCACGTGTCCAGCTAAAAGCTACGCCGGGGGTATTGAAAGCGATAGCATAATTCCCAGAGGTCATGTTGCAAAGCGTTGTTGATGGTGGGCTGGTTACCTGCGGTGTTGGATAAACCGTAACCACATAATTAAAAGGATTGCCCGAGCAGCCGTTTAGTACCGGAACAATAACATAGGTAACATCAACAGGATCGCCGGTGGTGCTGATAAGCGCCTCGGTAATTTCTGCCGATGACTGGTTGGATACCGTAGGATTACTGATCCCTTTCACAGCGGCGCGCGACCATAAAAATGTAGCCCCGGGCTGGTTAGCAGTTATAGCATAATTCTGCGCCACACCCCCGCAAACAATATTGGCAGAAGCGCTTGTTACTTTAGGCAGAGGAGTTACTGTTACATCAACCTTGGTACGCGGGCTAACGCAGCCATCAACAACCGCCTGAACATAGTAACTGGTACCGCTTATTAAAGCCGGGGTTACGTAATTATCGCCAACCCAAAGCAATGTTCCGCCAACCGGGGCATCGTACCACTGGTAGCTCCCTGCTGATCCGCTTGCCGTTAGCGTAGTGTGGCTGCTTTCGCAAGCTATCTGGCTTTTTGCTATAGGGGCTAATAACTGGTCGTTAACCTTAACGGTTACGGCAGTCATGGGGCTGGTTTTGTTGCCGATGGTTGTATTTACATAATATGTGGTAGTTTGGGTAAGCGGCGGCGTAATAAAGTTAGGCCCTGTTGATAGCTCGGTGCCATTCTCCGGCGCGTCATACCATTTATAGGTACCACCCGGGCCAGTGGCCGATACAGTAGCGATACTTCCCAAGCAAGTAGTTGTACCCGCGGCGGTAGGCGGCGGCAAAGTGCTGTTTATAGTGATAACCATCTTATCAACGCCCGGCCCGCAGCTGCCCGAAGGATCGTCCGAGGTTAACGTAAGTGTTACCTGTTTTTCGCCAACGGCGGGTGTATATATAGCATCCAATTTAGATGGATCAGAAAACTGTCCCAAACCGCCCGACCATCGTCCGCCCGAAACACCTTCTACACTTCCGGCAAGCTGAACCGTACTACCGGCCTGCACGGTTTGATCGGGTCCGGCATCGGCACCTGCTCCCGCCTCAATAGTAACTTTGGCCGTTTCGGCGCTGGCAACAGTACCATCAGTATTATATAGGGTATTGGTAACCTCGTAGGTTCCCGGTTTGGTTTTTCGCGAATTTATTTCGCCTGTAGAGGTACTGGTAAATACCAAACCTGTAGGCATTGCCTTAAAAGTACCCGCACCCGCGTTTGGAAAAAACATTGGTTTTGGATTGGCACCAAACTGGCAAAACGGCCCGCCATAGGTAAACTTGGCGTTCAATATCGAAACAATATTTACACCCGCGCTATAGGTTGAGGCACAAGCCCCGTTAGTAGTTATGGTGATAATGTACTGGCCGGGCTTGCTTGCCTTTACATCAATTCCGCCGGTGTGGTCATCAACAAACACCAATCCCTTTGGCGACGAAGTAAATGTACCGCCTGCCGTATTCAAAATAATAGGCTTAGGATTGGGGCTTGCAGGAGTAAACGTGCCCGATGGATATAAAAACCCGGTACCAGCATCCGTATTGATATCAACAGTAACCGGTGTACGAGGGCTTACACAATCGCCTGTTCTGCTTTGAACATAGTAGGTAGTTTTTTCGGAAACTATGGGCGTATTATAAGTAGTGCCGGTAAACAAGGGCGCTCCACCCGAAGGTAAACCAAACCATTCAATAGTACCTGTACCTGTAGCCGTTAATTTGGCTGACGACCCAGAACAAACCGACGTACCATCAGCTTTGGGCGCTGATGGCGGCGGGATAACATCCACCTTAACCGCGGTTCGGCTGCTTACGCAATCATTAACACGGCTTTCTACATAATAAGTAGCCGAAGCCATTAAATTAGGCGTAACATAGGTTTGACCTGATGACAGTAAAGTACCACCAGCTGGGCTATCATACCAGGCAATGCTTCCGCTTGTTCCGGTAGCGCTAAGTATTGCCGCGCCATTATAACAAACAGTGGTGTTGGCTACTTTGGGCGCTACCACCAGGGGAAGTACGGTCACCGTTACAGCGGTACGCTCGCTGGTACAGCCGTTAGTGCTTAATTGTATATAATAAGTTTTGGTTACTGTTGATGCAGGCGTGGTGTAACTTGTTCCGGTTTTCAATAACTTACCCCCAACAGCGGCATCATACCATTGATATGTGCCCTCGCCCGGATCTATCACCGATAAAGTAGCCAATGATCCCGAGCAGATGGTTGCTCCCGCGGCAACTGGCGCGGCAACTGGTGGACTAACTATCACCGTCATGGCGGTACGCTCGCTTATACAACCCGCGTCCGAATGATTTTCGACATAATAAGTAGTGGTGCTGGTTAATAAGGGAGTAGTGAACGTAAGCCCGCTTTTTAATAAGCGACCGCCATTTGGCGCGTCGTACCATACATAAGTACCGGTAGCTTGTGTTGCAGCAGTTAAGGTTGTGGCCGTATTATAACAAACGGTAGCACTTTGGGCAACGGGCGCCTGCGGAATAGGGCTTACTATAACTTTTACAGGTACGCGCGGACTTTCGCAATCATTAAGCCGTACGCGTACATAATATGTTTTACTTGCGGATAATGCAGGTGTGGTATAATCAGGACTGGAGATAAGCGATACACCGCCGGTAGGAACATCATACCAATCAAAAACTCCCTCAGGCGCGTCGGCATGCAAAGTGGCTACCTGGCCCGAGCAGATCTTGATATCTTTAACTACCGGCGTCGGTGGCGGCGGGTTAACTTTCGCTATAACCGGTACCGGGGCGCTGGTACAACCGTTGGTTACCCCTACCACATAATAAATGGTGGTTTTTTGTAGCGGAGGAGTGATAAATGACGGCCCGGTTTGCAAAACCGTTCCCCCCGAAGCCGAGGCGTACCAGCTGTAGCTATCTGCCCCGCTTGCCAATAAAGTGGCTACCCCGCTGTTACAAACAGCGGCGCCGGCTACACTCGGATTTCCGGTTACAAAAACGGTAACCGCCGTACGCGGACTTGTGCAGCCGCCAACCGTGGTTTGCACATAAAAAGTTTTAGTACCGGTTATGGATGGAGTAACATAAGTATCTCCGTCTTTAATAAAATTGCCGCCAACGGGCGCGTCATACCATTGATAATCCCCCCCCGGGGCGGTGGCTGTTAACGTAGCAGGGCTATTTAGACAAACCACCACGTTTCTTGCTGTGGGAGCAGCCGGCGTAATTGATTCGCGCAATGTAATATTCTTTGTAAAGCCTATACAACCGGGGGTTTTATCGGTAACTGTTACGGTGTAAACACCTGCTTTATTGGCGCTGATGGTTTCGCCGGTTTCGCCGGTGCTCCACAAGTAAGTGTATGGGCCTGTACCGGCAGATGCCGCGGCCGTTAATACCACCGAACTCCCTGAGCAAATGGTGGTTTCTGATGCTGAAAGAGTTACAGTAAGCGTACAGTTTTGTGCTTTTACGTTAACCCCAATCACCAACAATAACAATAAAACAAATAAACGATTACGCATGAACCTTTAAAAGCCGTTAAATACTTCTGTTATCAATAAGGCAGTCACGGACAAGCATTTGCGAAGTATTTATGTTCAGGGCAATAAATAGATTCGACTTTACCGGGACAATTAATCAGGTAGCATTTTATACGGCGTAACTGTTCAAATTGTTCAGTTTAAACGTTCAAACATTAACTTTTTGGAAATTTTCTTTCCGGATTAAGAAAATTAATCTTTCGTAAACCTTTAATTACCTGCGGGTTTGGGTTTAAGCAAACGTCACCTCATAAGAAAAATCCATACCGGTTAACACAATAGTTACAGTTACTTAAATATTTCTTATCATGGCCGGTTACCAACTTATATACCTTTGGCCTTAAACGCTCATTGTAAATGAAACGCAGGGATTTTATTAAAAACACCACCATCACGGCGCTTGGCGCATCTGTTATAGCCCCCTTAACCGCCTTAGCCAGCGAAAATGTGACACATTTTGAAAGTGATGACCTTTCGCCATCGGCCAGCCTGAAGGATGAGTTTAACGTACACTTTATGGCCATTGGCGATTGGGGTCGCAACGGCGAGTACGACCAAACCGAGGTAGCCAAACAAATGGGTTTATGGGGTACTGCTAATCCTAATGATTTTGTGATATCGGTGGGAGATAATTTTTATCCCCTTGGCGTGATCAGCGAAAACGATCCGCAGTTTCATTATTCGTTCGAGAATATTTATACCGCGCACTCCCTGCAATGCAACTGGTACCCTATTTTAGGTAATCACGATTGGGGAACAGATCCGATGGCACAGGTACGTTACAGCAAAGTGAGCCGCCGTTGGAACATGCCTTCGCTTTACTATAAAAAAGAGTTTTCGCTGGGCAAAACCGATAAAGTTTTAATGCTGATGATTGATACCGACCCAATGTTGCATGATGATAAAAAACAACAGGTTGAAGAACAAATGGTATGGATTAATGAGCAACTAAAAAATGCCTCTGCCGATGTTAAATGGAAAATGATCATTGGCCACCACCCCTACTACACCGTTGGTCCGCGTATAAAAAACTACGACACCTTAACCGTGCGGGAAAAGCTGGCTGGTGTTTTTGAAAAATACAAAGTAGATGTTTACCTATCGGGCCATGACCATTCCTTGCAGCACCTTAAGCCTGAAGGCTATACACACCAGTTTATTTCTGGTGCAGGATCGGAGCTTACCCCGGTTACTTCAGGCATACCTTATAGTAAATTTGAAGCGTCCGAGCACGGGTTTATGTACTTTGCCATCAACAGTAATAAACTGCATGTGAAGGCTATTAATATGACGGGGAAGGTTTTGTATGAAACTACGTTGACGAAGTAGCCCCCCAGCCCCCTAAAGGGGGAGAGTTAAAAATTTGATTGCAAGTAATAAAAGCCGAAGCCTCTGAAGGATTATATGACATCAGGCGGGTCGGCCTGTCACCCTGAGCTTGTCGAAGGGTCGCGCGCAGAGGCCCGCCCACCATGCTTCGACAAGCTCAGCATGACACCCATTTTTAAACATGTCATGGGTAGGTACGAAGCAATCGCGAACTATACAGGGCGAACCTGAATGTGTGCGATTGCGTCGTACCTCGCAATGACATGGTTGACATTACTTAATCCAAAAACTTAGCCCTAAGCGCCTTGATATCCTTATCGGTTAAACCTATCTGCGTTTTAAGATAGTTATCTATAGAACCATATTGCTTTTTAATAGCCGTAAAAGTAGCATCAAGATACTCCTGTTTAACACTCAGCACATCTTTGGCTACGTTCTCATCTATCTTCATAAACTTCACCATACCATTAACCGATTTTTCATTTTCGGCAGCACGGTAATAGTTTGAAGCTTCGTAATCCTTCATAATGGTTTCGTACGGAACACCTAAGCTATATAGCAATAACGCGGCACCAATACCGGTACGATCTTTACCCGCGGTGCAATGAAATACCAGGCTTTTATCTTCGGGCATGGCCAACAGTTTACCGAAAAATGGCTTGTATCTATCGGCAAGGAAGGTTGTATTTGAATAATAAGCCGTCATAACCGAATCGCCGTGGGTTGTCTTCCTTAAGCTACTCATGATATTGCTATTAGCATCATCGCTGCCGGCCGGGCATAAAATATAATCGGTATTGGGGTTCATACGGTCAGGAGCCTGTTTTGATTCCTGGGTACCGCGCAGATCAACATCATATGCTATTTTGCGCTCGGCTAAGGTGGCCAGGTCCTGATCGGTAAGCTTGCTCATATCGGCACTGCGGTAAACTTTACCCCATTTTACATGGTGACCGTCTTTGGTTTTATACCCACCAATATCACGGAAGTTTACAGCGCCTTGTAATTCAACTTTACGTTTGGCGCTATCAGCAACCTGCGCCTGTGCATGTCCTGCAGCACAGGTGGCAAGAAACAATAATATTTTTTTCATACTCGTTTTAAATGGAAAAAACAGAGGCCCGAAACCGGGCCGCTGTTTAATTAATTATGTACGTATATTATTTAGTAAGCCATGTATCTTTAAATACATCTTCGGCACCGCCAAACTGGCTGGCGATAGCTTTTTGATAGTTGGCAGCATTTGAGTTGATCTCATCCAAAGGATACAACCAACGGCGTGGCAATTTACCGCCAACTGTGCCTAAACCGGTACCACCTTCGCTAAATGCAGGCAGGTTGGTACGACGATGGTTCATATATGCTTCCCAGCCCGAGTTCATGAAGAAGGCAACATATTTTTGTTGCAGGATCTGGCCAAGTGCAGCAGTAGTTGATGTTAAATTATAGCTTACATTAGCCAAAAACGTTGCATTATCAGTAGTTGCAGTACCAAGGGTTTTACCACCCACATCAGATATATTAACTGTTGAATTTGCATTAACATTTAAGCCAAAGTTGCTGAAAGAAGCTGCGATACCCTTATCATACCATGCTTTTGCATCGGTTGCGGCAAGCGTTGAAGCCCAGCCACGGTTAATACCTTCGGCAATGTTAAAGCACATTTCAGGATAACCTATAAAGATGAAAAGCTCGGCAGTTGCACCGGTGTTTACACCTAAATAACGCTGAGCGTTAAAGAACGAGTATTTACCTGTAGCAGCCTCATTTTGCAGGGTTGCTAAAGAAGTACCCGGATCAGCACCTAAATAGTTTGAAAAATCGGCAACGTTAGTTGTAGTTACCGGGGTAGCCATTAAATAAGTACGTGGATCTTTTGTAGAGGTTGTGATATCCAATACAGTTTTACCAACGTTCATAAAGTTATTGTACGAGTTGCTACCGGTAGCGAAAATTGGGTATAAGTTGGTAGCGTTAAACCTGTAAACAAGGTTATCGCTGTTGCTTGTAAATACAGGATAAGTGGTAGCATTGCCAACAATAGCGGCAAATTGTTGTTTAACATTCAGGTCGGCATTATCATCAGCCCTTTTGCTTAGGCTAATCAGTATCCTTAACCTGTAGCTGTTAATTACTTTTTGCCATTGCAGGTTAGTTAAGCCGAAAATATCGCCGGTATCAAAAATTGTTGAGCCTGAGCCAACAGCAGTCATAATTGTATTGGCGTCATCCAACAACTGTAATGAGTTTTTGTAAACATCGTGTTGGGTATCAAAAACCGGTGTAAGGAAGTTGATGTCGCCAGCCTGGCTCATAGGGATGTCACCTACCCTTTGTGACAACCAGATAGCCGAATACGCCCGGAAGAATTTTGCCAAAGCAAGGTATTTGTTACTGGCTGGAGAGCCGGCTATCTGCGCTTTAGCCTGTACCTCTAACTGTATAGCATATTTCAATATTTCGTAGCTATGACCGCTGTACGACCAGGTATCTTCGTTAGTACCCCAATATTTGGCGTAGTTTGAAACCTGAAACTGGTTTGATTTATTTACATCGCCAAATGGCATCTCTTCGCTCCTTACCAAAATGGCGGTAAGGTGGTTCACTATTAACGATACCGGGATAACCGAGTTAGCGTTAACAGCGTTGGGGTTTGAGTTAAGGTTTCCCTTCTGGCAACTTGTTATCGACATTGCCAAAACAACCGCCGCTGTGATAAATTTTAATGCTTTCATCTTTATAAATATGTTTTATAAAATTTTTAGAATGTTACGTTAAGGTTAAAACCGTACCTGCGGGCAGTAGTACTTTGCAAAGCACCGTTTGCAGCGGCACCACCGGTTGTGTTATCGGTTGAGTTATAACCAGAAGCGTATTGATCAATATCAAAGTCTTTGCGGGCAGCAAAGTATAACAGGTTCCTGCCAACCAATGATATTGAAGCGGCTTTGATCAAGCTACCTTTTAATATTTTAGAAGGAAGGTTGTAACCAATTGTTACCTCGCGCAGTTTAGCAAACGACCTGCTGATCATGTACTGCTCATCGATAGATTTAACGTTACCGTTCAGGTAGCTCTGAACTGTAATTGGCGTTGTATTTGGAGCGAAAGTAAGCTCATTTAAGTTTGAGATAACACCATTTTGGAATTTAGGTGTACCGCTGATAATTTTAACACCGGCACCTTGCTCGTTACCTAATAAGGCCGGGGTTGGTGCTTGTGTACCAACTTTGGTTGAGTTCCACTCGGCTAAACGTGCAGCGCCGATAACACCTTGTACGGTTGAAAGATCGGTACCACCTTGCCTTGTAGCATAGAAGTTATAATCATAAATAACACCACCTATACGGCCGTCAAACTGGAAGCTGAAAGTGAAGTTTTTGTATGAAAACCTGTTGTTGATACCAAAAGTAAAGTCGGGGTTTAAATGGCCTAATGAACCATACATTTGGCTGTTTGAGCCTGATGCTTTCATCAATACACCACTTGCATCATATACAATGTTGCCATTGCCATCGCGCAGGTATTTGGTACCGAATACTTCGTCAACCCTGTCGCCAACAGCGTAGTTGTGGTTACCTACGCCCAACGCGATGGTATTATTTGTTCCGTAACCAATTTTAGATAAGGTTTCTTTAAATGTAGAGTAGTTAACGTTCACATCCCATGATAAGCCGTCTTTGTTACGGATAGGCGAACCGGTTAATGATAACTCCCAACCAGCTCTTTTGGTAGTAACCGCGTTTTGGTTATAAGCAGAGAAGGTAGTTGAAGGAGCAATAGGGAACTGATAGATCTGCGGACCGTTTTGAGTATCAAAATAAGTTACATCTAAACCTAAACGGTTGTTAAGGAATTTAACATCCATACCACCTTCGTAAGATACGCGGTTGAATGGTTT
This sequence comes from Mucilaginibacter sp. CAU 1740, assembly GCF_039839285.1. Taxonomy (NCBI): domain Bacteria; kingdom Pseudomonadati; phylum Bacteroidota; class Sphingobacteriia; order Sphingobacteriales; family Sphingobacteriaceae; genus Mucilaginibacter; species Mucilaginibacter sp. CAU 1740. The sequence continues at coordinate 249,645 of NZ_JBDOQS010000002.1, read as the reverse complement.
CAGGTTAGCGTTAGCCTTTGTGTTTGAATAAGTAACCGAAGGCTGGTTATTGTATAATGTTGAATATGAAGCAGCATCCTGGTTGGTGTAGCTTGGACCATCGTACGAGCTATATAACTCAGTACCATAGTTTAACAAGGTGCTGGTTGTGATACCGGTAACTTGTTTGTAAGCAGTACCAACGGTTGATTGTGTTAAACCGCTTTTAATATCGGCAACAGAAGCCCTTACTTTCAAGAAGCTGATCACCTCTGGCAGTTTCACATAATCAGATACTGCTGATGAGATCGAAGCTGATGGATAGAAGAAAGTATCGTGACCTTTAGCAAAGGTTGATAATTTATCAACACGACCGGTTGTATTGATGCTTAAGTATTTATCAAAACCAAAGTCGAACGAGTAGTAACCGCTATATACCTGCATTTTTGAATCCCAGGTGTATGAAAGCGGAGCCTGTACCGAGTTTGATAATACGTATACGTTAGGCAAGGCCAAAGCACGTGTAGTACCGTAAAAAGAGTTGTAAGTAAATGAACGTGAGTTACCACCCAATAAACCACTTACAGAAAACTTACCGAAGGTTTTGTTGTAGTTTAATTGTAAGTCGGTGTTGTTTTCAAACAGCTTACGGTCGTCTTCTCGATAATCACCGTACCAGCCAAATTTATACCATGATGTATAGGCATTTAAGTTGGCCGATGAAGGTACTTGCTCAGTACGTTGCTGGTTCCAGGTAGATACCTGTGAACGTAAGCTCAGGTTCAGGTCTGGTGTAATTTTATAGTTTAAACGCAGGTAAGCGTAAATATCAGTTTTATCATGACCACGTAACCATTTTTTAGCCATGAACCATGGGTTATTTAAACGACCGTACTCTTGAGCGTATTGTACAAGATCCTGCACACCCATTGGGCCTTTGTAAATATCTTCAAGGTCGCGCACGTCATAATCTGCCGAGCCGTAAACCTTAAACATGTAAATGTAGCTGTTAGGACCGTAGCTAACATCCGGGATGTTTGGAGTGTATTGTTTGTTAAAGTTGATGTTTCCGTCGATGGTCAGCTTAGATGAGATATTGTAGCTGGCATTAAGGCTGAAGTTATCAGAATTTAACTTTGTATTAGGGAACATACCCTTTTGGTAAAGGTGGGTATATGAAAACCTGGTATTGTAATTTGAACCACTTGCTGCAACAGCTAAGTTATTGGTTGAAATTAAACCGGTTTGCCTAAAGTTATCAAAGTTATTTTTACCACGTGCTACCCATGGAGTTGGTGTACGTACGCCGGTAGTAGTGTTATAAGGGCTATCGTACTGGCGTAATAACTGGCCTTCAAAACGAGGACCATATTCGCCTAAACGGTTACCATTATCATACAAAGCATCAGCAGCAGGTACGTATACGTTGCTGTTATCTTTAGCCTGGTACTCATAGTGGTAAGCGTTACCACGACCGTATTCAGTTTGTGCTTCAGGAGCAGCGATCAAACCACCTTCAAATAAAGTACTGCTGTTAAAGTTAACTTCCCAGCCTTTTTTATCGTTAGTACCTTTTTTGGTGGTGATGATGATAGCACCGTTGATACCTCTTGAACCGTACAATGCCGCGGCGTTAGGGCCTTTCAGTACAGTGTAAGTATCAATATCGTCAGGGCTGATATTCCAGGTATCTGAGTTGATCGGGCTACCGTCAACCACAAAAAGAAGGTCTTTGCTACCACGCAAAACAATCTCCGGGCGGCCCAATAACTCGGCGTTGGTACCCACTGTTAAACCCGCAACCTTACCAGCCAATGAGTTGATAGGGTTAGGCTCACGGGCTTTTACCAATTCCGGACCTTTAACTTCCTGAACGGTGTAACCTAAACGGCGGGTTTCTTTTTTTACGCCGTAAGCAGTTACCACAACTTCAGTTAAAGCTTTCGAATCATTTTTTAATTGAACCGAGATATTGGTTTCAGTACCGATGGTTACTTCTTGAGTGGTGTAACCTATAAATTTAAAAGTTAACACTTTGCCCTTTTCAACGGCAAGTGTAAAGCGGCCTTCTGTGCCTGTTACGGTACCAAAGGTAGTACCTTTAATTTGTACGCTTACGCCAGGTACCGGCTGATTGGCCTCGTCTAATACGATACCCCTGATTGTTAAACTTTGCGCAAATGAGGTGCTGTAAGCAAGCACACCTATTGCTAAAAGCATGAACAACCGTGAAATTTTAAGTAAATTTTGTTTCATTGCAATACAGTTAGTTTGCAACAAAACTACCCCCGCGGTGTTAAGACAGGATTTTCAGATTAACAACATAAGAATAAGGAATTATAAAGAAATGCATTTTAAAGCCCCATTTCACTACTTAATGTTAAATATTCCTTAATTATTTTACCAATAGTACAATTTGGCACACCACAAACATAACACACTCAAAATCAAAACAAAACAAAAATGGCCAGGATCCTGTTAATTAGACCCCGGCCATTTTTCCTTTCAGTTATACAACTTTTCGCTCTGATTAATTAAAGCCTAAAGTTGAGCGAAATGTAAGGGTACCAACCCTCGTTTGAGTGGCCTGCCAGCAACTGCAAAACTGTTAAGCTTGCCGGCGCAAAATATAAGCCGCCGCCCGTACCGGTATGCCATTTATCCGAGTGCTCGTCATCTACCCAAACACGGCCTGCATCGTAAAAGCCTACAAGGCCTAACTGGCCAGGTAAAATATAGCTGGCAATATCGGCAAGTTTAACCCTTGCCTGCAGGTTGTTGAACACCATATGCTTACCCGCAAAGCGGTTTTGCAGATATCCCAACAAATTACCCTGTCCGCCCAAAAACATCGATTGATAAAAGGCTGGCTTACCAAAGCTTACGCCACCGCCTACCCTATCCGATAGTACAACAGCGCCACCCGGTGTAAGGCTTTGGTAGTAGGTAAACTCAGGTTTTATCTGCACAAATGATTTTGAATAATCATTAAGGCCTTTGTACCCCTGCGCAGTTACTGTAAAATAAAAACCTTTTTTTGGCAGGATATTGTTATCCCGCTGATTGGTGGTGTAATTAATAAGCGCGCCTAAATGAACTTTATCCTTGCCAACTGTTAAACTATCGTACGAGTTGATAAGCGATGTTTGATTAATAAACCTGCCTGTATTATCCGATATATCAAGATGATAATACTGAAACGACGGCCCTACTGTTACATCGCTGTTTTTACCGGTATGCCAGCGCAAACCGGGATCAAACTGGTAAATATCATAACGGGTACGGTAAAAAGTACGGTAACCCGGAAACTTATTCAGCACACTCTCGTTACCGAGGCCAAAAAAGTTTACCGTATTATCGGGCGATTGGATATTGGCCTGCATCACAAAATCGGCCTTGCCAATAGCATCAATCCATTCGCCGCTATACCTTATCCTGAATGCATCGGTAGCGAACGAGTGGGTGATCATTACCTGCTGTATGGTTGAATATGGCCTTTTCCTAAAACCATCGTACCCCGTATATTTAAAACCAAGCCCTAATAAAAAGCCATCATCCTTGTTTAAGGCAGCGGTAGCCAAAGGCATCCATACATTATATAGGTTAGTTGGTAAAAACTCGGTATTTAAAGTATCGTTTGATAAATGCTTACTTAACCTGCCGGTTTTGCCGGTAAAAGTCACGCTATCCTCACGCCCGTAAAAATTTACCGTACGGTTAGCTTCCTGCACATCAACAGTTTTTTTACCTACGCTATCTATCAACCTTAATTTTATAGGCGATTTGGCAGTATTGATCTGCACCTTATCGTCGCCTGCCGAGGTATATAGCCTGATCTCTTTAGTGATATCCGGGTTATAGATCATATCCATCAGCTGATCCTTAGTTTCGCCGTCCTTATTTATCCTTGATACCGTGACACGGGTAGCGTTATCGGGCGCGTCGGTTACAGTGATCAACTCGCTTTTATCAGTTGTGCGGATATCAACAATACGGTTAATGAATTTATAATACTCGGTCATTGCCGCCGGAATATTATCGCGGCGTTTTTTGAGCGTGGTAAGCATTTCATCATGACGGAACTTGTAGATCTCCTTTGGCAAACGCTGTAAACTGGCCTCCAGCACGGCGTCGCTCTCGGCTTTTACAAACTCGTTCACTATTTTCATATATTCATCATAAGAAAGCTGCGCATCGGGGTACTCCTTCATAAACTTCGTTTTAAAAAGCGAGTATTTTACACGTGGAATATCACCACTAAAATCTTCCAGCATAGGATCGATCCATGGCAACGCGGCTATTGATGGAAAAACGCCCTGCGTAACGTGAAACACCTGGTCGCGATCACGCGGAACGGCGGTGTACAATTTGCCCTTACCATTTTTGGCATCAGCCCAGCGCCACTGATCTTCGTGACGGTCCCAATCGGTCATGAGCAGGTCAAGTAATCTTGCCCTTAAAAACTCACGGCCATCTACACGGTTATCGTTACTTTTTAAAAGCGCATCCTCCATTTTAAAGGTATTGTCTGAGTGCCCGGTAGGCTCACGCTCCTCCAAAAGGCAAACCAGGCCTACAAATGTTTTGCTGTATTGACCAAGGGCAGGATCATCAACAACAACACCAATAACGGGGTTGGCATGAGGTACGTTCGCGGCATCGGCCAGGGGCGGCACAACCAATGCGGTGTAAGGATGCTGCCCGCTAAACTCGTCGCCCACCCAATCAACAGCAAACGTTCCCTGCAAATTTGGCGGAAGCAATTTATCCGGAACCTTTTCAACACTGCGCAATACCCATTCGCGACCGCTTTTATCCTGAAGCCTTAACGATTTGGATTCCATACCCCCACCTTGTTTCAGGGGGCTTAGACCGCCGTTTACCTCCGATAATTTAATTATTGGCAGTCTAACCTTCATGGCCCAATCCTTACGGTAATTTTCGCCAAATAGCCAGCGGTGGATGCCGCTAACATTATCATATGAGGCATGAACGGCAACAACGGTACTATCAGAAAACTTTTGCCAGGCCGATGGGGCTATTGCCTGGCCGCGCGCATAAAAACCGGCGGCTATAAATAAAGAAGAGACAAGTAATTTTTTTGTCATGGGTATATGTATTAAGATGAAGGAGCTTTAAAAATACAGAAAAACACAGGCAAGTTGCGAGCCAAACAATAACAAATTGATTCACAAACAAATACAACTAAAACCAACCTCGTTAAATGACGACATTTCGTTATTTGGACTTAATAAAAATTCGACATCGCCTTTAATAAAGGATTTTAACAAATGAATAGCATCAACGATAACTATTTTTGATAGTTTTATCGATATCTTAATTGAACCTTAACAATGGCTACCAACAATAAATCGCCACATATATTAAATGCCGCGTCAAACCTGTTGGGGCTTTGCTTTGTGGTGCTTACATCATTAAAATTTCTGAATTTATCGCAACGTACTTACATCGATGAAACAGTAACCATCGCTTTGGTATTTTTTATGGCGAGTTGTATCCTTTCGTTTCTATCTATCAGAGGGAATTTAAAAACAGGCGGACGCTGGGAAACCACTGCCGATTATTTGTTTTTGAGCGGAATGATAGTACTGTTCATTACGGCCCTGCTTATACTATTTAATGTTATAGCCTGATAAGTTATCCTACCAGGCTATAATTATAGCCCTTATATAATAAGGGTATAGATCCGTGTTAGAAGATTATCTCACGTGTGCCCTTAGCATCCAGGCCATTTTTTCGTGCGTTTCCATTAAACCGGTGATGTAATCGCTGGTACCGGCATCGCCCAGATCGTTGGCAAAATAGTTGATATTTTCGCGCAGGCGGATGATCAGGCTTTCATGGTCATTAAGCAGTTCGCGAACAAAGCCCTCGCCATCATTTTTTTCGTGCAATTGTTCTGACAGATGGGTTAATTGCAAAAAGCTTTTCAGCGTTGCAGGAGCATAATGACCTAATGAACGGATGCGCTCGGCCACGCTATCCATGATCTCGTCCAGCTCATTATACTGCGATTCGAAGAATAAATGTTTACTGTGAAAATCCGGGCCTTCAACATTCCAGTGGGCGTTGCGGGTTTTGGTGTATAATACAAACTCATCGGCCAGTATGCCATTTAACGCGTGTGCAACTTTAGCAAGGTTTTCGGGGGTGATACCAATTTTAGGCTCCATGTTTTTATTTTTTATAGATGATTGTGTTGATCGATTTTCAGTCCGGGTGTAAATAACATCCTAATCGGTGATAAAAATAAAAAGCCTGAGCGCTAAATAAAATAACATTTGTCACTTATACTTAATCATGACAAAAGCGTTTAAATCTTCCCACTTAGCCGTCCTAATCCAACTGCCGACAGCCATATATAAATAATATATTTATTTAACATCTACTTTGTGTTAAATCGGCACAAAGCCTTTTAATTAACACATTCTTACAACCTGATTATTAACAATCTGCCGTGTTTGTTAATAAATAATTTCTTCCCTATCCCTGCTTAATAATTTAATAACTATAAGTTCTCATTATCTAAAAATAGCCCGCCTACATTTATCAAATCATAAGTTTTTACCCGATAGATGCTTATGTAATTTAAACTAACATGATAAAATCGTTAATCGATGAATCAAATCACAAGCGCTAATTGAAATAAAAGGATGAAGAAAATATTGTTCATTACCGGTTCAATTAACCAAACCACACAAATGCACCAGATAGCCAATGAGCTACCTGAATTTGATTGTTGGTTTAGCCAACTGTTTACAGATAACGCGCCCCTTAATTATACTTTAAATAATACCAGGCTTTTTAACGGCACGGTATTATCCAATAAATTCAGGCTGATATCTGAAGAGTACCTTAACAATCATAGCCTGTCGATAGATTTCGCTGCAAAGAAAAACCGGTATGATCTGGTAGTATTCTGCACCGACCTGATAGTGCCACAACGCATGCGCCAAACCAAAACTATTTGGGTACAGGAAGGCATGATTGACCGTTATACCCCATGGAGCCATGTGGTGCGCAACCTGAAACTACCACCTACCCTATGCGGCAACACATCACTTAACGGATCATCAAACCGCTGTGATATTTATTGCGCTGCATCTGAAGGCTACCGCCAGTATTTTGCAGGTAAAGGCACGCCAGAAAATAAGATCGTAGTAACAGGCATGCCTAACTATGATAATCTGGCGCAGCATATAAATAATGATTTTCCGCATCATGGCTATGTAATGGTAGCTACCACCGATATGCGCGAAACCTTCCGCTTTGAAAACAGGATAGCGTTTATTAAGAAAGCTGTAGCCATAGCAAATGGTCGCCCATTGCTGTTTAAGCTTCACCCAAATGAAAACGCTGACCGTGCCGAACGGGAGATCAAGGCCCATGCGCCGGCAGGCACACTCATATATGCCAAAGGCAATACCAACCATATGATAGCCAACTGTGTTGAGCTGATCACCCAATACTCAACCGTTGTTTACACCGGTATAGCCCTCGGTAAAAAAGTACACTCCTTATTTGATGTGGAGGAGTTGAAAAGGCTCACTCCTATCCAAAACGAGGGCACATCGGCAAAAAATATCGCCGCTTTGTGCCGTAGTTATATAAACCATAAAGGCAACGCGGAAGCCTTTGACGCCAACATGGCCTTAGCAGAATATCAGGCTAACGAAGCAAACCTGCAATTAAAAGAAGAATTAGTAGAAAGCTGGTAAGCCAATTACCATGACAGAGAAGATACTGATAGTGATACAGGCCCGTATGGCCTCGAGCCGATTGCCAGGCAAAGTGATGTTACCTATACTGGGTAAAAGTTTGCTTGCGCGGATGATTGAGCGTTTGCAGATGATCAAACACGAGGCGCAACTGGTGATAGCTACATCCGAAACAGCCGACGATGATATAATCGAAGTAGAAGCTGCCAAAATTGGCATCCCTTGCTTCCGTGGCAGCCTCAACAACTTACTCGACAGACACTACCAGGCGGCCAAATTATTTAATGCCGATGTGGTGTTAAAGATTCCTTCAGATTGTCCGCTTATTGATCCACGCGTAATTGATGAAGTACTGGATTACTTTTTTGCCAACCGCGATCAATTTGATTTTGTAAGCAACCTTCACCCCGCCACCTACCCGGATGGCAATGATGTAGAGATCATGACCATGGATTCCTTGACCAAAGCCAGGGAAAATGCCACACGCCCTTTAGAACTGGAACACACCACTCCCTACATCTGGGAAAACCCCGAACTATTCAGGATAGGCAATTTTGCATGGCCAACGGGGATGGATTATTCCATGTCGCATAGGTTTACGATTGATTATGCGGAGGATTATTATTTTATAGAAAGGGTTTTCAGGGAGCTTTATCCTGAAAATAGTGCTTTTTCCTGCCAGGATATCCTTGACCTTCTAAACGCTAAACCCGAGATCTGTAACATCAACGTGCAGTACGCCGGTGTGAACTGGTACCGCCATCATATCGACGAACTAAAAACAGTATCGGCCGATAAAACAAGGCAGGCACCTGCCGAGAATATACAGCAACTATAACAACGAAAGCATACAGCAGTGGAAAACAAGAATTACGAAGAATTAACAGCTACGGCACTTAAGGTAAGAGAGCACATCATCCGCATGTCGACCGATGGCGGTTGCTTTACCGGTGCGTCATTATCGGCGGTAGACCTGATCGTGTACCTGTACAGCCGTTTTTTAAACATCAATAAGGATAACCTGAACGATCCTAACCGAGACTATCTTTTCCTTTCAAAAGGTCATGACGTACCTGCCCTGTACGGCACTTTTGCCGAGCTGGGTTTATTGGATAAAGAACGCCTTAAAAATCACCTGCTATTAAACGATCATATTTACTGGCACCCCAATACCAAAATTCCGGGTATCGAATTTCATTCGGGTTCATTAGGCCATTTGCCTTCGGTGGCTTTAGGTGTTGCTTTAGATCTGAAGATCAGCGGAAGCAGCAACAAAGTGATCTGCATTTTGGGCGATGGTGAACTAAACGAAGGTACCTGCTGGGAAGCCGTTTTGGTAGCCAACGCCTACAAATTGGACAACCTGATTTTTATTGTAGACCGCAACCAGTTCCAGGCCAATATGCGTACCGAAGAACTGATCCCTCTGGAGCCGCTTACCGATAAATTCGCTGCCTTTGGCGCAGCGGTTAAACGCATTAACGGGCACAGTTTTGCCGAATTAGACGAAGCGTTAAACTCCTACCCTTTCCAAATGGGCAAACTCAATGTGCTTATTGCCGATACCATGCGCGGCAAAGGCCTGCCAAGCATCCAGGAACGAGCCGACAGATGGTTCTGCAATTTTAATGCAGGCGAAGTTGAGCAGCTTTTGCTCGAACTGCACGGCGAACATAATACAACATTAACATCCGAAACTTTAGTGGTGAGATAAGATGAGTTACGAAGAACTTTTAACCCAAACCGCCCTTGCCGATGAGCAAGTGGTAGTAATGACCGCCGAAAACCGCGCGCTGGTACGCAACCTGCCCGCCAAATTAGGCAAACGTTTTATTGATACCGGCATTACCGAGCAAACCATGGTTGGCGCTGCTGCCGGTCTGGCTTTGCGTGGCCGTGTACCGGTTATACATGCGTTGGCATCGTTTTTAACCATGCGCGCTTTTGAATTTGTGCGTACCGATGTTGGAATTGCAAATTTGCCGGTAAAACTGAGCTCATTTATCCCCGGCTTTTTATCAGATGGTAACGGCCCTACCCACCAGGCTATCGAGGATATCTCGATTATGCGCGGCATCCCGAACGTAACCGTTTTTGCCCCTGCCGATGAGGACGACCTGGTAAAAATGCTGCCCCAGATTTGGGCGAGCAAAAGCCCGGCTTACACGCGCATCAATACCCGCCAAACAGGTTACAACCATGAGCCTTTTGTAATGGGCAAGGCCGAAGTAATTACAGAAGGTACCGATGTAACCATATTAACCTACGGTTTGCTGTTTGAACAAGCACTAATCGCCGTTGAAATGCTGAAAGCCGAAGGTTTATCAGTTGGTCTGATCAATATGCGCAGCTTGAAGCCGGTTGATGAAGAGGCTATCCTGAAAGCATCGGTACAAAGCAAACTGGTAGTTACATTGGAAGACCATTTTGTAACCGGCGGCCTTTATACCATTGTTGCCGAAGTTTTATTGAAAAACCGCACCACCACCAACGTATTGCCTATCGCCCTGAACGAAAAATGGTTCAGGCCATCGTTACTGCCATCGGTGCTTGAATACGAAGGTTTTACCGGCAAGCAAATAGCCGAGCGGATATTAGGCTACCAAACCGAACACCACCAACCACAAATTTTAACCCCTGAATTTTCAGAATAAAAATATTTTATCATGGCCAATAAAATTGAGCTTAACAACGATTTCCCGATCATCACCGAATCGGACAAATTATACGAACGCGCTTTAAAAGTGCAGAAACCGGTTACCCAAACGCTGGCAAAAGGTCCGGGGCAGTTTACCAAGGGTGTTGCGCCTAAGTACCTTGTAAAAGGTAAAGGTTCGCACGTTTGGGATGCGGATGGTAACGAGTTTATTGATTTAAACGCCGCTATCGGTCCGGTTTCATTAGGTTATGCCTACCCTGTTGTTGATGAGGCTATCCGCACACAATTAAACAACGGTATCACTTTTTCATTGATGCACCCATTGGAGGTTGAACTTTCTGAACTTGTTCAACAGGTTATACCTAATGCCGAGGCCGTAAAAATATCAAAAACAGGTGCCGACGTTTGCTCTGCGGCTATCCGCGTAGCGCGGGCATTTACTGGCCGCGATAAAGTATTTTGCTGTGGTTACCACGGCTGGCACGATTGGTATATCGGCATCACCAGCCGCAACTCAGGCGTACCTGAAGCTATCCAGGATTTGACCTATACTTTTGAGTATAACGATATCGAATCCGTAAAAGCCGCTTTAGATGAAACTGTTGCTGCTTTGATCCTCGAGCCATTCATTTTCGAAGCACCGAAACCAGGCTATTTACAGGAACTGGCCGAGGCTTGTAAAGCCAATGGCACCCTCCTCATTTTTGATGAAATGTGGACAGGCTTCCGTATAGCGGTGGGCGGTGCGCAGGAATATTTCAACGTTAAAGCCGATTTGGCCGTGTTTTCAAAAGCATGCGCCAACGGTATGCCTATAGCTTTATTAACCGGTCGTGCCGATGTAATGGAGCTTTTCAACTCAGAAGTATTCAGTTACACCACTTTTGGCGGCGAGGCTTTGTCATTAGCGGCCTGTATCGCAACCATTAATGAGCTTCGCGATAAAAATGTACCTCAATACCTTGATGAGCACGGCGCTTTATTAAAAGATGGTTACAACAGCCTTTCTATAGAGTTAGGCATGGATAAATACACCCGCGCCGTAGGCTTTAACTGCCGCAGCATGGTAACTTTTACTCCAGATGCCGGCAACGGACTGGAAGTAAAAACCCTGATGCAGCAGGAAATGATTAAACGCGGCGTGCTTTGGGCCGGCTTCCACAACATGTGCTACAGCCACACCACCGAAGATATCGACTACATCCTTGCCGCTTACCGCGATGTACTGCCATTTGTAAAAGAAGCTATTGAAAGCGGCAACATCAAACAATACCTGAAAGGCGAAGTGCTTGAGGCTGTTTTCCGCAAGGTAAGCAACTACAATATCAAACCTAAAACCACCGCTTAAGCCATGGAGCTTTTTTCATTAAAAGGAAAAACGGCTGTGGTAACCGGTGCTTTAGGTCTCATAGGTCAAAAACATTGTGAAGCCCTTGCAGCAGCAGGTGCAAACGTGGTAGTAGCTGATCTGGGTGCTGAGCAAACCTCGCAATTCGCAGCACAATTAGGCGATAACCATTTGGGTATTGAGGTTGATGTTACCAGCAAAGACTCATTGATTGACGCGCTTAATGCCGTTTTAAACAAATACGATTCGGTTGATATACTGGTAAACAATGCCGCTATTAACGATAAGTTTGAAAACCCGGCTATGGCTAAAGAGCTTTCGGCTTTTGAAAACTATCCATTGGAGGCTTTTCAGCTTTCGCTTAACGTGAACATTACCGGTGTATTTTTATGCTCGCAGGTGTTTGGTACGCAGATGTCGTTACAGCACAGCGGCAGCATCATCAACATCGCTTCAACCTATGGTATGGTTGGCCCGGATCAAACTATCTATCGCGATGCGCGCGGACAGCAAACATTTTATAAATCGGCTGCTTACCCGGTGACCAAGGGGGCTATCATCAACTTTACGCGCTTTCTGGCAGCCTATTGGGGGCACACCGGGGTTAGGGTGAATACCCTCTCTCCAGGTGGCGTAGAGGCAGGGCAAACAGGCGATTTCATTAATAACTATTCAGCAAAAACATTATTGGGCCGCATGGCCAAGGCGTCGGACTATCAGGGCGCACTCATATTTCTGGCCAGCGAAGCATCGGCATACATGACCGGCGCTAACCTGGTTGTTGACGGGGGATGGACAGCAATTTAATTTAAACCTATTATGAACGAAATTTTAAGACAAAAAGCGGCAGGCATTAAACTATTGCTAACCGACAACGACGGGGTTTTAACTGATGCAGGCGTATACTATAACGCCGAAGGCGAATTGCTGAAAAAATTCAGCATGCGCGATGGTATGGGTGTTGAGCGCCTGCATAAACTGGCAAACGTAACTACAGGCATCATCAGCGGCGAAAACTCGCCATCGCTGGCTAAAAGAGCCGAAAAATTAAATATCACCGAATTGCACCTCGGCATAAAAGATAAAGTAGTGGCTTTTAAAGAGATCTGCAGCCGCTTAAATTTATCGCCTAACGAAGTTGCTTTTATTGGTGATGATACCAACGATATTGAGGTAATGAAACTGGCAGGCCTTACCGCATCACCTGCTGATGGCCTGCCACAAGTTAAAGCACAGGTTGATTTTATTAGCACCCTGAACGGCGGCGATGGTTGTTTCCGTGAGTTTGCAGAATTTATTATCGAAGCAAAAAGCGATAAATTCCTGTCAGGCACCCGGAACGGCAGTATCACCCTGCAAAACGGCCGCGTAATTGGCAAAGGTGAACCGAGCTATATCATTGCCGAGATCGGTATCAACCATAATGGTTCGTTAGAGATCTGCAAAAAACTGATTGACGAGGCCGTAGCAGCTAAAGCTGATGCCGTTAAATTTCAGAAACGTACACCAGAGATTTGCGTACCGCGCGATCAGTGGGAAATTATGCGCGATACCCCTTGGGGCCGCATTACCTATATCGATTACAAACGCAAAACCGAGTTTGGTATCGCTGAATATGCTACTATCGATCAATACTGCAAAAAAGTAGGCATCGATTGGTTCGTATCTGCCTGGGATGCACCATCGGTTGATTTTATGGAGCAATTCGATACCATTTTGTACAAACTGGCATCGGCTTCATTAACCGATTTCGACTTGATTCAACGCATTTTGGAAACCGGCAAACCGCTGATGCTTTCAACCGGTATGTCAACCATGAAAGAGATCGAAACTACGATGGATTACATCAACCAATTTGATGAAAACTATCCGTTGTTCATCGCTCATTCAACCTCGGCTTACCCTTGCCCTCCGCAGGAGCTGAACCTTAAAATGATCCAGACATTGGAGAACAAATATCCGGGCATCCCTATCGGTTACTCTGGTCACGAAACCGGCCTGGCTACTACCGTAGGTGCCGTAGCCATGGGCGCAACGTTTGTTGAGCGTCACTTTACGCTTGATCGTGCCATGTGGGGATCTGACCATGCGGCATCTGTTGAACCGGGGGGCTTCCAACGTTTGGTTCGCGATATCCGCGACGTGGAAACTGCCGCAGGTGATGGCGAAAAACGCGTTTACGAATCAGAACTGGCACCGATGAAACGCCTGCGCGTTAACATCAGCGACGAGTACAAAGAAAAACCAACCGTGAAATAATAATGCCACAGCAACAAGTACTTACCATTACATCCACTATCCTTTTTTGCTGGATAGCATTCATCATTGCCTGGGAACGGATCTCGCCCTATAGAAAAGGTTTGAAGTTTTTCAGGGAAGGATTTTGGATCGATCTGGTATGGTACACGCTGATACAAAGTTACTTTCTCAAAATCATGATTTTCGATTATATCATCGCGCCAATGCAAAGGCATTGGGATCTGTCGGAGTTTCATTTTGTAAGTAACTGGCCGGTGGCCGTGCAGGTATTGTTCTTTTTGTTTACACACGATCTGTATATCTATCTGTTTCACCGTTTTCAGCACTCCAATAAGTTTTTCTGGCGGTTTCACGAGGCGCATCACTCGGGCAAAGAGGTTGACTTTTTGGCCGGTTCACGATCTCACATTGTAGAAATCATCATTAACCAAACCATCGAGTTTGCACCTATCATTTTGTTAGGTGCCGACCCGATGGTTATACCGATCAAGGCTATGTTGGATGCCATGTTCGGCATGTTTATCCACGGCAACATCAAGGTAAACATGGGCAAGCTGAAGTATATCATCAACTCGCCCGAGCTGCATTTATGGCACCATGCCAACTACATCGAGGTTTTTCATGCCAACTTCGCCACTAAATTTTCGTTTTGGGATTACCTGTTTAAATCGGTTTATGATCCGGGTCACGCGCCGGGCGATAAGCCCGAAAACTGGGGCTTGCATTACGATTACCCGCGCGATTATTTTTTGCAGCATGCCTTCAGCGTAAAACGTTTTGATGAGCAAAAGCTGCTTAAATACAAATGGTTTAGCTGGTATTATAATTTGCGGCCACGTTTGATGAGCATAATAGACAAAGCGCTGCCGGCTAAATTGACAACAGCAAAACAAGCAGCCCCTAATCAAGAAAACAAAGTACCTGAGCCGGTAGCTTTAGTACCGCAGGAAGAAAATATTTTACAATAAAACTAACACATTGGCCTGGTTATACCTTTTGATAGCAGCCGCGTTTGAAGCGGCCTGGACCTTCTGCTTAAAATTCATGAAATTCAGCGATTTGAAGGCCTTGCGCTGGAATTCGGTTTTAAGTCTTCAATACGGTTTGCCGGTTTGGATGCCTTTTGCGGGGTATGTTCTCTTCGGCATCGGTAACATTTATTTTTTTTCGTTATCCATCAAATCTGTGCCTACAGCGGTGGCTTACGCGGTTTGGACGGCAGTTACGCTTATCCTCATTAAAGTAGTTGAAATGACTTTTTTGGGCGAGCGGCTTTCCTACATGGAAATCTTTTTTATGCTGCTGATCATGACCGGGGTGTTGGGGTTGAAGTTTTACGGGCCGGAGGTGAAATAGCCAAAAAGGGCATTACTCTCTCCTACTTGTCATTTCGACGAACAGCGCGGTGACCTCGCGGGCAGGTGAGGAGAAATCTTGTACGCCCTGCTTGGCGGCCTTACATGCGTAATTTTCGCTCTTACAAGATTTCTCTTTCGCCCCAAGGCTCCGCCGTTGTTGGTGTTGTCACCAACAACTTTTTACCCTTATCTTTTCATGAAAACCTAAGCCACATTGCATGGCGTAGAGTTGTTAGTGACAACACCAACAACGGCAGGAACTTTAAAGTCTGGCTGCGGAAGCAGAATGCTTCCAACAGTTTAGGACGAAGTTACGCTGCGCTAAACTTCGACCAGAATTCGATGTAGAGACGCATAATCGCGTCTCCCGCAGGACAAGCGGCCTTGCAAATCATTTCCGCCGTAAATTGCACGCGGGAGACGCAATTATGCGTCTCTACAATAAAAAAATCTTCTTGATGATAAAATAGAAAAGGCCGGGTGGTTACATACACCCGACCTTACAGTTCAACTTAACCAAAGTGAATTGTTACTCTTTTATAATTTCACTGTAGCCGGCAAATATTTGGCTATCAGATCTTCATAGTATGGTTTTAGTTCCGATACCACTGGTGGTTTCGGGCTTTTTGAATACAGATCATAAGGGTTAAACTTATCAACCCATTTAAACATCTCCTGGTCGTGCGCTGTCAGTAAATGATCGTACGCTTTTTCGCGGTGCTGCGAATAAAACGAGTGATAACGGATCATATACAGTGCCTCTTCGGGCAGGTGATCTTTAGTGATCTGGTACAGGTACTCATCATGTCCCCACGACATCTGTACATTATCCAAACCGCATTGATGCGTATAAACACCATATTTGGTATTAAAACGCTCATCGTAGCTATCCGGGTTATCGGCAAAAAACTCAGGATAAACTATCTTATCCGAAAATTTGCAACCTACCGGAAAGGTATCCCCTACCACATTCCACTGCGGCTCGCCAAACAGGCAAAGCACTTTACCCAAGTCGTGGATAAAACCGGTTAACACAAACCAGTCCGGGTGACCATCGGCGCGGATCGACTCGGCAGTTTGCAATAAATGCTGTAACTGATCGAGCGAAATATCCGGATCCGAATCATCAACCAATGTATTCAGATACTCCATGGCTTTCCACCATGGCATTTCCATTTTATCAAACCTTAAAAAGTTGGCTTTTTTGGCCAAAACGTTATCATAAGTTTGATACTTGTGATTTAACCTATAAAACTCGCGTACCGGGTTATCTTCGGCTTCGCTGTATACTCTGAACTCATCCTTCGCTTTGGCCGGACCAGGTTCGGGGTAACGTTCTAACACATCATCTTCCCACTCTTCGATACTGGCCAAAGGAGATATTTCCTTTTCGGTTAACTTGTCCATGTCGGTTGTTTTTGGTTTTTATAACTGGTTGGTTGGCTTGTAATAAGCCGTTATCCAAGGTTATAGCGACCTATCACACTACTAAATTCCTAAAAAAACATACCCGATTTACGTATCCGTCCGGATTTATTTACGTAAACGTTTACGTAAATCAGTTAAATTAGCACCTTAAAAACCCGTTATTATCAACCCGCACCGTGGATAAAGTAAACATCAAAAAACTCGCCGCCGAACTTAATCTCTCTGCCGCCACGGTATCGCGCGCGCTGAGGGATAGCCACGAAATTGGCGCAGCAACCAAGGCAAGGGTAATGGAAATGGCACGGAAAATGAATTATGTAGCCAACCCATCGGCAAGTAACCTGCGTAGCCATAAAAGCAAAACCATAGCGGTTATTGTGCCCGAGATTGCCAACAGTTTTTTTTCGCAGGCGATAAACGGTATTGAAGAGATTGCCCGGGCGCATAATTACCACGTACTGATCTACCAAACGCACGAAAACGTAGAAACCGAAAACGCCTTTATCCGCAGCCTGCTGAGCGGACGGGTGGATGGAATTTTAATATCAATAGCCAGCGGTGCAAATGGTGACAGGGATTTTAAAGATGTACTCCCTGTGTTGCCGTTGATATTTTTCGACAGGGTTTATGAAGATATCGAAGCCATTAAAATAACTACTAACGATTACCAAAGCAGCTATACAGCCACCAAACATCTCATTGAAAACGGATGTAAAAAGATAGCCTACCTAAAAGGCATTGATCACACCCCGGCCGGTAAAAACAGAATTGCGGGTTATATTGAGGCTTTAAAAGACAATGATATTTTGTTTGAGGATGGGCTGATGATCAATACCGGAGACGAGCAGGAAAACCTTGAGTTGGTTAAAAATTTGCTGATCACTCAAAAACCGGATGGCCTGATTGCCTCAATCGAAGACCTGGCCCTACCCTGTTATTATGCCTGCCGGGAGTTAGGTTTAAAAATTCCTGCCGATGTAAAGATCATCAGCTTTTCAAACCTGAAAACAGCAGGCATTTTAAATCCATCGCTCACCACCATAGCTCAACCGGCATTTGAAATGGGCAAGACTGCCGCCGGGATTTTGTTTAAGATATTGAACAGGAAAGACGTGGAGCCAAACCAGACCTTGGTTTTGGATTCGGAGTTGGTGGTGAGGGAATCGACGGGACAGTAATCTCGTCAAATTACATGCGTAGAAATCGCTCGTAGAGACGAGGCACCTACGGAGCCAAAAAGCCACGATTTATTTTCTATAAACACGTTACTCCTACGGAGTATTTAACAATTTTTTTAGTACTCCGTAGGAGTAACGTGTTTATAGAATTTGAGAACTCATATCCTGGCTCCGTAGGTGCCCCGTATCGCCGATGAACTTCTGCGTTTATGATTAAATGACTACCTAAAACGGAAACACCGCCTTAAAACTCAAATTCCGCCCAATATTATAAATCCCCGACCGGCCATTTGGCGATGGAGTATAATATTCAAAATACTTTAAACGGTTGAGGTTGGATTGATAGGCTGTACCAAACAAATTATCAACCTGTAAATACAATTCACAAAACGTTCTTTCCGATTTTGTTTTGATCTTGGTGCCCGCACCAACATTGATCAACGTGTAACCCGGTGTAGCCGTCTCCGTATTATCCAGCGCATAAAAACGGTTTTGCGCGGCGTAAATATCCGCCTCAACCTTAAAATAAGGTTTTGAAAAAGCACCACCGGCCTGCTGCAAAGTAAACTTCAACTCCGACCGCACATGCACCGGCGGTATAAAAGGCAAATATTTGGCCGCGCCGTTTGATTGGGCAATAAGCTGCTGATCTTTATTAATACCAGTTACGTAAGCCAAACTATTATTAAAAGCCAACCACTTTATTTTCTGTGGATGCAGATTAACCGTTACCTCCGCACCGTAAAGCCGTGCTTTTGATTGTTGGTATTTGTAGGTGCTGTTGCCTGGAACTATCACCACCGGGTTACCGTTGGCATCGTTCAGTTTAGCCTGGAAGATGTAATTATCAATATTGTTGTTAAAGAACTCTGCTATCAGGTCTGCATCTTTCAGGTAAGATATAATGCCGATATCCTGCTGCAGGCTAAACTCGGGTTTAAAAGTACGGTCGCCTAAATACACTATGTGCGCACCGGGATCCAACCCATTCGAGCCGATCTCAGTGATGTTAGGTGCGCGATAGCCACGGGCGATGTTAGCCTTGAGTAGTAGTTTTTCGGTGATATTATAAGTTAACCCCAGACTGCCAGAAAAACCGTGATAGGTATGCTTGAAAGCCGGGAACTGCAAGTTAGCTCCCGCAGTATCGGGAAGCGAAACATGTTTAGTAAAACCATTAGCAGTATTCGGCCCTACATAAAAATCATTCCAACAGATATTACGGTTATCGTACCTGATTCCACCCGACAGATCAAGCTTACCAAAGGATTTTTTGGCGAAAAAGAACGTGCCTGCATCAAACAAATTATAATCGGGAATAGGGAAATCGGTAGCAGATTTGCTTCGGTTGGTTTGGTACATACCGTTTACGCCTATGGTACTTTCCACACCGGCAAAAGCAGGCAGGTTATACTTCACATCATAATTAAGCGTATTCAATACCACATATAAACCCGGCTGATTAACCATGGTAGGGTGATTATACTCCCTCCGGATACTTTGTTGCAAGCCCAATGCCAAATCAAGGCTGCTCTGCCCCATTTTCAGTTCGCCATAGCTATATATTCTGTAATGCTGGATCCGCTGGTGCAATGGCGCAATAGCATACGAACTCAGCTCATTGTCGCTAACCAACGGACGATTTTTAATATCATCCTCTCCTCCCTCGGCAACCTGTTTGGTAAAGCGCCTCGTGAGCGAATCGCGGCTGCCATCTGGGATTTCCTGCTTGTTATCATATAGCGTACCTGATAACTGCCAGAAACCCCATTTTTTATCAGTTCGTACATTTCCACTCAGGTTATACTCTCTGAAGCCGGTGTTATAAACAAAGCCGTCTACTTTATTCTGATAATCGTGCGCAGTTTTCGCGGTGGCTCGAAAGGAATATTTCCAGTCGGCTTTTTTATAGGCAAGGCCCAGCGAGGTACCTATCATGCCGTTGTTGGTATGATAATCTGCCAGGTAATCACCTTTTAAAACCCCATCGCCCCCCTCTGGCATAGCCGGGATCATATTGATAACTCCGGCCAACGCGTCTGAGCCATAGGTTAAGCTTGCCGGTCCTTTCACAACTTCGGCCCTGCCAATGCCGTACTGGTCGATCTCAATGCCATGTTCATCGCCCCACTGCTGGCCTTCCTGCCTGATACCATCGTACAAGGTAAGCACCCTGTTATAGCCCAGTCCGCGGATGAAAGGTTTGGAAATATTAGGGCCTGTAGTTACCGCATTTACTCCGGGAACGCCCTTAACAATAGCATCAATAATGTTATTATTCACGTTCTCGTTCATTTCCTTTTTACTCATTACAGCTATCGGGATCGGGTTTCGCCTTAGTTCGGTAGCACGGGAAACGCCTGTAACTACCACTTCATTTAGCTTCGAGCTATTCTCTTTCAGGTCGATATTGATCACCGTAACCTGCCCACCCTGGATGGTGGCTTTTATTTTTTCAGTATGATATCCTATCGCAGAAAATGAAATTTCATAATTGCCGGGCGCAAGGTTTTTAAGATCGTAGTAGCCTTTTTCGGTACTGATAGTGCCGGTTGTGGTACCGCTTAGTTTAACCGAAGCATAAGCAAGAGGCTCACTCCCGTTGGTTAGCTTTCCTTTTAAACTGCCTGTTTGCGCGAAAGCCGCCTGTAATATAAATAATGATAAAAATATTGTGCAGATGTGTTTCATTTATCTTGTCTGGTAAACTTTATACAATATATCGTAAATTAAATTTTAACAAACTTAAATAAAATAAATTAGACAAAACTAATTTATTTTATTAGATATAATTCAAAATAAAAACCCAAAATCTAACATCCCATCCGATTTAACAAAATCCGTCATATTCCATTTTTATGTCATTCGTTTTAAAACATCGAAACATTTCGATATTTCTATCTACATTCGTAAAACATGGATGCTAAACAATTCGAAAAAATCTCCCGTGCCTTAAGCGACCCTCATCGCATTGAGATTTTGCAGGCTTTCAAAAACCGCAAGGATTGTTTACAATGCACCGAAGTGCATGATTTTATCGATCTGGCACAACCTTCCATATCCCACCATTTAAAACAATTGGTAGATGCCGATCTGCTGTTACCCGAAAAGGAAGGTAGAAACCTGAAATACCGCTTAAACGAACCGGTACTCGACAATTACATCCACTTTATCCAGGGTTTCAAAACCAACCTGTAGAATAGGTTTCAATTAACACAAACACTTCATTTTTTAAAAACATCGAAATATTTAAATATATCTATACATTATGAAAAAATCAATTTACATCATGGCCCTGGGAGCCTTCGGCATTATCACCACCGAGTTCGGCGTGATTGGTATTTTGCCGGCCATAGCAAGGGACATGAACATTAGCATAGAAACTGCCGGTTGGCTGTTGAGCGGTTTTGCCCTTACCATTGCGCTTACCGGGCCATTCACAGTGTTGGCCACAGCGGCTGTTAACAGGCGCACTATGATGTCGCTGGTGTTATTCATCTTTGTTATCTCTAATATTCTATCGGCTATATCACACAGTTTCGGTATGCTGATGTTTGCCCGCATCCTACCTGCAATTTTGCACCCCGTGTTTTGGTCGGTAGCAACAGTTGCGGCTGCGAGGCAGGTTGAACCTAAAGACGCGCCAAAAGCAGTATCAGTTGTCCTGGCAGGATTAAGTACGGCTACGGTATTAGGCGTTCCGTTAACAACTTATGTGGCTGATCTGGCAGGTTGGCGTTATTCATTCGTTGTATCGGGCGTAATTAATTTAATAGCTTGCCTGGCTTTGCTTACGCTTGTGCCATCAATGCCAGTAAAAGAAAAGCCGTCGGTAAAAGCCCAGTTAAAAGCGTTAAACAGCAAACAGCTGTGGCTTAACCTCATAGCTACAATGTTAATGGTAGCCGGAATGTTTTCGAGCTACAGCTACCTTGCAGAATTTTTGGAAAAGATCACTCATATGAACGGCGCGCAGATCAGTTTAATGCTGTTGATATTTGGCGGCGCGGGCATAGTTGGCAACTGGCTAACCGGTATTGCCTTAACTAAAAATGTTATGTTAACCGCAAGGGCATTCCTGTTATCGCTTATTGCCGTACATATACTGGCCTATATTTTCGGTGGTTGGTTTGGGCCGATGGCGGGTATCTTGGCCTTGTGGGGTTTTATACATACCGGCGGCTTCCTGATAGGCCAGGTACGCACCACAACCGAAGCTCCGGAAGCACCCGAACTGGCCTCGAGTCTTATGGTATCCTTTGGCAATGCCGGGGTAACCGTGGGTACTATGATGGGTGGAGTGGCTATTGCAGCCTGGGGAACGCATGGGTTGGTTTGGATGAGTATCCCGCTGCTGGGTTTCGCGTTTATACTAACCTATGTGAGATTTGCTGGGGCTAAAAGCCAGAATACGGTTGCACTTGAAGCAGTGGCAGCGCATTAACAAATTGGCGTTTTTTAATTCCCTCCTCGGGGAGGGGCACGGTGGAAATGTGTTGTGGCAGGGAGGGGTTTGTACGCCTTGCTTAGCGATAAGCTTTTTGACGAATCCCCTCCCCCCTCCCCCCCGGAGGAGGGAATCGCACATTTCCATCGCTTTTGCATCTTAAAAAACCTATAGCGTAAGTATCCATTTATCAATGCGCATCCGGCACTTCAACCTTACCTCCTACTTTCGCTTCCCTCTTCTTTTTGATGGTCATGATTACTAACGGAATACAACACGCGTTCATAATAGCCAACAGCAGAAAAGCATCCATATAACTCAATAAAAAAGTTTGTCGTGAAACTATGTTTTCCAGCCCGCCTAATGACTGCTGTAATGCACGCAGATAATTGGCACCATGTGCTATCAAATTATTAACGAATGATTGGCGACGGGCAATAGTAATCGGATCGGAAGCCGTTACATGTGTAATTAACGACATCCGGTTGTTGGCTGCCCGGTGCGCTATATAGGTATTGATCAACGCGATACCAAACGAACCGCCCATTTGCCGCATCATATTATTTAGCGCTGCTCCCTGCGGAATATCTGATGGTTTTAATTCTGAAACTGCAAGGGCCGTTAATGGCACGATCAAAAGCGCAGCACCCAATCCACGGCAAATAAGTGGGATAAAAAAGTAAGCGCCACCAGTTTCAAGGTTCGATCCCGACATCATGAAGCCAAAGATGGCGGATAGTCCGAACCCAAGGATAATAAGGTATTGCGGTCGTAAACCACTTTGCAGCATTTTCCCCAAGAATGGCGAGATCATGGCAGCCATCAATGTGCCTGGCAGCAACATAGTACCGGTTTGAAATGCTGAATATCCAATGATCCTTTGCGCGTACAACGGAAATACAAATACAGCGCTGAATAATCCAAACCCCAATACAAAAGTCATGATGGCCGAAATTGATAGTGTAGTGCTTTTTAATACCCGCAGGTTGATAACCGGGTGCTCTATTCGCAGTTCCCACCAAATAAGAATAGCAAGAGATACGGCTGATAAAATACTTAACACAACAATATAACCAGCGGCAAACCAATCGTCAGTCTCCCCTCTTTCAAGTACTACCTGCAACGAGCCTATACCTACGGCGAGTAGAAAAATGCCGAGCCAATCGATACTTCGCCCATCGGTTGATGGTTTGCTGGGGCGCAGATAGATGTACGATAACAAGGCTGCCATTAACCCGATAGGTATATTCACGTAAAAAATCCATTGCCATGATAAATTATCTACAATATAGCCTCCCATAACGGGGCCTATGGATGGGCCAATAATAATACCCAAGCTAAATATACCGCTGGCAGTAGGCCGTTCCTTAACCGGGAATGTCTCGAACAAAATTGATTGTGAGGTAGATAGTAAAGCACCACCACCAATACCCTGGAAAAAGCGAAAAGCTACCAACTCCCATAAATTATGCGAGAAGCCGCATAGCGCGGAGGCTAGCGTAAATAACAATATCGACCCTATATAGTATTGCTTTCGGCCAATCTTTTCGGCCAGGAAGCTTGTCATGGGGATGATGATCACGTTGGCGATGGCGTATGAGGTGATAACCCATGCGGTATCCTCCAACGAGGCACCTAAATTGCCACTCATCGTATTGATTGACACGTTTACGATGGTGGTATCTATTAATTCAATAATGGTTGAGGTAATAATGGTTACCACAATGATCCATTTTCTAAAGCCGGTTTCCATGCCACAAAAGTAGATGCGCTTTTGCCGGGAGGGCTTATATTTTTCAAACAGAAAATTATAACAATCAAACACCACACTCTTTTTCAATCATCAAAAAGTCATAATCAGTTATAATATTCAAATAAGTTTTATCTTAGCATATGCAAGCGATAGAAACCCTCGAGCAATTTTATCAGCGCCACCCGGTTGATAACCAGAAGGTGTTTTCGGAAAACAACACCGGGCAAGGACATTTCAACGTGTTTTTGCGCAGGCCTTGCCAAAAGCGCACCCCGTTTAGTCGTCGAGATTTTTATAAAATCACGCTGGTTATCGGTCAAGGGAAAATGCATTATATTGATAAAGAGATAGAAGTTAATCAGCCCGCGTTGGTATTTTCGAGCCCTTCGATACCGGCCTCATGGGAGTGCGGCCCCGGACCACAAACCGGTTGGTTCTGCATATTTACACAGGCTTTTATTGATGCGTACGAGCAAAAATCACAGCTTCAGGATTTCCCTTTATTTAAAGCCGGCGGCAGCCACATCGTTTTTTTAAATGATAGCGAGGTAAACTTTCTATCAGCCGTGCTCAAAAAAATGATGCAGGAGATGGATTCTGATTATCCCGGCAAATATGATTTGTTGCGTAATTATCTTAAGATATTGATGCACGAGGCATTGAAAATAGCACCAGCATCGCAAGAGAATCTATCTGGCGCAGCAGCGAGGCTTACCAGTCAGTTTTTAGAGCTATTGGAGCGACAGTTCCCTATAGATTCGCCGGGGCAACAACTTAAATTAAAAACTGCGAATGATTTTGCTGCCAGTTTGGCGGTGCACACCAATCACCTTAATCGTTCGGTTAAAGAGATGACGGGGCAAACCACCAGTCAGCATATTTCGGGGCGGATATTGAAGGAGGCACAGGCTTTGTTAAAGCATACCGATTGGAGCATAGCGCAAATAGCCGCCGGACTTGGGTTTGAAGAGCCTGCTTATTTTACTAATTTTTTTAAGAAGCATGCAGCTGTAGCGCCGGGAACTGTGAGGGTTGGTAATGTATAATATTACTATTCTTCTTGTATTGAAGCCCTCAGTTTGCGGGCTCTTCGCATCAATAAAATTCGCCCCGAAAAAAACTATATCTTAGCAATAACCGTTGATTACCCGATGAATAAAGTCACGCTGCTGAACAGCAACGATTTACTGGATATTTTCTCCGCCTCGCATATCGCGACCGCTATTTATACAACCGATTCATTGTACGTAGAGGCTGTAACGGATGCTATGCTGGCTTTTTGGGGTAAGGATAGATCGATAATTGGTTTACCCTTGGCAGAGGTGCTGCCCGAATTAAGAGAGCAACGTTTTTTGGACGAGCTGCGCTCAGTTTGGCGCACAGGTATTACAATTACCGGAGAAGCTACCCCAGCCGAAATAATTATTGACGGCAACCCCACAACACGATATTACGATTACGAATACAAGGCATTGCGTAAAGCCAACGGAGAGATCTACGCGTTGTTGCATACCGCCAGCGATATTACCGAACGTGTAGAAGGAATAGCCGCAGCAGAAAAGCTGGAAAACGAGCAAGTGCTGAATGAAGAGCTTGCAGCAGCTAACGAAGAATTAATTGCGATAAACGAAGAGTTAAACCATAGCAGGCAAAGCTTACGTGAACTGAACGAGGAGTTAGAAACCCGCGTAGCCCAACGTACACGCGCGGCCGAGGCCGCCCGCAACCGCCTGGAAGCGATGGTAATGAATACGCCAATAGCCATGACCATTTTAAAAGGGCATGACCTTATTGTAGAAGTGGCTAACCAACCCATGTTGGATGTTTGGCGGAGAAACCTGAGCCAGGTGGTAGGTCGCGGACTTGTTGAGATCTTCCCCGAGCTGAATGATCAGCCCAATCCGGGCCGCATGCGCGGAGTGATGCAAACCGGTAAGCGCTTTACTTTACCCGAAACGGAAGTAATATTGGGCACGGTTGATGGCGTGCTTAAAAAACATTACGCCAGCTTTTCGTACGATCCGATTATTGAAGACGACGGAACAATTGGTTCCATCCTGGTTACGGTTATTAATATCACCGAAGAAGTAACCAACCGCCAGCAACTGGAAAAAAGCCGCGAAGAGTTGCTGGTAGCCACGCAAGATTTGGCCGAAGCAAACCTGCGTTTAAATATGGCAATGGAGGCCAGCGCGCTGGGCATTACCGAAATAGTATTGGCCACCGGGCAAATGATCACCAGCGAACAATTTAAAAAGAATTACGGTCGCGCGGTAGACGAGGAGTTTACCTATCCACAGCTATTTGAATGCATGTTGCCGCAGTATCGCGATGAGGTTAAACAACGTGTTAAATCCGCAATGGATAACCATACAATATACGATGCGGAATACGAGATAGAATGGCCCGACGGTTCGCGCCATTGGATCAGCGCCCACGGTATTCCGCAATATGAAAATGGTATAGCCAATCGTTTGGTTGGCGTTACGAGATTGATAACCGCGCAGAAAAATCTTGAACAGCAAAAAGATGATTTTTTAAGCGTGGCCAGTCATGAACTGAAAACTCCCATCACCTCGCTTAAAGCCAACCTTCAATTACTGCAGCGGCTTAAGGATAATCCGGCCAACCCAATGTTGCCGAAGCTCATCGACTCGGCTAATAAAGGCATGGAGAAGATCACAGTGCTGGTGGATGACCTGCTCAATATCAAGCGCTTTAGCCAAAGCCACCTTAAATTGGAGCGCAACGCTTTCAATGTGAACGCGATGCTGCAAAATTCATGTCATGCCGTTAAGGCCGAAGGCAAATATGAAGTACAGATAGAAGGTGATGCGGATTTAGAGGTTATTGCTGATGAGCACCGCGTTGAACAGATTGTAATAAACTTTGTAAACAACGCGGTAAAATACGCTCCTGAATCAAAAGTTATCGTTCTACAGTATGCAAAGCTGAATAATTATATCAAGATAACCGTGACAGACCATGGCCCCGGCATCCCGGCCGACCAGCTTCCGCATTTGTTCGACCGTTATTGGCGGGCTGATCATGCCAGCAAAAAGTATTCTGGTTTAGGCCTGGGGCTTTATATTTGTGCCGAGATCGTGAAGCGACATGGCGGTGACATTGGGGCGGAGAGCGAGCTTGGTTTGGGGAGCACTTTTTGGTTTACGCTGCCAGTGTAACACAGTCTATGGGTCAATAATAATCTTGAATTGCTACCCGAAAATCATTTTTTTGCCACGCAAACAACATGGCATAATTTTTATCCAACTATATAAAAATTGTTTATGCAAACTCAAAAAGCCATATTGGCCGGCGGATGTTTCTGGGGCGTAGAAGAGCTCATCAGGCATCAACCCGGCGTTATTTCAACTATAGTAGGTTATACAGGCGGCGATGTACCTAACGCTACCTACCGCAACCATGGCACACATGCCGAAGGGATAGAAATAGTATTCGACCCTGAAAAATTGTCATACCGAAAATTACTGGAATATTTTTTCCAGATCCATAACCCCACAACACGCAACAGGCAGGGAAACGACATTGGCATGTCCTACCGCTCGGCTATTTTCTTCCTGGACGATGAACAAAGGGATACAGCAATCCAGCTAATAAAAGAACTGGATGATTCAGGCAAATGGCCAGGCAAAATTGTAACCGAGGTTGTACCGGCCGGCCCTTTCTGGAATGCCGAAGAAGAACACCGGGATTACTTGCAGAAAAACCCATACGGTTACACCTGCCATTTTGAACGTCCGGACTGGAAGTTGTAAAGTGATTTAGATATAAAAGCTGCCTTTAAAAGGTGGCTTTTTTTGTTTTGAATTAAACAAAAGGGTTGAGATTGTGGCAGAAAGCGAGATTTGCGTGATAACGAAAATCAAATAGGAATACTGAACCAAAAAGTGCTTCCATTACCAGGATCGCTGATAGCACCAATTTTACCGTTATGCTTTTTGATAATTTCGGCACAAATGTATAAACCGAGGCCAAGACCGGAATAGTGATTGCTTTTGTCGTTCACCTGGTAATAACGATCAAACAAATGAGGGATTTTTTCAGGCAGAATCCCTGGCCCTTTATCAGTTACGGCCACTTTCACATCATCTATTGTTTGCGATAAAACAACCATTATCTTCTTGCTATCCGGCGCATATTTGATAGCATTGGTTATAAAGTTGGTGATCACCTGTTCTATACGCCCGGCATCAGCCATCACCATAATATTCGTATCGCCTTCTGTAATGATCTCATATTGTTGATCAATACGGATATGATGAACGCAATCGCCAATTAACTCTGCAAGATTGATGGCTGTTTTATTTAACTGTAGCTGCCCATCGTTCATTGCACTCACATTTAACAGGTCGGCTACCAGGTCATTAACTTTGTTCACATTGCGATTGGCTTTTTCTATCAGGCCCGGTATCATTTTATTCGATAGATCGCCTTTCATCCGCTCAAGCAATTGCAATAATGCTTTTAAACTGGTGATCGGGGTTTTTAGTTCATGGCTGGCTATATTGATAAATTCATCCTTTCTTTTCATGTCCTGCACATAGTCGTCAATATTGGTGCATGAGCCAAACCAATTTGTTAGCTGCCCTTCCTGATCCAGAAAAAGTACCGCTTTCAACATATGCCATTTATAAACACCCTTATTATCAACCAGGCGGATCCTTTTTTCAAAAGGCTCTCTACCGATAACGCTTTGTTTCCAGTGCAACATCAACTGCTTCATGTCATCTTTATGAACCCTTTGATAAAATAAACCCGAAACGGGTATCCTGGCCATCACAGTCAAAATACTGGCAAAAACGGGCATTAACGTAATCTATCCGCCCCTGAGCTGTGGCTGTCCAGATAATTTCCGGCACCAGATCGGCCATAAATTGCACTCGTTTTTTTTCGTTTTCGGCGCTTTTTTTTGATTGTAATAGTTCCCGCTCAAAAGCTTTCCGTTCGCTGATGTCTGTTAACACCACGTTAACGGCCATCAACTTACCATCATCATCTAATTTTGCCGAAGCATTCAACAAAACCGGTAAAGCCGAACCATTCTGCTTTAACACTTCGTAGCTAAACTCATTAACCCGTTTGTTCACGGTCGCCATCGGCCAAAAAAACATTTCAAAATGCATTTGACCACCTTTGGATAACAGGCCTGAGAACTTTTGATTTAACAGTTCCTGTTGATCATAGCCGAGCCAATTTAATAACGTTTGATTGATTTTGATGATCTTCCCCGTAGTAGAAAGTGAAAAGTAACCACAAGGAGCATGTTGATACAAGTCCTCCAGATCGATAATGGCTTGCACGTCCATTAATTTTGTTCGATAAATGACCGGATAGCCGCGATGGTTTCATCAGGCTCGCTGATATGCGGACAATGGCCGGCGGCGTTGAGCTGCACAAATTTGTTTCCCGGAATATGTTGATGCACATATTGGCCTACGGATACAGGTGCTATGATATCGTCCGAGCATTGAAGTGTTAAGCTGCTTACCTGCAATTTAGCAAGATCGGCACGGTTATCTGACATAAAGGTAACCCGTGCAAAATCACGTGCTATATCGGGATCGGTAGAACAAAAACTGCCGGTTAAAAACTCACCTAATTCAGGCCGTTCGGCATTACCCATAATAGCAGGGGCCATAAAGCTCGACCAACCGAGATAGTTATTTTCCATAAATTCAAATAACCCTTCCAGATCTTTTTGCTCAAAACCTCCGCTATAGTTATCTGCATTTAAATATCGGGGAGAGGGACCGATCAAAACCAGTTTAGAAAAATATTCGGGATGCTCAATAGCTGCAAGAATGCCTATCATGCTGCTTACCGAATGGCCTACAAAAATCGAGTTCCTGATTTCCAGCGCTTCGCAGATATCAAGAACATCCTGCGCATAACCTTCCAGTTTGCTGTATTTATCAGCGTTATATTGACCAACATCGGAACTCCCCGAGCCGGTATAATCGAAAAGTACTACCTTATAATTTTCTGTAAAAGCGTCGACCACAAATTTCCATGCATTTTGGTCGCAGCCAAATCCGTGGGCAAATAAGATAACCTGCTCTCCACTACCAATTACATTTACATTATTCCTTTTGATAATGGATTCCATAAAATCGGTTTACATGCTAAGTTACAACTTATTCATTAAACATTTGCTGCAAATGCCAACTGCGTGGAGGCCATTGTATTTAAAACGCTCTTCAATAAAAAAATGAGGCAACCTCAGGTACCTCATTCAAGTTTATTTTTTCAGCTTAAAAATTCTTAAAACCCATACATCCCACCCGAAACTGAGATCTGCTCCCCGGTAATCCACGCTGCATCATCAGAAGCGATAAACACTGCTGCTTTGGCAATATCTTCCGGCTGCCCCCTGCGGCCAAGCGGTGTATTGGCAATAAACATTTTTTCGTAATCGCTGCCTTTGGTAACCCCGGCACTTGCTGCACCTTCTGTATCTGTAGCTCCCGGTAAAATGGAATTGATGCGAACACCTTTTACACCCAGTTCTTTAGATAAGGCAATGGTGAATGCATCGAGCGCGGCCTTAGTTGCGGAGTACACTGAGGCATTAGGAAGCGGGTATTTGCTCGCACCCGAACTGATATTGATAATATTTCCGCCTTTACCTTCAAACTGCTTCAAAGCCGCCTGAATGGTTAATATGGGACCTAAGACATTTACGTTAAAGCTTTGGTGAAAAGCCTCTGCTGATATTTGTTCTATAGGCGCATATCCTTGAGCAACTGCGTTATTAACCAATATATCTAATTTGCCAAAGGCGTTTTGTGTTTCTTCGAACAACCTGATTACGTCAGCTTCGTTAGAAACATCAGCCTGTACGGCAATGGCTGTACCACCGTTCTCGGTGATCTCATTCACAACTTTATCCGCACCTTCTTTACTTGAGGCATAATTTACTACAACCTTAGCGCCTGCCGCCGCGAAGTGTTTCGCGATAGACGCGCCTATTCCTTTTGAAGCACCGGTTACTACCGCTACTTTATTTTCTAATTTTTTCATTTTAATATTTGCTTTGAATTGTTGGCACGAGAGATAACTCACGCCCGTGTGAGGTTAATTATTTAGCCAGATAGGTCATACCGCCATCAACAAGCAGTTCGGCGCCGAGCATGAACGCTGAATCGTCGGAAGCCAGGAAAACTGCTGCCTTACCGATATCGGATGGTTGGCCGATCCTGCCGATAGGCATTACACTCGCAAAATGTTGTTTTACAGCTTCAACCTGCTCGGCGGGAACAAATTTGTCAAATGCCGGTGTATCCGTTGTGCCTGGCGTTATCACATTGGCCCTGATCTTCCTCTCTAAAAGATCGCTTGAAAAGCCTTTGGCCAAATAAATAACAGCTGCTTTCGAAGCGCCATAAAGTGTAAATGAGGCATGTGCCCGGTGCGCCGCATTCGAGCCGATGAGTACAATAGAAGCCCCATCGTTCATATAAGGAAGTGCTTTTTGCACAGTGAAGTAAACGCTTTTAAGGTTCAGGCTCATTAAGTGGTCATAATCAGCTTCGCTAAAATCCGCAACGGTGCCGGTATTACCACCACCGGCATTAGCCACTATGATATCTATTTTACCAAATTTTTCAGATGTTTCTTTAAACACCCTTTCCAGGTGGGCCAAATTGGTCACATCGGCATTAATGCCTATAAAATCATCTCCAAGTTGTGATATTGAGCTATCTAAAGTATGCTGGTTTCTTCCAACAATGGCACCAACCGCGCCTTCATTTTTAAACGCTTCTGCTATGCCAAATCCTATCCCGCTATTACCACCGGTAATTACGGCAACTTTGTTTTTCAATTTTTCCATAACACAAAGTTGCAGGGGCAAAATGGACTTAACTTTGACTTAAATCAGGAAATACCCTTGACTTAAATCAAGGTTTTAAAGCATTCTTTCTGATCCGGCTGAGGGTTTCGGGAGATAGGCCCAGGTAAGAGGCGATCATGTTTAGCGGGAACCGCTGTAAAAAATGAGGGTAATTAGTGATCAGATCTTCGTAACGTTCTTCGGCTGTATAACTGATAGCTGCCTCCACACGGTTCTGATTAGCAATGGCATAGTTTTGTTTGATCACCTCTTGCATCGCTATAAAAGCCGGAATAGATGCAAAGAATTGCTCAACTTGCGCATTGCTAACCTGTAAAAGTTCAAGATCTTCCAGTGCTTCTATATTGTAGCGGCTTGGGGTTAAGTGATAATAACTTTCAAAATCGGCCAGCCACCAATCCTCCACGCTTAATTTCAGGATATGCTCATTTCCTTTTTCGTCAACCCTGAAAGTTTTGGCAGACCCTTTTACGATAAACCCGGTGTACTTGCATACATCCCCTTCCTGCAAAAAGTATTGCCGCCTCCGAAGTTTTTTGGGCTTCAAATGCGCCATAAAAACATGCTTATCATCCTCAGAAAGTATTACTCCGGATAATTTCTGTATGTAATCGAAAAACACTTCAAAATTAGACATCATGCAAGTATCAAACTGCCCGCAATTTACTGAAGATGGCTTTTATGGCAAACATATTTTTGGGGCGGTTTTGCATAATTAAACCAGTATCCCATTGCAGCTTTGATTTTTCCCAAACCCTACTGTTTCCCGATATTCTTGAGTGGTAATACTGCAATTTTTTTTGAAAAACCTACTGAAATAATGCTCGTCATTAAAACCCAGATCAAATGCTATTTCTTTGGTTGATTTGTTGGTCAAATATAATTCGCGCTTTGCCTCAATAACAATTCTTTCACTGATCATCTGGCTAAAGTTTCTGGAATAATGCTTTTTTAAAATAGAACCCAGGCCTTTTGGAGTCGTAAACAATTTTTTAGCGTAAAAATCTGCAAAATGTTCTGTTCTAAAATTATCTTCGATTAACTTCTTTAAGTCTTGAAGTAGGTCTAAATCGGTTTTCGATCTTGAAACACTCTCAGGGACCAGTGTTGCTTTAATACGGGAAGCAGTAATCAAGATGATCTTTAGATAAGAAATCAGCATTTCAAAATGCCCGTAAGTTGCATTGTTGATCTCATTGGATATTTTCAAAAAAGTGTCGTCAAAAAGCCGTTTGATTGCATCATCAATTTTAAAAACCGGAACCTGATGTACATTGTTAAACAATATTCCGTCGCAGGTAACTTCAGCCTGATGTTTGTTAATGCAGAAAAAATCCGAATGGAACTGAATTGCAACGCCCTTGCAATGTTTGCCTTTTATCATGAACGGTTCATATGGGGAAAAGGCAAGAACCGAGTTTTTGTCAATTGCAAAACTTCCAAAGTTTGTTATTAATTCTCCCTCACCTGTATTGATTAAAACTAAAGTGTGAAAATTATTTCTTTGGAAATAATCGAAATGAGAATTGTCAATAAATGAAATGATTTTAAAAGCAAGATTTCCGTTTTGTTCATTGATGATGGTATGTGTACCTATTTGATCCATCTGATAAATATTGTAAAAGGAGAAGGCTAACAAAATAGAAAACCTTCCCCTTTTTAATTAAAAACAAGTTATTCAATAAGTCTTAACAGCCTGAATACTTTCAATTAAGAGTTCAAACTTGTTGCCGCATTACGAATTTAAAATTGCCTGCGCTAATGCATCAGGATTTTCAACATTGGGTACGTGCCCGGTACTAAGTGAAAGCGACTTACCAATGCCAATTTGTTCAATTAAATTTCGTTGTGCCGTTTGTGAAAGAACCTTATCGTGCTCACAAACGATATATGTTTTGTCAATTTTACCAAAAGCATTTGCAGTGGTTTCAACTGCCGCAAAAAATGGCTGGGTGGCCTGATGCACTAAATTTGGTGCAGCTTCCGCGATTTGCTGAGCAGAGGCTTTATTGTACACTACATTTTTAAGGGTTTCCTCATTTACAGTAGCCCAACTCTTGTCTTCTGCAAAGATCAGGTTTTGCAAAAGCTGGCTTTCTGTATCGGCATTAACTATATCAAACACAGTTTTTCCTTCGTACGGGATCATAGCAGATATGAATACCAGTTTTTCAATTTTTTCAGGTATCTCTTCTGCTACCTGCGCAACTACGAACCCTGCTAAACTGTGCCCTACCAAAACAACGGGTCCATCCAGTTTCAGGATCTCATTTTTAACTTTTTGAACATAGGCTTCAAGCGAAACATCTTTGATTTCAGTCTTGTCCTTGCCATGTCCAGGCAAGTCGAAAGTAATTACTTTCGCGCCTGATTCTTCTAATATTTTCTTGGTCTTATCAAATGACCATGCACCGTGCCATGCCGCATGCACCAGCACGAATGTTTTTTCTGAATTTTTCATTTATTGATTATTTTAAATTGTTGGGCGCAAATTTCTTGCTCCTACATATTTTTCTAAATGGACAATTGTCGCTATACAGTGGATTTTTGGAAAACGAAGGCGTATGCTGTACAGAAAGAATTTGCGCCGTAATAAAGCAAGCAAGTTGATCAACCTCTATTACAAATAGATTTTTAGTGAAGAATACGTCAAACCAACAAAACAACCAGCGAAGGCGCTAAGAGAGTGTTATACGATCCCTTCAGTTTAACTTAGGTGTTTAAAATTAATTTGATGAAATCGTTATTGAAAATCTCTTCAACTATTTTTTGGGAACTAACCGGCTCTTGTAAGGGGTGTTGCTGAAAAACATCCTTGTTTAAGTCTTCAATTGTATGTGAAATTGGCAAGGCGTTGTGTGCTGATACGTCGTAAATTTTTTTCTTATAACGGGTATTGAACACCAAATTGTTAGGGTCTACAAAACCTGCTTCAATGTATGCCCGTGTCTTTTTCGCACACCTGCATGGGTTGGCCTTATTTACTAATCCACATCTTTCATTCATCCAATTATATAAATCCTGCCTTGCTCTCATTAAACGGATCCGAAAATTACCTGCCGAGATCCCTAAAATTTCAGAACCTAAATTGTGATCAATTTCAAACATTTCTCCAAGAATATAGATCATTCTTTGTTCTCTGTCGAGGCAGAGCAGCATTCCTGCTGTGCAATTGATCCTGATCTCTTCTATTGATCCGGCAAGCTCATTTTGTTCATTAGTTGTAAGGGTATGATCAGGAATCTTATCAATCGAATCAAAGTAGGTTTCAAAATCAGTTGTTTGTAATTTAGCCTTACTATTTTTAGTGTTTAAAAAATGATTTACCGTAATTCGGTAAAGCCAGGTCCTGAATTTGCTTTTGCCTTCAAATTTAGTCAAAGCCGTAATGGCCTTAATAAATACTTCCTGCGTTAAATCTTCCGCATCTTCAACACTCTTTGTCATTTTTAAGGCAAGATTATATATAAATATCTGATGCCTGATGATCAAATTTTGTAACGCCTTTTTATCGCCACTAACAGCCAATTTAACCAGGTCTGAATCCACCTGATCGGTATAATTGAGTTGAAAAGGATTGTCCATATGATAAGATAAAGCCAACTGGAAACGATAACGTTTACAGCTGGCTATTTTATACATTAAATTTGATTTATACCGCCATCTACCGCTATTTCATGCCCTGTAATATACGAGGCATCACTTGAAGCAAGGAATAATACTGCTTTTGCCACTTCTTCCGGCTGTCCAAATCTTTTTAGTGCTGTTTGGTTGGTTATTGCTTCGGCAGCACCTTGCAGAATATCATCCGGCAATCCAATTTTGCCCCAAAAAGGCGTTCCTATCGGGCCTGGACTTACCGCATTTACCCTTATTCCCCTCGGTGCAAGTTCGGCACCTGCAACGCGTACAACTGAACGGAGCGCAGCTTTGCTGGCACTCAATAAACTACTTCCACCAAAGCCAATTTCATTTAACCAGGAGGTAGTAATAATTACAGAAGCGTTTGGGTTTAAGTGTGCAATAGCCTTTTGCAAAGAAAAATACGCCCCTTTTAGGTTTACACTGATCATGTCGTCGAAAAAGGTTTCTGATGTGTCGGCAATTGGTGCCAGTTTTCCTTGTCCTACGTTTACAAAAACGATATCTATTCCGCCAAATTTTGATTTTGTTTCGGTGTATAATTTTTCCAGATCAGAAAGATCATTTACATCGCCTTGAATCCCGCAACTCTGAGCACCCAGCTCTTTTGTCGCTTCGTCAAGTGCCTGTTGATCTCGCCCGAAGATGACAACCTTTGCTCCATTTGCAATAAATTCTTTAGCTGTTGCTAAACCGATACCACTACTACCGCCTGTTATTACGGCTACTTTGTTTGTTAATTTTTCCATTTTTTTAAAGCTTGATAGCAACCTTATTGTTACTGTAATTTTTGACAGGCAAAAAATAGTCGTGTTACAAAACTCTATCAAACGTATCCCAGGCTGAGCGATTTGCCCGTTTATTTGGAACACTACAAAGGGCAGCAAAATCAATCAAAGTAAATAAATAACAAATTGATTATCATTTATTTAAGAATACTTCTGCATTAAAAAACAAAAAGAGATTTAGCGCACCGAATAGGGTACATTTTTTTTGATATAACTTGAAAAAATTGAGGTAAAAACAAAAAAGCCTCTCAAATTACTTTGAAAGGCTTTTTACTTGGTATCGCTTTAGTCGGGATGGCAGGATTCGAACCTGCGGCCTCCACATCCCAAATGTGGCGCGATACCGGGCTACGCTACATCCCGTTTGGCTTTCGCCGGGTATTTCATTCTTCCCAATCAGAAAATAAAACCCTTTAAACTTTCGATTTAAAGGGTTTTTGATACTTGGTATCGCTTTAGTCGGGATGGCAGGATTCGAACCTGCGGCCTCCACATCCCAAATGTGGCGCGATACCGGGCTACGCTACATCCCGTCTCCCTGATTGGGTGTGCAAAAGTAGGATTTTAAATCAAGTTGCAAAATTTTTTTTCAAAGAATTTCCTTACAATTTCGTAACATACTCATTAGCAAAATTTTTGATGCTAATTTTTTTTCATCATCGAAGTATCCTACTATAAACTTCTGCTCAAACACTAAAAAACAGTTAGTGTTATTCAATTACAGGTGTAATAAAAGAAGGTTTAGTGCAAAACAGCGATAACACAAAACCTTTGTGCCTTAGCGTCTCCGCGCGGAATGAAACTTCACGTGTCGCAAAAGCCCCCTCAATATGGCACAAACACTAAGGCAAAGCCACTTGTTTTTCCATCGACATTTGTATCAACAAACATCAAAACATTATGGAAACTTCATCAATAGCCAACAATCAGGAACAAGCCCGCGCAACTATAAAAGCCGAATTTGAAAAAACAGCTTCTTCCCTGTTAAATACCCTGGCCGACATACGCCCGGAGCAGATCAACATTAAACCAACAGAAACCAGCTGGACAGCGGGGCAGGTAGCTGAGCATGTATTTAAATCGGTAGTGGGCATACCGCCATTGTTTGCGGGCAACACCGAAGCCGTACAACGAGATCCTGCCGAAAAGGAACAAACGCTGAAAGATATTTTTCTTGATTTTAATGCCCGATATAAATCGGCCCCTAATATTGTCCCCTCAAATGACCCGCATAAAAAAGCGGAAGTGATAGCTGCATTGGAAGTCGTTATCCCTCAAATAAAGGAGGTCATAGATACTCAAGATCTGTTTGCCCTCTGCACCAGTGTTGAAGTACCCATGCTTGGCAAAATGACCAAACTGGAATGGCTTTACCTGGTTTGCTATCATACCCAAAGGCATGTTCACCAGTTAAAAAACATCATGCAGGCTTTGTAATACCTCTAATGGGGCCTCAGCTTTGCTTGCCGCATTTTTTGTTTGGTAGATGATGAGCCAAAGCAAACCAATAAGCGCGTAAACAGCCAGTATAGCCAATGATAAAACACTTACCGAAGCACCGGCATTACCCTTATCCATAAACAAGGTAAGTATCGACAGGCCTACCCCCGCCCCTAAAAAGTAAGTGGTTGTGCCCATGCTTGATGCCAGGCCATAATGCTGTTTCGGGATATTTTTTACAGCAAGTACCGATAAACTCGTAAAGCAGATGGTCATCCCTAAACCGGATATAAACGCGGCAGATAATAACAGCAAAGGAAGCGAGTACCCGGCTAAAACAGCGCCAATTAAAACCAGTCCGCCGCATAGCATACAAACCATGCCCAATAGGCCGGTTTGTTCTGTAGAGAGACGCTTCATAATGCTCGGAAGCATAAATTTGGCCACAACCGCCGATAGTATGCTGAACGGCACCAACAGTAGCCCCGCCTTTGCAGAACTGTAATGCAGATCCTTTTGCATCAACAGCGAGATCACAAATAAATACCCTGTAAAAAACGCACCCAGTAATATAAAAACACCGTTGGCCGTGATGATAGATGGCGTGCTAAAAACCTTCAGATCAATAAGAGGATTATCACGGCGGGTTAGCCTGAGATACAATATCCTCATACATAATGCTACACCTAAACCGCAAAATACAATAACCGAATATTGCTCTTCAATATCGCCCAATTGATGTACACCGTAACTCAGCATCAGCAACCCGGCAACCAATAACAGGCCTGAAAACAGATCTGGTGATGGTTGTTTTTGCTTGGGCGCATCATCGGCAAGGTAAAACCAGCCTAATACAATAATGACAGCCAGTATAGGCACATTCATCAGGAAAACCCAATGCCAACCCAGATAAGTGCTGATGATGCCTCCTATTGATAACCCGCTCCCCGAACCAACTGCCGCGAACGAACTGAAGATGCCTATAGCTTTGCTCCGCTCCCGCTCTTCAACAAAAGTGTGCGTTACTATTGAAAGTGCTGATGGCATGATGAGCGCCGCCGCTAAACCCTGCGCCGCCCTTGATAAGGCCAGCATTAAAAATGTACCGGACAAGCCTGCGCTTAACGAGGTAAGCAGGAACAATATAGCGCCCGCGATGAACGTTTGCCTCGGCCCTTTAACATCCGATAGTTTGCCACCGATGATCAGGAAACCGCCATACAGCAACACATATAAAGTTTGCAACCATTGTACCCGATCGTTACTCACTAAAAACTGTTTCTGAATTGCAGGAATGGTGAGGTTAATAATAGCTATATCCAACGCTTCGACAAATACCGCCAACGAGGCGATGATCAGGATGCTGTTCTTCTTCAATGTCATATTATACCCATTTTGTCCTTACAAAACTATACCAGTAGAAATTAACAACATTATTTATTGTAAATTTGGAACAAAACAAAAACAAAGCGTCATTTAAAAGAACAAACATATCATCATCCTTAAATTATGTCAGCCCAAACAGAACAAGAAAAAGCAGGTATCCAGCTTGATGAAAAAGACCGTGAAATTTTACGCCTGCTGGAACACGACGCCAAACTAACCGTGCGCGAGATAGCCGTAAAAATAAACCTCAGCCCTACCCCAACCCACGAAAGGATCAAGCGCCTGGAAAAATCCGGCGCGATAAAGCGCTACACCGCCATATTAGATAAGCGCATACTTAACAAACGTATTATGGTACTCTGCATGGTGACCCTGCGTGAACACAGCCGCAAGGCCGGTGCCGATTTCATTAACGCCGTGCTTGAATTTGATGAGGTTATTGAATGCTACAATATCTCTGGCGATTTTGACTTTATGCTCAAAATAGTATCCGAAAGTATGGATAGCTACCACTCGTTTTTTGTGAACAAGTTGAGCGAGGTTAAAGGTATAGGCCATTCAAAAAGCACCTTTGTAATGGATATTATTAAAGAAACCACCCATTTACTATAATAGTAAATGCATTGATGCGTTAAATGCGCTGTATAGCAGGAATTAATCGAGTCAATTTTTTTGTTCGTCGATTGATGACTTTTGTACAATAAACTTATTATATTTTTGAAAACAACTATTGGAGGCCTTATCCCGTATTTATTATTGACCGTTATAACGGATTTATATGGCAACAAAACATTTACTATCAGCACCAAAATTATTGGGTTGTTTATTGATCATTTTAATTTTTAATTCCTGTAAAAAAGATAAAACCACAACGCCACAAGTTGCAACCGTAAACCCGGTTACATTGGGCTTGTATGAATACTCCAGTGGGGTAAATAAACGTATCTTTTTGCCAGTTACACAGGTGGGCACCAAAACAGTCACCTATTATACGGTGTTTGATACAGGCTCATCGGGCATGACATTAGATGCCACCGGCATTTTACCTGCATCAATGATCACATCATCTGGGATCCAGGTTACCGGTGACTCGGTAGTAGTTAGCGGCATCACCGTTACAAAAAAAACAGGGACCATTAGTTTCGGTGATAACATCAGTTCGACTAAGGAATATGGTAACCTTGCCTACGCAAACATCACCATCGGCGATCAACTTGGTAACCTTACCCTAAAAAGGGTACCGTTTTTCCTTTATTACAAAATAGTTGATGGCGACGGAAACCAGTTAACAGCCCACTCCAGCGATGTTTTCGGAGTTGGCCCAGGCACAAGTTATGTCACCAGCGAAATACAAAGTCCCCTGCAAAATTTCGTCACGGGCAGCAACCTTACCAGTGGTTTTAAATTGGCTACATTAAATAAAAGCATGTTTAGTTCGGCAGGGAATTATGTTTCCGATCTGTTAACTATCGGGCTTAAAAGTACCGATCTGTCATCATCGGGCTTCATCATGCATGGGCTTACAAAATTCCAAACCGGTGGATATTCGCCAAATATACCTGCTACGATAGCCTACAGCGGCAAAACAATTTCGGGCAATATCCTTTTTGATACCGGCACCCCATCAACCACCGTAATTGAAGATAAAACGGCTACTAACGCTATAGGTGCCCTGCCAACAAATTCAACAGTAACCATAACCACCAACCAGGGCTTTACTTATACTTACACCACAACAAGCACAGCTAACCTCACCGAGGTGCAAAACCCTAACAATACGGGCGATACACGTACTATTTTTAGCCTGGATTTTTTCATCAGCAATGAATACCTTACTGATTACACTAACCATAGGATAGGTTTGAAGAATAATTAGAGAATTTTAAATTAAACTAACAACGGGGCTACCTTATAAAAAGGCAGCCCCGTTTTGTTAACCCCTGTTTCAAGTAAGCCTTTAAACAGCCTATTGAGGTAAATGATAAGAGATAGGTTTATAACGGTTTTTAAATAACCGGATGCCTCCGCTTAATTAACTTTAATAAATGGGTCCCAAAGAAAGTAGCCGATAATCTGCCCGTTTGAATTATTTACCAATGTAAACGACAAGGTATACTGAATGGTAACGCCAATTTGCAGTATAGTGCCAGATACGGTACTTACCTGGTTAATGAATTTAGTTGGAGTACTTGCCGGCGGATTACCGGTAGCTAAATAAGAATAAGCCTGGCCGCTGGCATATGATAACGGAGTGTTGATAGCACTTGATGGA
The DNA here is from genome assembly GCF_039839285.1 of Mucilaginibacter sp. CAU 1740. Taxonomy (NCBI): domain Bacteria; kingdom Pseudomonadati; phylum Bacteroidota; class Sphingobacteriia; order Sphingobacteriales; family Sphingobacteriaceae; genus Mucilaginibacter; species Mucilaginibacter sp. CAU 1740. Next base: position 208,093 of record NZ_JBDOQS010000002.1, on the reverse strand, counting down.
TTAAACGATGAACCGTACAAATAAGGCGTTTGATCAAAATTGTTATCAAATGTGGTTATTGCCCACTCAACAGTGTCACCACCGTTGGCGCTGATCTGTAATTCCGAGTCGCCCTGGGTGCCGTTGGTTACATAGCTGTTGGGTGCTATCATTGATATATAAACGTCTGATGTGGTATACGAACCCAAATTGGTTGGTGAACCCGCAGAGCCTGCTGAAAGGCTACCGTCTGCTACTTGTGAGGCTAATGAAGCGCCGTCTACAGCGATTAGTACATTAATTGTTGCCATGATTTAGATGTGTGTTTTTCCTACTCGTTTGGCTTTTCGGATTACGCCCCTGCAATACTGCCTTTACAGGTAGACCCGTTTTTTTGTGTGGTAGCTGATTTCCACATTTCGAGTACTCAAACAGTAAATCAAAAAACATTAACCATTTGGGTTGATCTTTTTAAATGGTTCCGTTTTAGGTTTGTTGGTTTAATACTAAAATGAAATTCCCGGGGTATCATTTTCTATGTAAAGGTAGCGGGGGCAGTAAGGCAGTTCAAGCGTATATATACCGCTTTAATAATTTACGTATAAGTACATATTATTTCATTATTTAACCCATATGAAACTTAAATAATAATGTAGTAGCTTAAAATTGTCGTTTATTGAATTATTGGATATTGAAGAGAGCAGAAAGGCAGAAACGAAGAAGCAAGAATAAAGAGATGAGAATAAAGAGGCAATAATAAAGAAACAGAGAGAAAACGTGCTTTCTTAGTTAACACCCATTATCGCGAAGTACAGAAGTAGCCATGCAAAGTATTTTGGAACTTCGCATGGCTTATATAGTAGAGTTACTATTTTTTATTGCTGATCTCGGTAACCGCTGTACGGCGGGTAGCGGTATAAACTACACCATTAACCATTTCGTACCCGGTAGATACACTTTGCGAATAGCGTTTTAACACCACGCCGGTATTATTATCTATCAGCATAGTACCATTAATACGGCTGTTTAAACTTCCGCCTAAAACAGATACCTTATAAGTAATAGTTGTTGTTAAACTGCTGATAGCGTAAATAGTGTAATTGGTTTCGGCGTTTGCTGTTGTGGCTTTCCAGGTATATCCTTTTTTAAGCGATGGGTTTATCGTAAAATTAACCATAAACTGCAAAGTGTTGCCGGTAACCAAATTTTCGGGTTGGATACCCGCAAATGACAACAAGGTATCACTTGCTGCAACAGGCCTCTTAACAGTTAGGATATCACCTTTGTTATTTACAGAAACGCTTGCCTGCGCGTTCACTATTTTTTGCAAACCTGTTTGGATAATTGAATTTGGATCGATAGGTCGGCCCGAATGATAAACCATGTTCTGATTCATGGCGTTAATGGTATCGATCAATTTATCGGTGCTTATAGTAAGGGATGCTCCCCGTTCGGAGGCCTCGGTTACTTTATAGCTTTTAGTTGCTATTGAAACAGAACTAACATGCAGCGTTTGGCTGCCGCGTTGTAAAACGCAATTTGATTTTGCAATGATCTGTCGTTGAAATTCATCTCCCTGCTTAAACCTAACTTGCCCGTAGGTAAAGCCACTAATAAAAACGGCAAGGACGATCAATATATATTTTAACTCGGTTGGGGTAGTTTTCATTTTGATGACTTTGTGATAATGCCGGTTTTTACAACCTCATTATGCCATTGTATTATTTCCTTCGCGGAGCGTGAGATTTACTTCCTTTTGTTGCTTTGTTGTTTGGTCTGGTGCTTTTATCATCGGCAGGCATTACCAGTTTAAAGGTTATGCTTTCCGGAATTAGCGGTACCGACCATGGCGCAACATCTTCCGGATTTAAAGAAAGCGGAAACGCGTCGAAAACGCCAGGCATTACCGGTATGGAGCCTTTTGAAGTTGCCGACACTGACGAAGGTGTTGGCGCAACAGGGGCGGGTGGTAATTCGGGCGATTCGGGAAGCGGTAAATCAATTAATGTAGATGATGTAACCGAGGCATCTTTAACATTTTGCTTGGGCAAAGGCGGCGCTTCTGGAGCATCTGGCGAAGGAATTGGCGGCAAACCGGGCAGGCCGGTTATCACTGGCAGGTCGGGCGTACTTACCGGCGGCGGCGTTGTTGATATCGCCGCCAGTACAGGAGCCTGTACTGGCGAAACCGCGGGCTGCGAAACTACCTGAACATCGGTAATGTTTAGGGACGCCTGTTTATTGGCCGCCCCGCTTTTATTGGCATTACCTTTATTAATAGTGCCGGGGGTTAAAGGCGGCGGCACATTCCAGTCGGACTGGTTATTACGTGTTTGAGCTACCGTTCGATTGGCGCAAACGGCCATAGCTGCCAAAAGTAAAATTGGTATCAATCTATTTCGGCCTCTGATCCTTTCAGGTTGACGAAACATATATGGTGTTTTCATTAATTAATCATTGTGGTTTATGTTATAAACCGGGCGGTTTTGTACTTATACGTTAAAGGTTAAACAGGTTACAAATTATGGAAATTAATAACGGTTAAATGCTTTCCGTAAACTTACCCGTTGCCGGGTATTTAAAGTTAATTCTTTTTATCAATTGACAGCCGCGCAGCTTTAATGGCAGGTATTACCATTATCCCCGAAAGTGCTTTCAGAAAAACCCATAGGATAGCCCCTTATAAATACTTTGTAAAGCTAAGACTTAAGGCACGACGTTAAAATACCAACTGCTTTGTATTGTGCACCCTTCAAGTACTCGCTAAAATTGCTTTATCAAATTAAACCAAAACATCCGGCTAAATAAACTTTGCAATAGGCAAAACACTAAGGCAAATTATTCTCCGGGTTTTTACTTAAAACAACAAGATCATGGAAAGTAATTTAAATTACCTGTTAGGCTGTGTATCATTAACCTTTGTTGGTTTATCAACTATGTATAAATACAAATTTAATAAACTTAAAGGCACAGGACGTATCCCCAACATATTAGGTGCAAAGCAGCGCCAAATAGTATTTTTTGTATTGGCTATCCTATCGGCGCTCATCATGGTCATTTCTTAGATCAATACACCGAGACCATTTAACACCGGCAATATCCCAACTATTTGAAGGTAACATGCAATTTGTTAACTTTAGCCGGGCCATATCCCTGTACATGAAATATATATTATCACTTTTGCTGGGTTTGGCCATGCTGCCATGTTTCGGTCAAAACATTGATAGTTTAAAAGAAATAGTATCCGGCAAATCATCGGCACAAAACCGGCTTAAAGCCATCACGCTTATCATTGACCGGTCATCGCCAAAAACACAAACAGATCTTATTCCTATTGCGGTAAAAGGTTTAGGCCTTGCCTCACAATTAAAAAAGCAAGCAACGGCCGCTTTTTTATTAAAAACTATAGGAAACTGCTACTACCAGGGAGGTCGAAACGATTCGGCCGCCCATTATTACAATGCAGCTACCGAAGCCTTTTGGGGGCTACATAATCAAGATTCATTAAGCACTCAATATACCGAACTTGCAAATTGCTTTATTAAGTTAAAAAATCATAACAAAGCTATTGAGCTTTATAATAAGGCTTTATCTGTTGCTCCTAAAACAGGTTCGCGCCAGCAATTTATGGCAGCGCTAAGCCAGCTTGCATCGTTATATGAAACTACCGGAAATTACCACGAAGCGTTGAGCCTTTTCAGGCAATCTTTTGATATCAGCGATTCGTTAACGCTTGCAGAAAAAACCAAAGAAAACACATCCGAAGCTTACAGCCACAATTTTATGGGCGATGTGATGGGCAGCATCAAGCAAAAAAATGAAACCGAAGCCGAGATCTTAAAAACCATCGAAACCAAACGATCGCTAAACGATACCCTTGCCCTATCCATCAATTACTTTAACCTGGGCATTTTATATAAAAATAAAAGGATGTACGGCCCGGCGCTCAACGCGTTGCAAAACAGCTTACAATTTGCAGCCCAAATTCACTATACCGATATACAAAGCAGCGCGGCAAATGAAATTGCCGATCTGTTTGAACAACAAGGCGATTATCAGCAATCGCTTGTTTATTTAAAAAAGCACATGGCCTTAAATGCGCTAAGTAACAGTGCCGATTCAAAAACAGTTGATGAGCTGCAAACCAAATACGAGATAACGCAACGGGAAGATCAGGTACTAAAGCAGCAGTTTGAAATAACCAAACGTAATTATTGGATGGCAGGCATTTTCATCTTTATCCTGCTAATGCTGTTTGCCGGTGTTTTATATTACAAGCAACTTAGGTTACGACAACGCAACGCGGCCATGCAGGCTATAATTGCAACCGAAGAAAGCGAACGGAGGCGAATTGCCCAAGACCTTCATGATAGTGTGAGCCAAATCATGTCGGCAGCTAAGATCAATTTAACCGTAATTGGCGATGAACTGCCCTTTGCTAACGACGATCAGAAAAACCGGTTTAAAAAAGCGATAGACCTGGTTGATCATGGTTTTAAAGAAGTACGCACCATATCGCACAATATGATGCCATGGGCATTGCACAAAACCGGGCTGGCGCAGGTAATTAAACAATTTATAGCCAATATAGATACCGGCCTCATAGCCTTCAACTTTTTCAGCAAAGGTTTCGACGCACCTTTTGATGACACTACCGAGATCATTTTATACAGGGTATTGCAGGAGAGTATTAACAATGTGATGAAACACGCCAATGCCGATAGGCTTGATATTTCATTAATACGAACCGATGAAGATATCAGCCTTACAATTGAAGATAATGGAAAAGGATTTGATACCGGCAATCCTGAGGTTTACAGCGGCATGGGGTTAAACAACCTTAAATCGCGCATTAACTTTTTAAAAGGTAAGGTTGAGTTTATATCCGAACCTGGAAAAGGCACATTGGTATCGGTGTATATCCCGCTCGGTAGTAAACCCCTATAAGTTATGTTGCAGGATAAACCGGGTAAGTTCTACCGGGTTTTTAAGATTTAGCTTTTGCATTATGTTTTTCCTGTGCGTTTCAACAGTATAAATGCTCAGGTGCAGATGATCTGCCATTTGCTGATTGGTATAGTTTTGCTTGATAAACTGCAGCAGCTCCAATTCGCGTTTGGTAAGCTGAAATTGCTTTAAAAACAGATCGGGCTCGTTAAATCCCGAATTGGCAACTTCTTTTTTATGAGGAAAGCAAAACTCACCGTTGTTTACATTGCGCATCACGGTTAATAACTCTTCCTTTTCGGCGTTTTTAAATAAGTACCCGTTTGCCCCCTCGGTTTTGGCCTTTTCAATTAAATGCTCTTCATTATAGGTAGATAGCATGATCACTTTAACTTTGGGATAGTACGCCCTAATGCGCTTAAGCACTTCAAAACCATTAATACCCGGCATATTGATATCAAGCAGTACCAGATCAGGAATCTGGTTGCCGTGTAGCAGTTGCAAAACCTCTTTACCGTTGGCTGCTACATTTAGCACCTCAATACCCGGCTCGCTCTGTAGCAACATGCAAAGTCCGTTTATAAATAAAGTATGATCATCCGCAATGATCACTGATAGTTTTGGGGCTGTCATTTAATTGGTATTAACGATGTAAATCTATGCTTTATCCGCGGGAGCAGAAATACCAACTGCTTTGTATTGTACAGCTTTTTTTGCCTCGCTAAAATTGTATCAATAAAACCAATTAACAATACGCGGGCATTACCAGGGCAAAACCAACACCTAAAGTAAGCGGGGCCTGCTATTATAACCTATAAGCACTACAATCATGTACTATATTATCTGTACAATTATAATAATGGTGTTTTGCATAACAGCATTAACTAACAGCAACACTACCGAAAGGGAGTTTTTTTTTCCCGTACCCAAACCACCCTCGCCCCAAACGCCCAAGGCGGCCACCGAGTGTACTATAAAACGTAGTGTTGAGCCTCGTTTCGAGATCATAACCTCCTTAGGCGGAGATAAACAAAACAATTTGTGTGTTAAAGCCATCCCTATAGCCCTTTTGGCTCCGCGCGGGATAGATAAACAAGTAAAATTGAACCAATATTATAGCGCAAACAGTTTAACTAATACGGAACAAGTACGATCGGGCTATTTTACAGACAAAACAGTTTCGGTAAGAAAAGATATAGCCACAACATCTGATAACAGATCATGCACGGTATCTCATATGGGGCACCACCATAAACCAACCGCCAGCCCAATTTTCCTGCTCACTTTAATTATACCCGTAACCCCATTTTTTTTAACAAACACTAAAAACGACATTGTACGGCGCGTAAGCACCACAGCTGATCAATCGTTACGTCAGCTTCGTTACGTGATATCGCAACCAGGTATAAATAATGAATGGATTTACCGAAGAGTTTTAAAACTAAGATCTCAACATGAAAAGATCAGGATATAGCTTATTTAGTTATTGAATGGGGCTAAACAACCATTTACTTACTATTTTTTTTAACCATTGCGTTTAATAACTACTCCATAATGACACCTACCGCCGGGTTATTTAGGTAGCAAAGCATAAAAAACCTAAAAACGCAGACCAAATACTGCTTCATTTTGGTTAAAAACGCAAAAACACTTACACAAAACCTACTTTAGCCATCGAAAAATCAACATAAACAACACTGAGATGAAATATTTTCAACAGAATGTATGTTTTGTTAAAAATACCCAATCAACCAAAGACGCTTTTTGGCAGTTTTAAAGCTCTGCCGGAAAAAAAAATAAAAAATCTGCAACAATCTCGCATTTACATGCGTCTTATTTAAGAAAATGGCAGCAATAAAATCGCCGCAAGAATATAAAATTGGAAATAATAATTAAAAAATATTAAAAAATAAAATAAATAACAAACATTCAAGTTTTATAATATTTTACAAAAACCTAAAAAACAACGCAAAAACAGCACAATAAATATTACAGCGATTTAAAAGATAAAAGGTTTTACCACAAAAAATCGCTTCAATACACAAAAACATAACATTTCTGTTACAAAATAATAAACAAGCACCATCCTGCATCCACCCCCTACCCATCCAAATCACAAAAATTTTCTCATTTATCACACTAATAACAGATTTTTGCCACATTCTTGTTACTTTGGGCTAAAAAGGGCCACTTATTAATAATATCTATGCCAAAATCACCTTTTTCACCTAAACCGGCTACCAAAACTTGCTTTTATTCATTAAAACTTCATGTAAAATTGATGTAAAACCAACGTCAAATAATCGTCAAATAAAAAAGGGTAAAATGTTTTATCGGCAATTTTGGATATATATTAATATATATAACTTTTTTTTACACTTTTTTTAAATTTATTTCCTTTTTATTACAAAAAATGTAGTTTTGGGTATTAACTAAAACTGATTTTTAATAATGAAAAAACTCCTACTCGCAAGCTGGTGTTTGTTCATGCTATTCATTAGTGTGGTACAGGCACAAAACAAAACAGTTACCGGCCGGGTAACTTCTAAGGATGATGGATTGCCGCTCCCAGGCGTATCCGTAAGGGTTGTAGGCACAACCGTAGGCACACAAACAAATGCGAACGGTCAATTCGTATTAAATGTGCCTTCTTCAGCTAAAACGTTAAGCTTTAGTTTTATCGGTTACACTAGCAAAAGTGTAGAAATTGGAGACGGTCCGATATCCGTTACATTAGAAAGCGCAGCTAACAAACTATCAGAGGTTGTTATTGCCGGTGCTTACGGCACCAAACAGTCTTCAAGGTCGGCCTCCTATGCTGCACAAGTAGTAAAGGCTGAAGATCTAAACACTATCCGCCAACCCAACTTAAACAACGCTTTGGCAGGTAAGGTTGCAGGTATTCAGGTACGTAGCCAATCATCGGCAGCTTTAGGCCGCAATACTAACATCCGTCTTCGCGGTGCTGTTGGTTTTGGCTCGGGCAACAACCCGCTTTATGTAGTTGATGGTACTATCGTTCCAAACTCGGATGATATCAATCCGGACGATATGGAATCAACAAGCGTACTTGAGGGTCCGGCAGCTTCTGCACAATTCGGTTCGCAAGGTGCTTACGGCGCTATCGTAATGACAAGTAAAAAAGGCAAAAAGAACAAAGGTGTTGGCATTGAGTTCAACATTGGTGCAAACTTTGATAAAGCTTACATTTTGCCTAACTACCAAAACTCATACGGTGGTGGTGCTTCTGCCGATTTCATTCAGTACCACTATAAAGATGGTGATCCTGAAGGTTGGAGAGCCCTTGACGGGAAATACTATCCGGATTATACCGACGACAGCAGCTGGGGACCAAAAATGGTTGGTCAGGAATATATTCCATGGTATGCATGGGCTGCCGGTACAAAATATTCATTCAAAACCGCAAAATGGACACCACAGCCAGATAACGCTAAAGACTTTTTCCAAACAGGCGTTTCTTTGAATAACAACGTTGCATTTTCAAAAGCAGGTGATGATTATAACTTCAGGATGTCGTACAACAACCAAAACCAAACTGGTATTGTACCTCAAACCAAGTTGAACAAAAACATCTTCAACATCAACGTAAACTATGATCTAAACAAACACTTCACTGTAGGTGCTAACATCAATTACATCGGCCAAAAAATCAGCGGTCAGATCAATGATGATTACGCCAGCGCTTCAAGCGGTTCATTCAACTCGTGGTTTCACCGTGATCTTGACATGGGCATAATGAAAGAGTTACAGGATTTAAGGTCGCCAGACGGCACTTATGTAAGCTGGAACCACCAAAACCCTAACTCGTACGATGCTTCAAACCCAGGTGCGTTTTATGCTGGTAACTACTGGTATAACCCTTACATGTGGCAAAAACAATGGCAAAACGTAAATCAACGCGATCGCTTTTACGGTGCTCTTTACTTCCAGTACAACTTTAATAAAGATTTGAATTTCAAGGTTACCTACCGTCGTAACCAGCAAAACACATGGAATGAAGGTCGTGTTTCGTCAGAAATTCAGGCAAGTGGTACGCAAACAGGTCAAAAAGCTGCATACAGCACTTTTAACTCTTACCAAAACCGCGAAAACTACGAAACCTTGTTAAGCTATAACAAGCAGATCAAAGATTTCCATATTAACGCAAATGCTGGTACCGATATTTATAACTACGTTTATAAAGACAACTCTCAAAGCACTCAAAATGGCTTAAGTATCCCGGATTTTTACAGCTTAAGCAACTCGATAGATCCTATTGCGTTCTCCAACAATCGTATCCAGGAGCAATACCGTGCGGCTTTCATTAAAGCGTCTATCGGCTACAAATCATTCCTTTATGTAGATGGAACTTTCCGTAACGACTGGTTTTCAACACTGGCCGAAGCAAACGGTGCCAACTCGGTACAATCAAAATCGGTAGGTAGCTCATTTGTATTCAGCGAATTATTACCTGGCTTTAAAGATTGGTTGAGCTTTGGTAAAGTACGTGCTTCATGGGGCCAGATCCCAAGGGCGCTTGGTACTAACACCGAAACCTTTGGTGCTTACGTTAACAACACACTTTACGGTGTAAATAACAACAAATTTGGCGGTAACCTGTTACAAACAGCTCCATCAAACTTTGTTGATCCAAACCTGCATGGTAGTACAACTACTACAGTTGAGATGGGCTTAAACCTTGGTTTCTTTAATGACAGGGCTACTTTTGGCGCAACTTACTACTCAGCAAAAGATAAAGATTTCCCAACCTCAATCCAGGTTAACGCGGCGAGCAGCGTAAGCAGCATTCAAACTAACGTAGGTTTGATTAAAAGAAAAGGTATTGAGTTAATGGCTGGTGGTACCCCTATTAAAACCACAAACTTTAGCTGGAGCATCAATGCTAACTTTGCTCAATTGCTTGACAATACTGTTGAAGAGATCAGCGATAAATATGGTGTAACCCGTATCAACGTTGCCGGTGTTTGGGGTGTTGGTACAGATATGCCTACCCTTATCATGCAAAAAGGCAAGTGGTGGGGCCAGATTTATGGAAACGGTATTAAGCGTAATGCTGATGGCGTTCCAATCCTTACTTCATCTGGTATGTACCAAAACAACCCTGATGTATATTATGGTAGCGCGCTTCCAAAATATACAGGTGGTTTGCAAAACTCGTTCACTTTCTTTAAAGACTTCATCCTGAATGTAAACATGGATTATCAATTTGGTGGCAAATTTGTTTCGCTATCAAACCGTTGGGGTCAGTATAGCGGCTTAACTGCCAACACTGCTGCACTTAATGATAAAGGCATGTCGGTTCGTGATCCTGTTGCTGATGGCGGTGGTGTTAAAGTTACCGGTGTTGATGCAAGCAACAACCCTGTTACTTATTATGTTGATGCAAAATCATACTACCAGGGCTTAACCAACAACAAAACATACGATCCTTATGTTTACGATTTAACCTTCATCAAACTTCGTGAGGTTGCATTTGGTTACAACTTACCTGTTAAACGTTGGGGCTTAGGCAAAACACTTCAATCGGCAAGATTTGAGTTAACCGGTCGTAACCTGTTACTTATCTACGCTAAATCGAAAGATTTTGATCCATCAGAAATCACTGCAACACAGGGCGAAACTGCCCAGTATCCAGGAACAAGAGGTATTGGTTTTAACTTAAGGGTAACGTTCTAAGATCAACGATAATCAGAGACACAAAATGAAAAAGATATATTTATATACAATAGCAGGTGCGCTTACCATTTTTGGAGCCGGCTGCAATAAAGTTAAAGACTTCGGTGATGTAAACAACAACCCCGGAGCTACTGTAACGCCTATCCCCGGGGCTTTATTAACCAACGTGGAAAACAATCTCGGCGGTTACGCTTCAACCAACGGTGAGCCAATGGCAGGTGGTCAGTACGCGCAATATTTTACAGAAACACAATACTCAGGTACCTCACTTTATAACTTACCTCAGGCATCATTTACCGGCCATTACAGCAGTAACCTGAACAACCTGCAGGTTATTATAAAATTGGCTCCAACTAAAAACATGGTAAACGTTGCAAAAATTTTGCAGCAATACATTTTTTGGGAAGTAACCGATACCTGGGGCGATGTGCCATACAGTCAGGCACTACAAGGTGCTGACAACATCCTGCCTAAATATGATTCGCAGGCTGATATCTACAAAGGCATGATCAGCGCGCTAACTACCGCTATCAATTCTTTTGATGGTTCGGCTATAAACGGTGACGTTATTTATAGCGGCGACGTTGACTCATGGAAACGCATGGCAAACTCTTTGAAATTGCTTATAGCAGTGCAGATGTCAAACAAATCTGAAGTAGCTGCCTTAGCATCAACAAGTGTAAAAGAAGCCGTTGCTTCGGGCGTTATAACTTCAAAAGGTCAAAACTTTACAGTTAAATATCCGGGCAGCTCATTTAAAAGCCCTTGGTGGAGCTTGTATAACGGACGTAAAGATTTTGCTGAATCAAAAACCCTTACAGATTATACTGCAAGCACCAGCGATCCCCGTCAGGCTGCGTTTGGTGGCGAAAGCGAGTTAGCAGGCAACGTACTCACATCAAGCATTGGTGTACCTTACGGTTTGGCCCGATTAAGTGTAACCGCGTTTACTGATGCTAACCCTAAATGGGCCCGCGTATTACGTGGTGATTTCCGTACCGAAACCGGTTCTGTTAATATCATCACTGCTGCCGAAGTATGGATGGCCAGAGCAGAGGCTGCAAAATTAGGCTGGCTTTCTGAAAGCGCTAAAACCGATTTTGATAGCGGCTTATCTACTTCATTTGATCAGTGGGGCCTGGGTACTACAGTACCTGTTTCGTTCTCAAGTCAATTTGGTGCTGATCCAAGCATCCAAACCATATCAACCCAGCGTTGGGTAGCGAGCTACCCTGATGGACACATGGCATGGGATATCTGGCGTAAATCAGGGTTCCCTGTGCTTATCCCTGCCCCGGATGCTACAAACTCATCAAAGCAAATTGTTAGGCGTTATGTTTACGCGCCTGTTGAGTACGCAACCAACACAGCAAATGTTAACGCTGCTGTAGCACGTATGGGTGCTGATACGCAAGATACCCGCGTTTGGTGGGATGGTGGTAAATAATCATTTTTAAATTGAGACACAACATGAAAAAGAATATATCATTTAAATATTTACTTGTTGCAGGCATCTGCTCTACATTAGCTTTTTCGAGCTGTAGAAAAGAAAGCCCTGCCGATAAAGCTGGCGGTCAGGCTTTAAATAACGGCTTATCATTCATCGGTTTTCCCGATGGAATGGAACAATCTCACTTCTTCGATCCGTTTACCAACATTAAAACGGTAGATGTATTTTCGATAAAACGTGATGCAAAAAGCTCTGCCGATCTGCAAAAAGAACAAACGGTGACCTTAAAATCACTTCCAGATGCTATCACTAAATACAACGACGATAATGGCACCGCGTACGAATTGTTGCCAACAAGCCTTTACACAATAAGCAGCACTAAAGTTACTGCAGGTACTGGTGGTAATTTATCAGCTAAATTTGCTCCTGGCGACTTCCAGAACTACTTCACCATTAAACTTGATGGCAGCAAATTTGATCTTACCAAAAAATATGCCTTAGCATATACAATTACCGATGCGGCCGGTTTAACTGTACACGCAGCAAGCAAAGATACTTTATACACTTTCTTTGCTATTAAAAACAAGTACGATGGTGCATACCACTCAACCGGTACTTTCCACCACCCTACCGCAGGCGACCGTGCTATTGACAGGGATAAAACCCTTACTACAGCCGGAGCAACTGCTGTAAGTACTGAAATTGGCGATATTGGCGGTTCAATGACCTTAACTGTAAACGAGGCTACCAACGAGGTAACCGTTTCTGGTAACGTTAGCGCAACCCAACCGTTATTACCGGTTGCTGGCAAAACTAACACATACGATCCTGCAACCAAAAGCTTCATCCTGAATTATCAATATTTAGGAGGCGGTGGTTACCGTGTTGTTGAAGAAACCATCAAACACAAATAATAACCAGATCTTGAACTTAAGGGGAGATGAAAATCTCTCCTTAAGTTTATTAACCTGCTAAATTATAGTTAACCGAAACCAAAGCATTATCAAACCGAGACAGGTGTATAAACACTCATCTGTTTGATGATGCACTAAGTAAACTATAAGCAGATTATCTGTTATTATATTAAGATATTATCCGAAACAATTCACGGAACCTACACCTCCAAATATATCAAAATTGAAGCTTCGTTCTTTTTGTTAATAGTTATATATGCTAAAGCCGTACACAGTAAGCTCGTGTGCGGCTTTTCTTTTTATACATATTTTAAAAGTTTGGATCGAAGTTAAAGCAGATAGGATTTGATAACCCAACCATATTCCCACTCAAAGCGGCCGATTGCGGCACCTGCGGATATGGGGTAGATGGCCCTTCAACCGTAACCCTGTAATAAGTACGGCCTGTTAATACCGGTGTATCGGTAAATTCAATTACAGGCGTTTTACCATCCATTTTAAAAGTACCGAAAGGGTTACCGTTTTTTACCACGTTTATGGTGTAGCTGGTATCCTTTATACTGCTGCCCGTTAATTTCACATTAAATTTAACGGCTTTGCCGGTTGCCTTAACATTATCGCCCATCATGGCATCCATTTTATTATCGCCGTTTAAATCGGCATAAAACTCAACCCTCGGGGCGTATGGATTGCTGCTTATAGATACCCTGCCATTAGTTAACGCGTCAATCACAGCTTGCACAGTACGTTTTTTGGCAAATACCCAGGTGGTAGGCGTACCGGCATAATTGGCTTTGGATTGATAGGTATTAGGACCCGGTTTTTCATCTCCCACAGGTACTCCGTGATGAGCATCGCTCCCTCCCCTACCTGTAAGCTTGCGGCCCGATGATAGCATATCGTCCCAGATCATGATGGCATTGGCATTTTTTGACCAAATGGCCGAGTTCCATACCTCGATAGAGTTAACCATATCGTACGAATAGCCAAAGTGGTCTTTACCGCTTGGGTGATTGGCCGAAAGGTGGATCCCCAGCTTATTTTTAATGCGCCCTACTACGGTATCGCGCTGATCGCGTACATCGTACAGTTGCTGATGATCATACGGTTTGGCCGAAAAAGCGTTGCCATGCCCGCGGGTGGTTGTCCACTCGGCAGCATAAAGTAGTAATACAGAATCGGATTTAAATTCGGGATCGGCCCAGGTGTTATGGGCTACATCGCCATCCACATGATTATCATGATCGGTTATGGCGAGGTAATCAATCCCTACTGATTTACAAAAAGCGATTATTTTGGCGATGGAATTGTTTGATGATTCTTTGCTATGCCTGGAGTGCATATGCAGCTCGCCTTTAAGCCAAACACCATCTGTAAGGCTGACTACCGGAGCCGGGGCGGCAACCGGTTTAGCGGTAAATGGATTAACATGTTTTGTTGTTTGTGCCGAGGCCGAAAAGCTGATACAGCTTGCGATAGCCATTGCGCCAAACCGGATAATTAGCTTTTGCAGGATCTGATTTTTTAAAGTCATATTCGGGGTAAATGAATTTTACCCCGAACCTACCCCTGTTATATTAGCTAATTGTTAAACGGGCTAAATGACATAAAAATGTGACAGAATATGGCGCAATGTCAATGAAATCAAGGTTTGTGATTATTTACCTATTGTTTCCCGGCTTTGATTGATCAATGCTGATGCGAAATCTTTATCTACCGGCATCAACCATTTTTCAGGCAGCGAAAACCATTCAGAGTTATACACCTGGCCTGACATCGGAGTTGTAGCTTTTTTATACATATCATTAGTCATTTGCTTCACCTCCTTCATTTCTTGTAAATTTATTCCATTGGGCACAACAATGCCAACGCTCCTATCGGGTAATGCAACCTGATATCCATTGGGAAATATATTACTTAATTCATTCGAAAGTAAGATGCGGCTCGAACCAATACCATCACCATGTACAAAGGCCAGAAAGATTATCGTCTTGCCATCACTTCCGGTAGCATGATGTGTGAAAAAATTCTCTTTGTCAGTGATTGAATGCCGTAAGTTTTCAAAAGAGGTTTGCTGCCAGCCACTATGATTTTCATTTAATACCACAAATTGCTCTTTTGTAATGTAGGACATGACTCCTGATCCGGTAAAAAAGACCCAGGTAAGCAAAAATTGTTTATTGTAAAATTGCTGATGTGGTAGTTCCCAACTGCCTTCGCTGTAATAACTACGTGGTACAATAAGAGGATATATCTGATTTAGATCCATTTTTTGTTCGATGATATTATCAAAGAAACTAAAAAACGATAAAATATGCGCTTTCCGATAGAAAACGCTTTATGACTTTTGCACTGAAATATTCACAATCGTATGTAATATTGGTACTACCGTATGGATAGTACCAATATCTTCAACTATTCTTTCGTTTCAGCGGTGTTTGCCTGAACGCGAACCGGTTCTGCAACCTCGCCATTTTGGGCATCTTTAAATTCTTTCATGCCTTTGCCAAGGCCTTTCATCATTTCGGGTATTTTTTTACCGCCAAACAATAATAAAATTGCTACTAATATCAGAATGATCTCTGGTGCTCCTAATCCCATGGTGTTTGTTTTTAATTGGATGTATATAATGTGCCTGTCAGGCAGCTTTCTCTCTTTCGTATTCGCAGGCAGATATCAAAGTACCGGGGTCGATATCCAACAATCGGGCAATCTGGATGAGCCGATCAACGGTAAGTTTTGAATAGTTGAGCTCAATTTTGCTATATGAGTTCTGGCTCATCCTCATCTTGGCAGCCATATACTCCTGCGAGTAGTTTTTGGTTTCGCGCAAGTGCCTGATGTAGTTTGCTATACGCCCGATATCGTTTTGGCTCATTGGTTTACTTTAATAATTGATTAACAATGAATTGTGGTAAAAGTTACGGAATATCCTTAAATAGAGTAATGATGTAAGCAGCGGGTAATTTTGGTTTGTTTAATTACCCATGCATTTGATATACGCTTAAAAATCGTGGCCGGTTTTCGTGAGGCTATTGTATTTCTTACTTCATTTCAGGGTATTATTTTTTAATCCGAGGTTAAAAAAACCACGTTAGTTACACCAAACAATAAAACATAACACCATGAAGAAATTATTTGTAATGGCCTTTGCTTTAGCAGCTATAGCGGTAGCGCCAAAAACTTACGCTCAAACCAAAATGGTAGGCGGCGCGGCCATGTACCCTACTAAAGACATTATTGACAATGCCGTGAACTCGAAAGACCATACCACACTGGTAGCCGCTGTTAAAGCTGCCGGACTGGTTGAAACCCTTAAAGGCGATGGCCCTTTCACCGTATTTGCCCCAACCAATGAGGCTTTTGATAAACTGCCTAAAGAAACCGTACCAACCCTGCTAAAGCCCGAAAACAAAGCTACACTTACCAAAATACTTACCTACCACGTAGTAGCCAGTAAACTAAGCGCAGCCGACTTAATGGCAAAAGTAAAAGCAGGTATGGGCAAAGCCGAACTGAAAACCGTAAGCGGCGGCACCATCTGGGTAATGCAAGACGGCAAAAAGCTATACCTTGTTGATGAAAAAGGCGGCAAATCATGGATCACCATTGCCGATGTTTTCCAGAAAAACGGCGTGATACATGTGGTGAACACCGTATTGATGCCTAAATAAGCGCAAATATCTACAGAATAAAAACAGCCCGATGTGTAATGTACATCGGGCTGTTTCTTTTATAACATGTTGTCATTTCGACGAACAGCGATGGGTTGCCGAGGCGTGTGAGGAGAAATCTTATACGCCAAGCCCCGGAACATGCATTGGTGGCTTTTCGTGGCTTACAAGATTTCTCTTTCGCTCCACTACACTTTCCTCCCTTGCTCTATCGAAAAGACATTCTTGATATTATGTTAACTTCAATCCTTCAACTTGATCCAAACCGGACCATGATCGCTTGATTTTTCCCAGCCACGTACATTTTTATCAACACCTGCGGCTTCCAACTTAGCCACCAGATCGGGGCTGAGCAGAAAATGATCTATCCGCAAACCGGCATCACGACCATAGGCGTTGCGGAAATAATCCCAAAAGGTATAGATGGTTTCGGTTGGGTGCAGATGGCGGATGGCGTCTGTCCAGCCCTGGGCAAGCAATTGCTGAAAGGCCTCGCGGGTTTCGGGGCGAAAAAGGGCGTCGTCAACCCAACGTTCGGGTTTGTACACGTCGGTTTCGGTGGGGATGATGTTGTAGTCGCCGGTTAAAATTACGGGGTTACCAGTCGCCAGTAGTTCGGCAGCGTGGGCTTTAAAGCGGTCGAGCCAGGCCAGCTTATAATCGAACTTCGGCCCGGGCGCCGGGTTGCCGTTGGGCAGGTACAGACAGGCTATAGTAACGCCATCAACAATGGCTTCAATGTAGCGGCTTTGGCTATCTTCCTCATCGCCGGGGAGGGCATGGCGCACTTCGCTGATGCTGCGGTTGCGGGTGAGTATGGCAACGCCATTCCAGCTTTTTTGGCCATGCCATATAGCGTTGTAACCGGCATCGAGCAGGGCTTGTTCGGGAAAATTCTCTTGTGGGGCTTTCAGTTCCTGCAGGCAGGCTACATCGGGTTGGGTTTCTTCCAGCCAGCGCAGCAGCACCGGCATGCGGGCATTTATACTGTTTACGTTATATGTAGCAATTTTCATGATGCAAAATAACTATCTCCGGCCGAAACCGCGCTATAAAACATGGTCTGCAACCCATATTTTAAACGCAGATACCTCGTTGTTGCGCGGAGATAGTTTGTTGCCAGCTCTTTATTTTTCAAACTCATCCGGGTTAACCCCAGGTGCCGGCGGACGCTCATCCGGAACATCGTTCGGAAGGTTATCGGGCGCTTCTTCAGGTATCTCCGGCTCTCCGGGATCAGTAGGTTGCCTAATCTCCGGATTTTCCGGAGTTATGGGAAACTCTTCGGGTTCGAAGGGGATGGTACTGTGTTTTTTGGTCATGTATGGTATAACAGGGGTTATAGCTAAAGGTTTTGCGAAACTTAATGGAGTTATACGATCATATGATCCTTGCTGTTAAACCGTTAGTTTATATTTTAACTAACTTTGATAACTACATCTGCAACTTTCAGGATGAAAAACACCCGCCCCCACCAAATCCTCTCCCAATTCATCCAACTCATAGATGAACACCTTGCCGATCTCATCCACCATCGTGCCACAGATATGCAAGAAATAGAGAATTTCGCCGAGTTAATGCACATCCACCCTACCCATTTAAGCAACACTATTAAAGAGGTTAGCGGCACATCAGCATGCGGCATCTATCAAACAAAAATTATCGAAACAGCTAAACAACTACTGGCCGATCCTTCCCTTACTATCCGCGATATCGCTTTCACCCTCACGTTTGATCCTTCGCAGTTTACCAAATGGTTTAAACGCCTTGCCGGTACAACACCTAAACAATACCGCGCAGGTTTAGCTATGAAAGCGTAAAGCAAATACTTAAATCATGTCCATTTTATAAGCTGCATAGCTGGTAGGTTTGCTTTACAGTAACAGCAAACAGATGGACTTAAAAATAGCAACCCTACTCATAACCGGCGGCAGCGATGGCATTGGCAAAGGCCTTGCCAAACGTTTTATTGAAGCCGGTAGCACGGTGATCATCACCGGTCGCGATGAAAGTAAATTAAAACAAGCGGCGGATGAGATGCCCGGATTACATACTTATGTTAACGATATAAGTGACCCGGCACAGCGCGAATTACTTGCGTTACATATCCAAAACAACTTTTCGTCTCTAAACATCCTCATCAACAACGCGGGCATCCAACGGAGAATTTCTCTTGCCGATGATGACGCCCTATGGCCCGAACGCCAGGCAGAGATCGATACTTTACTTTCGGCCCCTGTGCATTTAAACCACCTGCTTATCCCATTGATATTGAACTCGGACAAACCGGGGACGATAGTTAATGTAACATCGGGCGGGGCGTATATCCCGCAGGTATTCGCGCCGGTTTATAGTGCCTGTAAAGCGGCTTTACATAGCTACACCATTACCTTACGCCACGCGCTTGCTGATACCGCATGCAGGGTGATTGAGTTGATACCTCCGGCAGTTCAAACCTCATTGGCAGGAGCCGGGAATGCTCATGGCGCGCCGTTGGACGAGTTTTGTGATTCAGTTTTTAAACAACTAACTCAAGGCAATGCCATATCGATAGGCTTCGGCCCAACTGAAAATTTAACGCAGCAAATTTCGGGCAAGCCGCTGGATGAATTGTTTTTGGCGAGTGCGGGGAGAGTTAAGGTGAATACTTATCGAGGTGAGAAAATGTAAAAAGCATGGACCATGTGCGATTCCCTCCCTTGGGAGGGTGTAGGGAGGGGTTTCGCCACCGTGCATATTCGTTACACAGCGTATAAACCCCTCCCTACCACTTCACTTTCCCATGCGCCCCTCCCCAAGGAGGGAATTTTTAAAATCTATTTATGTGCTCCAACATTTGAAACAAAATCTCGAAAGATTGAGACGTTTTAACTACCCGTTAAAAATCAAAACCGTCATCTTTGGTGCATTGCTTAGTGTCATCAAAACACATTAAGTACAGCAACCAATTATAGCATATGCAACAAAGTAATGTTTCGTCGGCGGCGCTGCAATCAAGGCAGCATTTCCAAATTTTAGATGGTTTGAGGGGCGTGGCGGCCATAGCCGTGGTTATTTTTCATTTTATGGAAATTGCCGTGCCCGACTATCATAAAAGCTTTATTGCGCACTCCTACCTGGCAGTCGATTTCTTTTTTTGCCTCTCGGGCTTTGTAATTGCCTATGCATATGACGAGCGATTGGGGAACATAGGCGTTTGGCGTTTTATTAAACTGAGGCTTATCCGCCTGCACCCGCTTGTAATTATCGGCTCGGTTATAGGGCTTATCGCTTTCGTGTTCGACCCATTTAACGATCTGTACGATACCTATGCAACCAAAACTTTCGGCATGTTTGTGGCGTCGTGCCTCATGATCCCGTATCCGCTGGTGCATGAGCGGTATTTCAACCTTTTTCACCTTAACCCGCCTACATGGTCGTTGTTTTGGGAGTACATTGCCAACGTATTTTATGCGCTGGTATTAGTCAAGATTAGTTACAAGATGCTTTGGGTATTAACCTTAATTGCTGCCGTACTGCTTTGTTTTGAGGCCAACCGGTCGGGTTATCTTGGCGTAGGCTGGGGTGGCGATAGTGTAGCAGGCGGTGGTTTCAGGGTTTTCTTTTCGTTCACGGCCGGAATTTTAGTTTACCGCTCGGGCTGGGTCATTAAATCAAAGCTTGGTTTCCTGGGTATCAGCGCACTCTTGCTACTCGTGTTCATGATCCCCTTTGCCGAAAAAACTAATCCATATGTTGATTGCGCTTCGGCCATTATACTTTTCCCGTTATTGGTAGCCCTGGGTGCAGGCGCGATCTTAAAACCAGCATTAACCAAATTGTGTAAATTTTCGGGCGAGATCTCCTACCCGCTGTACATGATCCACTACCCTTTCATCTGGCTTTTTATGAGTTGGGCTGAGCTAAAAAAGCCTTCATTAAACCAAATGACCATAGTTATTTTACTAAGCGTTCCATTGTTGATAGCGTTGGCTTATGCAGTGATGATATGGCTGGATATTCCTGTTCGCAAGTATCTTAAAATAAGGATGGAGAAAGAAGAAGTGGAAGAAGCAAGGGAAGCGGCACTTGAAAAGGGAAACTAATCAACTTAAACATAAATAAATACAAAAAAGCTTAGCGCCTTAGCATCTTTGCGTGCTTAAAAAACCGCCATGCAACTAACACGTCTATCCATAAAAGCAGTTGCGGCTTAGCGCCTTTGCGTGCTTAAAATCGTTGCCCAAATACACTTGTATCCCCAAAACTAAAATCAGTTTAATCTCCCTAAACAAAACACCTGTTATATTGTAATATTTAATACATTGCGCAACTATTTTTCGCACTGCCCCTGAATAATTACCATGGATAACTCTGCCCACCTGTTAACCGATAAGCAACTGATTGATGTACTATGCATGGGACATCAACCAATGGCCGTACATGTATCTGAAGATGCCGTGATCCAGGCAGCCAATGATGCCATGATAAACGTTTGGGGTAAAGACCGAAGCGTGATAGGCAAATCGTTAGAAGATGCCCTGCCCGAGCTTAAAGGGCAGCCTTTTATTGATATGTTTAAGCAGGTATGGAACGAAGGCGTAACATTTTCCGGCACAGATACCCCTGCCAATTTGATAGTTGACGGCGAGCTGCAGACATTTTATTTTGATTTTGAATATCGTCCTATTAAAGACGCCAGCGGAAAAACCTATGCCATACTGCATAGCGCAACCGATGTAACCGAACGTTACCATAGCCGTTTCAGGGAACAACGCCTAATTGAAGAGCTTACCGCTACCAACGAGGAGTTGACCGCATCAAACGAAGAAGTGCGGGCGAGCAACGAAGAACTGGCCGCGATAAATGAAGAATTACAAGCCATTACCGAGGAACTAAGGCTATCGGAAGAATTTCTGCAAAACATAAATAATGATCTTAAAGCAAGTGAAACGCGTTTCAGGCAATTAATTAAACAAGCCCCGGTTGGCATTTGCCTGATAAATGCCGACGATTTGATGGTACAGGAGGTGAACGATGCCTATCTGCAACTGGTTGGCAGGCCTCGCGAGCTTTTTGAAAACCATACTATTTGGGAGATAGTACCGGAAGCTGCGCAAACCTATGCCCCTGTGATGAACGGCGTAATTGAAACGGGCATAGCCTTTAATGCCCGTGAGCACCGCGTGACCCTTACCCGCGAAGGTACGGACGAGGACGTATTTATTAATTTTGTTTATGACCCCATTTATGGGCACGACGAGAAGGTGACCGCCATTTTGGTAATTGCCATTGAAGTTACCGATATGGTAATAGCCCGCAAAAAAATAGAAGAAGCTGAGCAACGGAGCAGGTTAGCTGTAGATGCCGCGGGCATTGGCATATTTGATATCGACCTTGAAACGGGCGCAGCTGTTGTGGCTGGCAAATTCAATGAAATATTTGACCTGGAAACAGTTCCAAACCAGGATTCGATTGAAACGCTTATTCACCCTGACGACAGGCAGATCCGGGCCACTGCTCATACTGAAGCCCTCCGCACCGGGCACCTGTTTTACGAAGCAAGATTATCGCCCGAAAACAATGGTGCTCACTGGATAAGGGCACAGGGAAAAGTGCTTTATAATGATAACAACAAAGCCGAACGCATATTGGGCACCGTGCTTGATATTACCGCCTATAAAGAACTGCAACAACAAAAAGACGATTTTATCAGCATAGCCAGCCACGAGCTTAAAACGCCTATTACCAGCTTAAAAGCCTCGCTGCAACTGATGGATAGGATAAAGGATAAACCCGAACAAAACGCGATGATCCCAAAGCTCATCATGCAATCGCGCAAAAGTGTGGAAAGGGTGAGTGTATTGGTAGAGGATCTGCTGAACGTAAGCCGGTTGCAACAATCAGACATCCGCCTTAACAAAAGCAATTTTATCCTTTCGCAATTGGTTAACGCTGTGGCTAATCCCATCAGCATCACGGCTAAACACCGCATCATTATTACCGGCGAGCTGGAGTTACAGATTTTTGCCGATGAACATCGCATCGACCAGGTGATCACCAACTTTTTAAACAACGCCGTTAAATACGCCCCATCATCCGAAACCATTGAGGTTGATATTACCACAGACAGTGATTTTGTAACCCTATCTGTTACCGACCACGGACCCGGCATCCCGCTTGAGAAACAGGCGCATTTATTTGACAGATATTACCGGGTAGATCAATCCGGTCACCAGGGTTCGGGCTTAGGGCTTGGGTTGTATATCTGCGAAGAAATTATTGGCAGGCATGGCGGTAGTATTGGCGTTATCAGCCAGGAAGGTGAAGGAAGTACGTTTTGGTTTAGATTGCCGTTGTAAAAGTTTTTCAAACTATCCGCTATACACTCCATCATGTCATTGCGAGGTACGAAGCAATCGCACGCAGGTTCGCCCTGTATAGTTCGCGATTGCTTCGTACCTCGCAATGACATGATTTAGAGTGTCGCGCTTCCTCGGCTTACTTCGCTGCAAACTCCTTGTCCATCAAATTGCTCGGAAACCATACCGTCATTTCGCCTTTACCACGGTTAGCCCATGAGTAATATGGGATAGCAGTAAAACTTGCCTTTTTCAGGTTATTGCGCAGGCTATCCTTACGCATTACTTCGGCATTTAAGGTCATCACACCGTTCAACAGATCTTTCTTGAAAATTGGCTTAAATTTGGTGTTGTAAGGGATCACTATATCGCTCACCTTGCCGTTGTTGTCTTTCCATTCGCCACAGTACATGATGGGGCCACGTTGCAGGGCCAGGCGGTTGCTGTCAACCTTCAGGTTTTTATCGGCTACAACTTCTTTAACTTCCATGGGCAGGTTCACCTGGATCTGGTCGCCTTTTTTCCAAACGCGGTTTAGTACCGCGTATCCATTTTTAAGCTGATATTTTACTGCTACTCCGTTTACTTTAATAGTTACAGGTTGTACCTGCTTATTACGGAACGTGTAAAGTTTTGAAGGGATGGCCTCGGCACGTGCCCAGCCCGGTATCCTTACCAGCATATTAAAGCGCTTAGGTGCATCTGGAGATACATTAAGCGATAACAAACCATTCCATGGATAATTATTGGTTTGGGTAAGGTTAACCTTAGTATTATCATATTTTAAACTGGCCGAGCCGCCGATGAACAGGTTAACATAAATATTATCATCTTTCTGCGCGTAAATATATCCCGGCAACGACGACAGGAACCTCACCATATTGGTAGGGCAGCACGAACACTCAAACCATCCCGAACGGCCGGGTTCTAAAGATGAATGCGTAAAACCATCGGTAACCTGCATGGCATTGGTGTAGAAGAATGATTTACCATCAAGCCCTACGCCCGAGATCAACCCGTTGTAAAGTATCTTCTCTAATAGGTCGATATATTTTGAATCGCCATGTAATAAAAACATGCGCTGGTTCCAGTACACGTTGCCAATAGCGGCACAGGTTTCGTTATAGGCAGTAGAATTAGGCAGTTCGTAATCGCCGCCAAACTTCTCGCCATCAGGGATGGCTCCTATCCCACCCTGCACGTAGATCTTTTTGCTTACCATGCGGTTCCAGATCTTGTCGATAGCTTCGATATATTGTTTATCACCGGTTAAGGCAGCAACGTCGGCTATTCCCGAGTACAGGTACACGGCGCGTACAGCATGACCTTCGGGTGTCTCCTGCTCGGTAACCGGTAGGTCATCCTGCCAGTACATGCCGTTTTTCCATTCGTCTTTATTGGTTTTGTCGTACTGGCGTTTACCGCGCTCATCGATAAAGAATTTGGCGAGGGTTAAATAATCTGCTTTACCGGTTATGCGGTACAGGCGTACCAAGCCCATCTCAACAATTTCATGGCCTGGCGCTACGTGCAACTTGCCATCACCAAAAGTTTTAACCAGCAGGTCGGCGTTTTTTAGGGCGATGTTTAAAAAGTTGCGTTTACCTGTAGCCAGGTAATGCGCGCTTGCAGCCTCAAACAAATGGCCCGAGTTATATAACTCATGGCTCAACTCGTTCTCTTTAACCCAACGCTGGCTGCCCGACCATTCATGCGGGTGCAGCGGATCAATAGTGCGGGCGGTATACAGGTAACCATCCGGTTCCTGGGCTTTGCCTACTACAGCAACTAACGAATCTACATACTTATCCAGCTTAGCGTCGGGGTGTACGGCCATGGAATACGATGCCCCCTCGATGGTTTTATAAATATCAGTATCATCAAAAGGGTATTTAGTGCAAAACTTACCGCTATGCGCGGCAGCCATTTCGAAGTTTTTAACCCTACCGGTATTTTCGCACCGGGCAAACGACGCCGGAATAGTAACCGTGCGGTTGGTTTCAACGCGTGGGAGCCAAAAATGGTCGTTCAGTTTTACATCGGTAAAGGGTACAGGTTTTATAGGATAGTCTTTAACCTGGGCGGTAGCCGTGCCTGCGGCAAGGCTAAGCAGCAGTATCAATTTCTTCATAATCTTGTTTATCCGGTTTAAAATCGAGGGTTAAGGTAGATAAAAAATTATGATTGTGAAATTAACACTTAATTTTTTATTGATTTTTAGAGAGAAAAATTGGGAGCTTAGGAAGAGGTGTAAATGAGGTATTAGGTTTTGTTAAAATAGTAATACAAATAAAAAACGTCATTGCGAGGTACGAAGCAATCGCGAACAGTACAGGGCGGACCTGCTTACGTGCGATTGCTTCGTACCTCGCAATGACATTAAGTTTTCAGGGCTAATTAAATTAGCCCTTCTTACCCTTCGTCTTGTCACTATAAGTCAGTTCCACAACGGGATTTTGACTGTAAGCCTCCCAAAGGGCATCAAGATCTTTGCCGGTAAGTGTTACCCACGATTGATCGGTGTATTGATGCGCGCGCAGCTGCTTATCCAGATCGGCTATTAAACCTGGTTTTACATTTTTCTCCAACCAAACAAAAAAGCGGGCGGTAATGCGGTAGCTGTTTTTATAGCTCTGCTCCTTTTTAAATGCCGGCAGGTACCATTTCGAACCAACATTATCAACGCCGAATTTGTAGCGTACATAATCCGCAATACCCTCAGTTAACCAAACCGGACCGGCACTGTAACCATAGCCCTGCACCAGGTGCATAGTTTCGTGCGTTACCACATCAATATCGGTTGGATGGGCTTTAAGGTATTTAGTGCTGAATAAAATACGATTACCACTGGCTTCGGCTACGCCGCCGTAAGCGGTATCGGTTACAAACACCACGCTTTTGGTTGTGTTTTTATTGAAAGTTTTGATCAGCACCGGGTAGATCTCAAAGTAAGTATCAACAAGGCTTTGCTGAACAGCCGGATCGATACGCTGGTTTTTATTGATAAAAACCAACTGGTAACCGTACTTCTTAATAGTATCTGCAGATACCCAATTTTTCGCCAGCGCCACTTCCATCGCTTTCTCCAGCTTCTTTTCAGATAAGTCGCTGATGAGGGCTGAGCTGATCTGCATTTTACCATCTTCGGCTGTAATAGTAGGGCTATCGGCAAAAGTAACCTCCAAATGTTTTTTGGTGTGATAGCTGTTTGCCCTTGCAAAATCGGGGTAGATATTATAAAAAGCTTTGGTAAGCTTTTCTTTGGCTTTGGCATCCAACGCGGCGCTATCGGCGGGCAAGTTTAAGCGGTATTCTTCTTTCTCTTTATCCTTGTCTTTTTTCTGCCCGAAACAGAAACCGGTAACGCATAACAGCGCTACCGATAGTATTTGCTTCCTTATCATATTTTAATTATTAATATTTCACGTCCGGAAAATCGGTTTTGGCTTTTTCAAGCTGAACTGTCCAGTCGTTACCTTTTTCGTCTTTATCCCCAAAGGCCGTAAGCGCCAGTTGTTTTAAGTCAGCACCGGCAGCACCGCTCCAAAAATGCACAAACTCGCCCATATTTAAATCCCTCGAATATTCGGGGTAGTTTTGTTTTCCGTTATTAAAAGTTTGCTTAGGGAAGTATTTAGCCAGCAAAATAAAAAAATTATTCAGCGCTTTGGTTTTGCCATGGTCTGTATAGATAGGGTAAAACCAATCCCTGTACCAATGTGTACCCTGACGTGGGAAATCATCGATGGTGTTCACCTTCATGTTGCTCCAGCGCACAGCATCATCATTGCGGCCAAGCCCCAGGTAAACATCATACTGATAGATCTCCATCCATTTACTATCGTGCCAGATAGCAAACGCCGGCGAACCATGCACCCCTTTTGACGCGCCTTCAACGATGTGGCCTATCTCATGGGTTGAAAGGTCGATATCATTACCCACGCCCGATGTCCAGGCATTAGGATCGTCCGAACCGCAATCGGTTACGTTATGATAATCGTGACTGGCATCCATATAGGTTGACGGGTGACCGCCGCCGTATTTACCTGCATGATAAATGGCATACAGGCGCGAATCGCTGCCAAAGCTGCCGTAAGTTTTTTTAGTATAGTTCCAGGCCTGCGCCATGTAGGTTTTAGGCCAGGTAACTGATGGTTTTACATCAGCATCGTAATAAACCACAACGCTGGTATCATAATAAACACGGCTAAGGTTTTGAACGTGCTCAAACCAATGTTCTTTCCAGGTGGCATCGGGTGCAGATGGATCTACATTAACAGATGGTTGTTTTACAACTGTGGGGCTTGTTTTTTTACTACAGGCAACAACCGCCACGCCTATCACACTAAGTAAAAAGCAGATTTTTTTCATAAGATAGTATTTAAAACGCCCCGAATATACGGGGCGTTTGGGTTTAAATTAAATGTAAAACACTTGTTGATACAAAGTTCAAGCCGTATTACCAACCTGGGTTTTGAACCATATTGTTATTTTTCAATACCTCGTTATATGGTATTGGGAAAAGATAATCGCGCTCTTTTCTAAACACCCTGGTTTCTAACAGGGTTTTATTGTAAAAGGTATTATCGCTTTTGCTCATATCCATACCGTAAAACGCGCCGCCATCAGTATTTTCGGCCATTTTCCACCTGCGGGTATCAAAGTAGCGTACATTCTCGAAGGCAAGTTCTACCCTGCGTTCTTTTTGAATTGCTAAACGCATAGCAACCTGATTGGCCGGAACCGGTAAAGAGCCAGTTCCTGTTCCGTATTGCGGTACACCTGCACGGGCACGGATAAGGTTAACATACTTTAAGATATCCGCGCTGCCTGGTGCTGATTCATTCAAAGCTTCGGCATAGTCAAGATAAATATTGGCTAAACGTAACAACAAAGCACCACGGTCGCCGCCGTCAAGAACCACGTTTTTGCGTACGCAGTAACCGGTTGGTGATACGTCGGACGTACTTTGAGACCTTCCGGAGTTGCCATTATAAAAGAAATTGGTTACTATTTCGCTGCCATTCAGCTGGTTTAACCAAAGGCTGTTATTATAGGTGATACCAACATAAAAACGCGGCTCGCGGTTTACCCAGGCATTGAAAGTAGTTCTCAACTTAAAATCAAACGGAGCCTGAAAATCAGTAAAGCCGGTTGCAACATAACCCGATTTCGGATCAGTTATATCAAGGCCGTTTGCCATAGCATAGGCATCAACCATAGTTTGGGTAGCTCCCAATGAGCCTGCACCCTGATAGCCTTGGTCATTATAAGGCGCGCCAACATGTTTAGGTGTACGATCGTACTGGGTGTAATTTACACTAACCGAACGCGCAAATATCCATTCCTTGTTCCAATCGGTGGTCACCACATCACGGCATGATTCATAGGCTGCCATAAACGGATCCGGATCAGATACGGTGTACAGGTTATAAGTACCGGGAACAAATTCATCCAAAAACGCCTTCGCTGCTGCAGCCGCCGTAGCCCATTTGGTTACATCAAAGCTTTGGCTAATGAGATTGGTGCCATCGTTATTTTTTAGCGAAGCAAAATCGGTATTACCATTAAACAAGGGGCTTGCCTTTAGCAATAATGCCTCGGCTTTGTAAGCTTTGCAAATACCTTTGGTAATACGTCCCTGCTCGCGGGCAGTTGTAGTTGCCGGAACATCCTGATAAACGGCATCAAGTTCAGATACTACGTAATCAATGCCCTGATCAAAAGTAGCGCGGGGCAAACGCAGGTCAGAAACCGGTGCATTAATATCCAACACTTTATCGCCAATAAGCGGTACTGGTCCGTACGTGCGCAACAAAAAGAAATAGTAAAGAGCCCTTAAACCACGGGCTTCTGCTTTATATATTCTTTTGTTATCGGTTGTTAATTCCATTGGGTTTGCGCTGTCAATATTTTGAATGAAGAAGCTGGCGTTCCTGATGGCTTTGTAATAGTTGTTCCAGTACGTTTCAACACTCCCATCGGTTTTTTTCCAGGTGCTGGTGTTCATGTTGTTACTGTAGTTAAAATCCCAGGTGTATTTAGCTTCATCAGATGATGCTGTCCACGGCCCCGAATCGTCTTGCCCGGTATAACGCTGCCTCAGTTCGTTTGGCAAACTGTGGTAAACGTTGGCCAAAAAGCTTTCGGTGTTGGTTCTTGAAGCGAAGATCTTATCAACCGTAATAACATCATCCGGTACCTGGCTAAGATATTTTTTGCACGAGCCCATGCTTAACATCAGCAGGCCCAAACCTATATATGTAATTTTTTTCATTGCTGTTATTTGCTGTTAGTGTTAAAAATTAGCTTGCGCGCCAAGGGTAAATGTTCTTACGTTTGGATAAGCCGTACCATTGCTTGTGTTAAGCTCGGGGTCCCATAATTTGAAAGGGCTCCAGTATAACAGGTTAAAGCCTTGCAGGTAAATGCGGGCATTTTTTAAGCCGATGGTTTTCAAGGTGCCTTTAGGCAGGTTGTAACCGAAGTCGGCAGTTTTTAAACGTACAAAATCGATGCTTTTAACCCACCAGGTTGAAGCTGCCGAGTTGTTTTTATTAGCGCTGTTACCATAAGCTAAACGCGGGTAAAAGGCGTTAGGATTAGGGTTTTCAGGTGTCCAACGATCTTCGGCTATAGCAAAAAGGTTACTACGCTCGGGGCCTGTGCTGTTATTGAACGGAATGATACCATCGCCGTTAAGCAACCTGTCAGCACCGGCAACTCCCTGGAAAAACGCGCCTATATAAAACCCTTTGTATTGCAGGTTAAATCCAATACCGTAGGTAGTTGTGGGCACATCGCCGTTACCAATACGGGTACGGTCGTTCTCGTCTATCTTGCCATCGTTGTTAAGGTCTTTATATTTGATATCGCCGGGGCGGACAGTACCAAAATAGGTAGACTGGTTAGCGCTATTGGCAATTTCCTGCTGATCTTTAAAAAGGCCTTCGGCCACATAACCAAAGGTTGACAGGTAATTTACACCGCGGGTATTCATGTACCCGTATGGAGGGATGGGACTATCATCCTCAATTACCTTATCACGGTTGTAGGTAAACGTACCGCGAACATCTAAAGTGAACGCGCCTATTTTAGTTGGATTAAGCTGCACCGTTGCATCAATACCTTTATTGGTAATAATACCAAGGTTACCATACGGGCTGCTGTTTAAGCCTACTATTGCCGGTAATGATCCCCTTTGTAAAAACACGCCGCTCCTGCGCTCATGAAACAGATCAACAGTTACTGATAAGGCCGATTTAAGAGCGTAAAACTCTACACCCAGATCGCGCTTGTGCGAACGCGCCCACTGTACATCGGTACCATAGCTGGTAATATAGGTACCATTTATGCCATGTTGCGAGTTACCATAACCAAAGGTATAACCATTGTTACCATCATCGGCAGTAACAAGTGTAAGGTAACCAAACCTACGACCGCCATTGCCGCCATCGCCCACAATACCATCCGAGTAACGGATCTTGAAGTAATCGAATACATCTTTTATCGGCTCGTAAAATTTCTCGTTAGATAGTACCCATCCCACACCAAACGATGGGAAGAAACCGAATTTTTTAGCCGGTGCAAAGTTTTCAGAACCGTTGTAACCAAAGTTAACCTCGGCAAAATACTTATCACGGTATGAATAAGTGGTACGCCCTGCCAAACCCTGGCTGCGGAAAGGCAATGAAGATGTAACATCATCTGCAAATTGCTGTATTATTTCGCGCTGATTAAACAGTGCTAAAGCGGTAATATGATGGTCTTTGCTGAAAGTACGATCATAATTAACCGAGCCCTCAATATAAAACTGGCGGTTACCATCATTGTAACGACGATATTTCAGGTTATCAGAACCATCACTTTTGATGAGACTAAGGTTGATGTTACCGTCTGCATCGTAAGGATCGGCACGGTTTACCAGGTACAGGTTACGGTTACGGTACCTGCTGATGCCATGCTGGTTATTAACGTCGAACGAGTACAAAGCAGAAACTGATAAACCGGGTGTAAGGGCTTTCAGATCCTGTGTAAGACGAGCGTTTGAATAGATCTGGTTGGTGAACAGGTTGGTATAACCACGCTGAGTAGCCAAATCCCATGGGTTTTCCTGTGCGCCCTGGTTACTTACGCCGGGCACAAAGTTACCCGGGTAAATTTTGGGGTAAAGTACCGGGTTGGTTTGCATTACGGCGTTAAAAATATCCTGTACGCTTTCGTAAGGATGATCGAGGTTTGCAGCAGGGTAGTTAGTGTTGGAAATATTACCCTGTACACCCAACTCAAACTTGGTGGTGCTTGTCCAGTTGGTGGTTACGTTTGAGGTAAAGTTATAACGCTGAAAATTGGTGCTGGCATCATATTTTTGCGTAGGATCTGTTTTCAACAAACTTTGCTCATCATAGTAAGCACCAGAAATGTAGTAGGTTGAGTTATCGTTACCGCCGCGCGCACTGAAGTTGGCCCTGCGGTTGTAGGCTGTGTTATTATACAACTCCTTCATCCAGTTAACGTTAGGATACAAATAAGGATCCTCGTTTTTTATGGTAGAGTTGATGTAGTTGTTGCTGTATTCTTTACCCTGGCCACTGGCTAAACGAGCCTCATTACGCAGCAACATGTACGTTACACCATCAGTTAGTTCGGGCTTTTTGGTAAAAGCGGTTATACCTTCGTTATAGTTGAACATCAGGTTTGCTTTACCTGCCCCGCCCCTTTTGGTGTTTACTATGATAACGCCGTTAGCGCCTGCCACACCATAAACCGCTGTAGCCGAAGCATCTTTTAAAACGGTGAATGAAGCGATATCTTCCGCATCCAGGTTATCAATGTTCCTTCCCTGTACACCATCAATTACGATAAGGGGAGAAGCGTTGTTTTGAGCGTTGAAGGTAGAGATACCACGGATCCACAGGTCGGCGCCGTTTTGCCCAGGCAGGCCCGAACGTTGCACACCAACCACACCGCTGATACGACCGGCCAACGCCGCGCTGATATTAGCAACAGGTTGTTTGATATCCTCAAGGTTAACGGTTGATTGCGCTCCTACCACGCTGATCTTTTTTTGCTGGCCGTAACCTACAATGGCAACCTCATTAAGGCTGTTTTGAGCAGCAACAAGGGTGATATTAAAATTAATTTCGTCTTTAACGGCTACAGTATAAGTTCTGAAACCAATAAAGCTTACAGCGATAGAATCGCCACGATTGGCCAAAATACTGAAGCGGCCTTTTTCGTTGGTAACCGAGGTTATTTTAGTTTTAAGGTTACGTACGTTTACACCGGGCAGGGTTACGTTAAATTCATCCTTAACCGTACCTGTAACCGTTATGGCCTGGTGGCCTTCCTGCGCCTGCAGGTTCATAACAAGCGCCATGCATATCGTTAATATATACACAACCTTGTTGCTCTTCAGGCTTTTGAAAAGAAAATTCAAGAGTCGATTTTTTGACATAATTTCTTATTTGCTGATTGAGAAATGTTATTGATTTGATTTAAGCGCCGGTTATTGCAATGGCACATTGGTTACCCGCCACTCGGCCAACTGGAACAGGGTACTTCCACCGTTAGCGGTTATGTTAAGCCTGTAATAGGTATAGGTATCGGGATTTGTGAACTCGTAGTTTTTGGTTAATCCGCGTGCTGAAAAAGATTCATTGGTACGGGTATCAAGGTCCTTCCAAACTTTTTCGTCATTTGAGCCTGCAAGCGTCCAGTTTTTGGGGTCACGCTCGGGGGCATCATTGGCAGAAGTAAGCGTGTAGCTGGTAATGTGCTGGGCCGCCTTAAATTTCAGTTGGATGAAAAAGCTGGGATCATAACTGAAGATCAGGAACTTGGTACTCTCAAAGCCGTCGGTAACCCTGATCGATCCTTCTGTTGCCGATGGGCCACCGGTGTTTTCGATGTTTGTTGAAAGCACACCTTGCGCGGTTACATCTTCCGGATCAGGTGGCAGCAGGTCATAATGCCGCTGCTTTTCCTTTTTACAGCCCGAACATAAAACAAGGGCTAAGCAAAGCATTCCTAATGCCCGCCTGGTTAGTTTTAAAGCATTCATAGGTGGTTTGATTGTTGTTTAGAAATTTGAAACATATATATTATTAATTATTAAGGCGATATGAAATATTGCATCCGGAAAAACAGGGCAATAAAAATCCACCACAACCTTTCGTGTGTTTTTTTTAACTTGAACCCGAAAAAACAGGTCAATAAAAATCCACCACGGCTTTCTGCGTGCTTTTTTTTAGCAATACCTCCCATTAAGGAAAATATTTTCAAAAACGAAAAATGATTACCTGTTACGACCTGAAATTTTCGATACGATTTATCGAAACACTGCTATTGAAATTGCTATTCGGAAAAATGAAAGATTTAACAGCAGATGTGGTCGTAGAAAAATTAACCCAAGTACCCGCGTTTAAAAAGTAAATTCATAGACATAGTGTTAAGTTTAGTTACAACGAAAGCTTTATCTATCTTAAAATATCAAAAAAGTAAAACGTTTTACCAATTTAATACTATCCAATACCCACAATTAAACTTTCGCTGACAGTAAAGCTAACAAAATAATAATATTAATAAAACGTTTTATCTACTTTGTTACAATGTATTTTCGATGTTTTTGATATAGCCAGCCCACTTTTATGCGCTTTTTACGATATGTACATACAGACTAACAACCATCAAAAAACATTAATTATCAGATGATTATTGTAACCAATGTTTAAATAAACCGGGATTAAACCCTTGTTGAAACGCTATGTTTATACAAGAAATTTTTGTAACAAAAAACACCTACCGCAACCGACAGGTGTTACAAATGGAGGTAAAACGATGTAAAATTACATTGGATATCTTAGTCCGGTGGCGTTTTCAGCAAAGTTCCAAAGCTCTTTACCTAATTTTTCGTCGGCGACAGCTTCAGTAATTTTCGCGGGGGCGGGATAACCATGCAATTCGCCTTCGCCATCCGGGCCGTAGTATCCCCCACCCTTAACATCCGGCGATACTGCCGCATATAAAGATGGAAGCGCGCCTTGCCATGCAGGCATCAGGTGACTAAAACGTTCAACAGCGGCTTTATAATCAGCTTGGGGCATATGCCTTGATAATTCTGTTTCGGTTACACCCGGGTGAGCCCCTACAGATAGCAGATCACTACCCATCTGGCTTAACCGCTTCTGCAGTTCAATAACAAACTGCAAATTGGCAAGCTTACTAACGGCGTACTCGCGGTAAGCATCGTACCCTTTCTGTAACCTAACATTTTCCAGATCAACGCCGTCAACAAACCTATGTGCCCCACTGCTAACGGTTACCACCCTTGCCCCCGGCGTAATATTCAATAAAGGATACAAATGCCCGGTTAAGGCGAAATGCCCTAAAAAGTTAATGCCGAATTGTAGTTCATAACCATCGGCAGTAGTACCCGCTGGTGGGATCATTACGCCGGCGTTATTTATAAGCAAATCCAAACGATCGTACTTATTCTTGATTTCTTCGCTAAAACGCTTTACGGCATCTATACTGACCAGATCCAGGATCTCTCCACTTATCTTACCTCCTAAATTGTTTATTTTATATACCGCTTCGTTAACACGGCCACTGTCGCGCCCGGCAATGATCACCGTTGCACCGGCCTGGCTTAAAGCCAAAGCTGTTTCAAAACCGATACCGGTATTAGCTCCGGTAACAATGGATATTTTACCGCTTTGATCCGGAATATTTTCTTTTGTCCACATATCTGCTCAATTTTTCAAGCAAAGTTCGGGCACGATTATGTGCCGCCGGATACATAAACCAAACCATTATCTACAATAATCAATCAGTTTAAGCCAGCCCTGAATTGTGTTGGACTTGTGCCTGTTTGCTTTTTAAAAAAAGCAGAGAAATGGTTAGGCTCATCAAAACCCAGTGCCCAGGCTATCTCGCTTACTGTTTGGGTATCGTTTTTCAATAGCATTTTAGCTTCCTGCAGCATCCGGTTGCTAATAAGTTGCGAGGTGGAACTACCTGTAACATCCTTCAATGCTTTATTAAGATGGTTTACATGGATATTTAGGCAGGCCGCAAAGGCAGATGCAGAGGTAAGCATAAGCCGCCCTTGCGCATTAACAGGGTATTGCCGCTCCTGCAGTTCATTAAACAATACGGTTATGCGCTCGTAAGCGGTTGCGCCAAGGGTTGGTTTGCTAAAAGCAGGTTGTAGCTTTTGTGCTTCGTGAATTAAGCCTGTTAATAAGCTACGCAGTAAATCATCCTTATAGGCGTAGTTACCCTCAAGTTCGGCTACCAGTTTTTTAAACTGATGTTCAAATAGCGCGGCATCCTGTTCGCCTAAAGTAATTATCGCGTTTTCGGCCGAGCTATAAACCGGGAAATTTTGCAATTTTACGAGATCAGCAAAAAACGTCCCTGTAAATATGCATACGTAACCTGTTTGCAAGTCGCTTATCGGCTCCCAAACGTAGGGAATCATAGGGTTGGTAAACACCAACGTAGTGCCCGATATTTCGAAACGCCTATCGGCATAGTAAATTTTGCTATGCCCGGTTACAAGGCTCACTTTATAATAATCGCGCCTGCTGTAGGGCATGGGCTTATCTTTGGCAACATGGATATCTTCAACCCTGATAATATTGAAATGCTCCGCTCCATTTGCGGGTAAAACCACATCGGCAGCTACCTTATCATACAACGATCCTAATTTGAAAAATGCAGCCATATATTTACTAACGCAAAGTACGTGAATTTTAGGCCGATGTATTTTGATGATCGGTCATGTTAGGATAATCTTATCAATTTATCTATAAGATCTCTACATACCCGTCCGTACCATTCACCCTTATCCGTTGCCCATCCTGTATCAGTTTGGTAGCATTCTCTACCCCTACAACACCCGGCAAACCATATTCGCGTGCTATTACCGCGCCGTGTGTCATTAATCCGCCTACTTCGGTTACAAGGCCTTTTATGGATACAAACAGCGGTGTCCAGCTTGGATCAGTAAATACAGTTACCAGGATATCCCCGTGTTGTAGATCGGCTTGTTCCATACTTAGTATTACCCGTGCCCTCCCCTCAATAGTACCCGCAGATACAGCAAGCCCGGCAATAGCCTTCGCAGGCAACCTGTCATGTTTGTAGCTACCGGTAATGATCTCCCCATCAGAAGTAATAACCCTTGGCGGATTGAGTTTTTCATTGATCTGATGTTCTTCCTTCCGTTTGTTTATAAGCTCATGATCAACGTTGCAGGTAAGTACCGCTTCTCTAAATTCGTCAAAAGTTAGGTAATGCAGATCTTCAACCCGCGTAATAACGCCAGCCTTGATCAATTGACTGGCTTCCTTTAATAAAGCTTGCTTATAAACCCAAAGACGGTTAACTATCTCGTACTTGGGATACTCGCGGTAACCGGCAAAATCACGTAGCTGATTTATCATCCACTCAGCTTCTGCTGCTTTTTGTTCGCCATCGGGTAGTTGTTTTAGTTTATCCAGCAAATTCCTTTTCCTTTCCAAAGCTTCCGTTAACCCCTCTTCAAATTTCCGGCTACCGGCTCCGGATTCTATGTTTTTGATATTGCTGAGGATAAGCGGAACAAGCTTAGCGGGATTCTCATTCCAGCGGGGTTTGGTGATATCAATTTCCCCGGCGCAACGCATTCCATACTTGTTAAGGTATCCGTAGATGGCATCGCGGATTTGTTTTCCCCTTTGAAGGCCTTGCAATTCATCCAGAAAGCTATCGTTTTTTACTTGCTGCAAAAAGGCGATCACATCAGGATAAGGGCGGACCACATCAGCTACATGCAGCAATGCCAGCCCCATTTCCGAAGTAATATTATTAGCTACCGACTGGGTAAGTTTATCTGCAACTCCTTTTTCGCCTAACCATTCTTCCATATTTTTATTGATCCATGTAGAAGCATTGACCACAGCCATAATAGCGGCCATTTTTTTAGGGAGCAATAAACTCTGTTTTCTTTGTTGCAGATCCTGAAGAATAAAATCAAACAGATCAACACCCGATCGCGTTTGTATATCTTGCTTTAGTCCCGCTATCGAAGCTTCGGCATCCGCTATCAATTCGGTAATTATTGCCGGATCATTTTCGGTTTGTGAATTTGCAGAAAGAACCGGAATTACGGGGTTACTGGCTTCCGGCTGTATTGGCTTTATGAAATCGCCCCTATCTACAAGTGTAACAAGCGCGTTTTCTATTAACGGATCGTGCTGGCCCATTGCATTTAACAACCGTTCGCGGCCTGTAGCAAAGGATAGCTCTTTAAATACATCAACAAACAAGCGTCCACCGGCTTTGTACATGGGCCGTCCGGCCATTAATTGCCATATGGATAACCCTAATGGTTTCATGGCATCGGTCATCATTTGTTGGTGACCTACGGATATGTAAACGTGGTTTTCCGGGTCGCTGTTTTCGGGTACCGGATATAAAGTAGTGATGGGCCGGCTTTGTACAATGTAAAACCGGCCATCAGACAGGCACCATTCTATATCCTGCGGCGAGCCAAAATACGATTCAATTTTTCGACCTATGATTTCAAGCTCTAAAATCTGGTCGTTTGTAAGTGTTTGGCTTTCCCGGAGTTTTGGATCAACTTCCTGCTCCGTTGTACCACCATTACCCGAAGCGTAAAAAGCTACTTTTTTGGCAGAGATCTCTTTATCGATGATCTTCCCTTGTAGAACTTTGTAATTATCGGCATTAACCACGCCCGATACCAGAGCCTCACACAAGCCGAAACCAGCATCAATGGATACGATTTTCCTGTTACCGGTAACGGGATCGGCAGTGAACATAATACCCGAAGCCTCAGGAAACACCATTTGTTGTACAACTACAGCCAGCTGAACTTTACGATGATCAAATCCGTTTTGGATGCGGTAAACAACAGCGCGTTCGGTAAATAACGATGCCCAGCATTTTACAATATGTTTCAAAACTTCGGCCTGACCAGTGATATTCAGATAGGTATCCTGCTGACCGGCAAATGAAGCCGTAGGCAGATCTTCGGCCGTCGCGCTGGAACGTATGGCGAAAGCAGCGTTTCCAGTAAATTGATCAAGAAAATGAATGATCCCCTCTTCGATATCTCCAGGGATAACAATATCTTCTATATGCTTACGGATCTGGCTGCTCAATTGATTGACCATCTTCCTATCCTCTAACCCTAAAACAGCCAACCGATCAAGCAACTCCCCTACTACAACTGATCCGCCAATTACTTTTTTAAATGCCCCGGTAGTTATGCAAAAACCATCGGGTACCTGGATGCCTTCTATCCGGCACAATTCGCCAAGATTTGCACCTTTGCCGCCAGCTATAGTCAGCTTCGTTTTGTCGAGATCCTGAAGCCCTAATACTGTTGCTCCAATGCCGATATTAGTTGCCATAATTACCTATGTTTTTTTGACTTTAATTGGTTGTAATTTGAGTGCTTAAAAATTATTCACCAGCAGGTGAACAGCACTTACAAGTCAAATATATCCATGCAATTATGCTTAAAACAGCTTTTTTAAGTATATTTTTTTTGGCAGACTACAAGAGGTTTTTTTGCGTTATATCACAAAAAGATTTGCTTTTTATAGCAGGATAACCCTGCCTTTTGTTCGATTGAACAGTATGATTTCCCCTATTTGCATCAACGCAACAGATCGCGCCTTATTGCCAAAACGATGGCGCCTTAAGCTTTCCGCGCACACTGCAATCTCCGCATGGAGGTGTGGTATAAAGATAACCGTCTAAGGTATATTCTATTGGTAAATACTGGCCATTACCATTAATAAGAAAACTCAACACATCATTATGCCCGGTTACCGGAGCCGAAAAAAAGGCTTTTGAAATACCGCAGGCGTAAGGATAATCCGGGTACCAATCTGTAGGTAATTGCACTTTGGCAATAAAAAAACGTTTTACCTGTGTGTTCGAAATGGTTGTATATCCTATAACCGGCTCATCCGGATTGCTAACACACTTAATATTGCCCTTTAGTATTGATGGCTGAGCATCAAATATACTTCCAATTTTTTCGGTATTTTTTCTGAGGTTGTCCCAAAAATCATAGGCACCCTTATCAAGCGCATATTGTTTAACCAAAATAGAATACTTAGTACCAATTTTTTCGGCTGTAGAAGGGATGGAAGCCACAAGTGATTTCAATACTACAGCCTGATTAAGTTTTTCTGTTGTACCTATCGCTATATGTGAAGATCTGTCGTGAGCAAAACAATAAAAAATTTCTTCTTCGGGCTTGCGCTTCCGTAGCGTGTCGCCGTCTACAATAAATTGAATGAATGATTCAGCATGAAATTCCCAGTCTTCCTCATATTCCCAGCGGTAATATTTTATTCTATTGTTAGGATCATGGGTGCTGACATATAAATCAAGAGAACTTGCTTTAATTCCAAACGAGATACTATCTATAGGCGGATTGTTCATTACGTCTAAATAATCGGTTGCATACTCTTTACCTTCGGGAGCTACTACATGTAAACGGTATTTTTTTGAGCCGTTAAGCGCCATAGGCCCCGTAGCATACTTGCCCGAAGCTAAGGGTTTAAGGTTATACACCTCATGCCTCCTTCCGACTCCACCGTAACTGTATAACCATTTACCGGATTAACTCGCGCGGTATCAGCAATTTTCACGGTTTTACTCAGGCTGATGATGGTAGAATCATTACCACTGTTAATCACGCCCTCAACAACCAGGTAGCTATTATCACTATTTATTATCGCCGGGGTATAAGGCTTTTTACATCCAGCTTCAAAGCAGCCTGATATTATTACCAGCCATACAAGTACGTTGCTGATAGTGAAGCCGAAAGAAGTGAAATCAGGAGGGATCGATTTTTTTTTCAAAGTGTGAAAATGAAGTTTAGTTGAAAGTGTTTTCCTGTCTTTGAATAAGATCATATTGTGTAAAGCAAGGTTAAACTGCAATATAATAAATTGCAGATAGCTATCAAAGCTGCTTTTGATATCAATGAATTCCAAAACGCTATCACCATTTTCCCTGCTATTCATCCTTCCAAAATGCAGGCTTCATCAAGGCCCCCCTGGTAGTGCAATCTGTACATGGTATCGACGAGTACAAATACCCCAACCAAACATTATTACTATTGAGGGCTTTATCTATAGGATTTACTGAGGGCGGATGGAAGAACAAAAGATCTATTCCATATTTAAAGAAAACAGTATCTACATTGCAGCCATAATCTACACGCCAATCTGCCGGAAGCTCGGTGCGGTTAATATACGCCCTTTTGGTTTGTACGGTACCAATGCTTATATAACCTATGGCTATTTTTGAGGGATCGGTTATACATTTAATATTGCCTATTGACTGTGATGGCTGAGGATCAAATATACTGCCCAGGCGTTCTGTATTGGCCCTTAACTGTTCCCAAAAACTGTAAGCCTCTTTGGTAAGCGCGTACTGCTTTAACAAAACGGAATAGCGGACGCTGATTTTTTCAGAATTGGAGGGAATAAAAGCGATTGGCTGCTGATATAAAACATCCTGCCCTAATTTCGCGGTAGACCCAATGGTTATATTAGTAGATTTATCTTTCGTATAACACATGTATATATTTTTGGCGCGGCTAACAATATCTTTACCAATGGCTTCCAGGCCGGTATTGTACGCAGCATGAAATTTCCAGTCCTCATCATACTCAAACCTGTAATAACGGGTATCATTAGTAGCATCATGGGCATTACTGTATAATTGCACTCCGTTACTTTTTATGGCATAGCCAATGCTATCAATAGACGGGGCTACTTTCACCTGCTCAAAATTTGAAAGATATACTATATTATCAGCAGTGGTTATCCTCAACCGGTATTTTTTTGCCGCATTAAGGTTCAAACCTGCCGATACATATATTCCATTGCCGTTATTGGCAAGCGGGTATGTAGTATTGTCTTCTCCTTCAACGGTTACCAACGCGCCTGTTTCCGGGTTATAAACTGTGGTATTATTTACAGGCACTGTGCGGCTTAATTTTATAAAAGTGGAATCCGCTCCGCTGTTTACAATCCCCTCAACAACAATAAACTTATCGGGCGACGAAACCACTTTAGGATTATAAGGCTTTTTACAAGCCGTGATGATGATTAAAAGTATTGCCGGAACATAGATTAACTTAATATCGATGAAGAAGAAAAACTTGGTTTTTACATTTTTTTTCAAAGCAGCGGAGATAAAAAGTAAAAAACGGAATTTAAACAATTCGAACCCCAAATCCTATCTATATAACTTTATTGTTACAAAACAATAGTGCTCTAAATAACTACAAAAAGATTAACTATCCCTGTTATCAGGAATTGTTAATAGTACGATAAAATTTATACTGTTTAAATAAACGCCCTCAGCCAGAACGGCCGTAGCGTAAAATAAAGCTTTAAGCTTCTACCAGGCGGGAGAAGATCTTAGCGATGTTCCGGGCATCATCAACACCGCGGTGATGTGTGCCTTGCAAAGGCAGGTTCAGCATGCGTAGGGCACGTTCCATGCCTATGCCTTTGGATAGCTGATACACTTCGGCAAAAAGCACTTTCACATTGATGTGGTGCGCCGACATGGGGTAGCGTACGCCAAATTTAGCACATTGCTCTTTCAGCATACTCCTGTCGTAAGCGCCGTAGCTGACCCAGGTTAGCTTTTTGGCGTTGTAGCGTTCCTCTAAAATACTGCAGGCTTCTTTTAGTGATACGCCTTGCTCTTCAACCATTTTTGGTGTAATGGTAGTAAGCTTTGTACAAAACGCGCTGATCTCCGAGTAAACGGGTTTTACCAAGATGCCTTCG
Organism: Mucilaginibacter sp. CAU 1740; assembly: GCF_039839285.1. NCBI lineage: Bacteria > Pseudomonadati > Bacteroidota > Sphingobacteriia > Sphingobacteriales > Sphingobacteriaceae > Mucilaginibacter > Mucilaginibacter sp. CAU 1740. The sequence continues at coordinate 166,249 of NZ_JBDOQS010000002.1, read as the reverse complement.
CTGGCTATGATCCTGCCGGTATCTACATCCAATTTGCAAACGCCGATCTCTATGATCTCGCTTCGTTGTTTTTGATACTCACCGTCGCCTTCCCAGCATGTAGCCTCAAGGTCAACAATGATGATTTCATCTGTTGTTTCCATAATTTTTATTTTATATAAATTGTTTTAAAAAGCCGGACCATCCGGCTTCTTTTACTATAATATACGAAAAATTTATGAAATTTCAAAGAGGAATAATCTGAGAAGCTGCTTTTACATGCCACCATTGCAAGCGCAGCGTGGCAACCGCACGGAAGCATAGCCGCCCTGTATAGCATGCGATTGCTTCGTAACTACCCATTAATAGTTTGTCATCCTGAGGTACGAAGGATCTTCTTCAACAAGCTTGGCCGCTATACAGGGCGAAGAAGATGCTTCGTACCTCAGCATGACAAAGGGGCGAATGCCGTTCCTCCTTTAGAGGCCCCGGCTTTTACTTACTCGCAATGGGCGAATAGCCTCAATCAGGCCGGCTCCGTAACCTTTTTTGCAGATAGCATAAACACCGTAGCGATTATAAACAGCGCCCCTATCCAATCAATAGCTTTAAACGAAATGCCCAGCCAGGCCACAGCTATTAATGTTGCCGATAGTGGTTCGGCCGAAGTTAGGAGGCTTGCTTTTTGTCCGCCGATGATCTGTACTGCTTTCAGGTACATGTAAAATGGAAGCAGCGTGCCAAATATCACTACAAAGAGTACGTTGGCTATGGTGTACCCATCCCATACGCCATCAAATTGCCATGGGGCTTTTACAAGGGAGATAGCCACCCCGCCAATAAACAGCCCCCAGCCTATTACACTTAGGGCGGTGTGCTTTTTAAGCAGTTCGCCTGGCAGCAGCGTGTAAATAGCCAAACTTATGGCTGATGCCATGCCCAGCATAAAGGCAAACGGCGAAATATTTAACGTATGGATATTGCCATGGGTAACCAGCAAAAACGTACCGGTAACCGCCATCAAAATGGCAAGGTATTCGAACGCGCTAAGCCGTTGCGCATGCCTGAACGCAAGATACAAAGCGATAAGTACCGGAGCCGAAAACTGTAATATAGTAGCGGTAGCCGCGTTTGAATATTTAATAGCCGCGAAATAGCTGTACTGCACCGTGAGCATCCCCAATATCCCGAAAACAAGGAGTTTCTTCCTGCTAACCTTATCCTGCCATATCATCCAGATATCTTTATCCTTTTGGATAAATGCCATTAACAAAAGCAGACCACCTGCCCCAAGCATCCTTGCCGACATTAGCCACTCAACACTTATCCCCCGTTGCTGAAACAGGAACTGTCCGCATGTACCGGACACTCCCCATAGCATGGCCGCCATCAGCGCCATTATTATTCCTTTAGTATTGTTGTGTTTCATTATTATTTTCTCCTTCTGACGCAAAAATAAATTACATGGACTGCATTTTTTATTTGAATAATAGCATAATTTGCAATTTTATTGCGTAAAACATTCAGTTATGGAGAGTTTAGATCAATTGGATTATAAAATACTGGAGATACTACAGGTGAACAACATGACATCGCAAAAGGAGATAGGTCATACTATCGGCCTATCAGCCCCGGCAGTACAACGCCGTATTATGCGCCTCCGCGAGATTGGGGTTATCCAGCGTGATATCTCTGTTATTAATCCGGCCTACATCGGTTCGCCTATTACCATTGTTGTGGATGTAGAGATGGAGGTTGATAAAGTAGAGCTGACCCGGGAAACAAAAAACAAGTTCAAAAACACACCACAGGTACAGCAATGCTATTATGTTACCGGTGAGGTTGATTTTGTGCTGGTAATTATAGTTTATACCATGCAGGAGTACGAGGCGCTAACGCACGAGCTATTTTTTAACAATCCGGGTATTAAGCGTTTTAAATCTTCCATCTGTATGGATGCCGTAAAAGTAGGGCTTGCCTTGCCCGTTCCTGCTAATATTGTAAGGCGATAGGCCGTCCGCAGTAATCAAAATAAAAAAGGCCACCCTTGCGGGCAGCCTCTCTGATTTGTGCATATCGGTTTGGTATTAATACCCTTGATTTTGCTTCAACGCTGATGCTTTCCCTGTCGATTCAAGGTCTATCTGCGCTTGTGGTATTGGATAAACTTCATTTTTATTGGTTGTAAAATGAGCACCCACCACATCAGATATGGTTTTGCCATCGTAACCAAAATAAGCAGCTAATGCCTGTTGTGCTATACCCCAGCGCGATATATCGAAAAACCGGTGGCCTTCCATTGCCAGCTCCAGCTTGCGCTCAAAGTAAATAGCTTTTAAGGCCAGGTCTTTACCTGTAAAATAACCTGCCGGATAAGGGCTTATCACGTATTTAGCCGCCGGTGTGGTGGTATAGCCTCCCATAGGTGCGGTAGGGTCTTTATAGGTATAAACAAATCCGGCAGGTTTGGCGGCCCTTGCCCGTACCATGTTTACATAGGCGAGGCCAAGGTCTCCGATACCCAGCTGGGCTTTGGCTTCGGCGGCCATTAGCAATACATCGGCAAAACGGATCACGTTTATTTGATTGGCGTTGCCCGGTGCCCATGAATGGCTATCGGCATAAGTACCTTTGCTGGCCTGGAAATAAACATTCTTTTTAGGCGAATAAGGTCCGGCTGAACTTTGCTCACGGATCCAGTTTTGACCAGGATGGTTTCCCCAATCTAAATATGGGATACCACGGCGGCCCACTGTCCAATCCAAACGAGGATCGAGGTTGCCGGCATCCAGCGTAAACGCGGCAGATGAGGCTATACCCTGATCGTTAACTACCGGGTGGCTATTATAATCGTCCAGGTAAGGCAAGCCGTTGGCATCGGTACGGAAGGAGTTGGCCAGATCTTCGGTAGGCTGAAAAAATCCGCAGCAGCCAAATGGGCTGTTGTATGGATAGTTCAACATATCGCCATTGTTGGCTTCGCTGATGGTATTGGTGCCATCGTTAGCGGCCTGTTGAATTGCAAACACGGTTTCCTTGTTGTTTTTGGTTGCCGCGTTAAAATTATCAAAGTAATTATCGGTTAAGCCATAAGCCACCCCTGCCGAGTTTGTACCACCGGTAATAACTTCGGTAAAAGTTTTATCGGCATTGGTATAATCTTTTTGGTACAGATAGGTTTTGGCCAGGTATGCACCGGCAGCCCATTTGTTAACGCGCCCAACCTGGGTTTGCGTGCCGGGCAGATTAGCGTAGGCAAATTTAAAATCATCAATAATTTTTGGCCAGATATCGGCAGTATTAGGCTGCACAAAGTTGGTTGTGGTTTCGTCGATATAAGGTACGTTGCCAAACATCTTCTTCAGATCGAAGTAATAGTGGCCACGTAAAAACCTGGCCTGGCCAATAATATTGGCTTTATCTACATCGGTTATTCCGCTTACCGCACCTACTGTTTTAAGTACGTTGTTGGCGCGGGTAATGCCTTCATAATCTGCTTTCCATTTGCTGTTTAAAAAGCCGTTGCTGGCATCAACTGTAAAGGTGGCTATGGAATTAATGGCAGGTTGATCAATACCCGAACTGCCTTTGTGCGCGTCGCCACCGGCAACACTACCGTAGATCCAGTTATCGGGCGAGGTTTCCCAGGCCGAGCCGCCGCCAAAGGCCGTGTTAGTACCCGATTGGCCGTCCAAAGCCGAATACGCGCCAACCAACAAACCATCCACACCTGCCGCACTGGTAATTTGGGCGGTGCTTAAGGCGCCGAGCGCAGGCTGATCAAGAGAAGATTTTTTACATGAACTTTGTACTATACCGGCCGTGATCAATACACAAACCGATAAGCGCTGAATATTTTTCATAACGTTTTAATTAAAATTTAACTTGTACACCTAATAAATAAGTACGGCTTGGCGAGTAGTTACCCCTGTCAACGCCAAAATTGGTGCTGCTGGTTGTATTGCTTGTAGTGCCGCCACCCACAATTTCCGGATCAACGCCCGTGTACTTGGTGATGGTAATTAAGTTAGCTCCGGATACGTAAACACGCAGGCTGCTTAAACCAATTGATTTGATCATGTTTGGCTCAAATTTGTAACCAATTTGCATGTTTTTAAGGCGCAGGTATGATCCGTTCTCTACGTAATAAGAGTTAGGTACGGTGTTAGTACTGAACGAGCCATCAATTTCCTGGATAGGCGCTTTAGCATCGGTATGGTCTGGAGTCCAGGAATCATATAGCGCCGTTCTGCTTTTTGCACCGGCAAAGTTGGCGTAAAAATCAGTCCACCATTTCACGTCGTTCCAGATCTTGTTACCGTATGATCCGTACCAGAACATATTCAGATCGAAGTTTTTATAGGTAAGATCGAGGTTGAAACCGCCTGTAAATTTAGGGTTAGGGTTACCTAACAGAGTCCTGTCGCTGGCATCTATTTTGCCGTCGCCATTTACGTCGGCATATTTAAAGCGGCCAACGGCGGCATCAGTTTGGTAGGTACCACCGGCTTTAGCGTTGGCTGCATCAATTTCGGCCTGCGAGTTCCAGAAACCAACAGTTTTATATCCGAAGAAACCTCCCACCGGGCCACCAACCTGGTTACGAATGATAGAGCTACCATTAAAACGGCCTGAGTTTTCATCAAAATATGGCTGACCTACGGTAACTGCCTTAATTACGTTATGATAAGTGGTAAAGGTTAAGGAAGCATTCAATTTCCAATCGTGACCAATGGTTTGGTGTGTGCCAATAGCTACATCCAAACCGGTGTTGTTCATAGCGCCAACGTTGCTGTACGGTGCAGTTGCCGAGCCTGCTGTACCTGGCAGGTTAGGATTAAACAACAGGCCGGTGATCATCTTTTTATAATAATCGGCAGTGATATCCCATTTCTGGTTAAAGAACGAGCCATCAAAACCGATGTTCAGGTTTTTATCAAGCTCCCATTTAGCATCAGGGTTACCTATCCTGGTTTGGGTAAAGCCCGCTACGGTACTGGTTGATGTACCGTTGATATCATAATACGAGTTGGTTTTGCTTGCACCGAAGGTTGTGAAAGCATTGGCCGGGTCAACGTTTATCTGGTTACCCATTTCGCCGTAACCACCCCTTATCTTCAGGTCGTTTATCCAGCTTATGTTTTTCATAAAGCTCTCGTGCGAGATGCGCCAGCCCGCGCTCACTGCCGGGAACCAACCATACTGATAGGTTGAAAACCTTGATGAACCATCGCGACGGATAGTTGCGTTAAGCAAAAACTCATCGTTAAAAGTATAATCCAACCTGGCAATCAATGATTGGATCTTGTCCCTCTCGATAGTACTGTAAGCTGTTGGCGTACCGGTACCGGTTGATATGGTAGTATAGTTTTTATCGAAAGTAAAATAACCGGTATTGGTTGCCCCTAAGGTTTCGTACCTGTTTTTATAATTCTCAGTACCTACCAATAATTTAATATCGTGTTTATGAAATGTTTGGTGATACGTTAAAGTATTTGTCCAGGTGTAATTGTAGCCGTTGTACGAGTTTTCGGCATACGAGTTTGTAGTAGTATTTTCCGAATTTTCGTACTGCGGATAGGTAAAGTTGTGGTTATAATCTGAATAGTACTCACCACCAAACTGGGTGCGTAAAGTAAAGTATTTCAGGAAATCAACCTCGGCAAATACGTTACCAAACAAACGGTTATTAGCGCCATAGTTGTTGGCAGTGCGTTGCTGTACAGCAACCGGGTTAACCGCGTTACCTAAGTTAGCGGTGTTATCGCCGCCATAATTGCCCTTAATATCATAAACCGGGATGATAGGCTGCTCACGGAATGACATACCAATACCCGAACCTTCATCATTTTCATTGATCAGCGGATTTTCGGTTAACGAGTACGACAAGTTTTCGCCTACCCTGATGTGTTTGGTTACGTTAAAGCTTGTATTGGCCCTTACTGTGTAACGCTTATCATAAGTATCTATCAGCGTACCTTTTTGATCGAAGTAGTTCATCGAGAACAGGTAAGTTGCCAGATCAGAACTACCACTTAAAGCGATGTTATGGCTTTGAATTGGTGCCGATTTAAAGATCTCATGATACCAATCCGTTCCCGATTTATTTGAGCGGGTAATGCGGTAAAAGCCAGATGGATCACCAGAAGTATAAAATGGGTTTACATTGTATTTAGCAGGATCTACAGCCGGGTCGCCATCGTGGATGCCGTATGGATCTGATCCGCCTGCACTGATATAATCGGGCAGTACGTTACCATTAGGTCCGTAAAGATTGCTGGTATAATCCGGCGTCAGGCCTTTTAACGTGGCTGTATTTTTAATGGCCAGGTTACGGAGGCTCATCATTTCGGTTGGATTAAGCAGATCGAAAACGTTACCGCCCTTAGGCACCTGCGTACCGTAATAGGCATCGTACGATACATTTACTTTACCGTTACCCTTTTTGGTGGTGATAACAATTACACCGTTTGCCGCGCGCGCACCGTAAATAGATGCCGAGCTTGCATCTTTCAGTACCTGCATGCTGGCAACATCGTTAGGGTTAATGTCGCTTACATTGGTTGTTGGTACACCATCAACTACATAAAGCGGCTGGTTATTACCAAAGGTGTTGGCACCGCGGATTTTCACTGATGGATTTTCGCCCGGCTGACCAGACGATATAACGGTAACACCCGCGGCCTGCCCTTGCAACTGGTTCTCGACAGATGCTGTTGGCTGCCTGTTAGCTGCCGCCATATCTACCACAGCAACGGCACCTACCAGGTCTTTTTTACGCTGGCTGCCGTAACCGGTAACAACCACCTCGTTCAGGGTATTGTTGCCGGGCGTAAGGGCAATTTTTAAATTGGCATCGGTACCTACCTGCACTTCGCGGGTGGTAAAACCAATGTACGATACTACTAATGTGCTGCCGGGACTGGCCGAGATGGAGAACTGGCCATTAATGTCGGTAATTGCGCCGGCCGTACCGCCTTTTACCCGCACCGAGGCACCAATTACGGGCAGCTTATCATCACTGCTGGTAACCGTTCCTTTGTACTTTGTCTGCGCGTTAACTACCATCGAAGATACCAGGCAGCATAGCAGCGCACCCAGAAATCTCCCTTTTTGGAGTAGACTTTTGAACATACGTTTGAGATTTGTTGGTTATATATTTGGGTTTATTAAATGCACTAAACGTGCGGGAGTAAAGGTTGCCTGCTGTTAAAATACTGCGTTCCGTATCTCACCCCGGAACGCAGCTCAATACCATTTCTCACGTGATATTGCTCAACTAAATCTCAAATGATATCATGCTTATAATCATTCAAGTTCTTTAAATAGCAGGCCATTCAAACTGCTGCTGACATTGGGTTTGCAGGCAACCTGTTCAGCGTTATGAAAACACCGGCATTATGAAATCTTTATCCCGATCATGAAACATCATCAATGCTTCATGTTTATAGTTTATCTATGCAACAGGGCCTGCCAAATGATCGCGAAGCCCGCCGCCTATTGGTTTGTTATAATTGTTCACAAATAATACGATTATAGGAGCACCGATTTTGAGAAAGCGACCATCACCCGCTGTGATGAGATGAACACGCCATATTATGCGACAAGTTTTAGCAGGATTTTAAACGGGGAACAAGCGGATTGAATAACTTAGATACGGTAGAAAACCAATTATAAACCGGGTACAAACCGTTCAATTTAAGGCGTAGAAAACAAAGTAAAAAGCATTAGGCCATTGCCTCATGCTTAATTGTGTTAACCAATATTTATAAACCTTTATAGCCATCATTTAGTTATGGATGAACATAAACGCATTATAGGTTTAAATTTTTACGGTAAAAAATTTAACATCCTGGCGCATGTAAGCGTTTGGCTGGTGCTGATGCTTTTGCCCTATATTATGCACTCCTATCACGTAGCCCCGATACAGATCTACAACGCCGAGGTGATAACCGATTTTATGAAGCTGGATTATGTTGGCTACTTTTTTTGGATAGTGGTTTTTTATTTCAATACCATCATACTCATCCCTAAACTGTTCATGGACGGCAGGTATTCCTATTACACACTCGCGTTACTGGGTATTTATGTGCTGTACCTAATGGTGCATTATTATGTGTATTTATATTTAGAGATCGAGGTGCCCTATAGTTTGCCGCGTGCTATATGGTCAAAACTACCTGCATTTTTCCTTACCATAGCTTCGGGGCTGGCTTATTATACCATTAAAGACCTGATCAGGTATAGGGAGAAACTACGCCAATCCGAACATGAAAAACTAAAGGCCGAACTGTCTTTTCTCAGGTCGCAGATCAATCCTCACTTTATATTTAATATCCTTAATAATATAGCGGCGATGGTACGGCTAAACAGCACCGAGCTGGAGCCTACCGTAATGAAACTATCCGGCTTGATGAAGTATATGCTTTATCATACCGATGATGAAAAAGTGAGCATCCAAACGGAAGAAGAATATCTTAACCACTACATAGCCCTGCAAAAACAGCGGTTTGGAAAAAAGGTAAGAATTGAGAGTAATTTCAATATCAGCCATACCAGTCAGCTTATTGAGCCAATGCTCCTGATCCCCTTTATTGAAAATGCGTTTAAGCACGGCACCGGCGCGGTTGAAGATCCTTTTATAACGATAGAATTATTTACCGACGACCAGTTTTTAAATTTTAACGTGATTAACAAGTTTGCTCCCGAACCTGAGGAGCAACCGCTAAATTCATCGGGTATAGGCATAGCCAACGTACGCCGCCGGATTGACGTATTGTACGAAAACCGGAACCAGTTAACCATTAAAAATAATAACAACCTTTTTGAGGTTAATCTTTTACTAAAATTTGGAGCACAATGAATTGTATTGCTGTTGATGATGAGCCCTTTGCTTTAAGTTTACTGGCCGATAATATTGGCAAAGTCCCGTTTCTTAACCTGATAGATACCTGTGATGACGGTATCGCTGCCACCAGGACGTTGGCAGAGCACGATGTCGACCTGATATTTATCGATATACAAATGCCCGGCCTTACGGGGCTTCAGTTTATCAAAACGCTGGTTAAAAAACCATTGGTGATCATAGTTTCGGCTTATAAAGAGTACGCCATGGATGGCTTTGCCCTGCATGTGGTAGATTATCTTACCAAACCGGTACCCTTGGATAGGTTTATAGAAGCCTGTAACCGGGCCAAAGAACTTTTTGAGTTACAGGCCTTGCAAAAAACTGCAAATGCTAATATTCCTGCAGCCAGGCATACCTATCTAAACGTAGGCTACAGCGTTTTAAAGATCGCTTTTGATGAGGTACTTTATATAGAAGGATTAAAGGATTACGTTAAAATATACTTTGCCACCAACCGTAAACCCGCGGTTGCAAGGGTAAGCTTCAAACAACTGGAAAGCAAATGGCCCGCCGATTTTATGAGGATTCATAAATCGTTTATTGTTAACCGGGAAAAGATCGATGCTGTAACCAAAACGTCGGTTTTCATTAATGAACGCGAGTTGCCTATAGGTGAGGTTTACCGGCAAACGCTTAATAATTTTATTGGGGGATATGCTGGTTAGCAATTATATGATCCATTTCCCTTATGGTGTATTATAATTCAGTTCCTCAATCTCCCAGAGGGAGAACATCTTTGTAGCAAAATATACAATCTGATTAGCCGTGCCAGAGGTACGGAACGTCGAAGTTGTGTACCTCTGGTGCAACCAGGCAGGTTTTTAAACTAAGGACGCTATCTAACGGCTGTTCGATATCAATAAATCAACTTATACCCAGCCCCCCTGATACTCATCAACTGCACGCTCGGCTCATCTTTAAGCATTTTGCGCAAGTGCGACATAAATACATCCATGCTGCGGGCATTGTAAAAATTATCGTCGCCCCAAATTTTCATCAACGGCACCTGCCTTGGCAGCAATGTATTACGATGTTGAAGGAGTAATTCGAGCAGCGCGGTTTCTTTATAGGATAGCGTATGCGTGCCATGCGAGGTGATGAGTTGCTGGCTTACGCTATCCAATTCGCATTCGCCAAAAATAATCCGTGTTGTTGATGGCGCATCCTGTACAACCGGCGTTCCTAAACGAATAAGTAACGCTTCCATCCGCACCAGCAACTCACCCATATTAAAAGGTTTGCGCAGGTAATCGTTACCGCCACTTTTAAAACCTTTAATCACATCTTCGGGCATGGATTTGGCACTCAGGAAAATGATGGGGATACCGCTGTTCAGTTTTCGGATATCCTCAGCAAGGGTATAGCCATCTTTTAAGGGCATCATGATATCGAGCACGCAAATATCGGGCGGGTTGGATTGAAACATCTCCAGTGCCTGTTGCCCATCCGCGGCCAGCTGCACATCGTAGCCACTATTTATTAAACCATCGCCTATTATCTGCGCCAGCGTTGGCTCATCTTCTGCATATAAAACCTTATACTTCATTGTATGCGGGTAGTTGGATAATAAAGTTACTGCCTTTTCCTGGCTCGCTGCGTAGTTTGATGCTGCCGCCATGCTGCTCAACCATTTGTTTTACATAATGCAACCCAAGGCCCGAGCCTTTCACATTATGAATATCCGGATTTTCGGGCACGCGGAAAAAGCGTTCAAATACCCGCTCCCGGTAAATCTTTTCAATCCCCGGCCCGTTATCCTCAAAACTTATGCGCACATGTTCGGCATCACTATTACAGGTAACGTTGATCATCGCGCCTGTGCCGCTGTATTTTAAGGCATTATCTATTAAATTATAAAACACATTGGTGAGGTGTACCGGATCGCCATTTACAAAGCAGGGTTCTTCAGAGGGAACGTAATTAATGGTTGTCCCTTTTTGCTCATTGCGAAGCCGCATGGATGATACCACACTTTCCAACCCCTGCTGCACATCATATAATTCGGGGCGTAATTTGATCTCACCGTTGTTGAGTTGATCCAGGTTCAAAACCTTATCGATCATCAGGTTTAAGCGGTGGAGTTCGTTTTTGCTGATATCAATATAGTTTTCAAGCTTGGTCGGATCATGGGCAAGTTTATAACGGGTCACAGCATCGAGCGCGGCTTCAATAACCGATACCGGGGTTTTCAGTTCATGTGTCATATTACCGGTAAAAGCTATCCTGGCCTGCGTGTACATACGCTGGCTGCGAATCACCCTGAACAGAAATATAAACGCGGCACCTGTTAACAGTAGCATCAACAGTGACGATAATAAATAGTAACGCATCCTGTAAAAAACTATCCCATCAACAGATTGCACCACCAATTGATAAGTGTGCAAAAAGAAGTTGAGATTATAGCCATACACCTCGCTGCGATAATCTGCATGTTGCGAGCGCTCAAAATCACTTGTCGATTCGGGTTTCCCGGTTTCGTAATTGTATAGTACGTGATAAGGTTCAACATTTAACTGAGCCTCTACACACTCAACTTTTATCAAGCTATCCATCCGGCGCAAGTCTACTTTATCGGCGGCCGCTACACTCTCCTTTGTTTCTCCTTTATCATAGGTACGGATGATATGCCCGTGTCCAAAACGGGGCTTATCGTTAGCTATGTGCAGGCCAATAACGAGGATTGTGCTATCTTCTTTAATATTTGAACTAAAACTCCCTCCAAAATGCCGGCCACGCATCCGGGTAAAAGCCTGCTTGATCTGTAACCACTCGGGCGAGAGGAAAAAATTGCGAAAGTTCTCACTTTTTTCGTGGCCATGAGCCACGCTCAGATAATCGCTTTTGCGGGCTGCGTTACTGATCACCTGGTCAAGGTCGCGTTTAACCTGCACCCTTTGCGCCTTAAACAATTGGGTAAGCCAGGCTGCCTGTAGCCCCACGCTGGCCAGTATAGCCAGGGCCACCAGCGGGTATGCATATCGATTTGAGAGCCATTTCATAATACGAAGTTGAGAATAATATAACAGCGTAAGCTGCCCCAATGTACGATTTAACCTTGTTTAACATTGATTAACGAGCCTTAACCGGGCCTTGAGGTAGGTTTGCGACATGAAAAAGATATTAGCACTCCTCCTTATATGCGCCCCCCTACTTTTGCAGGCGCAGTTAAAACTACAGGGTAAAGTAAAAGATGAAACCGGTCATCCGCTTGATGCAGCTACCATCACATTAAAAAAAGCGGACAAACAAATAGCCTCGGCCTTTGCCGATCTGGGCAATTTCAATCTTAATTATCCTCAGGCAGGCACTTACACTATTTCGGCAAGCCTGGTGGGTTATCAGCCTGTGCAGGTAACGCTTCAACTACCAAAAGACAGCGTCGTGTTAGTGATGCAGGCGGATAGCAAGCAGCTTAAAGAAGTTACCGTTACCTACCGTAAGCCACTGATAGAGCGCAAAGTAGATAGGGTAACTTTTAATGTGGAGAACAGCATAATCGCATCCGGCGGTAGCGCCTGGGAAGCATTGACAAAAGCTCCGGGCATACAAGTTGGCGCAAGCAATGATATTACCGCTAACCGTAAAACGGTGCGTGTTTATATGGATAATAAACCGCTCAATATCTCGGGAGATGATCTATCGGCTTATCTTCAGGGACTGCCATCTGATCTGGTGGCACAGATAGAAGTATTTTCAAACCCGCCGGCAAAATTTGAGGCCGAAGGTGCATCGGTTATCAATATCGTAACAAAAAAAGGAAAGAAACAAGGCTTGAACGTAACGCTTAACAGCGCTTTTACACAAGGCGTTTACAGTTCATACAACGGTAGCGGATCATTTAATTACCGAAAGGATAAGCTGAACGTTTACGGCAGTTATGGTTACACGCATAGGCATACGTTTCAAGACCATGATGTGGATATTGATTACGGCACCTCGTTATGGAATAGCCCAAGCCGTTTTATTTATGAATCAAACAGCCACAATTACCGTTTAGGGGCAGATTACCAGGTTACAGATAACCAGGTGTTAGGCTTTTTGGTAACCGGCAATAACCGTAAAGGATCAACCGGCAGCAACACCTTAACGCGGGTAACCGATGGGCAAATGAACCTCGACTCAACTTTAAATACGGTCAATTTTGCAGCCAATACGGCTAACCAGTATGCTTATAATTTAAACTATAACCTGAAGATGGATTCGGGCAAGCGCAGCCTTAATATCGATGTAGATTACTCGCCTTATCAAAGCAACAGTAAAGCTTATGCCGATAACGGATCGTTTTTCCCGGACGGAACGCCCACAAATACCATGTTCCATATTTATACCCCAAGCTCACAAAACATTGATATTTACTCAGGCAAGGCCGATTATAATTACAAGATAGGAAGCTGGGAATTGACATCGGGCCTTAAATACAGCAGCACCAAAAGCCGTAATAACTTTGATTACTTTAACAGGGACGGTGATTTGTTAACCTCCATCCCCGAAAACTCGAACCACTTTATTTATACCGAAAAAACTTCGGCAGCCTACACAAGCATCTCGGGCACTTTAGGCAAATGGACTTTGCAAGGAGGCCTGCGTGGCGAATACACCAAAACCCGAGGGTATTCCATCACGCTCGATTCATTAAATCAACGTAACTACTTCAAGTTATTTCCAACGGCGTTTATCCAATACAAGTTTAACAACGATAACGAGTTACAGTTTAACTACGCCTATCGTATTGAACGCCCGGAATATAACCGTTTAAACCCGGCCAAACGTTTTTCATCGCCATACAATGTTTATGTAGGCAACCCGGCGCTGCAACCGGCCTTTGTACAAAATCTGGAGCTAAGCTATACTTACAAACAGCAGTACAATGTTACTGCCTACTATAGTGCTACACATGATGTATTTACCAATATCAATATTCAGGATAACGCTACAAAAATATATTACGGCACACAAGCCAACCTGGGTTTAAGTGTTAATACGGGTGTACGTTTATCGGCATCCTTCCGCCCGGCTAACTGGTGGGACCTGAATGTATTGGGCGAAGCGTATTATCAGCAGGAAAAGTCGGCTTACCTGTCAAGCAGTTTTGATTTCCGTTTATACACTTACGATGCCACTTTAAAACAATCGTTCACTATCGATAACAAAGCATCATTAAAAGCAGAGATCAGCGCTACCTACAACGGCCCCGGCATCCAGGGAATTTACCGGGCCGATCATAACTCGGAGATTGACGCCGGTATCAAAACCAATTTATTAAAAGGCATGGGTACCTTGCGCCTGGCAGTAAATGATATTTTCAATACCAATAACAACTATATCCGCATCAACTATCTCGATCAGCATAGCGGTTTTTTCCACCATCCCGAAAGCAGGACAGTTGGTTTAAGTTTTTCATACCGTTTTGGAAAAAATGTTGCTGCTTCAAGGAGCAGAAGTACAGCGAGTGAAGAAGAAAGAAAAAGGGCGCAGTAGTAGCATAGCGGTAGCGTGCAGCTTGCAGTAAAAAACGCCTCATTAACCAATATGGTCATAAAAACGGTTATGTGATTCGGTGTTATTTGGTACAAAATCCTATCTTTGTCTCCAAACCGAAATCTGTCATGAATCGCGTAATTTTATATTTTACCATTGTTTTCGCTCTCTTTTTCTCATCCTGCAAAAAAGAAATAGAAAATGAATATCGAATTGTTTATCCTGATGCCAGTCCGTCTAAAATAACACTGTCTGTTGATAAAGTTATAAACGACTCTACTATCACCTTAAAATGGAATAAAACAGGAGGCGCCCACTTTAAACAGTATATACTTACACGCACGGCCAACATTTTTCGGAATGGCACTTTTGTTCAGGATTACACTACAAAAACTATTAGCAATGCCGATTCGCTTACATATACCGAAAACAGCATGCCATTTGCTGCTGATATCCAATATATTGTTTACGCGCAGACAGATTCATTAAAATATAACAACTACGCGTCGGTAACTTATCATCGGCCGGGTACATACCAGTCCGCCGCTTTTTCGGATGCCATACCAGATCGTGAGCATAAAATATTATACCTCATTAGCCGGGAATACGGAACCATCACAGCGGTTGATTACATAAATTACAAGCTAATAAAAACAATAAACGCCGGTATTTCATTGGGATACAGCGCATTGGGGAGTTACAATGGCAATAACAACGAATTATACCTGCCTACCAATGATGGTTGGCTATATATTTACGATACGGCTACGCTAACCCTAAAAGATAAAATATATGTACAGGGGGGAGTAATTGGTTCGGTAGTTACCGCTAATGGTTTATTGTTTATAGGATCATCAGACAGATCATTCGGCGGTTTTTATGATAATACGGTAAAAATCTATAATCGTGAAACAAAAAAACTATTAGGCCTAACAGGCACGTGGGATAACACCCGTTTAATGTTACTTCCTAATACTCAATACAGCCTTATTGATATAACATTTAATCTTATCCCTACAGATCTGAACCTTTATACAATTAGTGCCGAAGGTATCCCCCTTACAAAAACGCCCGACAATTATCATGGCGACCACGCGTTAAACCCCAATGTTGTTGCCGTTTTTCCGGATGGCTCGCACTTTATAACTGCAGCTACCGGCGCGATATACACCAAAGGGCTTGTTTATGAAAAAGATATTGCACGCGCCGGGAACTATGTTGATTTTGCCGTTAACAATGCAGGCTCTGTAATTTACGCTGCTTCGGCCAATACCAACCAGGTAGATGCCATCGCGTACCCTTCGGGAACTATATTAAAAAGTTTTAAAACCAAACTAAATCCGGCAAAATTATTTATCGACGGCAATCAGCTTATATGTATCACGGGCGATCAATTTCATACCAATAACACTAATATCTTTTTCGTCGAAAAATTCAACCTATAACCTTTATGCTTAAAAATAATAAAACTAAGGCCTTTTTGATATTGCTGCTTGCTGCTGCTATTTATGGAGGTTGTAAAAAAACGGAAAAAGTAACTGTTGATATTGTTGTACCTAAAAGCACTTTTCAAACATTGGTTACAGATATATCGTTCAAACAAAAAAAAGCTTCAACGATAGCTTACACCGATTCGAACTTCTATTTCAAAAACCTTTCTGAAAGCGGAGCCGATATAACCTACAGATGGGATTTTGGCGATGGCAGTAAATCAACAGATAAAAACCCGGCGCATGCTTATGCCCAACCAGGAAAATATACAGTAAAACTAATAACTACCCTTAGCGACAAAGCAAGCGATACAAGCAGTGTTGAGCTTACCACCATCATAGCCGAACGCATTATAAAGCTTACTGTTGCAGGTAAAACCGGCACCACATCTGCCATACAAATAAAAGACCTGCGCGATGGCGGTTATTTGCTGCTGGGTACGGTAAATAGTATAAACGGCGCTTATGATAAGGCTACCACTTTTTTAATGAAGTTGGATAAAGGGCTTAAACAAACCGCTCTTAAAATGTTAGATGCCAATATCAAACTGAGTAGCATGAGCACTTGTAGCGATGGTAATTATATTTTCCTGGGTTCAACATTGGGCAAAACAACATCTAACGAATTGATAAAAATGAGTGCCGACGGCGCTTTGTTATGGTCGAAAGTGATCAGTGATGATTCATTTACTGATGCTCAGCAAACAGGAGATAATGGTTTCATTTTAACCGGGGTGCATAATATTCCCGACCAGTACGGGAATTTAATACCGCATTCCCTTGTAATTAAAACAGATGCTACCGGCGGCATACAATGGAAAAAATCTTTTGAAAATGAACTGGTTACATCCGGTGCAGCTAACACCCTGGCCCAAAGTGATGGATACGTGGTTGCAGCCAATAAGCGCCGAGATCCACTATTGCCCGGATATTGTGAATATTGTGATTCGGTTTGTATAGCCAAGCTTGATATGCAAGGTAAATTAAAATGGCATACAACTGTAGGTTGGGGGCTTAACAACGAAACCGGCTCGCAGGTGTTTGTAACAGCGTTAAAAAACAACACTTATGCTATTGTTTCAAGGTCGGCAACCGGTTTATACATTTTTTCTAATACGGGCACATTCCTTGATCGGAAATTAATGAGGTCACCGGCGGTTTCACTTACAACCACAATTGAAGATAATATTGTTGTTCAACAGCAAGACTGGGGCAATGGCTTCAGATCAGCAATAAGCGGATATTCAAATATTGGGGCACATTTGTGGGATGTTGGTATTAATAATTTCACCACAATGCCTAATGGTGGCGCGCCCTGCTGCGGGTTTGACAGCTGGCCTATTGTAGTAAATGCGCTTAAAAGTGGCGGCGTGATCTTTTTATCAAACCTTGTTGATATTAATGATTACCATTATGAAATAGTTATAGATATGATAGACGCCAACGGGAAAATCATGTAATGAACAAACTAACAATTGCAAATCGGCACTAAAGCGCCTCACGAAGCTTCACTCCGGTTTTATTCGTGATTTAAATATGTTCTGCAAAAGGTTCCAAAACAACAAAGTCCGATGAAACTTAATATTTCATCGGACTTTGTTGTTTTTGTCATATTCACCGCTGAGGCTAATTCATTTCCTGTTGGCGGGCGAAGCCCTCCTACGCTGCTACAGCGGATTTCATCTGCCGAAGATAGCTTCTGGCGGGCGAAGCCCTCCTACGCTGCTACAGCGGATTTCATCCGCCGTAGCCCGCTTCGGCGGGCGAAGGCGGAGAGGGAGGGAATAATGATGTAATAATTACTCGCTACAGTTCAATGCCTTATATTAAAGGTATATTTTTAGGTCACCTAATAGGGCTCCCAAAACCAAACCAAAAGTCGCCATCGCTTAATAGACAATAATAACAGAAAAAATTCAAATGTTAAACATTTAATTTGCCGTAACTACTCCGACAACTAATTCAATTTCACTATTGAAGATGAAATGATTATGACGAGGTCTTAAATATGTAACCGGCAGTTTTCCAGATTCGTTTATTAGGAGGTTGGGTTTAAAAAAACATTATTCAGGCTAATCAAAAAAGCTTTCCATAATGAGCCAGTGCCTCGTCGACGGTCATATTCTCTGTCTCCTTGATTTTTATCTGTTCCTCTATCTGAGCGATCACAAAGTGCAGAAAGTTAACAGTGGGAATGGTGCTGGCGTTTTCTTCAATGAACGTTTCAACAGCTGCTTTAACGGCAACAAAATTCTCGGTTGACTGAATACCAATAAAGCGCAGCGTACTCAATATCCGATCTTCAAAATCATTGAACATATCTCGTTTATATTCCGGTTGTTTGGCGATTTTTAACATCTCCATTAATTTGGGAATCGCAGCGACGTCTTTGACCAATGACATACTTCCCAAATTCAACCGGTAATCAAAATTCGGGTCGGGATCCCGTAGTATCAGGTCTGCCATAAAATTAAATCCATCGAGATCATTTTGTCGCATCAGGTGATTAGCCGCATAGATCTTTTCGTCTAACGACTCTTCCTCACTGGCTAAAATATCATGGAAAAGCACGTTCAAAAACTCAGGCTCAAGATTATTATCTTCGACGATCTTTACCGCATCCCGGCGCAGATAATTGCTTTGAATATTCAAGATCAAACTTTTAAGGCGTTCGATATCTTTGGTCCTTGCAAACCAAATATTTAACAGTTCCCCGAATTTATACTCAAAATCTGAGGCAGCCTGTAAACGATCTACAATATCACCATAGACTTCAATAACATCTTTCCGAAGTGCATAAGCAGCATTGTTTACCCAGGCCAGCTGTTCCTTTGGCAGGGTTTGAATATTTTCGGCAACCTTCTCTTTTATTTTCGCTACCGTGATAAACTTTTCCAATTCCTCAATGGTGCCTGGATCAGATAATTTCACATCATAATTCAAGTGGCTATAATTTGTAAGGTCAAGTACCTTGGCATCCGGCAATCTGAGGTTGAAACGTACCATAAAAGTCCAAAGTAATTTTCTGTTGTTACCTCTGGTCTGCGCCCATTCATTAATAAATGCGATCTGCTGGTCGTTTACCATCAATCCTTTACGATTAGCCAGATCGGAGTGGATATGGCCGATCCGTAAATTTTGATACTCTTCGCTCTCTTTGACAAAAGCTATGATCTCGTTTTCATTAATGATCCTGCCACGCAGGGTTAAAGCATTGAAGACCAACTGAACCGATGCCAGCATTTTTTCCTCGACGGCCATACCGTCCTGGTGATTGAATTTAAATAAGCTTTCACGGTTAATTTCTGTTAACCCGCTTTCTTTAAATACCCGACTAATCTCCCCAAGCATTGCAGTATCATCAAACCACAAATTGAAGCTTTCCTGTTCTCGAAAGCGATGGATTTTTTGCCAATCCTTATAAACGGGACGTTCCAGTTTCACACCAAAGGCGTCGAGCGCAGCTATTTCATACTGCTCGATTAAATCAAGTCCACCCGAACTGAAACGTCTATTCCAAAAAATGAATTCGTAGAACTCATTCAATTTCTTTTGCCAGTCGTCGTCACGTTGAATATGCATGATGAGTTCCTGGATCACTTCAGTGTTTAGCAACTTGTTCATTGTTTCGCCCTTCACGTAGTCCTCGATATCTTGCCGCTCAGAAACTTCTTTGAAGGCCTGCCAACGCGTCCCTGTCTTTTCAAAAAAAGCAACCAACGGAGAGTCCCAAGGCGAATGATAGAAAGCGGCATCGGCGATAAATAATTTAAGAATAGCATCAAATATTTCGTTGTGATCGTGGTAAAGTATCGCCCCGACGTTAACTATCTTGGTCAAAACCTCCTTGTAGTCTGAGGTAAGCAATTCCCTTTTGTTCTGAGAATCAACAAGTTTTTCAAGCAGTATTTTTAATCCTTCAGCGGTTTTTACATTCTGAAGGCCAATTTTTAATAATAGATTTTCATCGAAAAGGTTAACATTTTCACGATCACTCGCCGGTGATTCCAGATCTGAAAAATCGATACCGTCGATAAAAACATCTATATACTCGTCAACCTTTTTCGCAGTGATGATCAGTTTGTACATCGCTGCGCGTATGTACTGGTTCCGACGTTCGCGATATTTGCTCACGATCTGATCAATAACGCCATCATTGGTAATCCTCAATTCAGAGAGCGCGCCGATGATCGTATAAGCATCATTAGCCGCTACTTCCGGAATTTCCAACAAGCCTAACAGAGCATCCCTGATCATTTCGTGCCTGTTATAGAATCTGCGGATGTGATAATGCGATAAAATATGGACGGCATTAAGTGTTCCAACACGCCCACCGGTACGAGAATTGATTACATCCAACAAGAAAGACAAAACTTCGGCAGATTCACCAAAGCGTGCCAGGTCAACGTCGGTAAATTTATTAGAGCGCAGCCAAATGCCCTGGTTGGTGTAAAAGTTAAATATATCCTTGAACAGTTGAACTCGCTGTGCAATACTCAGCCGCTCCGGTTCGAACTTCACGATGATTTCGCGATCATGCTCAATTATCCAATTAAATAATTCTTTCACCGTTTGCTCTTTCCCGATGCTCATGAAAAATGAGATAGTATTCACCCATGAAGGCTTAATCCTCATTTCGCCGGTTGTTTTGACACTAATAATGTGAACAATTTCGGCTACTGATTTAGTGTCTAATACACGGGAAGATATATATTCCTGTAAGTTATTATGTTCAAACATCCAGCGACCACTTTCGTCATCGCGGTTAAAAGCTGGTAAATATTTACAACGTTGCTGTTCATCCACAGACTGAAATATTTTTACTATGTCCTCATCGTTTAAAAAATTGCGGCCGATCACTTCCATCACAAAAGCCACCTTTTCCAGCATGGCAAAGGTAGCGGGTTTGGATAAGGTCGGTACCGTCGCATTAAAATGCTGTTTATCGTTTTCGTAATACTTCAACAGCGCTTCCTCCATAATCCCGGCACGTCCGCTTTCGAAGTTTTGATGATCCTTGTAATATTGGATGAGAATATTGAGGAAAAAGGGCTTTTGAACAAGATCTAAGAATAGGGCCTGGTGAATTTTTGTAATAAAATCCTCCCCATCCAACTCAAATTCATCGGTCACATACTTGATGATCTCAGGCACAGATACATCAGTTAAAGTGTAAACGCTAAATCCGTCAAGTGTGCCGGAGAAATTATCGTATGGCAACTCGTAAAAATTATTGCGGCAACTGATAACGATTCGCACCAATGGATTTTGCTGCGTAAAGGTCATGATCTTGCGGATCGCGGTCTGGAAATGCTTCGGTTGTATCTCGTCCAATCCATCGAGGAACAGAATAAGATTATTCGGATCGGCCTCTGCCCATTTTTTGGGCAGATAATCAGCAATATTCTCCTCGGTGTAAGTATTAAACCGTTTAAAAATGGGATTTATCGGGTCGCGACCGTTTTGCAATTGATGTGCTAACGAAAGCAATTCCACCGATTTTCCGGAACCGGCGGCGCCGAGGACGACCACTCGTTTTTGGGTACGTATCAGGCTATTAAGATAAATGGTGCCGACTTCCGGCTGATAAAAACGGATCTCTTTATCCTCCTGGTGATCATACTTCCTTAAAAGTCTCGGAATATAGAACTTTATTTTCGGCGCCGGTAATTCAAATATCGGCCGTTCAAATGCTGGCTCGTCGCCACTTCCCTTATTTTCCATCTTCAGACGAAAAACCATTTGACCGCCTTTATGCGCCTCGCATTCAATTGACGAAGCTGCGGGCTGTTGGCCACCTTGGTTTTCAACTACACGTAATACCTCATTAAATAACTCACCTGCAGTCAGTATTGGCGACATGTTTTTTTCCAGATAACTGCAAAGGGCGATCCCAAAGGGGCTTCCTTCACCCGGCGTGCCATCTTTTACAGGCTCTTCACCACCAGATACAAAAACCCATCGGGAAGCCAAAGCCTCCAATTCTTCAGAGGTCAATATTTTTCCATCGCGAGTGCGTGTAATAAACGTGCCTGAGTAACAGGAGTCAGAGATCAATAAAATGTGTTTGGCCTGTATTTCTTGAATCAAATTTAAGACAACTGAATTATCAATCCATTTCTTCCGATCTGACTCGCCATCATGGGGCATCCAAAAGCCCTTTTTAGAGGTGGGATGCTGTACGCCATGCCCAGCGAAATAAATGATTAGGTTATCTTCCGGGTCCGAACCTACAAGATCATGTAGTGCATCAACAATATTATCCGCGGTTGCCTCAACATCGTAAATTGGGTCACACGACGCCGTAAAACCGTAACGTTCCTCTAATACTTTTGCCAGCCGGGAGCCATCTACTTTGGCATTATAGAGCCTATTGTAGCTAGTACGCGGATATTCGTCAATTCCAATGATAAGGTATCGGTTTTCTCCAATCATCAAGTAATATAATTATTGAGGGTTAAACCCGGTTGTTCGATTATAAAGGTAGGTGTTTAGACTTTTGCTTCTTTAATTTGAGAAAATTTATTATCAGTCATTAAGTCATAATTTTTTTATCTTATTTTTAGACATACCAAAAACTGTAAACCTATTTCAGGACGAGTCAGGTAACCTAACGCCAAATTCTATTCACAAGGAAAAAGCGCAACCCGAACAATTATGGAAAAATTACTATCAGCGCAGCCCGGTCCCGGCAGGGGACTTATCAACATGAAATGGAGGTTTTATAAAAAGAAAAAAAGAAGCAAAAAAAGAAAAACGCATTAATATGTGGACAACGCTACGCGTTGCCCACATATTAACACGACAAACAAACAACAAATATTCATTTGTAATGAAAAAAGACAATCCCGCAGTAGCTTCATGGAGAAGTCCTGATAAAAGCAGTACTATTGTAAATCCATTTCAGGATTACCGTACTGCTGTCAATCTATTGCAGGACGAATAAGAAAAAACTGTAAACGTATTTCAGGACGAGTCAAAGGAGCGAGCGGAAGTCGGGCACACCCAACTTTTCCGCTCGGCCTGCGGGGCTAACGCGATTTTGCGTATACCTTCGGTATACTTCTCCACACCTCCAGGCAGAAGACAACGAAAGCAGTATACCTGTCGGTATACCAACGTGGAAAATAGATGGGATAGCTTTTCATTCTATACAGGACAATAAAAGCTGTTTATATAATTGACTATTTATTCAGCAATTGCAAAGCCTTTTCAAGAGCTGCATCTTTACCGTTCCGTAAATCATTAACGGTTTTATTTACTGTAACATTGGGTACAATGCCTATCCCTACAAATTCTTTACCGTCGGGATAGGCATCATGTTTACCACAAACACGGGCAGATCCCCCGCCCGGCAAGCTGAAGCCAAAAGGCTGGCCGGTACTGCCGCCGGTAGTTTGCCCGATGAGCTGGCCGCGTTTCATAAAATCAAAAGCCACCGTAAAATCTTCAGCAGCTGAAAATGTGCGCGCGCTTATCAAGACGATTACCGGTTTATCATAATACTGTTTACCATTGGCATCCCAGTCACCGGGTTGGTTTTCATGCCATTGGATACCATTGATCGTGGGGATATATCTCAAGACTTTTGAATATGATACTTTAAACGGCTTATTCGTTAATGATGAAATAATATGATAGCCAATTCCACTGCTACCGCCGCCGTTGTTTCGGATATCAATGACAAGGCCTTTTGTGTTTGCTATTTCTGTAAAGAGCGAATCAAATTGATTGATTATTTTCTCGTCTTCAAAATTGTTTACCGTGAGGTAACCAATTTGACCAATACGTTTGTATTCAACTGATGGTATGCTGTACTTTACATCGCGATAACCTGTTCGGGAAACATCCTGCTGCCAAGTTTTGCGTTTGCTGTTACGCAGTTGCAAATGAATGGGTTTGGCAGCGGGGCCTGCTAAAAGTGCATAAGTAAAGGTACGCACATCTAAATCCTGCGGCGTAGAACTGCTTTGGTAAGGTGCCACCTGGGTTTTCCCATAAGTTAGGACAGGAGTGCCATCTATACTCAATATCTCGGTGCCAACAGTAATTCCCTGCTTTTTTAAACTATCGCTAAAAACTTGAGTTACAAACACTCTGCCTTCAATTAATTCGGTTCTGAACGGAGGGCGTGTGTAAAATTCCGCTGATAATTCTTTGGGCGGGTATACATTTGAGTGACCATCTTTCAATTGCGCATAAAACTGTTGTAATATTTTATAATATTGAGCCGTGGAAGAGGTGTTTTTCACGAGTGGCAAGTAGTCGAGATAAGTCTTATCCCAATCTATAGCAGCATGGTCAAAATTTACAAAGTTATACTTGGCTTGCGACCACAGTAGCGATAAGCCCGCTACTTTCTCGGCATCTGATAAGTTATCCCTATACGGTGTTTTTAATGATTCGTCCTTCCATAGAGCCTGCCTGAACTTAAGCCTGCTCAATGCCGATTGAAAGCGCGGATTTGAACGCATTGGCATAAACAATGAATCTGTTTCGTAAAATTCAATGCGGTAGTAATTGCCTTCGTCACCCATTTTGTCAAATATATCCAAAGCTTTGTCATACTGCTTGTTGAGCGTGTAGCACAGTATCATATCATAGTAGACATCGCTTTTACGCCCTTTTAGGTATAAATTATCCTGTGCAAGTTCGATAACGTCGGGTTCATTCAGGAAATTGATAGCGCTGTTTAAAATACCCAGAGCACTGTCACAATCTGCCTTTGGTGGATTATCTTTATCGTAAAATTTACGTGCTTGTGCACGTAAATTTTGCGCTTTGTCGTAAGCCTGGCTACCTGTTAACGGTGTTTGTGCTTTAGCTTCAAAACTTATAAAAGCTAAGAAAAGCGAAGTAATAAGGATTGGTTTCATAGGTTAAGTGTTAATTAAATGAGTTTTTTAAGGTTATATATTTTTGAATGTCTTTTGAGTTTAACCCTTTTTGTTTCATCGATTTAATGTAAGCTGGCGTAACTCCGCTGCTTTTAAGATCGAATAGCTGGTTAGCCGGAATGTTTTTAAAGCCCAATTCGGAAAATCCCTTTATAAATTCCGGGGTGATTTCCTTTGCCCTAAATTGCACAAAGGTGGAGGGTTCAATATTGGTGTACCCTATAGCGCTAAAATCCTTGATCAGATCGGGCGTAATGCCTTGTGACTTGAAAAGCGTTAATGAATTTAAGGGGATCTTATTGTAGCCTACACTTTGAAACGATTTGATGTATTCGGGGGTTATTTTTGACATCTTAAGGCTCAGCAGCGAAGTTGCCGGTATATTATTGTAACCTAAGTTTTGAAGGTCAATAATATATTCTGGTGTGATGTTAAAGTTTTTGAATGAATGAAGTTGCGATGCCGTTAAATTGTATCCAAAACCGGCCAGTGCGCGCATATAGGCGCTGTCAACATGCATATATTTGGCTGTTGAAATGATATTTACGGGAATTATCGTACCGGACGTATCACCCGGTGCCCTTGCCGCTAATTTCGCCTTAGTTAGTCCTTTAATATAATCAGCTGTTATACTATCAGATTTAAGAAGGCATAATTCGTTGAAACTGATGTCGGGATATCCTGCGTTCTTAATTTCACTAACATAATTGCTGTCTATTTTAGCGATTTTAGCGCGCTGCAAATCATCTGCTGTTAAATTTTTGAAGCCCGAATGCCCCCAAAACTTTATTTCTGAAGGCGTTATTTTAAACATAGCCAGCATGCCAAGCTGCCTGGCCGTTAATTGCTTAAATCCATTATCTAACAGTACTTTTATAAAATCTTCTTTTACATCGTTCACCACCAGGCCGATCAGGTCATCCTCATTGGCATTCTTAATCCCAGCCTGTTGCAAATGCTGAAGATATGCTTCATTGAATTTCATTTTGAACCGGCCAAGGCCCTGGTCACCTTCAAACTTGCCATTGAATAAAATGGTGCCCGCCTCCCGTTTAACAATAAAATATCCCTGTTTTTTTGTCGGCAAGGATGAAAAGGCGCTCACCGGGAAAAGGAAACCATTGTAACTCCAGTCTTGCTTTTTGATCACGATCTTCATATCCATATTTAGCACATCACCCTCCTTATTGGCATACCAAAAACCCTCGATATTGCTCCTGAAAAGTGTATCACGAATGCTTATCGAACTATTATCAACCATAACTGCGTTTCTGCCCGAGGCAGGCTGATTGAACACACACATTAAACCTGCAAACAAGGGTGCCAGTAGAAAGTATTTCCACAAAGTGTGAAGGTTTGATTTTTTGATGTTCATCATCATAATGCGTTTTTTCAGTATCGACTGGTTGTAGTTGGTAGAGATGCGGAGCGACAAATGTGGAGTAGATACCTTAAGCAAACTCAACTGGTACAATGCCGGATCAATATCCTCGTCGTCAGTGACAGCTTTGTCAGTAAGATATTCCAGATTGTTTTCCAGCTCGGCACGGTACCACCAGGCAAAGGGGTTAAACCATTGCAATATGATAGCTACTTCCGCTAATAAAATGTCGATACTGTGCA
The DNA here is from genome assembly GCF_039839285.1 of Mucilaginibacter sp. CAU 1740. Taxonomy (NCBI): domain Bacteria; kingdom Pseudomonadati; phylum Bacteroidota; class Sphingobacteriia; order Sphingobacteriales; family Sphingobacteriaceae; genus Mucilaginibacter; species Mucilaginibacter sp. CAU 1740. The sequence goes on along the minus strand of NZ_JBDOQS010000002.1, from coordinate 139,874 downwards.
ATTGCCTCGCATGCACTTTTTCATGAATCAAAATTTGGTTGTAAGTATCCCAATCGTATTTTTCGGGATTAATAAAAATGTTATTCAGAAACGAGCAGGGAGCTTTATCACCATTGATCTCAACAATACGGTACCGCCCGTCAATGATCACCGGGCGGGCATACGCCTGGTATAGTGTATAAATAAGCTGTAGCAACAGGTTTAGCCCAAAGATAATGACACCGGTTATATAAATGATGGATAGCCATTGTGCTGCCTCTGCCATTGAAATAGATGATGATATGCTATCAAAAGACTTCTTAATGGGTGCTGCTCCGTTTTTCGGAGGTGTAATAGGTTTCAAAAGCGACTGTGCCGGTTTGCTTTCAGCCTGGCTTGCAGTTGGAACAACGCTTGTGTTCTTAAAGACTGGAGGAGCATCGTTAATTACTAAAACCGGGGGCTTGGAAGCAGTTTTCACCGACCATTGTTTTGGCACAGGTATTAGCGGAAGCAAAAATGAAAGTTGTAGGCATACAAGGAATACCCACCTGTTAAGACGATAGAACGTTTCCCGTTGTAAAAACAACTTATAGAAAAACAGGCAAATTGTTGTTAACAATGCTACGTGTAACAGGTAAGGTATCATTTTTTATTGGATTTAATGATTGCAATGATGTCATTCAGTTCTTCCTCTGTGAGTTTTTGTTCTTTGGCAAAAAAAGCCAGCATACGTGAATAAGAGTTATCGAAATATTGGCTTACGACATCCTTCATCGCATGTTTTTGATATTCTTCTTTAGTAATTGCCGGGTAATACTGAAATATATTCCCAACAATTTCGTGGGCGAGAAAGCCCTTTTCTTCGAGTATTTTGACCATTGTTGCCACAGAGTTGTAATGTGGTTTTGGCTCAGGAAGTGCCTGAATGATTTCCTTAATAAATGCTTTATCCAGGTTCCATATAGCCTGCATGATTTGCTCTTCCCTTTTTGCTAATTTTTGCATGGTTGCTCCGTTATAAATCAAATCTAATACTAATAAATTAGTATTACAACTAATCTATTAGGAATAAAACTAATTTGATAGGAGTCGTAGTTTTTTTTCGGGCGTAAGTAATCATCACAGCAACATACATAAGGTATATTCAGTCTGAATTGATCGACCAACGGGAGCGAGTTACCGGATCACCCCGGCGGGGTGAATTCGGGTTTTTGTGTAGCAAAAACATTAACTCGCTCCCCGCACTACTGAGGTATTGTCCATCTATTATCCGCTGTTTCATTATTTCAGAGTTGCGTCTTCGGTAAATATTTTACGAAGCCAAATAGATACCTTTTATTTCGATAACATGGGCATACATATTTTGCCGATCCTCTGTTAAGCAACCAAGAGCGAGAGACGTGGTAGCTGTCAAGGGAACGTGGAATAAATGGACTCGTGCGTGATTGGCCTGTGGGTTTATGCCGCGAAAGTCCCTTTACTGCTTTCACGTTGATGGTTACCTTTGCGGTTACAGATGACCGGAAAAAATTTCACAGGCAGATCGGCTATCCACACCAGGTCCATCGGTGTTCTTCACTCTTAAGCTAAACATACAATCACGCCAGGCTACATTGCGTTCAATAAGTGCTATCGCACCCATTTCACTCCATTGCTTCGCCCACACTCTTAGGTAAAGATTTCCCTTTGCCATCCCCACACATGCAACCCCCGCAAAGGAGATCTTCACCGGCTACCACGTAAGCAGCCTGTCATGCTTGTTGTGGTAGCAAAGTCGTTTATCACATTCGCTGCCTCTGTCTTCATCAACCTTTCACGTATGCTGCGCTTTCGCTTGGTTTGGCAACCAGGTGAGCTTGAAACGCTAAAGCTTAATTCAGCCAGTCGCTCATTTCGTTAGGCTCACCTGCGTCTCGCACGTTGCTTCGATACCGTCACAGCATTTGATTTAGGGCCATCGCTCCAACCCTATTTGTCAAATGCAGCGCCGGTATCTTGTGAAGCATTCTTTCAATCGCTCTATCGAGCTTCTTTTGAAAGACAACGTGCTCTGTTCGCAGGCGGTTCGCATATTAAATTATTTAAGGCAACGCCAACCTTCTTTGGTGCTTCCGTTTAGAATGGTATTAAGTGTGTTTTGCAACTAACATCAACAAAGAAACAGTTGGATTTATTACTTTAGAACTTTTACATATAATTTAGTTTACATTATATTTGTCTGATCTAAACATAAATATTCATATTACGAATACAGCAAATAGATTTCTCGATTAAATCCACCATTTAACCTAATACTTTATTCATGTTATTTCAAGAATTAATAGATCATGTCAATAATCTGCAAGCTGACAAACAATATTGGTTTGTACGTACAGATAGTGGCTTATATTTTGACACATTCGTAGAGAATAATTTTATTGGAATTGGTTGGAATCAAATTACTTTGGAAGATATAAGGAAACTATCTCCCGATCAAATGAAAGACAAGATTGCGAAAACTGAGGGTCTAGATATTACTTTATCAAAATCTAAAGGAACTGTTTCGGGTATTTACAATAAAATCCAAAGATTTAATAACCTAAAAGAGGGCGATATTATAATTGTCCCAAGTAGAAGTTCATCCAGATATGCATTTGGAGTAATAGAAGATTCTAAAATCTACAATGATCTTGACCAAACACATAACTGTCCATACCACAAAAGAAAGAAGGTAAAATGGCTAACCGTAAAACACGTTAGCTCTTTAGATCCAATATTTTACCAGATAAAAGTATCTCGTCATGCTATAAGTAATATCAAGCGTTTTGAGAATTATATCGACAACGTGACTAATCATTTATATATAAAAGAAGGATATGGGCACTATGTTTTGGATATAAAAACGACTGATGACATCAATGTAAAATCATTGCTTGCTCTTATTCAATCAATTCAGAAACTTGCTGAAGATATCAATCGAGAATTTCAACTAAATGAAAATATTGATAATAGCTCGATAAAGTTAAATCTGCAATCTCCTGGTAAAATAGAGTTTAAAGTTCAAACAGGTAAAACCTTAATTATTCTCGCAGCTGTGTTGAGCATCGCAAGCGGCTGTGCTCCAAATAATCATCAGATGACTGTGCAAGACCGACAAAAGTTGGATACTTTTGTTGAAGTACATCAGGATACGATAAGAAAGGCAGAAACAGAAATTGAAGAACTAAAGGTAGACAAGAGTAACATTAATGCTTTTAAGTAATTCTTATGGATTTTAGCAGTTTATTTTCCGCTAGTGATAATCTTTATAAGTTTCTTTTTGTTGGAGGAATTGTAATGATATGCTTCTCTATGGTTTATCCATTGCAAAAAAAACAAGAACTGGAAATTGAGATTAATACTTACAATAAAGAAGCCGAGTTTTTAAATAGGGATATTGAAGTGTTGCAGGCTAAAATAGCCGATTGCCGAGGTTTAAAAACTACAACTATGTCAAATATTAGAGCTTTAAAAGCGTCTAAATCAAACAAGAAATCACTTCAAGTTAAGGAGATTGACAAAAGAATTGATAGCATCAAACGAACGTTTAGCCAAAACGTCGACAATTTAGAGAAAGACATTCAACAAGTTAAGGTTAAGGATATAATCCTTAAATACAATAAAACCAAAATCAGATTGCTTCAAGACCATTCAGATACTTATGATTGCTATTCTATATGGTTATTAATCAGTGGGGTTATAACAGGTATCATTGGATTATTCTTCTGGAGTATCTCTACTAGAAACTCCGAGATTCTAAAAAAAGAAGAAATTATGAAAACTCGCCGCACGCCTTAAGTTAATCTCTATCAGTTTGTATTATCTAATTTATTCTACACATCCAACTTTTAAGAAGTTACTTCTTACTATTCTGTTTCTTCACGGTCGGATTGCTCTATCCATAAGATTAATCTTGCGATTCTAAATTATTCATCATCTGATTAATAATTCAATCGATTATATCTAGATAGAGGTATGATATTTATATATTTAAAAATTGTAATTCTTATAATAGCCGAATAAAACCTATCAGCAAAATGGAAAAGGGAAACCTCAGTGAATCTACATTTAGTTTTAATGACCATCAATACAAGTTTAGCGACAACGATTTTGTACTTGTAATAAAGGATGAAGAATATCCTAATTCGAGTTTGATTTCAATATTGTACAACAACAATGGAAAAGTTTTAGACATTGATGAGTATGAAATGGGAGAAAAGATATTAGCGACAAAAAATACTTTATCGGATATAATACCATTAAGTGAGCGATTTTCGCTTAATCAGCTTATCAAGATATCCACGGGAACGATTATCAGAAACGACAAATATTACGAAGGTTCGACATTTCCCAGATGCTTAACGTTTCATACAAATGTGCATGAGCTATCCGATAATGAGATCATAGAGGTATTTGAAGGGAAAATCGAGGAAGGGAAATCCAAATTTAGCGTATCCGATCCATTATTAGGCATATTAATTAAGGATGTTTATTTACAAAGTACTAATTCCTTTTTCGTTGAAACCGAAGGTACATTGCTTGGGCCTTTTAATGCGATCAAGGCAGATAGTTCCGGAGATATTATTATTAGAAAAAGCCCTTGGAGACGTTTCGGAAATTATGAAATAAATGACGAGACATATATACAATTTTCTGCAAATGGCTTATTACGGAAGATAATAGTGCCCAATTTTAACAAACTAAAACTTATTGAAGAAGTTGAATTTATTAATGATGAAGAACTTATAGAAAAATTCGTCTCTTCGTTTTCCAACAACCCCGATGAATACAATCCAGAGGTTCTTACTAAGTTGATGGACTTTATAAAAAAAACATCAACGTCTGATCGATTATTAGCAAATGAAAAAAACAATCAACGATTAAAGTCTCTATTAAAAAACTCCGAAAAGGATCTATTTTCTAATATTACTTTAGGGAAAATTCTTCCAGAATTAAACTATATAAAAAAGGATCTTGAAAACCTTAAAGAGGAAAGGCTCACCTTACAAACCGAGATAGTGTCGTATGAGGGGAAAAAAACTCAAGAACAGAATGAGTTAGAGCGCGTTCAAAATGAAGTAAATCTTCTTCGAAACGAGCTTGAAAACATATCAAAGGTAAAAGAAGATGAGCTTAAAAAAAGTAAAACAGAGCTTGATAATATAATTTTAGATCTTGAGCAAAGAAAAGCACAGCTCGATGAAGAAATACAAATAGAAAGGGAAAAGAAATCGCTTGATCTAGAAGAAACAGAAAATAAAATAAGGGAAAAGAAAATCGTTGAGAGAGAACTTGATACTTCAATACAAATGCTAAAGGAGTCTTTTGGACAGACTCAAGAAAATGCTCAAAAACAGTTGAGTGAACTAATCAAACATAAAACGCATTATGATTTTATAAGTGGTAGAGATTTATCGTTAGAAGGAACTAAAAAAACATTTGTATTTAAAAACTTTCAAATTGAAGACATATCCCCTTTAACGAACGAAAACAAACTGGATGTGTACAAAGCTTTTAAAAATAAGCTTATTGGCATCTTGGAAAAAAACAATCGAAAATTTGAAACACATTTTATAGATAATTTATTAATATCTATACATCAAAATACTTTGACGCTATTTGCAGGCTTACCAGGAACCGGAAAAACTTCGCTAGTGAGGCTATTGACTAATCTTTTATCACCAAAAGAGCGAAATAAAGAAATTTCAATTAGTAGAGGATGGACTTCCCAAAAGGATTTAATTGGTTTTTTTAATCCATTGTCCAAACAATTTCATTCGTCGTCAACTAATTTGTATAGCCTTTTAAAACAACTCGATTGGGAGCGTGCTAATAATACTTTTCTTCAATCGCCTCTAAGTTACGTATTACTCGACGAGGCTAATTTAAGTCCTTTAGAACATTATTGGTCGTTGTTTTATAATTTAACTGACTCAACCTGCAATAAAAATAATTTTTTAAAAATAAATTTGGGAGAATCTGAAACGATAGAATATGCTAATAACTTGAGGTTCATTGGAACCATAAATTACGACCAAACAACAGAAGAGTTGTCTCCGAGGGTAATAGATAGAGCCAATATTATAAAGATGAATCCTAAGGCATTTGAGATCGAGAATCTTCATGACAATGAAATCGAAAGTCTAAACCTACCCTTCCTTCATTGCATCGAACTCTTTGAGCTTCGCGATTTTTCAGAATCAAGAACAATATCATGGACAACCGATTATGAAGAAAAATACAAGGAGATAAAAAAGATTTTCGAAAGCATAAAGATTTTCATAAGCCCTAGGGTGGAGATTGCAATTAAAAGATATTGCGCAGTTGCAAAAAACATTATGTACGAAGACAACAAACCTCTTGATTATTGCATATCTCAAAGGCTTTTGCCTTTAATAAGGGTTCAAGGGCCCAACGCAAAGCAAAAGTTAACGGAGTTGTCGGTCCTACTAAAAAAATATAAATTCGATATATCGAATCGCATTGTCGAGGAAATAATACAAGCTGGATCGGAAGGGGAAATTTTTGAAGATAATTTTAACTATTTTCTGACGTAGTTTTATGTTTAAGATTTATCACTGTTCAGGTAGTGCAAAAAAAGAAGTTAAGCCTGTTAATGAGATTTACAATGTGCTTGAGATGGGGGACTACGAATTTGTAGTAGATAATATCCAAGAGTCGTCTCACAAGGAATTTATATTTATAGAGGATATTCCTATAAATAAAGCCTACTATAAAATTGAAAATGCAAAGCTTCAAAGCAATAGAATAAAATTCTTTCAAGACTTTTTTGGATTTGCAAACTTGACCATTGGATCGCACAGTTATAAATTCAATATTTTAATTGAAAAATTCAAACTTTCGGAAATAGAAGATATACTACTATTTTTATGGCAAAGTGAAAATAAAATTTTTGATAATTTTTTTTCAAAAAGCACTCTAAAGTCAAATGTAAATAAGAACGGTTCTGACTTCGGTTTAACTTCAAAATTCTTAGTTTTCGCAAATCATTTTCATGATTCGCTTAAAAGGCTATTACCATTTTTTGTTTCTAACCCACATACTGTATTACGAAAATATACTGAAAAAACAGACTACTTACCTGAAAATGTTACTGCTCGTACTGTCGATTGGTTGTTAACTAACTTGGACGCTGTAAAATTTGATCGAACGCTTTCTAATTTCCCCGGAGCTATAAAAATCGAGCAATCCTATGGATATGTTGATAAAATTGAAACAGAAAGCAACAATCGATCCTATGACGTTTATGAAAATCAAATCATATTAGGTGCCTTTGTTAATATCCTTTCACAGTTAAAGGCATTAAAGCAAGAAATTGCTGGTAATGTCAATTTAAACCAAAGTCTAGATAGTGATTTTGCAGACTTCAGAGATTTGAGAAAAATTCCATATCTGAAATTGTTTGAAGATTCAAAGTCAATTGAAAAAAAGCTAATTAGATTATTTACCAATTATAAAACCGCATTTAAACACTCTAATTACAAAAATGAAAAACCAATAGTTACTCCTGTATTTAAAAGTAAAATTCATTATCAGCTTGCATTTAAGTTAACCAAAAATCTTCGCGATTTGAAATTTGATTTTAATGGCGAACTTCAGTTACTAAACATAAAAAAATTAAGTCACCTATATGAAGTTTACAATCTCCACCATATAGTATCCTGCTTTTCAAACAAGTTAAACCTAGAATATTTTAATGTTAATGCAGAATCATCTAGAATAGACGGCATTATGAGCAAAATCTCATATTCTTCAACGTTGGTTGATATTAATATCTTTTACGAATTAAAGTACCCAAACCTCGAAGGAAGTACCAAACTCATTCGATTGGATAATGGATACTATAAGCCGGATTTTATTATTGAGATTTTAAAAAAGAATGATAGTCGATATTTTATATTAGACTCAAAATATTCGTTTGAGCACACTACAATCGATAAACATTTACCAGCTTGTATTTATAAATACCTTTTAAATACAGGAATAAAGAACGAAGAGTACAAAAAGCCTAACCATATAGTGTTACTTTATCCAGGTGAAAGCGATTATACACATGTCGAGCATGAATTTTATAGTCCCACCATCAAGTGTATTGTATCTAAACCTAAATATGAAGCCAACCTTATATCATTAATCGATTCAATAATAGAAAAAGAAGTTCCTCAAAATTTATATAATACTTATAGAGGAGATGTTCAGGTAAACTGAAGCATATGGCATTGCGCCTAACATATTAAAAGGTAACCAGGACGATTATAAGGCATCGATTATATAATGCACTGCCGTAGTTATTTTATAAAAAGCCAGGTTAAAATCTTATTAACTCCATTTGAAAGCTATAAACAACTCTACTAAGAATCGAACAACAAGTCACTTGCTTCAGTTACCTTTTAAAGCGAGCTGGTTGAATAGCCAAATCCAACTTCCAGGATTGACTGCTCAATTTAAGCATCAATCAATCGATCAATCAATCGAACAGTTTAACTTTCCCTTAGTTCGAAACAGATTGTTAACTTCGCATAAAAACAGGAGGAACCCTCAACATAACACTACATAGAAATATCATTATATCGAAAATATAAGCGTTAAGCTTTGTTTGTTCTTGGTTTAGGAATCGGCGAAATTCAATAATGTAACGAGAACAGATGAGTCCAACGCCCACGCAATAAGCGTAGGTGCTGGCTTGTTTATTGTTACACGGGCTTTTTGCCAGACCTCTAAGCACAAATTTAGTTCAGTCCTTGCGCTTATTGTGTTTTAAACCCCGATGAGGCTGCTCGGTACCTAAACTTAAAATAACCTTAAATGCAAAAAAACATCATTCTCGCCCTTTTAGGAGCATCGATCTTATTCTCATGTTCGAAAAAAAATGATTCTATTTCGGTAATCCAATCCCCATTAAGCCAAGCCATCGATGCTAAGTATATACATCAAGGAAGTGAAGTAAACTCGCTCGATGTTAACTATTCCGATTACAATTCAACAGGGGACTGTAATAAAGCATTATTCCATGCCGCTATTGAGACTGTAACCGGCTCAGGAAGTATTAATACGGTTACAGTGAAGGGTGCTACTCTTACTATGATATTTAAGAGAAATGCATTAGCTCAACCTGCTAAAACTTCCTTAACCTATGGCACAGAACTTTATAAGTCCGTCAATCACCCATGGCCATGGACTGGTTTTTTAATTATAACAAAGCAAAACACATTCTTAACTACTGACCAGTTTGACAAGGCTATCAACATCAAGTTAACGGCGATAAATACAGGTGACATTGCTAAAGTACTCGTGAAAACCATTGCAGATAATACCATGGGCATCGAATATAGTTTAACTGCAAATATCTCAAATGGTTCAAAATCGGTATCGTATGAACTGCAAACCAATACACCGATAACACTCAGGAGCCAGCTTAGAGTGAATTGTATAATTCCCGGTTTCTTTCCAACCCAATCAATCGTAACACTGGACTACGCTTCAACTTTAGAAAAACCAAAGCAAAGTAGTTTAGACGGAGGTGTAACCTCATATGTGCAAGAAGCGAACCCCTTGTTTGTTTCAGAATCGCTCTCCGAATACATAGCAGGAAGATATTTTGTTGAGAGAGTCTATCCAAACCTTAAATAATCATTTGTCAGTCTTTACTTAAATACATTAAATCTGATACGCGTTTTCGGTTTCTTGTATGATTAATTCCATCTGTTATAGTCTACCTTACGTGTAGTTTTATTCAAATGGATATAGTTTCAGTGACCTTTTAAGTCGCGTGGAGGAGATGCCAAACTAACAATCAAATTCAACATTGAGCGCCTATGCACTCATTCCACTTTTCTAATTGATTTATCAATCTTAACTTATAATGGCATTTACACAAACTTGAAATTTATCAGAAAGGCAATTAGTAAGTCTACCTTTTAGATGAAACTGGTTGAACTGGCTTTTATCACTCCAAACTTAATTTTTATCCAATAACTTTATACTGCTACACTTGATTGATAGTGGGGTAAAAACCCCTTTTTTGTGGTGTAAGTGTAGCTATTAAACATTTCTCAATCCCGAGGACAGAGAATTGATTTTTCAAAACACAACTACGGTTGATTAGTTAGGGGGCTAACACCCCATTTATTTAGGGTATAAGTTTAGCCGTTTATTTCAAATCGCTTTTTGTAATTTTTATTTCTTTTGCCAGGTCACTTATCAAATCTGTCGCTTCCTTAAGCATTTGAGCATTAACCCTATGTAATTTCGCCCATTCTTCATTGTTTCCATTTTGTTTGTGTAAACGATTCATAGGAGAATCTTGCAGCTTAAACATTTTAAGCTGAAAAACGTCGAGTTTCTTGCTCATATCTTCAGAAACAAGATCTTTTGCTTTGATAGATTCTACTCTCCAATCTGTAAGCAAATCAACAGATCGACTCGTATAATTTTTAAAAGCTTGTTCATGCATTGCCGAATCTGTTGCGATATTATTTTTAAACCAACTAATATCTAACAAAAGAGTTTCATAAGTTAAAAGCGTCTTTGAAATATCATTTAACAAATTTTTTTGTGACTGGAGAACAATTTCATTTCTCGCTTTATCTGTTTGTATTTTATTGGTAAAATAGGGTATTAAAATTCCTGATAGTATTGCAGTAGCTAAAAGCAAAAAAAGCTTTTCTAAAAAGGATTCGCTAACTAAAACTCTTTTAAAAACTGATCTATTTCTTGCGTGATTAGTAGCCATATCTATTGATTTAGGTTCTAATAATTAAATAAAACTTCTACTCAAAAATAGCAAAATCAAATATATCGACCTAGTAATAAGCGAATTATATCAAATGACGTAGTTGAAAAAATAATAATGAATTATTAGGCAAAGTTACACTTATAGCTGCTGAAGCGTGGCAAGGAACTACGGCATAAACACAAGCCAACGCACAACCTCTCATTTATTCCGTTGCTCCTTGCACTTGATTGCTATAAGCGTGTTGATGCTCCATAATTCATTTATTCACTTAAACAAGCTTTATGATTACAACTACTCTATTAAAAAAAAGCGATATACTTATCTTTAGAAGGTCATAATATCCACTATAAAGTTTGGTATACGGTTAATGAGCTGTATGCCCCAACAGAAGACTTATTAACAGATTTTCAAACACTTAAGACGAAATACGGCATTAATGGGGTGCTGGATGTGGCCAACAGAGCTATTTGAACTTCTTTGTCAGCCATAATCCGTACTACCGTAGTATTATTCTCAAGTGCTGGAAATTAACGCTGTTATATAACGAATCAACTTATCTTTTGGCAAAATCCGTTAATGCATGCTTGAGTATTTCAACCTTCTCGCGCTCGCTGTTTAATAAACGCTCGTAGAGTTTTTTGTTTTCGTCCAAAACTTCCAACCATTTCTCTATTGGGTTAAAAGTACAGTCGTGATAATTTTGATATTGACCTAAAGCACCACTTCCCGCGTTAGCTCCCTCGTAATTATTTTGAATGTTATAAATAGCCTTTTCCTCATCAAAGTTCTTAATCGCCTCTTCCGGAACTCTCAAAGCTTGCGCTACCTTGGACAATAGCTCAGGCTCTATAACTTCTTTAGCTTCAAGCAGTGATATCCTCCTCTGGCTCCAGTCGTCTCCAAGTTCCAAAGCAAGGGCTTCTTGTTTTAGCCCGAGCATTTCACGGAAACGTTTAACATTACGTCCATGGTGTACTTGATTTGGTCTTTCGGCAGTTGTAGTCATTGGTTAGAAGTATTTATAATTATGATATAGTCAAAGATAATAAAAATTATAAGCAGGTGAGTTAGCAGCTAATTTAGAAGTATGGGGATACAGCGACAATAAATTACCTCAATGTACCTTATTCATCATAGTCGCAAAGATAGGCCAAGCCGGATAAAATGAAAAGGCTATACAAGCGGACGGATGTGTTTTGTTTTTTTTGCTCGCCCGGCCTTTTCATTTTATCCGGCTTAACACAGGTGGTTGCTTACATGGTGAATAAGTGGTAAATTATTCACCGCCTTGTATAAAGCGGGGGGTGTTATCCCATAATAAATTACCTCCCAGCAAACCGTTGTTTCAACTTGCCCATGTCCTCACTGACTTTCGCATCCAGTATTTTAGCGTAGTGCTGTGTCGTCTTAATATTGGAATGGCCAAGCATCTTAGATACACTTTCGATAGAAACACCATTTGCAAGCGTTACGGTTGTTGCAAAAGTATGGCGGGCTATGTGGTAGGTTAGTTCTTTATTGATGCTACAGGCATCAGCTATTTCCTTCAGATAGCTATTCATCTTTTGATTACTCAACACAGGAAGCAATAAACCATCATTAACGCATTGCGGATGCTCTTCATATTTTGCCATTAATTCCATTGCTTGGGGAAGTAAAGGAATTCGGGAAGAAGTATCTGTTTTCTGGCGACTTGTATAAACCCATTTCTGTCCGTCGATTCCGGTTACGATTTCTGAACGTTTTAATTTCTTAACATCAGCATAAGCTAAGCCTGTGTAGCAGCTGAAAAGAAAAATATCCCTTACCTGTGATACGCGGTCGCTGACAAGTTTCTTATTTGCCATTATCTCCAGTTCTTCAGCGTTTAAGAAATCTCTTTTAACCTCTTTAACTTTCGGCTTGTATTTGACAAATGGATCTTTTTCAAGCCAGCCGTTGGCAATACAGATCAGAATGATCTTCTTAAAGTTTTTTAGGTACTTAACGGTTGAGTTATTGTTGCAACTCCTTTCCGAACGTAGATAAAAATCATAGGCCATAATAAACTCATGATCAATCGCCCGGATGTCAATATCTGATGAATTAAATTTCCATTGCAAAAACGCCTGTGTGTGTTTCAGGCTTGTTTCGTACCGGTCAAGCGTCCCCTTTGCATATTCTTTGCCAATAAGCGCTGCAACCTGACGGTTATGTTCCTGGAATATTGGCACCAGCATTTTTCCGGGCGAGGGTTTTCCGCCGAGGAGCCTGTCTTTTAAGTTGGAAGCAGTAATTAGTAATTTATGCTCCATCATATCTCGGTGAACATCGTATACCTGGTGTTCTAATGTTTTCAGGTAGGCATTGATGCTTTTTGTATCCTCATTGTTCCCGGTTAACTTCTGGCCGTTTGTATTCCATTTGTCGGGATTAACATAGCGTTTAGAGGAGACTTCGATGCGCACGCCATCGATAGTGATACGCAGGTAAACGGGGGCGAGGCCTTCGGCATTTGTTTTTGATCTCTTTACGTAAAAGAGGAGGTTAAAAGATTTGTTCATCGCTGAAGCTTTTAAGTGAATAAAATTAGTTACATATCCTCCTGTAATCAAGATGTTTAAATATTAAACAGGCTCAATAACAGTGACTTATAAGCGTTCCGGTGACCTGCAAAAATACCTTAAAAAAGGTCACCGGCAGGTCACTGGGGCAAAGCGATTCATTGGTTTAATTTGGTATGGGCTAAAAACAGAAAACGCCGTAAATGGTTTATTTACAGCGCTTTTGATCCTAATTGAATAATACTTGGCGGAGAGGGAGGGATTCAAACCCCCGGTACCTGTTACAGTACACCTGATTTCGAATCAGGCACATTCGATCACTCTGACACCTCTCCTTATACTTTATTTACTGGCGAGGACTGGCCTCGTTTTTTTAAAAAGTTTGCGAAAGTAATGATTTCGGAGGAGATTTTCATTAGCAGATTTACTAAAGTGAAGATTATTTTAAAACCCAATTAGCTTCGCCATTTGCGGCTAATTCAATTACTCCATTAGTTTCTTGTTTTACACCGGCTACCAGTTTCAATTGTTTTTCCTTAAAAAGCGAAGAAAGATCGACAGCGAAACGCCTTGGTTTATTCGATAGGTTTTTAAGCTTAAAACCCTTAGCGGTTATTGAATAGCGGATGTTGTACAGCGGATTGGTAAATTCGACCGTACCATAACCGTTAAGATGTGGTTTAATGCTTAGATCGGCATTTAGGGTATGTTGGATACCTAAATAATTATCTATCAGTATTGATGTATAAACACAAGGGTATTCGTAATACATATCGGCACCATGCCAATCTTTATTATCAACGTAGTACACGTGGTTCATATCGTACCGTTCGCCCATGTAGTACGAATCTTTTACCGACTCGGCAGCTACCGTTTTAAGTTGTTTATCAAGCATCTCATTATTACCGCGCCATTTCCAGTACGAAGCATCCCACCACCAGTAGCGCCCGGCAGCGCAAAGATCGTAAGGGCCGCCATCGCCTATCTCATTTTTATCATAACCGGCAACATCGGCAGATATAAAACTTGGAAACCTTTGAAACTCGGCCAGGTTCGTGTTGATCAGTTTTGCTACAGCCTGGGTTTGCGTTTCGGTGGTATAGCCAAACATTACAGGCAAGATGTTTGCCAGTAGGTGGATATGATTATGCGTATCCCCGCTTCTATCTACCCAATCAACAAAGTGCTGCCCCTTCTCATCCCAAAACCCCTGTGGTAATGGTTTAACCAGTTGCTGGGCTATCTTTTTTGAAAAGCCGGTATAGTAATCAGACTGCTCTCCCCTATTTAAAATACTCTCCATTTGAGCCAACAGTTTAAAAGTATAAGCCGCCAAAGCGCCCGACATGGTTTCGCGACCATCATTCATTACCTGGTCTTCATAATACACATCCGACCATACCCGCCCGTACTGATCGGTATTGGCAATAGTAAGTGCGGCTGCTTTTTCAAGGTTATCGATATTTTTACTGAGCCAGGCTGAATCTTTGGTAGCTTCAAAGTAATGAAACGACTCTTCCAATACTTCCATATTACCCGTTAGTAAAAACATATTGGCATTCACCTTATTGTTTTGGCTGTTGCGGCGGATATGGTATTCACGCTCACCACTTGGCTGAACAGAGCAGGGGTTACGAAATAAGCCTTCAGGATCATCCTGCATCAGTTTAAATTGCAACTCAATCATTCGTTTCACCACATCGATATCAAGATCAGAACCAAAGGCCAGTCGCCCTTTGATCTGAAACTCATGATCAACATCGGGGTACGAACCTGCATAGGCCTTTGGATTTAACGTACTGATCACATAGCCACTTGAATAGGGATAGTTTTTAGCTTTAGTTTTTTCTATTACCGATTGCAGCATGGTTCCCCAATAAAAACCGGCCAGGGTATTTGCAAGGGCATCGCCACCTTGTATGCTTAAGGTATAGCGGTTATTAAAACAATCGCTGTGGGGGCGGGCTTCGGCAGTGTGCAACTCAAATTTCGGGGAATATATCGTAACTTTTAATTTGCCCCCTTCTGTAATGGCAGTAACAGAATCTTTATCTGTTAATTTAATGAGCCAGGCCTGCTCTTTTGATAATGCATCCTGCGGTAACACCCATAAATTAGTATTCGCGCTGATTTTGCCCGAAGCATTTAATGGCAAAACGTACCATTTATCATTATCCCTGCTTATACCAACGCAGGTATTGGTTTGAAAACTAAACTCGATTGGGCTATTGCTGCTTTTGGCAGTGATCAGCCTATAGTCCTTAACCGTTTTGGCAGTGGCATTTTTGATGTTTTGTAAGATACCAACAGGTTTAATTTGTGCGTGAACGGCCAAACTACCTAACAAAATTAGGGGCAGCAGAAATCTTCTCATATAAATAATGTCAATTTAACAGGTATAATTCGGGTTAAAAAAATAAACGGGTGACGCAGTATATCGTATCACTCGTTCATTTTTTCAATCTTAGGTTTATGTCAGCTAATATAGATGATTATCTCTATCTTAAAAACTTCCTGTAAAGTATAAATAACATTATAGTTGTACTCTATTTTGAGCGAAGTTATTGCAGCACCTCAGCCAATAAACGATACGATTTAAGCCTTGCTTCCTGGCTGTAGATATGCGATGAAGCCATTATTTCATTGATGCCCGTACGGGTTATAAAATCGCCAAGTTTATTAGCTACAGTTTGCTTACTTCCGAAGAATGAATAAGCTAACATTTGCATGGCGGCTTCACGTTCCTGATAACTCCAGATTCCCTCCATACTTTCAACCGGCGGCGGCAACAACTGGCGACGCCCGGTAACAATGCCTTTAAACAGTTGTTGTAGTGATGTTGCCAGGTACTGCGCTTCCTCATCGGTATCGGCAGCCACAACGTTTACGCAGGCCAAAACATAAGGCTGCTGTAAATATTGTGATGGTTTAAAGTTTTTACGGTACAGATCAATGGCCTGTAAAAAGAGAGCCGGAGCAAAATGACTGGCGAAGGCATAAGGCAAACCTTTTTCGGCGGCCAGCCTGGCGCTATCTAAACTTGATCCCAAGATCCAGATAGGGATATCAAGCCCTTCGCCGGGAACGGCACTAACGCCATTTGGATGATCGCCGGCAAAATAATGCTCCAGCGCTTGCACATCCCGTGGGAAATGAAAAGCGGCTCCCATATTTTCGCCGCGGATAGCATATGCCGTAGTTTGATCTGACCCAGGGGCGCGACCAAGACCCAGATCAATACGACCGGGATACATGGTTTCCAAGGTACCAAACTGCTCGGCCACCACAAGCGGCGAATGATTGGGTAGCATAATGCCACCCGAACCTACCCGGATGGTTGAGGTTTTCCCAGCAACATGCCCAATCAGCAAGCTGGTTGCCGAACTGGCTACATTGATCATGTTATGATGCTCGGCAAACCAATACCGGGTGTAGCCAAACGCCTCGGCCTGTTGGGCGTTAGCAACGCTGGCGTTAAAACTATCTGCTATGGTGTGCCCCTCCACTACCGTAGCGAGGTCGAGAACTGAATATTTAATAGATGCCATGCACCAAATGTAAAGAGCAATCGGTTGCCGCTCGCCCGTTTATGGGGAATTTTACTTTTGCCTGTCATGATTGAAGCCGAGGGGCAGTAATATGACAAACCTCATCCTTAACAGCTATGAATCTTTAAATTAAGATGTGATCTTTATTCAATTTTCTAAAAAGCTTATCACCGGCTTAATAACGATCAAAGCGTGGATCCATAAAATAAGTGCTGATCCAATAGCCATTAACTTTAATAGCGTTGCGCAACAGCTTCTCCAAAAAACGTGTATCGCCAAAAGCATGATCGGCTCTCCTTTCATTAGTTACAAATTCGCCCCGATAAAGCGTATAATCTGTAACATCCGTTAACGAAGACCGCTTATATGAATATCCAGAGGTTTGATTCCATTTACCAAGCTTAAACTTTAACAAATCGTTATAATATTTTTCTTTTATCGCGTCGATGTTTGTATACTGAAGCGACTGCTTGGTAAAAACGTTTACCTTTAAATAAAACAGTATATGGGCAGACGGAGCTATTTTCTCCGCAAAATCTTTAAGCAACACATCGTCTTTACTATCAAGAGCTTTAATAAGCGCCCATTTCAGCTCATCAAAAGTTTTATAGCCATTATGCGGCAACATTGCAACCTGACCGGCAATGAATTTTCCACTCTCATCAATAACCCTCATTTGCCCTTTATAAAAAGTTAGCGCCCGCAAGCCAGACTGGCGATCTCCTTCAAAGTTTGCCACCTCATCAAACGGACCTTTATTGATAACCTCATTTTTATCATTAATAACCTGAAAATAAGCACCCACCTTCGCCTTGTATAAACCAGTATACCCAATACATTGCAAATCATCATATTGAAATGGTATCTGCTGCTTATTTTCCAGGTTAACGGTACCAAACTTCTTTCCTCTGGCTACAATAACCGAATATGAAGCAGAAACCTTATCCATCAAATCTATATTGATCGCATCGTACAAAAAAGGAATTACCTGCTTGTTTACTTCATCTATCAAGCCGTACTTTTTTCCGCTTCTCACAGTGAAATACTGGCGAGATCCGCCATCAAAACGCTGCATAATATCATCGTAAACGATAGGTACGTCCAATAAACCGGTAACTTCGTTCAAAAGGCCCAACTTGCCGTTTTTGCCTTTTACAAACAACAAATGTTTATTGTTTGATGCAAATGGATTTAATAAGCCATCTTGATTAATAATATAACCATAATCGCTTACATTTTCTTTTAACAATACCTGCTTTGTGTCTTTATTTAAAAAATTATAAGTGTTATCCTGCCTTTTTAAAACAATGATATTACTGTTTTCGGTATCGCTATCCGTAATCCAAAGGTATTCTGCAGGTATAACTACTTTACCGCTCTTATCATAAAGCCCAACTTTTTTATCGGCCGTTAAAACCTTCAAAAGGCCTTTTTCTTCTCCAAGCCAATCAAACTGTACCGGGATGATCGTTTTTCCCTTCATAGTTACGATACCATATTTATCGCCTGATTTCACCTTTACAAGTCCATCAAGGCTACTATCGTAAAAAGGATCAACATCGTCGTAAACTGGAGGCACCAATACTGTTCCATCTTTACCTACAATACCTTTCTTATTTTTTTTCTTAACTCCAAAGCCCCCCCGGTACTGCATAATATAATCGGCATCATACTCAAACGGCACTATTTGTTTTCCCTGCAAATCAAACACCCCGCTTTTCTGGTTTTTGCTTGCCATCACAAATCCAAGTCCATCTGTATATACTTTCTCAAACTCTATCGCGGTTTTCGTTTTTCCGTTGATGAAATATATGCCGTATAAATTCCCCTTTTTTACCGTACAATATCTAAGTAAATCGTTGGCATACACAGCGTCATTATCGGCAGGATAAATGATCGCTCCGTCACTATCGGCCAGGCCATACTTATTATCTTTTTGTAGGGTAAGAAACGTGACGTTTGTGTAAATACTTGATTTATCAACAGGCCACTTTCTTTTAACAACAGGCCTGGTTCGGGGAACAATGGTATTTACCTGTGCATTAGTAACAAAAACGCTATCGCAATTAAGCTGGGTAACCATTTGCTTTTTTACTATAGCGAACTTTCCATTAGTTTTTATAATAGTTAAATTAGCGTAAAGCGCGGCATATTCTATTTTGGAAGAAAAAGCTTTCTCCTGCTCATTGAAAATCATCTGGATCTGGCCATTTGAAGCCTGAGTAAATGAAATAACACTACCTGATGAGAGGATACGATCATATTTTACGGAAAGGATCTTAACACCATCGGCAGAAAGCGTTCCATATTTAATTCCTTTTTTAACGATATAAGCAGCTTGATAAGGCGCTCCGATGCTATCGTATTCAATTTTGCCAATTTCCTGGCCCTGTTTATCGGCTATGCCATAATAACCGCCTTTTTGGATAATAAAGCCGCTCGAACTAAAATCGATCTTATTGTAAATAGCAGGTAGCTTATTGCCATGCAAATCAACAAAACCGTATTTGCCATCTTTTTGATAATATCCTGCGGTCCGCTTTCCTGTTCCTTCGGCAGGTACAGGAATATCAACACCAATATCCGGTTGGTTTATTGCCCCCGAAGGAACCTGGGCAATAACGATATTACAAAGAAAAACAAGTGGAATAATCAGCGATTTTTTCATGATCAAGGTTTAGCTATTACAGGATACAAAAATAACCTAATCCTATCAGGTTTCATTTTAAATCCATAAAAAAGCCCGCAATTGATATTTGCAGGCTCTATTTTGCGGAGAAAGAGGGATTCGAACCCTCGGTACCGTTTCCAGTACGTCAGTTTAGCAAACTGATCCTTTCGGCCTCTCAGGCATCTCTCCAGGTTGTATCATCCAATAAAAAAAGCCCTTTTTGGGGCTTTTGCGGAGAGAGAGGGATTCGAACCCTCGGTACCGTTTCCAGTACGACAGTTTAGCAAACTGTTCCTTTCGGCCTCTCAGGCATCTCTCCGTTTTACTTTGTTAAGCTATTGTTTCCCTTTTTTCAGGGACTGCAAATATAGCAATTCAACTATCCCCTCAAAAAAAAATTACATTTTTAATAATCTATCCTCACGTGATAAATACTCATCAGCATCCGCTTAAAAATAGCTTTGATGGTTTCAATATCTTTTAAAGTTATATTACTGTCTTTCAGCTGATTTTGATCGAGCTTGTATTTTACTATCCGGTCAACCAGCACACTGATCGATTCTTCATCGGGTTCTTTGAGTGAGCGCGAGGCAGCCTCAACCGAGTCGGCAAGCATTAAAACCGCGCCTTCTTTGGTGAAAGGGATCGGGCCGGGATAGCGAAAAATGTTCTCATTGATGAATTTTTCGGGGAAATTTTTGAGGGATGATTGGTAAAAATAATCGACCCGGGTATTACCATGGTGCGTGCGGATAAAATCGACCACTACCTCGGGCAGGTTTGCTTTCCGGGCCATCTCTATACCGCGACTTACGTGGCGGATAATGATCTGGGCGCTCTCCTCATAAGGCAGTTTATCATGCGGATTAAAACCCGATGCCTGGTTCTCAATAAAAAACAGCGGGTTTTCCATTTTACCGATATCGTGATACAAAGCCCCTGCCCTAACCAGCAGCGCGTTTCCACCTACCGCGTAAATAGCATTTTCGGCAAGGTTTGCTACCTGTAACGAGTGTTGGAAGGTGCCGGGAGCATTAAAAGCCAGTTCGCGCAGTAGAGGCGCGTTGGTGTTGGTAAGCTCAATAAGGGTAATTTCGGAGGTGATGGCAAAGATCTTTTCGAACAGGTAAATAAGCGGGTAGGCCAGCAGGGTGAGCAGTACGCTTACTACAAACGGCAAAAACTCCATCCAATCGATATTCATAAAATCGCCTTCGCGCACAAAGGTGATTCCTAAAAAGGCCAGGAAATAAGTAAATATGATGATCACGGCCGAGATCAGGAACTGCTCGCGGCGTACCAGGTTTTTGATACTGTAGATGGATACCATACCCGCCGTTATCTCGTAGTAGGCAAACTCAAAGCTGTTAGGTACAAAAAAGCCGGCCATCAGCACCACCAGCAAATGGATGTTAAGCGCCAAACGGGTATCAAACAAAATACGGATAATGATAGGCACTATACAATAAGGAATATAGTATAGGTTTGTAGGGAACTGCAGCTTGATAGCCAAACTCAGCGTAGCCAGCATTGCGGTAATTACCAATAAGATCAATCCCACCAAACGGTTATCAGCATAAATATCCTTACGGAACAGGTAAAGAAATATCATTAACAAGGTAATGGCTATACCTACCAACAGAAACTGACCTAACAACACCAGGTTGCGGTTGCCGTTTACACGGGCATTATCCTCAAAGGCTTTCTTAAACGATTCGAGCTTTTGATACACGTCATCATTCACCACCGAACCTTTGTAAACTATCACCTCTCCTTTTTGCACCATGCCCCGGGTAGTTGAAAGACCTTCAACCACTTCCTTCTCCAACCTCGATGTAAGATTGTTATCAAAACTTAAGTTGCTTTGCAGGCGGTTGCTGATCAAATCGAGTAGGAAAGCTTTATCCAGATCAGTGTGACGGCTTAAAACTTTATCACTGTAGGTGAGCGCTTTTTCGCGGGTGAATAGTTCGCCGGTGTTGCGGTCGGTTGCTACGTTTTTGTTTAGTATGCGGATGGCGTAATTTTCGGTTCCGCGCTGGTATTTGGCGTTGGGTTTAAATACCCCTATCTGATAGATTTCGGTAAGCAAATCAATACCCGCGCTGATATATTTTGGCTTCAGCTTATCGTTGATACCCGCGTTATGCCATTTTATCTCCAAATCATTTTTAAAACCATCTATCTGGCCGTTGCCTGCATTGGGGTCCAACTGGTATATAGGGGTTACACTTTCAAGGGCCGATCGCTGATCGTTTATGATCTCTTGAGGGGTTTTCAGGATGGCGAAATTGTAGGGCGATACCAGGTCTTTCTGGTTCCATATGCGGCCTTTTTCGTGCTCATAGCTAAATTTTGCCTGCTTAGGTAAAAAGTAGACGATCAGCGCTATACTGGCCAACATCATTAAATATTTAATGTTACGGGCATATTTGCGCAGTAAAGCCTTTTGGCGCGAAGTAGATAGTTTTGCCATTGATGTGTTTAACCTGCCAAAAATAATATAAGTTTCTGTTATATGCAGTTTTTCTTGCTTTTGTAAAATCAATTATGATATCTTTGTGATATCATTTTAAAATCAAACTAAATCATGAATCCCGAAAAAATCATCAACCCGCCATCCGGCTTTGCTACATTTATTTCATTCCTGCTATTATTGGCAGTGTCGGCTGTTTGTTTTTGGCTGGAACAAATTGCAGTCGGCGTTATATTATTGATACTCGATTTTGCACTGGTGTTACCAGGCCTCATCATCGTAAACCCGAACGAAGCAAAGGTGCTTACCCTATTTGGCAAGTATGTTGGCACCGTAAAAAAAGACGGCTTCTTTTGGGTAAACCCTTTCACCACCAAAAAGAAGGTATCCTTAAAAGCATTCAACCTTAATGGCCAGCAATTAAAAGTGAACGATAGCATTGGTAACCCGATAGAAATTGCAGCCGTTATTGTATGGCAAATTAAGGATACAGCTGCGGCCGTATTCGCGGTAGAAAACTACATTCAATACGTAAACATCCAGAGTGAAGCCGCGGTAAGGCACCTGGCAAATTCGTTCCCGTATGATAACCTGGAAGATGAAACCGCTACCATCACCTTACGCGGCGGTGCCGACCAGGTAAGCCAAATGTTGGAGAAGGAACTGAACGAACGCCTTGACCGTGCCGGCATTGAAGTACTGGAAGCCCGCATTTCGCATTTGGCCTACGCTCCCGAAATTGCACACTCTATGTTGCAGGTACAACAGGCATCGGCCATTATAGCTGCCCGCCGACTGATTGTTGAAGGTGCGGTTGGCATGGTAGAGATGGCGCTGAACAAGCTATCAGAAAAAAACATTGTAGAACTTGACGAAGAGAAAAAAGCGGCCATGGTAAGCAACCTGCTGGTGGTACTTTGCGGCGATAAAGCAGTAAACCCGGTTGTTAACACAGGCACTTTATACCATTAATAACATGGAATATTTCAGAAGTTTTGATCAGCTTAGGGTAACCGAACTACCTGTATTAAGGCATGGCTTTTGGCGACCATGGTATGAACTTACCGATGGCCAATTCAGCTACGGTAAGCTTACCTACACCAGCGCCCTTAAACGCAGCTGTTTATTAGAGACCGCCACAGGCAGTTGGATCATAAAACGCAAAGGCTGGTTAAGCCGTAAGTTTGTTGTTGAACAACCCAGCAATGTGGAGATAGGTATGGTTACGCCTCAGTTGTTATGCCGTAAGATAAACCTGGATTTGAACAGCGGTTTCGCGGCAACCTTTTACAACAAAAAGATCCTGTCGCACACTTACAGTTGGGTAAACGAACAATATGGCGATATATTAAATGTGCAAACTAAATTTTGGAGCCGGACGCGCCCGTTTATTGTGCACATTGATCTTGAAACGGTTAAAATCCTACCTGCTTTGCCATTACTGGCATTGCTGGGCATCAATTTAGTATTGTTAAAACAGGCCGAAGCAGCGGCCGCGAGTTGATATGGCGGAGAAGAAAGCATTTGTATTACGCATTAACCCCGAAATGCTGAAGGAGATAGAAACCTGGGCCGCCGAAGAATTTCGGAGCACCAACGGCCAGGTTGAATACCTACTGCAACAGGCCTTGCTTGCGCGGAAAAAGGGAGCGAAGAAGAAGGGGGAGCAGCAATAGGCAGTTTGCAGTTGTCAGTTTGCAGTTGCCTGAACCATGATTTGAGGGATTAGGGGATTTATGGGATTTGATAAGCAAATCTCCCCAAATCACGGTTCAGAAAACAATTTCGATGATCTTTTAATCCCCCCAAATCACGGTTCAGACAAAATCAGCCAAATCAACGTAATCAAAAAAAAGATCAACGGTTAGTGATTTGGGGAATTATTATAATTTATCGAATTTGCTTAGTATTCTGTAATTCCTTGATTCGTTTAATTCGAGTTCAAAACAAAAGCGACTACCCAGCTAAAACCCATCGCTCTCCCCTAATCTCTAACCTCCAACCTCTAATCTCCCCAAAAACAATTTATTATGCATGCATAGCATTTTCTTTCATTCTAATTATTAAATTTGGCCACCAATTTTAATGAGGGACACATGAAAGAAGTAGTAATAGTAGCAGCAACACGCACTCCGATAGGCAGTTTTGGTGGCAGTTTGGCAGCCATCAGCGCCACGCAATTGGGTGCGGCTGTTATCAAATCGGCAGTGGAAAAAGCGGGTTTGCGGCCCGATCAGGTGCAGGAAGTTTATATGGGCAACGTAATGTCGGCCAATATTGGGCAGGCACCGGCTACGCAGGCGGCTATATTTGCGGGGCTGCCCTATTTGCCCGCTACTACCGTTAATAAAGTTTGCGCATCGGGCATGAAAGCTATAATGCTGGCTGCTCAGAGTATTGAACTTGGGCAAAATGATATTGTAGTTGCCGGTGGTATGGAAAGCATGAGCAACGTGCCCTACTATTTAGATAAAGCCCGCAACGGCTACCGCTTAGGTCACGGCGAAATTACCGATGGATTGGTAAAAGATGGCCTTTGGGATGTTTATAACGACTACCACATGGGCTCGGCAGCCGAACTTTGCGCTACCGATTGCAATATTACCCGCGACGATCAGGATGCCTACGCCATCGAATCATACAAACGCGCGCAGATAGCGCAAACAACCGGAAAATTTAAAGACGAAATAACCCCCGTAGGCCTTAAAGATAAAAAAGGCGAAATCACCATGTTTACCGAAGATGAAGAACCATCAACAGTAAGATTTGAAAAGATCCCTACCCTAAGGCCTGTCTTTAAAAAAGACGGAACCGTAACCGCGGCCAATGCCTCAACCATTAATGACGGCGCGGCAGCCGTTGTGCTGATGAGCTGGGAAAAAGCCGACGAACTCGGCATTAAACCATTGGCCAGGATAGTATCCTACGCCGATGCCCAGCAGGCACCCGAATGGTTTACCACCGCACCATCAAAAGCTATCCCCTTAGCCCTGCACCGGGCAGGTTTGCAAACCGGTGATATCGATTTTTTTGAGATCAATGAGGCATTCTCGGTAGTATCAATAGCCAACAACCAGGCTTTGAACCTTGATCCGGCAAAAGTAAATATTAATGGCGGCGCGGTTTCTTTAGGCCATCCGCTTGGTGCTTCGGGTGCGCGCATTATTGTTACCCTTTTAAACGTGCTGAACCAAAACGGCGGTAAATACGGCGCTGCTGGTATTTGTAACGGCGGCGGCGGTGCCAGCGCAATGGTTATCGAAAATTTACGTTAATTTATATTAAAACATAAAAATCACGTCATTGCGAGGCACGAAGCAATCCCGAACTTTACAGGGCGGATCTGCTAATCGGGGATTGCTTCGTACCTCGCAATGACGGATGGTATATAATAATTATTTATCAGATAAACACTGTGACGAAAAGAACCTCGCTAACAATCTTCTCCATCCTGCTTTGTTTACAAACTTTTGCCCAGCACAGCGATGATGGCTACCGGCTTAAGCAACTCAACATGTTTCAGGATAGCCTTGCCCATTTAGGCAAAAAAATGGTGAATGATGAGAACGACCTGGAGCGTAAAAACTCCAATTACCAGTTTATCCGCACGTTGGTGCAAGCCTTAAGGGTAGATAACTCGTTCGCTTTCCCTTTCGATTCTGTTAAGAGCATCAGCATAACAACCTCGCCCGATAAGCGTTTCAGAATTTTAAGCTGGCTTGTTATGAATTTAGATGGCAGCTATCGCTTTTACGGCACCGTGCAAATGAATACCGGCGGAGAGTTAAAAATGTTCCCGCTTGAAGATTATTCGCCCTTAATGAAAAACCCCGAAGATACCGTAACCGATAACCGCAAATGGTACGGGGCTATGTACTACAACATTATCCCGGTAAACGCGGCAAAACCTTATTATGTATTGCTGGGATGGAAGGGCAATACCGTAAAATCAACCAAAAAAGTTATCGATGTTATTTCATTCAATAATGGCCAGCCAGAATTTGGCATGCCCGTTTTCGATGGGAACGGTAAAACCCGCAAGCGCGTGGTGTTTGAATATGCCAGACAGGTTTCTATGCTTTTGAGATATGTACACGATCAAAACCTTATAGTATTTGATCACCTTACAGCCCCAGACCCTAAGGCGAAAAACAAACCAGAAACCTTTGGGCCCGATATGAGCTATGATGGTTATAAATTAAAAAATGGCCGCTGGTTACACATCGACAACCTGGATATGCGCAATATCTCCGATAATACGGATGCAGCTACCGGTACTGACTATGTTGACCCTAAAAAACAGGCTGCTAAAGACCGGGCTTCGCTTCCATCCGGCCATTAAGAATAAAATAGCAACCAACTACTCTATACCACAGCTTTAATTACTTAAATTGTAACACTTTCGGTATTAAATTTCGAATAAGAAGATTTATATTATTTTTACGGACTTTTTAATTTAACTAAATGCAAGAAAAAACCGCTTCGGCGAAGTCGCGATTCCCCAAGAGTGTCCCTTTTATTATAGGCAACGAAGCCGCCGAACGCTTTAGCTTTTACGGCATGCGTTCAATCCTTACCCTGTTTTTGGTAAAGCAATTTTTTAACCCTACAGGTAGCGCAGCGCTGGCTCAACAGGCTGATGCCCATGCCAATAAACTAAATCACTTATTTGTAATGGTGGCCTACGCTTTGCCGTTTGTTGGCGGGATGATAGCCGACTGGTTTACCGGAAAATACAAACTCATCCTTTACGTTTCGTTGGTGTATTGCCTTGGTCACCTGTTGCTGGCCATGTTTGATACAAGCCTTGATGGTTTTGAGTTTGGTATGCTGGTGGTAGCTATCGGCGCGGGTGGTATCAAATCGTGCGTATCGGCCAACGTGGGCGATCAGTTTGATGCCAGCAACCAGGACTTGCTCTCGAAAGTTTACGGTTGGTTTTACTTTAGCATCAATGCCGGCTCAATGCTATCAACGGTTGCTATCCCTACCATTTACAAATATTATGGCCCTAAATGGGCTTTTGGTGTTCCCGGCATTTTGATGGGTTTAGCTACGCTGATATTTTTCCTGGGCCGCAAAAGATATGTTAAAGTACCTCCGCAAGGCGTAAACAGAAACAACCTTGTGTTTATTACCTGGTACGCGCTTACCCATTTAAGCAAAAAGAAACCAGGCCAATCACTGCTTGATATCGCTAAAGAAAGTTACGATCCGGAACGTGTTGAAGGTGTTAAAGCAGTTTACCGTGTAATTTCGGTGTTCTTTTTCGCGCTGGCGTTTTGGGCCGTTTGGGATCAGTGCCTTTCGGAATGGACACTTTACGCCGAAAAAATGGACCGTAATATTAACCTTGGTTTTACCTCGTTTATGATCGAGCCGGGTTCGATGTCTACATTCAATACTATTTTCCTTTTGTTGTTTATCCCGCTTTTCAACTATTTGATCTATCCTAACCTGGATAAAATAGGCCTGAAAACAACGCCTTTGCGCAGGCTTGGTGCCGGTTTGGTTTTAACAGCATTATCATTTGTGGTTATCGGCTTTACACACGTTAGCATTGATAATGGTGGTTCGCCATCAATGTGGTGGCAGGTATTAGCCTTCTTAATATTGTCGGCTGCGGAAGTTTTGGTATCAATTACAGGTTTGGAATATGCTTATACCCACTCTCCAAAATCAATGAAAAGCACCATGTCGGGCATTTGGTTCCTGGTTGTTTCGTTTGGTAATCTGATCACCGCTTCGGTTAACGGCCTTATTGAAGATGGCGGCTGGTGGGCTAAAAACCTTAAAGGCGCCAATTACGAATGGTTTTTTGTTGCTTTCATCTGCGTGTTTATCATCATATTTATGTTTGTTGCACCACGCCTTAAGGAAAGGAACTACATTACCGATCCGTATGTTAGCGACAACGAGGTAATTGCCGATACCAATAATTTATAGAAACAACTTGCGTTAAATACAGTTAAATAAAACCGCTTTGATTTTTTTTCATTTTCAGAGCCGGTTTAAATGAATTAATTTTGGCTGTTTTTATTTTACTTGAATTTGTTCAGTGCCGGATAGCATAATCATAATACCTACATACAACGAGAAGGAAAACATTGAACGGATGATCCGTAAAGTGTTTTCCCTACCCCACGATTTCCATATACTCGTTATTGACGATGGATCGCCGGATGGTACGCCGCAGATCGTTAAAAGTCTGCAACAGGAATACGAAGGCAGCTTGTTTATGGAAGAACGTGCCGGTAAACAAGGGCTCGGCACGGCCTATATCCACGGGTTTAAATGGTGCATAGCCCGCCATTACGATTTCATTTTTGAGATGGATGCCGATTTTTCGCATAATCCGGATGATCTGCTCAAATTAAGGCAGGCTTGTATCGATGGTGCCGATTCGGCCATTGGTTCAAGGTACATCAATGGTGTAAACGTTGTTAACTGGCCCATGAGCCGCGTGCTGATGAGTTACTTCGCATCGGTTTACGTTCGCTTTATAACCGGTATCAACATCCAGGATTCAACCGCGGGCTTTATGTGTTACAAGCGCAAAGTGCTTGAAACGGTACAACTGGATAAAATCAAATTTGTAGGCTATGCCTTCCAGATAGAGATGAAATACACTACCCTTAAACATGGCTTTAAGGTAGTTGAAGTCCCCATCATATTCACCGACCGCACGGCCGGCACCTCCAAAATGTCGACCAGTATTTTCCGTGAAGCTTTCCTGGGGGTTATCCAGATGAAAATCAACAGCATTTTCAGGAAATATCCGGAAGGATAATCTGATTTCGGATTTGGGAATTATGATTTCGGATTTATTTTGATTTATTCAGAGTAAATCCGAAATCATTTTTTTTTGTAAAGATTTTAAAATATAAATCCGAAATCGAACATCCGAAATCCGAAATCAAAAATAAATACTAATTTCGTTGGCAATGAACGAAAATCTTGATCCTAATCGTGAACGCCTCAGTACTACCGAACGTGATATTGAAAAAGTATTGCGTCCGCAGCAGTTTGAGGATTTTACCGGTCAGCATAAAATATTAGCCAACTTAAAAATATTTGTACAGGCGGCCCGCCAGCGCGGCGAGGCGCTTGACCATGTACTGTTACACGGCCCTCCGGGTTTGGGTAAAACTACCCTATCGCACATTATTGCCAACGAGATGGGTGTGGGTATCAAAATTACTTCAGGCCCCGTATTGGATAAACCAGGCGATCTGGCTGGTCTGTTGACCAACCTCGAAACCGGCGATATCCTTTTTATTGATGAGATCCACCGCTTAAGTCCGTTGGTTGAAGAGTATCTGTACTCGGCCATGGAGGATTTTAAGATAGATATTATGCTGGAGAGCGGCCCTAACGCGCGCTCGGTACAGATCTCACTTAACCCTTTTACCCTTGTTGGTGCTACTACACGTTCGGGATTGCTCACCGCACCGTTGAGGGCCAGGTTTGGCATTAACTCACGTCTGGAATATTATGATGGTAAGCTGCTTACTACTATTGTACTGCGTTCGGCATCGATATTAAAAACACCAATTACCGATGAAGGCGCATACGAAATTGCCCGCCGAAGCCGTGGCACCCCACGTATCGCCAATGCTCTGCTCCGCCGTACCCGCGATTTTGCCCAGATAAAAGGCAACGGCCAAATTGATACTGAAATAGCGCAATACGCCTTGAACGCCCTGAATGTAGATAGCCATGGCCTTGATGAGATGGATAACAAGATCCTGATCACCATTATTGATAAGTTTAAAGGCGGGCCTGTTGGTTTAAAAACGGTAGCTACAGCGGTTGGTGAAGATGAAGGCACAATTGAAGAGGTGTACGAACCATTTTTGATACAGGAAGGTTTTTTAATGCGCACAGCCCGTGGGCGTGAAGCTACCGAAGCCGCTTACAAACATTTAGGTAAGATAAAACTGGGCGGCAACCCATCTTTGTTTTGAAATAAACCTACATAAACATATCCCCGCTATCCAACCATGAAAACTAAATTAAAACTTTTCTTAACCACAGCTGCGCTTATAGTAGGCGGCATGGCATCGGCGCAAACCACACCGCCGCCGCCCGTTAACCCGCCTGCTCCGGCAACTTCGGTTACCTTGCCCAACGATTCGCTTAAAGCTAAAAAGGACACCGTACCTGTAAAAAAAGCTTTGCCTACTTTAAAAGTTGGCATTATGGGCTTAAATCATGACCATATCCACCTGATATTAAGCGAATACCGCAAAGGCAACGTAAACATAGTAGGCATTGCCGAGCCAAATAAAAAACTATGGGAAAAATTCGGCAAGGCCTATAACCTGCCCGATTCATTGTTTTTTGATGATCTGAAAAAAATGTGCATTACCCGTAAACCAGCCATTGTTTTAGGCTATAACGAGGTAGGAAAGCACGTTGATATTGTTGAAACCTGCGCACCACTTGGTATCTCGGTAATGGTGGAGAAACCTTTGGCTGCCACTTTAGATCAGGCAAAACGCATGGAGTTTCTGGCTTTAAAATATTACATCAAAGTTTTAACCAACTACGAAACTACCTGGTACCCATCTTTCCAGGATGCCTACAATACAGTCCGTGCTGATAGTGTTGGCATGATCCGCAAAATGGTGGTTCATGATGGTCACCAGGGGCCAAAAGAAATTGGCTGCAGCGAAGATTTCCTGAGCTGGCTTACCGACCCTGTATTAAACGGTGCAGGTGCCCTTAATGATTTTGGCTGCTACGGTGCCGATTTAATGACCTGGCTAATGAAAGGTCAACGTCCTATTGCTGTTACCGCCATCGCCCGCCATTACAAACCAAACGTGTATCCTAAAGTTGAGGATGACGCTACCATCCTGATCGAGTACCCAAATGCTACCGGACAGATCGAAGCGTCATGGAACTGGCCTTTCAGCATCAAGGATATGGAGATCTTCGGCGCTAAAGGATATATCCACGCTTTTGATAAGGACAATGTTATGCTTAAGGTTGATAACCACTCACGCAACTATGTAGCCGCGCCATTGGCGGTGCCTGAAGAAGCGCCGGTAACTTACTTCACCAACGCCTTGCAGCACCCGCTTAAAAGTGCCGAGTATGATCGCTCATCGCTAAAATATAATATGATTGTGATGCAGATATTGGATGCAGCCAAGCGATCGATAAAAGAGGGTAAACGGATAGTTTTGTAGTCCGATTTACTAAAAAAGACGTCATTGAAGGTACAGCCTGTCCCGAACTTGCTTCGGGAAAAGCAATCGCACGGAAGCAGGTCCGCCCTGTGTAGTCCGCGATTGCTTCGTACCTCGCAATGACGTTTCTGTGTTATATGTCTCCCAAAATTTTTCAAGAAATCCCCCTCAACTACTAATTAATTTTATTTAACGCATGTTATATAATTATTAATTTAGCGGCCGTTAACATGAGTGAAAAACCAATCTATAATATGATAAAACAAACTTTAGCCGCATTGGCTATCTGCGCCTTCGGCGCGGTATCATGCCAGTCGAAACCAGCAGATAAATCAACTACAGCAGCTCCCGTAGCTGCAAACCCGGCTCCGGCAAGTGCTGTTGGACAACAAGGTGATGCTGCTGCCATTTTGGCCCGAAAACAAGTACCTATTATTTGCTATCACCAGATCCGTGACTGGAAACCTACCGATTCAAAAAACGCTAAAGATTATATAGTACAAATTGCAGCTTTTAAAGAGCACATCAAAATGCTTGCTGATAGTGGTTACCATACCATTCTGCCTGATCAGTTGTATGCATACCTTACCAAAGGCGCGGCATTGCCTAAAAAGCCTATCATGTTAACGTTTGATGATACCGATCTGGATCAGTTCACTATAGCCAACCCTACCCTTAAAAAGTATGGCTTTAAAGCAGTTTATTTTGTGATGACCGTATCATTAGGCCGTCCACATTATATGACCAAAGAGCAGGTTAAACAATTATCAGACGAAGGTAACGTAGTAGCCAGCCATACCTGGGACCACCACCGTGTTGACCGCTATTCACATACCTCAACTTTAAAGATCATTGGTAAAAACGGTAAAATAACTAACCGTCCGGTTGATGATTGGGTTACACAAATTGACAAACCAACCAAAACCCTCGAAGAGATCACCGGTAAAAAAATGGATTACTTCGCTTATCCATTCGGTATCTGGAACAAAGCCGCTTTGCCTGAACTGCGCAAGCATGGCTTTAAAATGGCCTTCCAGTTAGCTGATAAACGCGACCAAACAGATCCATTGATGACCGTACGCCGCATTTTGGATAGCGGTTACTGGAGCGCGAAAACTTTGAGCAATAGCATCAGGAATAGCTTCTAAGCCCCCTGAATTGGAAGCTTGCGGAGATATTTAAAACAGAAAATGCCCGACTTCGTCGGGCATTTTCTGTTTTGATAATTTAATATTCAATTATCGCTCTTCCGCCCCTTTAGGAGGCAGGGGAGTTACTTAGTTACCCATTTTACGGCTTCGTCTAAATCTTCCAGTTTATAACCTTCAAATTGCCCGGGCAAAATATACTTAAAAAGGTGACTAAATTCACGTACACCTTCCTGGTCAGTTACTACAGCCACTTTATTCCAGCGGGTAAAATATTTAAGTCCCAGTCGGATATTACCGCACCAGGCACCGGCGCTAAAGTTTTTTATATTGGTTTCCAGTATCAGCAAAAAATTGATCTTTCCAACACGTTTTACCTTTTCTTCAAGTAAAGGCTGTAACGCTTGTTCATAATCGTCGTTTGTAACATGGCCAACCGCATGCATTCCTAACACATGCGATGGCAAATATCTTATATGCTCAAGCATGTTTATTTAACCTATATTTCATTGTAAATACAAAAACTGCACCAATAGTTAATTTCTTCATCTTAGTATGCGGTAACAAAATAGTTGCAATAGCCTCGCCCGTGTTTGTCAAAGCCTCTGAAACCACTCTCCTCTCCCCGGATAAATTCTATTTTATAGTATCTTTGCAGCATGGGGCAAAACCTATCGGCATACAGTCAACTCATTAAAAGCGAGGCACAAAAGCTTGGCTTTTTGTTTTGTGGTATTGCCAAGGCCGATTTCCTGGAAGAGGAAGCCCCGCGCCTTGAGGCCTGGCTCAACAAAAACATGCACGGCGAAATGGGCTATATGGAAAACCATTTTGATAAGCGCCTCGATCCGCGCCTGCTGGTTGATGGTGCAAAATCGGTTATTTCCCTCGGCATCAATTATTATACAGATCAACAACAGAACGATCCATCAGCACCCAAAATATCTAAATACGCTTACGGGATGGATTACCACACCGTAATAAAGGATAAGCTAAAACTGCTACTGCAAATCATCAACGAAAAAATTGGTGAAGTTGGCGGCAGGGCTTTTGTTGATTCGGCACCTGTTTTGGATAAAGCCTGGGCACGCAAGGCCGGAATGGGCTGGATAGGTAAAAACAGCAACCTGCTTAACAAAAAAGCCGGCTCATTTTTCTTTTTGGCCGAACTGATCATTGATCTGGAGCTGGAATACGATATAGCCCCCACGGCAGATCATTGCGGCACCTGTACCAATTGTATCGACGCCTGCCCTACCGATGCGATTGTAGGCCCCTATGTGGTTGATGGCAGCCGCTGCATTTCGTACCTCACCATCGAACTAAAAAATGAGATCCCTGCCGAATTTAAAGGCAAAATGGATAACTGGATGTTTGGCTGTGATGTTTGCCAGGATGTTTGCCCTTGGAACCGTTTTTCGGTACTGAACAATGAACCGGCCTTCATCCCCCACCCCGAACTGCTGCATCTTAAAAAAGATGACTGGCAGGATATTACGCAGGATGTTTTTCAAAAGGTTTTTAAAAACTCGGCGGTAAAGCGCACAAAATTCAGCGGATTGACGAGGAATATCGATTTCTTAAAAAGCTAAATTCAGCGGCAACTGGCACGGCATTTAAACCAATAAATGTCATTTCGATAGAGCGGCGGGGTTAAGCGACGGGGCGAAAGAGAAATCTTCTGCGCCAAACCAATCAGCTTTGAATAGTTTGCAACCGGGCGTAGAAGATTTCTCCTCACCCGCTCACACTATCCCCTTCCTGTTCGTCGAAATGACATTTGGGTTTTATTTCGTAACCGTGTTACTTATCCTTTTTTAAATTTCAAAGCCAATTGCTGTAACATATCTTCATTAACCGGCTTTGCGGGTTCATCCTTTTTTTGGTAAGGCTTGTTTTGATATTGCTGGTTACGGGTATGATCGGGCTTAACGTATTCCTTTTTTGGGTATTCCGCTTTTGGTGCTGCCTGTGGTTGCTCGGCAGGTTTTGGCTGAGCAGCTTTATTGGCCTGGCGTTCGGCTATGCGTTTTGCATTCCAGCGGTTGTAGATCTCTTCCAGTTTACGTTTGGTGTACAGCGGAAAATCGCCCTGCATCATCCATGAGTAGTAACTTGGCTCGGCGTTCAATACGTCTTCTACACGTTTGCCTTTATGCTTGCCAAAGTTTATTGTTTCTTCGCCTTGCTCGTTATAAACCATGCGGCCGGCAAAATCAACCGGTTTGCTCAGGTTAGTAAACACGTGTAAAGCTTCCACGTCACCAACAACCGGCACTGTTCTATTTCCTTTTTTATCTTCCCACTCTACATTTTCATAACGCTCAATCTGCGCCAATAAAACCTCCATGGTTGCACGGGTGTCAGCCTCGGCGGAGTGCGCGTTCTCGATAGCTTTGTTACAGTAAAACTGGTAAGCCGCTTTCAATGTGCGCTGCTCCATTTGGTGAAAAATGTTCTGCACATCAACAAAATGGCGCGCATCTAACGTAAATGATACTCCGGCGCGTAAAAACTCTTCCATCAGCATCGGGATATCAAACTTGTTGGAGTTGTATCCTGCCAGATCGCTCTCGCCAATAAAATCGGCCACATCCTGCCCAAGCTCTTTAAAGTATTTTTCGTTTTGGATATGCTCATCATAAATTCCGTGCACTAATGATGATTCGAGCGGAATAGGGATGCCAGGATGTACACGCCAGGTTTTCACCTCGTCGCTGCCGTCAGGGTGAAGCTTGATAACAGATATTTCAACTATACGGTCGGCACCGATATTGGTACCTGTTGTTTCAAGATCAAAGAAAGCCAGCGGGCGTTTTAGTTTTAATTTCATTTGTTAGTAATGAGAGATGCAAAGGTTGCAAATCTCCTAAAATTAATCAGCACAATAAATTTTTTAATTCATTTAATATCCCGATTTATTATTTATTTTGAGGTATCCCTAATTATCACAAGTTATATGAATAAATTTCTTCTTATTGTACTCATTTCTATTGGTTTATCAAATATAGCCTATGCGCAGGATTTTGCGCCCGGAATTACCGACCAGGAGATCGATATGGTAAAATACAACAAGGAGCCGCAGGCTAACGCGGTTTTTTTGGATGAATTTGGCAACACCCGGATAGATGAGGTAAATGATCACATCAGGCTTATATTTACCTATCACGCAAAGATCAAAATATTCAACAAAGAAGGCCTAACCCACGGCACAATCGAGATCCCTATCCATATTAGCGAGGATAGTGGTGAAGAAGTTGGCAACGTTACAGGTACCACCTACTATAAAGATGATAACGGCATCCTTCAAAAAACAGAGCTTGATCCTAAAAAGGTTTTTACCGTTAAAGATTACAAGTATGGCAGCACAGTAAAATTCGCGATGCCCGCGCTACGTCCCGGCTGCGTTGTTGAATTTAAATACGAACTTATTTCGCCGTATTGGTACGACTTTAGGGGATGGACATTCCAGGATGATATCCCGAAAGTGAACTCACAATACGAGACACACATTCCCGGCTTCTGGTGGTTCAATGCCTCTATTCGCGGATCGTTAAAGCTTAGTAAAAGTGATTCTGAGCTACAGCGTGAGTGCTTTTCATCGGGCGGAGCAAAGGCCGATTGCTCACATATGACTTATCAAATGAAGGATATCCCTGCCTTTGTTGAGGAAGATTATATGACGGCGCGCAAAAACTTTCTATCGGCCATATATTTTGAATTGGTTGAATATACCAACCCATATACCAACGTTAAAACCGTAGTAACCAAGGAGTGGAGTGATGTTGACCGTCAGCTAAAAAATTCTGATTCGTTTGGCTCGCAGCTAAAACGTACCAGTTTACTTAAAGAAAGGATAACTCCCCTTATAGCCGGTAAAACCGACGAACTTGATAAAGCGCAAACCGTTTATGCCTGGGTAAAAAAACAAATAAAATGGAACGACTACATTGGTATTTACAGTAACGATGGTATAAAAAAAGCGCTTGATACGCATACCGGTAGCATAGCGGATATTAACCTCACACTTATAACGGCCCTTAGTGCTGCTGGCCTTAATGCCGAAGCTGTTTTACTTTCAACCCGCGATCACGGTGCCGTAAATACCCTTTACCCGGTGCTTTCTGATTTTAATTATGTGGTTGCGAGGCTTACCATAGGCGATAAAACCTACCTGCTTGATGCTACCGATCCGCTGCTTTCATTCGGTTTGCTACCCTTTAGATGCGTTAACGATAAAGGCAGGGTGATCAGCCTTAATAAACCATCGTACTGGATAGATCTTAACACGCAGCAAAAAGCAGCTACAACCCATACGTTTGATCTTACCTTGCTTGATAATGGCAAGTTAAAGGGCACCGTTACCAACTACTACAAAGGCTATGATGCTTATGAAAAACGTAAAGCGATCAGGAAATTCAACACAGTAGATGAGTATGTTGAAGATTTTGACGAAAAACAACCTAAGCTTAAAGTGCTAAAATCAGAGATCACTAACCTGGATAGCCTTGAAAGCCCTCTGAAAGAGGTTTTTAATGTAGAGATAGAGGCGTTTGACAATACCAATCATGAAAAGCTTTCGTTCAATCCATTTTTGTGGGAAAAACGCACTACCAACCCTTTCAAACTGGCCGAACGTGATTACCCTGTCGACTGGGCTTTCGCATCTGATAAAAGGCTGGTATTGGTAATGCACCTGCCTGCGCAATACGTTATTGAAACGCCGCCACAGGTAGTGGCATTCGCGTTGCCAAATAAAGGCGGCATGTTTGTTACCACGTTTGATACCCAGGATAACAATACCTTTACTTTTTCAAACATTACCCAGTTTAACAAATCGGTTTATGATTCGGCCGAATACCCTTACCTCAAAGAGCTTTTTAACAAGATCATTCTTGCCGAAAAAGGCGATATGATCTTCAAGAAAAAATAATGAAAACGCTTTTATCCACCCTGTTTATATTTTGTGCTGCCACCTGTGTTAAAGCGCAGGACAATTATGATGTATCGCTCATTTCGAAAGATCTGATGCCTTATGCCAGCGCCATAGTGCGCACCGAAGAAGTAACTATCGAGGTTAAAGACCTCGACAATACCTATTACCACGTTAAAAAAGCTATAACCGTTTTAAATAAAAATGGCGATGATGAAGCCGATATTGCTATATGGCATGATAAAAGCAAGGTTATAAAGGATATAAAAGGAATTGTTTATAACCAATGGGGTAAACCAACGGGCAAATTTTCGGAGAGTGATTTTGACGATGACAGCGGGCATGATGGCTTCTCGCTTTTTACCGATCTGAAAATAAAACATTACCAGCCCAAAATAGCCGATTATCCTTACACCATAAGCTATGAATATGATGTAAAGCAAAAACAAACGCTTGATTTTGAAGACTGGACGCCCATCGGATCGGACGGGGTTGCTGTTGAAAAAAGCTCTTATACTTTTATCTGCAAGCCCGATTTCAAGATCAGGTATAAGGAAACTAATATCCCTTCATCTGTAGTTACGGGCACTAATAAACAGGGACTTAAAACATATACCTGGCAAATAAGTAACCTGAAGGCTTTAAAGTATGAGCCTTACAGCCCTATCAAGAGAACAATAATGCCAAGTGTTAAAATAGTACCCGAAAAGTTTATATACCGTGGCGTAGATGGCTCGTTTACAAACTGGAAAGAGCTTGGGCAATGGCAATATGATAAACTGAATGCGGGCAGGCAGGTGCTATCGCCGGTAACCGTAGCTAAGCTGAAAGAGCTTACCGCATCTGAAACTACGCCTAAAGCAAAAGCCCGTAAAATTTACGAGTATATGCAAGGTAAAACGCATTACATCAACATTTCGGTAGGTATTGGAAACTTACAGCCTTTTCCGGCATCTGATGTTGATCAGCAAAACTATGGCGATTGCAAGGCTTTGGTTAACTATACACAATCGTTATTGAAAGCGGTTGATATTGATTCGTACTATTGCGTGGTACAAGCCGGCAGCTCGAAAGTAAGCTTACTGCCCGATTTTGCGAGCATTGATCAGGGTAACCACGTTATTTTGTGCCTTCCATTTAAAAACGATACTACCTTTTTAGAGTGTACCAGCCAGAATATGCCTTTCGGTTTTTTGGGTAATTTCACAGACGACCGTACTGTACTGGCCTGCACGCCACAAGGCGGCAAATTACTGCATACGCCCAAATATACCGCGCAAGCCAATCTTGAACAACGTAAAGCCAGCTTTGCTATTAACGCCGATGGCGAACTTTCGGGCCTGATGACCACCAACTTTAAAGGCACTAATTACGAGAACCGTGATGAGGTGATCTACGAATCGGTTAAAGAACAGGTTAAAGACCTGAAAAAGATCTATCCGATAAATAACCTGGATATTGAAAGTTCTGATCTGAAGCAGTTTAAAACGGAGCAGCCTTACACTACTGAAACGCTTAAAATCTCGGCACGTGATTATGGCTCGGTAAACGGCGATAAAATTATTTTTGTTGAAAACCCTGCCAACCGGGTAACCAGCGGCCTGCGTGAAGTACGTAACCGCCGTAATCAAACCTATATTAACCGCGGCTATACCGATGAGGATGAGATAACTTATGCTTTACCGGCAGGATACAAGGTTGATGTTCGCCCTGCGAACGTATTGATCGAAAAGCCATTCGGTAAATTTGAAGTTACCACTACAGTGAATGGAGATAAGCTGATATACAAACGTAGCCTGCAGCTTATTGACGGTACATACAGTAAAGATACTTACCAGGAACTGGTTGATTTTTACCAATCGGTTATGGATGCCGATGGCCGCAATATAACCCTTACTAAAGGTAACTGATAATTACAATGCCGAGGATGATGCCAATAACCATAATAACGTAAAGCATGATCTCGTTACCGGCAAAGCGTTTATATTTTGTCCAGAATGAATAGTCGGGTTTGTTTTGGGGCATAGCACGACAAAAATATTGAATTATAAATAAAGATTGGCGGGGCATCCGAAAACGCTTATTAGGAATTAATAAAACCCGCCAATTTAAATCCCTCCTTATCATAAAAAAAACGATAGCGCTGGTTATAACCCTGTTTTGCGGCATCAATTTATACGGGCAGAGTTTGACATTTGAGAACCTTCACCACCTGCTCAAAGAAAAAAATCCGAACTATCTGCTCAGCAAGCCTTTTCTTTTTGAGAGCGCGCCTCAACACTATTCTATGCCCAGGCTTATCAAAAAAGAATTGACACCTAATGAAGAGATTGTTGATTATGACGGGAAGATCGTGATTTACACAAGCAAGAACAAGGCTTACATTTACGAGTTGATAAAGCAGATCAAGTATCCACTTATTTTAAAAGATGGAAATGGGCCTTCTATATTCTATCAATATGGCAACACCCATGTAATGATCATGATAGACATCTACAAAAAAACTGATCGGGGTGGAAGCATAAGTATCAACGAAAAGTAATCTTAGCAATCAGATCCAGATAGCATAAATCTGGCATAAGCAACTCAATTACCTGTGCTTGTTGTGGGCGCGTATTCGATAGAGCCAGCTCTTGAGAAGTATTTGTACATTGATGGATCGCGCAAGCGTACAATTATCACCCCTCTGCGCGAACTGGCGTGTACCACATAGCCATTTTGCAGGTAAACCCCTACGTGGCTAAACTGTTTACCGTCGAAGTCAAAAAACACCAGGTCACCTTCTTTCAGGTCTTCTTCGTATTTCCGTTTAATAACGGTGATCTGCTTGCTGGTGTTGCGGGGGATGGTGATGCCGTAAACCTGTTGCTCCAGCAGGAAGGTAAGGCCAGAACAATCCACCCCATCTTTATCCAGTCCACCAAATTTATACGGCGTGCCCATCCATTGGTCAATAAAGGCATATAACCTCCCGTTTTGGATATCACCGCGGTTAACATTCATTATATCGGCATATTTAGAAGCGATATCTGCCGAAGGCACCACAACATCGCCAGGGTTGCCGCGCATGGCAGCTTTACGGCTATGGCACGATGCCAAAACAGCAACAGAAGCAAATAACAATAAATAATAGTATAACCGGGGAAACGGGATAGTCATAAAGTAAAATTAGCACAAACTTCAAAAATAGTAGCCAGTTGTTACCAACATATCCACACTTGTGAGTTTACTTTTTTTTGGAATAAATGTGACTGTTGGTAAGTAAAAAGCCGTCTCTGAATGAAGTAATACATTTGGTGGGCGTGACTGTCACTCTGAGCTTGTCGAAGAGTCGTGCGCAGAGGCCCTGCCCACCATGCTTCGACAGGCTCAGCATGACCCGCTTTTAATTATCTTATGAGCTGATACGAAGCAATCGCGAACTATACAGAGTGGACCTGCTAATTGGTGATTGCTTCGTGCCTCGCAATGACGTTTCTTTTTATTAAAATCAGCTCTTCACCACCCTTTGTAT
The DNA here is from genome assembly GCF_039839285.1 of Mucilaginibacter sp. CAU 1740. Classification (NCBI taxonomy): domain Bacteria; kingdom Pseudomonadati; phylum Bacteroidota; class Sphingobacteriia; order Sphingobacteriales; family Sphingobacteriaceae; genus Mucilaginibacter; species Mucilaginibacter sp. CAU 1740. Next base: position 99,088 of record NZ_JBDOQS010000002.1, on the reverse strand, counting down.
CTCATCCAGTTTCATCAAGGCTTCAACAGGGGTTAAAGTATTTACGTCGAGGTTGTTTAGGGTATCACGGATCTTTACCAGTACGGGATCATCTATCGAAAACATCTGCATTTGTACGGCTTGTTTCTGCACTTTGCGGATACTTTCCTTAATATGCTCGCCGCCGGTGCGTTCGTTTTCCAGTTTCTTCAAGATCTCATTAGCACGGCTCAACACTTTTGTAGGCATACCAGCCAATTTAGCTACGTGGATCCCGAAGCTATGCTCGCTGCCGCCAGGTACCAGCTTACGTAGAAAGATGATCTGCTGACCAACCTCTTTAACCGATACATTGAAGTTTTTAATACGACCAAATGAATTGCTCAATTCGTTAAGCTCGTGATAGTGCGTAGCGAACAGTGTTTTAGCCCTTGCCGTTGGATGATTATGCAGGTATTCGGCAATGGACCAGGCTATGGAGATACCATCATAAGTTGAAGTTCCACGACCGATCTCATCCAGCAGGATCAAACTCCTATCGGATAGGTTATTGAGGATACTGGCAGTTTCATTCATCTCCACCATGAAGGTAGATTCGCCGGATGACAGGTTATCCGATGCTCCTACCCTGGTAAAGATCTTATCCACCAAACCTATTGTAGCAGCTTTAGCGGGTACAAAACAACCCATCTGGGCCATTAATACGATCAAACCGGTTTGCCTTAACAAGGCCGATTTACCTGCCATATTGGGGCCGGTGATGATGATGATCTGCTGCGTTTCCGAATCGAGGTAAACACTGTTGGTGATGTACTCCTCGCCTATCGGCAGGTTTTTCTCGATAACCGGATGGCGGCCACCTGCTATATCAAGTACTTTACTTTCGTTTATTTCGGGCTTAACGTAGTAGTTTTTTATAGAGATAGTTGCAAAGTTAAGCAACACATCTAACCGGGCTATTAGCTGAGCGTTAAGCTGGATAGGTTTGATATATTCGGCAAGCGAATACAGCAAATCATTATACAACCGCGTTTCGAGCGCCAGGATCTTTTCTTCGGCACCTAATATTTGCTCTTCGTATTCTTTAAGTTCGGGTGTAATGTAGCGCTCGGCATTGACCAGTGTCTGCTTACGGATCCACTCGGTTGGCACCTTATCCCGGTGTGAATGGGTAACCTCCAAATAGTAACCGAAAACGTTATTGAATGATACTTTAAGCGATGGGATGCCGGTTAATTCGGCTTCACGCTTTTGGATTTCCAGTAAATATCCTTTACCACCGAAAGCTATTTTACGCAGGCGGTCAAGTTCTTCATTAACACCATCGTTCATTACCGAGCCTTTAACCAGCATTACCGGAGGCTCGGGATTTAACTCACGTTCTATTTTTTCGCAGATTAGTGCGCAGGGGTTTAATTGCTCACCTATCGCTCTTAAAGGAGCGCTTTCCGAACTTTCGGCTATGCGTTTGATCTGCGCTATGGCTGTCAATGCTTTTTTGAGCTGACAAACCTCACGCGGGTTGGCTTTTTGCAGACCTATCTTCGAGATCAACCTTTCCAGGTCGCCTATCTGGCGTAGGTATTGCAGCAGTTCTTCGCGTAGTTCTTCGTTACCTATCAGGTATTCAACTACGCCAAGACGATCGTTAATAGCTTTGATCTGCTTTAATGGCATCACTATCCAGCGGCGTAGCAAACGTGCGCCCATAGGTGAACAGGTATGGTCAAGCACATCAACCAAGGTCATAGCGTTTTCGTTAGCCGAACCCACCAGCTCCAGGTTGCGGATACTGAACCTATCCAGCCATAGATACCTGTCTTCTTCAATCCTGCTGATTGCCGAAATATGGCCCAGGTTACGGTGCTCTGTTTCGTTTAAATAGTGGATAGCCACACCTGCAGCAATAATGCCCAGGTTTAATTTATCAATACCAAAACCTTTAAGCGATTTTACGCCGAAGTGTTTAAGCAGGGTCTCGTTAGCGTAATCGCCGCTGTACGGCCACTCGTCGAGGGCGTAGGTATAAAAGCGGTCGCCGTAGGTATCTTTAAAATCGCGCGTACGGCTTTTAGGGTAGATCACCTCACTTGGCGAAAAACTTTGCAGCAGCTTGTCAATATAATCGCTGTTGCCCTGGGCGGTCATGAACTCACCTGTGGAGATATCTATGAGGGCAATGCCTATAGTGTTTTTTTCAAAATGCAGGGAAGCAAGGTAGTTATTGCTTTTTTGGTTCAGGATATTATCGTTGGTAGCTACGCCGGGGGTAACCAGTTCGGTTACACCACGTTTAACGATAGTTTTGGTAGTTTTAGGATCTTCCAGCTGATCGCAAATGGCCACACGCTGCCCCGCCCTAACCAGTTTAGGCAGGTAGGTATCCAACGAGTGGTGCGGGAAGCCGGCCAACTCAATATGTGTAGCCGCGCCATTGGCCCGGCGGGTAAGTACAATGCCTAAAATACCGGCGGCTTTAACGGCATCTTCGCCAAACGTTTCGTAAAAATCGCCCACCCTAAACAACAGCAAAGCACCGGGGTACTTCACCTTTATGGCGTTGTATTGCTGCATTAAGGGGGTCTCTTTGGTAGTATCTTTAGCCAAGTGGTTTATCCTTATAATTAATCGGCTAAGTTAATGCATTGACAGGGGTTTTATGGGATTGTGGAAAATTTGGAAGGATGTGGAATATGCATGATCTTATCAACGTTTTGCTAAACCCATGTCTCTTATAAAAGACTTTTATCAAATCCCATATTAAGGCTTACAACAGTAGCCTCGATTTATTTCGCCACCAATTTCCCGTTCACAATCCTATCCACATAATCCTGTATCAGGGCTTTACAATCCTGCATCCCTTTCTGCATTTCAGGGTTGATACCACCGGGCATCAGGTTTTTATCCAACCCCTTATCAGCAACAGCGAAGATGCCGGTGAAGTTTTTACCATCGAACAGGTAGGTGTAATTCCCCTGCATAAATTGGTAAATATTACCTGTGGAGTTGATGAGCTTAGGTTGCTCATCGGGCAGATTGCTTACCAAACTTCTCCCCCATGAACGGATCGGTTTATTATAACCCGTTAAATCGGCAAGGGTTGGGTAAATGTCCATTTGCGATGCAAGGTCGGTACGTACCCCTTTCAGGTTATACGCCGGGTTAGCGCTATACAATAATATAGGCACCGCGAAACGATTAACCTGTTTGCTATATTCAGGGTAATAGGTTTGGCTGGTATGATCGGCCGTGATCACAAAGATGGTATTGTAGTACCAAGGCTGTGTTTTAGCGTAGTTGAAAAATATACGTAACGAGTTATCGGTATATTGCACACATTTATCAATAGCCAGCGGACCGCCGGTAAACCTTGCCTTATACTTTTCGGGCAGCTGATAGGGATCATGCGATGAAAGGGTGAACAACGTAGCCATAAATGGTTTCTGTTGCTGCGTAAGCGTGCGGCCCATGAACTGGAAAAACTGCTCGTCCCAAATGCCCCAGATGCCGTCAAAATCACGATCGTTATTATACTCGGTACGCCCGTAGTAATGTTTGTATCCCAAAATGCTCCCAAAACCCTGGAAACCCATCGAACCATTAGCCGCGCCATGAAAAAATGAAGTTTCGTATCCCATATCATTACAAACCGAAACTATTGACTGGATCTGCTGCTTGGCAAAAGGTGATGAAGTAAATGCGTTTTGAAACGAAGGAATCCCCGCCAAAACCGACGACATAGCATGGATAGATTGCCTGCCCGTAGCGTAAGCATTGGTAAATATCAGGCTGCTATCGGAAAGTGAATCTAAAAACGGCGTATATGATTTAAATCCGGGGATGTTCACACCCTTGTTCATGCTGCCCCAATATTCGCGGGCCATACTTTCCAGTATGATGATCACCACATTGGGTTTCGCGGCCGGTTTGCCGGTGTATTGTTTTATGGGTTTTATATTATTGGTGATGTAAGCATCATCAACCCAATGCTGCAATTTATAGTTATTGGTGCCCAGCGTACGGAAAATAGCGAAAGGCGTATTCAGCACAATATCGCCCTGGTTAGGGATAGTGATATGTTTATAAGCATCAACCATATTAATAGGCCTGGTGCTGTGCGCAAAATCTCCACGGATACCACCTATCACCAATGCAAGGATCACAAGAAATGACACCACCGACGATAAGAAGTAAACTTTGTTATCAACAACCCGCTGCTGTTTAATTTTCACCCTGTTATACAGCCAAACCCAGCAGATAGCACAGATGATGAACAATGCCACAACGTACCAGTAAGCTTCCGAAAAGTGGGTAAAAAGCAGTTTCTTATTATTCTCATCGGCCAAAACATCAAGCGTAGCTTTGGTTGATCGTACCTGGCTAAAGCGGTAGTAAATAATATCAACAAAGTTGGTAGCGAAACAAAGCAGGTTGGTAACAAAATAAAGGATCTGCATCCCCTTTTGAAAACCCGGCCGGGTATTCACTTTTAGCGGCAAAACGCTAAGCAGTATAAAGAGGCTATTGGTGTATAGCAAAGCCGTAGTATCAAAGGCCATCCCATAATAGCATAGCTTAAGTAATGCCCAAAAGCTATCAACGGCAAACAAATGCGTATTAAAAGCAAAGAATAATACCCTTGCTATAAAATAAAACAAATACCCCAAAAACAGCCTGTATAAAAGCACTTTATATTCGGCTAACCTTAATTTACTTTCCATTAAAATATGTTGCGTTAGCTTGGCCAGGGCAGGATCGGCAGGGTGGTGATCAAACCTGGTTTATACCGGGAGCTATTAAAAAGCGAAAGTATAAAAAATAGGGTTACAATTATTTAATACTAAATCAATGGTGATTTAATGACCTGGTAGTTACAAATGCAAATCGATCAAAAATTAACCTTGATAATTCATTACACCCTCTCCTTTATAATTCAATTTGGAAATGAGGAAATAACTAATTAACTTTGAAAAACAAAGTACTTTTATAAATCAAGTAATGATTCTCAATAAACGCTACTTCACCCTAACATTAGCCCTCTTCATTACCGAAGTATTCATAGGCGCGTTCATGCACGACAGGCTCATTCGTCCCTTCGGCGGCGACCTGTTGATCGTGATACTTATTTATTGCTTTGTAAAAAGCTTTGTCAACACACCATGGTTTAAAACAGCCTTGGCCACATTGCTATTTGCATATGCAGTTGAGTTTTCTCAGTACCTCAACCTTCTTGGTTTTTTTGGCTGGCAAAATTCAAAGTTGGCCACTATTCTTTTAGGTAGTTCATTTTCCTGGGGCGATATGCTTTGCTATACTATAGGCATTGTAATCGTCATTTTAGCAGAGCGAGCCACGAAACATAAAACACTTACACCGCAACCATCAGCATAAAATTAAACATATGAAGTATTTTGTAGATGAACATTCTATAGTCCGCAAAATTTGGGGCAAGGCCGATACAATACTCTTCATCTTCGCAGGGGCCGCGGCCGAGTTTGCGTTGAATAAAGCGGTAGACTGGCTCTACTTCACGGGCAAACTCCCAGCTGATCCTTTAGGGCGGTTGTTTAGTACAGTAGCTTACTCAAGGCAGATCTTATTTTCGGAACAGGAAGCTGCCCTGCAATCCATCGATAAAATAAACGCTATACATAAAGGAGTTGAAACTGCCCGCGGGGCGCAAATACCAGATTGGGCATATCGCGATGTTCTGTTCCTGCTTATTGACCTATCCATACGCTCGTACGAGTTATTGGAACAACCTTTAACCACTGCCGAAAAAACAGAAGTATTTAATGTATTTAACAGGGTTGGCGAGCGAATGCAATTGAAAGGCCTGCCGACAAACTATCCGGAGTACCTGAAAATGCGCCAGGAACATCTTGAACAAAACCTAATAAACAGTGCTTTTACAATTGATCTGTACAAACAATACAGAAAACACCTCGGCCCTCTCAGGTACCAGATCCTGAAGCAAGCGCAACTATTAACCGTGCCTGAACAAATAAGTCGGCAATTACCATTAGGCAAAATCGCATGGCTTTGGCCTGTATTAAAAGTGTACAAAGCGGTAAAAAACTTTAAACCGGGCAAATTTTTCAGGAACGCGCTACTACCTAATCAGTACAAAGCACAGATCATAGGCATGGACGAGGCATTGGTGATAAACTAAAACACCTACAACTTAAAAAAGAAACTTTGCGTCTTAGCGCCTTCGCGAGCTTAAACTCGAAAACTTTGCCCTTATAGCTCCTTGATCACCCTACAAGGATTCCCCACGGCCACTACGTTAGCAGGGATATCTTTAGTAACCACGCTGCCTGCCCCAATAGTGGTATTATCGCCAATGGTAACGCCGGGGCAAACAATCACACCGCCGCCAAGCCATACATTGTTACCTATGGTAATAGGCGCGGCATATTCAGGTCCTTTTATCCGCTCGGAAGCTATTATAGGGTGATAAGCTGTGTAAAGCTGCACATTAGGTGCGAGGAAAACGTTATCGCCAAAAGTAACCTTAGCGCAATCCAGTATAATGCAGTTAAAGTTCATGAACAGGTTATCGCCTGCTGTAATATTAAAACCGTAATCGCAATAAAAAGGAGATTGGATATCGATGTTGCCGGCAAAGCTACCAAGCAACTGTTTTAAAATATCGGTTTTGGTTTCCTTATCATCGTAGCCGGCGGCATTATATTCACTAAACAAGCGGCGGGCCTTTGAGCGTGCGGCAACAAGTTCAGCGTCGCCGGCATTATACAATTCGCCGGCTATCATTTTTTCAAGTTCGGTCATGGTTGCAGATGTTTGTTATAGTAACAAATGTAAACCATCGCCTGCAACAAAACTATTTTAACTGTTTACAAAAAGCCGCGACAGCGTTATAAATAACAAGGTCGCTACCCTCAATGTGCGTGGTAGAAATTGAAATGGTTTCCTCAAAAATATCCTGCCTGTTTACTGTTAAATGGATATGGATGCCTCCCCTAACCTTTCGATAACTTATCCCGGTAACATCCTGCCAGTAAACAACTTTACCATCAATATATGAGGTCAACTTTTCATCATCAAGCATCAGGGCAATTTTATCGCGCAAGTCGTAGGTGAAACACCGTCTACAAAAAGTAATTATTACAAATGCAAGCGCGGTTATAACAGGCAACAGTTCGGGCCAGTTATCTTTTTTTAAACGCACTACGCAAAAAACGGTCATGAACGATGGCACAATAATGCCAAAAACCCAAAGGGATTTGCTGTATTTAAAAGTAACTATTCTCATTTAGGCGGAACAAAAAGCTGGTAAAACTTTCAATCCTTGTTAAACATAATTGTGCCTAAATTACAGCTTTAAGTCTCGACGGCCTCACAACTCAACCCTCTTTATTTAGCTGAAAGCCGAAAGCATAAAGCTTTTTACAGAGCGGGAGCTAAAAGCGAAAGTCTAAAGCATCTCCGGCCTCCCTTTTTGCCTTCAGCCTCCGGCTTTTAGCTTTCTGCTTTCCGCTCAATTTCAATTAATAAAAACCATTTCCGGTAGCCTTGGTTATATTTATAGTTAATCTTTCATAAACAAAAAGAAAACTATTATGAAAAATCTAAGAATTGCAGCCGCGGCTGTAGCCCTGTCAATAGCAGGCTCATTATCATTTGCAGGAGTTCACCACACCGCTATAAATACTTCTGTTATCAAAAAAACAAGCATGGTTGCTGATACCGATACGGTAAAGAAGAAGAAAAAAACTAAAAAACAGGAAACAAAACCAAGCAACCCAACACCAACAGATCCAACACGGGTACCTATGCCGGTTCCGCAGCCAACGCCGCCTACGCCAGCACCAACCCCAGATCCGTCGCCACAGCCAAACACCCCTAACCCGGTGCCACAGCCAAGTACGCCGAACACTAATCCGCAGCCTAATATGCCAACGCCAAGTAACCCGAGTCCGAGCCCGCAGCCTATGCCATCGAGCCCGACTACGCCTACTAATCCATCGCACTAATCTGGCTTTGGTATAAAAAGAAAACGCCCCGACAAATGTCGGGGCGTTTTCTTTTTATAATAGTAACGGTAAATTAGTTACTTGTAAACGTATAAGGCAAATTAGTGAAGTTACCGCCTAAAACTTGTTGGGTAGAAATGGACTCGATAGAACCATCAGCGTTATAATTGACTTTTCTCGACGAGAATGAGTATGTACCTGTTATTACATTTTTTGTAGGATCGATAGATGAAACAATGATCGATCCTGATCCATCTTCAACATCACCAACCGGTACGTATTCACCAGCTGAGTTGGCTTCGTAGTACGACATTTGCACCCGGGTGGTAGCATCAACTTTATAAGTAGCTATCGGAAAAGCATTAACGTTGGTGGCAGTAGCTCCGGTTAAAGTTATAACCCATTTTACACGTTTTGAATCTGCGGTACCTTCAACATTAAAAGTCTTGGTACCAGCAGCAGCATTATAAATTATCGAGGCAGAAACGGTATCCGGGATCCATGAGGTTCCGTTTATAGTGGCAGCAAGTATTTGGTCGGAGGTAGTAGAAGCAGAAGTAACAACGTCCTTTTTACAGCCCTGGAATATTATAGCTGACAAAACGAACAGCATCAATAGTTGAATTTTCCTCATATATAAATTTTATGCAAATAACGATGTTTAAGAAGTAATAATTACAACCGAAATTACTTTTTTCACATATTTTAACATTCGTGTATTTGCTACCTCACATTTGTTAAGCCCCAATTATAACACAAATCATTTTATTTAACCATATTAGGCCGCAAATTTTTAATCAATGATAAACGTAAACGAATATTTTGAAGGGGCCGTAAAATCGCTGGCCTATACTACCGCTCAGGGCCGCTCAACCATAGGTGTTATTGAACCTGGCGAATACGAATTTGGCACCTCAAGCCACGAAACCATGACCGTTATTGAAGGCGCGCTTGAGGCATTATTGCCTGGTGCTACTGAATGGAAAACTTATACCAACGGGCAAGTATTTGAAATTGAAGCCAATACATCTTTTAAGGTAAAGACCGGCGTGCAGAGTTCTTATCTGTGTGTTTATAGATAAGCTACTGATTCGTCGCCTATCAAAAAGCCGTCATTGCGAGGTACGAAGCAATCCCCGATAAGCAGGCCCACCCTGTAAAGTTTCGGATTGCTTCGTACCTCGCAATGACGGCTTTGATAATATATAGATCAAGCTAATAATCTCTTTCCTGCCCGATCAGCTTGTCCCCCCTCAAATAATCCAACTTCCCGCCATCACCAGCTAACTATTACCCATCACCACTTCCTCCAATCTCTACCAACTACATAGAAAAACGCCACAAAATTTTATTTGGTTATAGCTAAAAAGTCAGCTTTAATAAATGTATTGCACATGTTTGGTATAACTTTATATTGATTCTAAATAAATTTTTCCGTACTTTCATTTTGTACATCATAATATTTACTTCTTTTCATTGAGGAATTGTTAAATAATTATGATTTAAATAATTGATTTTTTAGAAATCTTTAAAAATTACCGTAAATTTTATAATTTATTTGAGTTTTGGTAACTTCGTGGTTACACCCCTTATAAAATTATAAACGGTTTAATTTAAACAATGGATCAAACTGATAGCCACCAGGGTCTTTACAGACCGGAATTTGAACACGATTCGTGCGGAACGGGATTTATTGCCAATATAGACGGTCATAAAACCAACCAGATCATCGACAACGCGCTAACCATGCTCGAAAACATGGAACACCGTGGTGCGTGCGGATGCGACCCCGAAAGCGGGGACGGTGCAGGTATTTTAATACAACTGCCCCATGAGTTTTTAATGGAAGAATGCTCAAACCTTGAGATTAGTCTGCCCGAACCGGGCGAGTATGGCGTAGGTATGATTTTCTTACCGAAGGATTCGGCCCAGAAGAAGGCCTGCCGTACCATTATTAATAATGCTATTGAAAAATTAGGCTTACATAAATTAGGCGAGCGTAAACTGGTTGTTGATTCGTCAGTTATTGGTGAAACTGCCCGCCAGGCCGAGCCGGATGTTGAGCAAATTTATATTGCCCGCCCGCATCATATTACCAATGCCGAAGATTTTGAGCGTAAACTGTTCGTGTTGCGCAGGTATATCAACAAAACCATTACCGAAACTGTAATTGGTGCCTCTGAAAACTTTTATTTTACATCATTAAGCTGTAAAACAATTATTTACAAAGGCCAGCTTACTACTTACCAGTTACGTAAATATTATTCAGACCTTTCTGATCCGCGTATCGCATCTGGCTTTGCCATGATCCACTCGCGTTTCTCAACCAATACTTTCCCATCGTGGAAACTTGCCCAGCCATTTCGCATGATCGCCCACAACGGCGAGATCAATACTTTAACTGGTAACTTAAACTGGTTTTATGCCGGCTTAAAATCTTATGCTTCATCGTACTTCACTGCGGAGGAGATGGACATGCTGTTGCCGGTTATTGATAACAACCAGTCGGATTCTGCATGTTTGGATAACATCATCGAGGTGTTATTACACTCAGGTCGTTCATTACCACACGTAATGATGATGCTGGTACCTGAGGCATGGGATGGTAACGAGGCTATGGATCCGCTTAAAAAAGCGTTCTACGAGTTCCACGCTACTTTAATGGAGCCATGGGATGGCCCGGCCGCTATCACCTTTACCGATGGTAAACTGGTTGGCGCATTGCTTGACCGTAACGGCTTACGTCCATTACGTTTTGTGATCACCAATGATGGCCGCGTTATCGCAGCTTCTGAAGCCGGTACTTTAACTATCGACGAAAGCACCGTTTTACGCAAAGGCCGTTTACAGCCTGGTAAAATGTTACTGATCGATACCGAAAAAGGCCGCATCATTACCGACGAGGAAATTAAACAACAAGTTGCTTCACAACAGCCATACGGTCGTTGGTTAGAGAACTATAAAATTAACCTGAGCGAGCTTTCTGAGCCTCGTTTAGCTTTCGCCAGCTTATCTGAAGCTTCGGTTTACCGTTACCAGCAGGTATTTGGTTACAGTCGCGAGGATATCGATACCATCATTAAACCGATGGCACTGGATGGCAAAGAACCTGTAGGTTCGATGGGTACCGACGTACCTTTGGCTATCCTTTCGGATAAACCTCAGCACCTTTCAAGCTACTTTAAACAATTCTTTGCGCAGGTAACCAACCCACCTATCGACCCGATCCGTGAGCGTTTGGTGATGAGCCTTGCTACCTTTATAGGTAACAACGGTAACCTGCTGGATGAAGATAAAATGCATTGCCATTGCGTTGTGCTTAAACACCCGATATTGAAAAACCACCAGTTAGAAAAACTGCGCAGTATAGATACCGGTTTGTTCCACGCTAAAACGCTGCAAACCTACTTTAAGGCTGATGGCCTGCCAGGCTCATTGGAAAAAGGCCTTGCCCGCCTTTGCCGCTACGCCGAAGATGCTGTTGATGACGGCTTTGAGGTATTGATCCTTTCGGATCGCGCAGTGGATTCGGAGCACGCTCCTATCCCTACCCTGCTGGCTGTATCTGCTGTACACCACCACCTGATCCGCAAAGGTCGCCGTGGTTCGGTAGGTTTGGTTGTTGAAACCGGTGATGCATGGGAAGTTCACCACTTTGCTTGTTTATTAGCTTTCGGCGCGACTGCCATCAACCCTTATTTAGCGCTTTCAACCATCGAAACGTTGAAAAACAACGGCGGTCTTGAAACAAGCTATGATCTTAAAAAACTAAACAACAACTACGTTAAATCAATTAACGACGGCTTGTTAAAGATCTTCTCTAAAATGGGTATCTCAACCCTGCAATCATACCATGGCGCACAGGTATTTGAGATCCTTGGTTTAAACAAAACTGTAGTTGACAGATATTTCCACGGCGCGGTTACCCGTATCGGTGGTTTAGGTTTGGATGAGATCGCCCGCGAAGCCCTTTGCAAACACAAAATGGGGTTTGAGGCTAAAGGTGCCGATAACCTGCTACCAGAAGGTGGTATTTACCAGTGGAAACGCCGCGGCGAAGCCCACTTGTTTAACCCTACTACTGTACACTTATTGCAACATGCTACCCGCAGCAATAGCTACGAGGTATATAAAAACTATGCTAAAGCGGTTAACGAGCAAACTGAAAAGCACTACACCATACGTGGTATGCTTGATTTTGCCCACCACCGCGAATCTATCAGCATTGATGAGGTTGAACCGGCAGAGAACATCATGAAGCGTTTCGCTACGGGTGCGATGTCGTTCGGCTCTATCTCGCACGAGGCTCACAGTACTATGGCAATTGCCATGAACCGTATTGGCGGTAAAAGCAATACCGGCGAAGGTGGTGAGGATGAAATGCGTTATGATAAATTGCCAAACGGCGATTCATTGCGCTCGGCTATCAAACAGGTAGCATCAGGCCGTTTCGGGGTAACTTCAAATTACCTGACCAACGCCGATGAGTTACAGATAAAAATGGCACAAGGCGCTAAACCAGGCGAAGGCGGGCAGCTGCCGGGCCATAAGGTTGATGACTGGATCGCTAAAACCCGTCACTCTACACCGGGTGTAGGTTTGATCTCGCCTCCGCCACACCACGATATTTACTCTATCGAAGATTTGGCACAGCTAATCTTCGACCTTAAAAATGCCAACCGTGCTGCCCGTATCAACGTTAAATTGGTATCAAAAGCAGGTGTAGGCACTATTGCTGCCGGTGTTGCCAAAGCACACGCAGATGTGATCCTGATTGCCGGCTATGACGGTGGTACTGGTGCATCGCCAATCAGCTCTATCAAACACGCTGGCTTACCTTGGGAGCTTGGCCTGACCGAAGCACACCAAACATTGGTTCGCAACAAACTGCGCAGCCGTGTGGTGTTACAAACTGATGGTCAGTTGAAAACCGGTCGTGACTTAGCTATCGCAGCCCTGATGGGTGCCGAAGAATGGGGTGTGGCTACAGCTGCCCTTGTTGCAGGCGGCTGTATCATGATGCGTAAATGCCACCTTAACACCTGCCCTGTAGGTGTTGCTACTCAGGATCCTGAATTGCGTAAACTGTTCTCGGGTAAACCAGAGCATATCGTAAACCTGTTCCGCTTTATGGCCGAAGAGTTACGCGAAATTATGGCCGAACTTGGTTTCCGTACCATTCATGAAATGGTTGGCCGCGTACAGTTCCTGAAAGTGAAAGATAACCTGCAAAGCTGGAAAGCCAAAAAGATCGATCTTAGCGGCATCCTGCACCCGGTTACCAACACCAAAGGCATGACGCTTTACAACAGCGAGTCACAGGATCATGGCATGGCTAACATCCTCGACTGGAAATTAGTTGAAGCCGCGCAACCTGCTTTAAAAGATAAAACTCCGGTTTACGCCTCTTTCGATGTAATTAACGTTGACCGTACCATCGGTACCATGTTATCAAACGAGATCTCGAAAGTTTACGGTTCGGCAGGTTTGCCTGATAATACCATCAACTTTAAATTTAAAGGCTCGGCCGGTCAAAGCTTTGGTGCTTTCTCAACCAAAGGCGTTTCTTTTGAATTAGAAGGTGAAGCTAATGACTACGTAGGTAAAGGCCTTTCGGGCGGACAAATAGCCGTTTACCAGGCTGCAAACGCAACCTTTACTCCCGAAGAGAACATCATCATCGGTAACGTAGCCCTTTACGGTGCTACATCTGGGGAGTTGTTTATCGGTGGTATGGCAGGCGAGCGTTTCGCGGTACGTAACTCGGGCGCAACTACGGTTGTTGAAGGTATTGGCGACCATGGTTGCGAATACATGACCGGTGGCCGCGCGCTGATCCTCGGTGCAACTGGTCGCAACTTCGCGGCGGGTATGAGCGGTGGTTTGGCATGGGTTTACAATCCTGAAGGTACTTTTGCAGATAATTGCAATACCGAAATGGTTGATCTTGACCCGCTAAACACTAAGGACGAAGAAGAGATTCTGACCCTGTTGCGTAAGCACATCACCCTAACCGGCAGCAAGCTGGCGCAAAAAATACTGAACAACTGGAATGAGGCTTCAACCCAGTTTGTGAAAGTATTCCCGAAAGAGTATAAAAAAGTATTAGAGAAATTACAATATCAAACTATAGGCTAAGAAATGGGAAAACCTACAGGATTTCAGGAGTTTAATCGTGAACTACCTTCAAAAGTTCCGGCTGCTGAACGCGTTAAAAATTATAACGAATTTGTGAATTTATACCCTGAAGATAAGCTTAACCAGCAATCGGCAAGGTGTATGAATTGCGGTATCCCTTTCTGCCATTCGGGATGCCCTTTAGGTAACATCATCCCCGAGTTTAACGATGCCGTGTATCGTAAAAACTGGGAAGAAGCTTACCACATATTATCATCAACCAATAACTTCCCCGAGTTTACAGGCCGCATTTGCCCTGCCCCATGCGAATCGGCATGTGTGTTAGGCATTAACAAACCACCTGTTGCTATCGAAGAAATTGAGCGCCATATCATCGAGATCGCTTACGAGAAAAACCTGGTTAAGCCAACTGCTCCGCTTGTTAAAACAGGCAAAAAAGTAGCGGTTGTTGGTTCAGGCCCAGCAGGTCTTGCAGCTGCAGCGCAATTAGTAAAAGTTGGCCACACCGTTACAGTTTACGAACGTGACGACCGCGCAGGTGGCTTATTACGCTATGGTATCCCCGATTTCAAGTTAGAGAAATGGGTAGTAGAGCGTCGCGTTGAAGTAATGGAGAAGGATGGCGTTATATTTAAATATAACAGCGAAGTTGGTGTGAACGTAGCAGCCGATGAGCTGACACGTAACAACGATGCAGTGATCTTAGCCGGTGGTTCAACCATCCCGCGTAACCTGAACATTCCGGGCCGCGAGTTGAAAGGTATCCACTTTGCAATGGACTTCCTGAAACAGCAAAACAAACGCGTAAGCAATATTGAAGTTACTGCCGAAGATATCCTGGCTACAGGTAAAGATGTAGTAGTAATTGGCGGTGGCGACACCGGTTCCGACTGTGTAGGTACTTCAAACCGTCAGGGCGCGGCATCTATAAAGCAATTTGAGGTGATGTTCCAGCCGCCTGCGCAACGTACACAACACATGCCGTGGCCTACTTACCCAATGGTACTGAAAACCACCAGCTCGCACGAGGAAGGTGCCGACCGTTTCTGGGGTGTTAACACTCTTGAATTTTTAGGTGATGAAGAAGGCAACCTGCGCGCCTTGAAAGTGGTTGATGTTGAGTGGGAACAGGATTTTATGGGCCGCCCGGTTAAATTCCATGTAGTTGAAGGTTCGGAGCGTGAAATTCCTTGTCAGCGTGTATTCCTGGCTATGGGCTTTTTACATCCACAAGCTGATACTTTCATCAGCCAGCTAGGCGTTGAACTTGACGACCGTAAAAACGTAAAAGCTAAAGAAGGTGTTTACCGCACCAACGTAAGCAAAGTATTTACAGCAGGCGATATGCGCCGCGGACAATCACTGGTGGTTTGGGCCATCTCCGAAGGCCGCGAAGCTGCCCGCAAAGTTGACGAGTTCCTGATGGGCCACTCTTTACTGGAAAGTAAAGACGGGGTTAATCAGTTTGAACAAGTGTTTTAAGTTAGTGATTAGAGGTTGGAGATCAGAGGTTAGTTCCTCTTCTCCTTTTTATAAAACAATAAAGCCGGGCTTTTGCCCGGCTTTATTGTTTTATAGCGTAGTAGTTACCTTTCACTCTGTTAGGGTGTGGGTTTGTGGTAATATTTTCGGGGCAAACCTATTATCGGCACCAGCTTTGTTAAACACTATCAAAACATTTACACCATGAGCAAACAAAGCAATATTGCCGCACAGCAAAAATTTGGCGAAGCTGTTAACAGCAGAAATTTTGAAGCATTTAATGATCTGGTAGCTGCCGATTCAGTAGATCATGATCCGGCTCCTGGTCAGGTTGCCGGTCCGCAGGGATATATTGATTTTTTCACCAAGCTAAGCACCGCATTTCCGGATATGGAGTTGGCTGTTGAACAATTAGTTGCTGATGAGGATAACGTATCATTTGCATATACTTTAACCGGAACGCACAAAGGCGACTTTAATGGCATCCCGGCCACCAATAAAAGCATAAAAGCCCGCGGCCTGCAAATCTCGAAATTTGAAAACGGTAAGATGATTGAACGCTGGGGCAGTTCGGACGAGCTTGGAATTTTAAAGCAAATTGGAGTAAGTATCAGTCCGCTTTAAATTTTGATGCGCGGCTTGCAAACCATACGCTTTGCAAGCCGTGCATTGTTTATCGTTATTTCTCCAAATACTCTTTAAGCGACACACCTGTAATATGTGTCCAGCCCATAGCGAAGTTTTCTTTTTTAAAGGAATCCAGCGCAGGGAAGGTTTCCAAACCACTATGAGTTAGTTTTAACCTTGTGCCCTCTCCTTCCGGAAACAACTCCCAGGTAACTTCCGATTCCCCTTCATAACCATCATAACGCCAGGTATAAGATATCAACTTGCCATCAACCACTTTGGTTACCCGGCAGAGGTGTAAAAACTGTTGCTTATCATCGCCGCCGGTAAACTCAAATTCAAAGCCTACTTCGGGTTTAAAATCGGCAAGATCAAAATACCATTGCTTCATTTTTTCATTTACGGTGATGGCTTCCCAAACTTTTTCTATTGGGGCAGCATAAACGCGTTCTATTACAAATGGTTGTGCGCTCATAATTTTTCGTTTTTATGGTTATTGTTGTTTTGTTCATTGGCGAGGAATGCATCGAGGGCATCCAGTTTTTGTGTCCAGAACACGCGGTATTGCTCAGCCCAGTCGGTAACCTGTTTTAGTTGCTTCAGATTGGCGTGACAATAGCGCTCACGGCCTTGCTTTTTGATGATCAGCAAACCGCATTCGGTTAATATTTTAATATGCTTGGATACCGCGGGCCTGCTAATATCAAAGTTATCGGCCACGGCATTCAGGTTCATATTTTTATAGGCGATCATGTTAATGATCTCGCGGCGGGTAGGATCGGCAATGGCCTGAAAAACGTCTCTACGCATATTTAAACAAAAGGCTATATGAAACCTTTCGGTTACAAATTTAAATGAAACCTTTTGGTTACACAATAACTTTATCAGTTTTATTTAAATTGATTTACAAAGCCTTACAACAAAAACTACAGAAATAAAAAAAGTAGCAGCACTTATGGCATAGGTAATTTTACGTATCAAAAATTGGGTGATTATACCTATTTCGAAGTATTGCTTTTTGCAATAATTTTATCACACCTGATAATTTGAAACAATTAGCACCATGGCTGTACGTATAGTATGTATTAAAACCGATACCCGACCACACCATAACCCTTATGTGGCCATCGACTCGCTGGAGTGGGTAAACGAGCGCATCAATGTGAAAGGCATCACCGAAAGATCAAAACTTTACGATTGGATAAAGAACGAGGACGGCGAAGCGTATATTATAGATAAACAAGGCAATAAAACCTGCCTGATCCCGGCGGTTTGCCCCGAAGGAAACAAATACGTTAAAACCGTTTACGACGAATCGGAAACTGACTATCTGCTGGGTTTGCCGGAATGTGCCTGATCAATATCAGTCCCAGTTTTTAAAGGGATGTGTGCTGAGTTTAGAGTTATAGTATCGTTTATCGCCGGTAACTTCGATTGTTACCCATTGCGGCAGTTCAAATTGTTCCTCTTCGCTGTCAAGCTCAATTTCGGCCACTACCAGGCCCTGGTTATCGCCTAAAAAAACATCAACTTCCCACAGCTTGCCTGCATAGGTGATGTTGTAGCGATACTTTTCCAGTTCAGAAACCGCGAAACTATTCAGTAATTGAAACCCCTCATCGGCAGGTATAGTATATTCAAATTCGCTCCGTCTTATACCCACCGTGCTTCCTTTTATGGTAATGGTTCCAACATTATCAGCAACACGCACGCGGATAGTTTTATTTTCATCACTAAAAATATACCCTTGGCGTAAATGCATAGGTAGAGGCTTTTCAAGTTGTTGCCATTTATCTTGATCAATTAAAAACTTACGCTCTATTTCTATTGCCATCTCTCGAAATCGTTAAACATTATATACATTTAGTTCTCTTTACATTTACACTAAGCAAATATCACCTATTTTATAGTACACAATGTAAAATACTATTTAGCCACTGCCTTTATATCGAACCCTTTTTGAATATGTGCTTCAAAAGTCAAACTGTCCTTTGATTGCGTCAATTTGATTCGCTTGTAACTATCTTCTATCCACCTAACAACCATATAAACACTATCGGGCAAACCCGCGGATTGAGCACTAACATGT
Organism: Mucilaginibacter sp. CAU 1740; assembly: GCF_039839285.1. Classification (NCBI taxonomy): domain Bacteria; kingdom Pseudomonadati; phylum Bacteroidota; class Sphingobacteriia; order Sphingobacteriales; family Sphingobacteriaceae; genus Mucilaginibacter; species Mucilaginibacter sp. CAU 1740. The sequence goes on along the minus strand of NZ_JBDOQS010000002.1, from coordinate 80,773 downwards.
TTGATCTCATCCCCGTAATGGATAATTAATTCAAGACTCTCATCATCACGGGAACGACTATATACCGGACGAAGCTTTTTATAATTAATAGCTTGTAGCTTCAGGTTTAGCGTATCCCAAAAACCTCTGGTAACAAAGCATTCGTAATAACCATCATAAGTACCTTCCGGCCTTTTATTACCAGGCAGCGATATTGAAAACTTCCCGCCGTAATATTTGAAATGCAACGAGCTATCTATACTCGTTGCTGTATATTGACAAGCGCCCAAACAACCTCCTGTTGCTAACTCAATCTTGCTTATCTCCGATTCCTTTTTAGCAGACTTTGGATCTTGAACGCATCCATACAAAATCAATAATACTATCCAATAGTTACTTATATGTTTCCCAAACATGATGAGTTATTATAGTTGAATATATAAATTCCTTTACATACCAAGCTCCCCTCTTTAATCTTTTATCTAATTATCTATATCTTTAGGAACAATGCTTTCTATCAACTTAAAAACAGCAAAAACGGCCATATTAGCGCCTTTATTCATATTATCAATCATTGCCTTCAACTGCAAGCAGCCACCTGTTGTTAAGCACGATGGTGTAAAAGATCTTATTTCTTTTAAACCTATAGAAGGAATTAGTTATAGCGAAATAGCCCGCCGTACGGAAGATGGACTTTCATTTAACAATGCAGGTTACCAGCTCGAACCGCAATGGAAAATGAAATTTGTATCGGATGATTCGGTAAGCATTTACAGCCCCACAAAAAAACAGTTTATTAATTTCCCGCTTACCTGCGGTTACGATTCTATTTTTAACACAGCGCGTACCTGGTTAAAAGTTAAGGTAATGACCAAAGACAGCCTGATCACTGAGGTACTTAGCGCCGAAGCCGACTCGGTTGATACGCACGGGACCAGAGTTTACATGACTTTTTATGCCGATAATTATGTAAAAAACGTTTTGCATGGCGATTTAAGCAAATGCAAAAGCCCATCCTTAAAAGATACTGCCTATATAAAGTGGCTATCCGCGGCCGCCAATAAAGATCCCGATAAGGCGTTTGCCGCACGCCAGCCGGTACAGATCAAAAGCAAAACCCGGTTAGTCTCAATCGAAAAGCGTGTTACCGAACCTACCCTGCTTAATAATTTCGATACCTCAAGTGATTATATGGCACCGTCGTTTTATATCATTATTAATAAGGCCCACACAGATTTCCACTATTCATTTTCGGTAAATGTTGATGAGCAAGGGCAAATGCATTACGTAAAGCCTTTGATCCCAACCACGTCCGAATACTATATCGACCATTCGAAAGCTGTGATGGACAGTTATCTAAAACAATACCTAAACCTCAAGCCCGGTACAACCCTCGGGATTGTGCATACCAGCGAAATAGCTATTCATGTTACCGGCAGACGCGGAGCTTAATGATGTTAAGCCATTTTTCGGCCTTTATCTAATTATCTATATCTTTAGCAGCAATGCTGTCTATCAATTTAAAAACAACAAAAACGGCCATATTAGCGCCATTATTTATATTATCCATCATTGCCTTTGGCTGCAACCAGTCAAAGCCCGAAAAAAAGAAACGGGAACTCATCTCGTTCAGGGCATATAACGGCATCAACTATTCGGAAGTAAAACGCCGCATGCGCAATGGTTTATCATTTAATGAGTATGGCTACCAGTTGGAACCGCAATGGAAACTAAAATTCGTGTCCGACGATTCGGTAAGTATCTTCAGTCCGACTAAAAACGCCTTCATTAATTTTCCGCTCACCCGTGGTTACGATTCTATTTTTAATGCGGCCCGCTCGTGGTTAAAAGTTAAAAAGATCAATAAAGATAGTATTACCATGGAGATCCTGATTCAGAAAGGCGATTCGCTGGATGTTAAAGGCACCAAGGTTTTCATGCTTTTTTATGCCGATAATTATGTGAAGAACGTATTGCACACCGATACATCCATATTAAGACACCCAAGTCGCAGGGATACTTTGTTTATTGAATCGCTGGCCACAAAAGCCAATGCCGATTATAAAAAGGCATTTGCTGCGCGCCAACCGGCAGTTATTACCAGTAAAAGTCCATCGGTTACGGTTTCACAACGGAAAACCAAGCCCGATATCATGAACAACTTCGATAACTCGGACGATTACCTCGACCCTACGTATGATATCGTTGTAAACAAGGCTTTTAAAGATTTTTACTACTCCTTTACCATGTATATTGATGATAAGGGCGGCATGCACTACGGCTATCCTCTTGTTGGCATTGACGACGAGGAGATCAAAGCCGATTATAACCATACCGCGAACGCTGTAGTAGAAAGCTATTTCAAATACTACTTCAACGTAAAACCGGGCTCAACCTTAGGCTTCCGCCACGCAAGCATGGTATCAATACATGTGGAGGGGAAAGCGGCTAAGTAATCGCTTTTCAGTATTTAGACATCATTGAGTATAAAATATAAAAGCTAAATAGACGTCATTGCGAGGTACGAAGCAATCGCACGGAAGCAGGTTCGCCCTGTATAGCATGCGATTGCTTCGTACCTCGCAATGACGAACTTTATAGGGTAATCCGTTACAAAGTAACAATCCTGCTATTCAATATGGCAACTAACGCCCCTGCGTTTAAATTTAACATGCAATGCCTGTAGCGCTTTGTAAAAAAATGTTAAATAAACAATGCCCCAAAATGCAATACGGGCTTAATGTTTATATTAGCCCCTGTTACTTCCTTAACTTAAATTGATGATTGTACGTAGATTTTTACTTATACTTTGTTTGCTTACTGCCTTTGGTGCTTCTGTTTTTGCCCAGCAGGATAGTATCCCCCTCACTACCATTATCGAAAAAACAAGCAAGTTTGCCGGTACCTTCCCAATCGAAAAAGTTTACCTGCATACCGATAAACCCTACTATGCCGTTGGCGATACCCTTTGGTTTAAAGGATATGTAACTATCGAAAAACACCAGCCATCGGCACTAAGCAAAATTTTATATGTTGATCTGATCAACAACCGCGACTCGGTAGTTGAAAGCCAGCGTATTGTTGTTGTTAATGGTTTTGCCAGCGGTAATATTGTATTAAATGGCGACACGTATAAACAAGGTGCCTACCGCCTGAGGAGTTATACCAACTGGATGCGCAACTTTGATCCTGATTACTTTTACGACCATACTTTTAACGTAGGTAATGCCATTGATAACCAGGTACGTACTAATATCACCTTTAAAAGTTCGGGCAAACGCAGCAATGTAAAAGTTGATGCCAGCATTTTATATAAAGGGCCTGATAATACGCCTTACGCCAACAAACGCGTAAACTGGCAGCTAATGAAAAACGGCGACCCCGTAAATAAAGGTCACGGTACAACTGATGATAAGGGATTTTTAACTGTTGATATTCCCGAAACCCAGGCTGATGCTATTTCGGGCAGTATTTTGGTAACGGCTATTGATGTAGGCGACCGTAAAACAGTAAGCAGCAGCTTTTCAATGCGTACTGCTATTAAGGGCTACGATGTGCAATTTTTCCCGGAAGGCGGGCAGCTTACCAATGGTTTGCGTACCAAGATAGCATTTAAAGCTATAGCCTCGAGCGGGTTGGGTGTAGATGTAAAAGGCAACATTGTTGATGATAAAGGAACAGAAATAGCCCAGTTTAACAGTGCCCACCTGGGTATGGGCGTATTTGCTATAACACCCGATCTGGAACGTTCATATAAAGCAAACGTAACTTTTGCCGATGGTTCTACAGCGTCATACAACCTGCCGCGCGTACAATCAATGGGTATTAACCTGGGCGTTTACAATAACGACCCTACCAACCTTACGGTAAAAATAATGGCTAACGATCTGTTTTTTCAGCGTAAGCAAAACAAAAGCTTTTACCTGGTAGCACAAAGCGGCGGTGTTATTTGCTACGCAGCGCAAACAATTTTAAACAGTACCACCTACTCGGCTAATATTCCCAAAACAAAATTCCCTACAGGCATAGTTCAGATAACATTATTTTCATCGGGAGGTTACGCCCTTTGCGAACGCATTGTGTTTATACAACATAACGACCAGATGAACCTTACCCTTAAAACCGATAAACCATCGTACACAACAAGGGGTAATGTAAAGATTACCGTATCGGCAAAAAATGATATTAAACCAACCGAGGGCAGTTTTTCGATAGCTGTACTTGACGACACCACGGTGCCATCAAACGAAGATAACGAGTCGACTATTTTGAGTAATATGTTGCTTACTTCGGATTTAAAAGGCTTTATTGAAAAACCGAACTATTATTTCAATAAACCCGACGAAGAAAAAGCAGCCAACCTGGATATACTGATGCTTACACAGGGTTACCGTCGTTTTGACTATGAAGATATATTGGCAGATAAAACCCCGCCTATTTACCTGCTTCCTGAACAGGGCATTGATATTACCGGTATATTACGCACCAATGCCGGTTTACCGGTGGCAAAGGGTAGCTTACGCTTGTTGATCCCGGATAAAAATTTCTCGGCCGAAACGATAACCGATATGTCGGGCAATTTCAAATTCTCAAATGTGAATGTTCCGGATACTTCTAAAATCACCCTAAGCGCGCGCAATAATCCAAACGGCCGTAATATGGTGATCAGCGTAAATGGCGAGGCTTATCAAAAACTGAGCAAGAATACCAACATTCCTGATGAGATCATCAATATCGATAGCACGTTCAGGCCTTACCTGCAAAACAGCTATAAGCAATACCAAAGCTCACGTACTATAAAGGAGGTTGTGGTTAAAGCTACCAAAATTGTAAAAAAAGTAAGCCATAGTGATTATGGAGGCACGTTTGCGGGCTTATCAATGATGGCAGACCATGAGATATCGAACCAGCAGCTTACGGGTTGCCCTTTGCTTATTAACTGTCTTCAAACTATGGCTATGGGCCTTACTTATGTTGATAATAATTTTTATATAACACGTGATTATAACGCGGGTAATCGCACTACGCCGGTACAGATCTACGTAGGTAGTTTGCCTGTTGATGCTAATTACCTTACCAGCATGTCGGGCGCTGATGTTGAAAATGTGGAGATATTTATGAATGATGGTGTAAGTGGTATAAACAGAAACACGCAAACCAAGGGTGTGATGATCATCAACAAAAAAGTGGTTAAAAAACAAAAGATCACCCTTGCGCAGCTTCAGGAACTTATCCCGAAAACAAACGTTATTACATTTGCGGTGCAAGGCTACACCAAAGCAAAAGAGTTTTATTCGCCTAAATATGATGTGAGTAAAGCCGGTACACTGGGTGGCGATTTACGCAACACCATTTACTGGAAACCTAATATCGTAACAGATAAAGCAACCGGTACCGCTACCATCAGCTTTTTCAACAGCGATCAGCGCGGCAGCTACCGTGCTATAATTGAAGGTATTGATGCCGATGGTAATATAGGGCGCTATGTACTTCACTACAACGTGAAATAAATTAGTAATATAAAGCTAAATGCCCGGTCTGTATTTGAACAGATCGGGCATTTTGCTTTAGAGGCTATTTAAAATGGCTAAATAAGCATACTATATCCCCTGCGTCATTGCGAGGCACGAAGCAATCCTCAATGAGCAGAGAAGCCCTGCAAATCTGCTCTGTATAGTCGGGGATTGCTTCGTGCCTCGCAATGACGCTTTTTTTTGGAAAGCTCCTTAGCGCCCATCTTAAGCATTCCCGTTCATTCAGCCCATTTGTGTTATCCGCATAATTTGTTTGGGTTCAATTTATTATATTCGTTTAACTCTATTCAATTTAAACCATTACCGTTATGAACTTTCAACTTATTAACTGGCTGGCCGTTGTGGTTGCAGCCTTGTCTGCCTTTTTAGTAGGCGGCATTTGGTACTCACCTTCGCTATTTGCCAACGCCTGGGCAGCCGATAACAAACTAACTACCGAAGAGCTTCGATCATCAAACAAAGGCCGCGCGTTTGGCTTTACCGCATTTTTCTCGCTCATTATGGCGGTAAACCTCGCCATGTTTTTGGCCGATGCAAAAACAGACCTTGCCTGGGGCGCTACCGCCGGTTTCCTGGCAGGCATCTGGACATTCAGCGCCATAGCGATCCATAGTTTATTCGAGCTTAAAAGCTGGAGGCTGATTTTCATTAATGGCGGATACAGCGTGGTATCATTAACGCTGATGGGGTTGATCATCGGTGCATGGAGATAACAACACTCATTTGATAATAAAGCACCCTAAAACTCGAAACCGTTAAGAAAAACTTTGCGGCTTCGCGACTTTGCGTGCTAAAACATTAAAGCGACAGGATCCTCAATATGACATTTATCTTATACACCCGCTAAACAATCCATCGGTATTTTAGTTGAAATTTACAGTAGTTGATACTAAAACACATTACTATGGCAGGCACAACAAGCTCATTTGAAAAAACATTCACTATAGGTGGCGATATAACCATTAACCGACTGGGATACGGCGCTATGCGTATAACAGGCGAAGGCATCTGGGGACCACCAAAAGATAAAGACGAGGCTATCCGTGTATTGAAACGCGCAGTTGAGTTAGGCGTTAATTTTATTGACACCGCCGATAGCTACGGACCAAACATATCCGAACAATTAATAGCCGAAGCACTGCACCCCTATCCAACAGATCTGCTCATTGGCACCAAAGGCGGCCTATTACGTACAGGCCCCGGTGAATGGCCTGTAGATGCCTCGCCCGAACACCTCGAGGAAGCCCTTTACGGCAGTCTACGCCGTTTGAAAGTTGACAGGATAGACCTTTACCAATTACACCGCATCGACCCAAAAGTACCTGCCGAAAAATCGTTCGAGTTTTTGCAGAAAGCACAGCAGGAAGGCAAGATCAGGCATATCGGCCTGTCTGAAGTAAGTGTTGCCGATATTAAACTGGCACAACAGTATTTTGAAGTTGTATCGGTACAAAACATGTACAGCGTTGATAACCGTAAATGGGAAGCAGAGCTGGAATACACCAATGATCATAACATCGCTTTTATACCATGGTTCCCGCTTGGTGGCGGCAACGTACAAGGGCAGGAGATCTTGAAGCGCGTTGCCGATAAGCACAACGCTACCATTCACCAGGTTGCCCTGAGCTGGTTGCTGCACCACTCGCCTAATGTGTTATTGATACCGGGTACATCAAGCGTTAGTCACCTGGAGGAAAATATGAAAACTGCCGATATTCAATTATCAGAGGATGATTTAGCGGTATTGGATAGTATTGGGGAAGTTTAAGGCTCCCTTTTATTCAGGCCAAACAGAAAATAAATTTCTTACTTTTACCACCACAAAAGGATGCCCGACCGGCATCCTTTTGTTATAAAACAAGTTTGCAGTAGGCATGAAAACCAAAGAAGAAATACTGGATAGCTATAATACAACCGGCAGCGACGGCCTGCCAGAAATTTCGGCCGGAGACCTGCTCAACGCCATGGAAGCCTACAAACAACAATGGGCTGAAGCTGCTTTTGAAGCCGCCCGGAAACAAAAAAATGGGGTTTATGAATTTGAATCTTTTAGTGATTTTGTTGAAAGCGAGAAACCGAGCGTTCCTTCGGTTGAAGATAACTTCGGGATCACTTTAGCTGCTGTAGCCGATAGTATAGTGACTAATTTTTTACCTGATGATGCTTCCGTAAACGAGTTTTCTTTTGATTTTAACCTTGAAGGAAAAGGCTACACCGCTTTTTATGAAAAGGATGCCGAGGGCTATTGGAAGATGGGTAGCTGGAAAGGAAGATAAGGACAGTTTGCAGTTTTGAGTTTGCAGTTTGCTAATCGAAAAATAGAGTTGCAAACTGCTTAACTCAACTTTCAACTGCAAACTGCCTACTAAAAACTGCCAACTGATCAAATATCCGCTACTTTAAACGGCTTTACATCAACGCTTTCCCAAACGCGTTGTGTAATGTATGGATCGTTCTGTTTCCAGGCTTCCAGTTCATCGTAGGTTTCAAACTGCATGATCATTGTTGAGCCTACCATTTTGCCTTCTTCATTCAGCATAGCACCGGCTATAACTAAATTTCCACTCGCCTTTAATGCCTTGGCACCATCCAGATGATGCGGACGGGCGGCCATTCGCCTGTCAAAAGCTTCGGCATCGGTATAATCGTACGCGGTTACAAGGTATTGTTTCATGGTATGTTTTTAATTGATTAACAGGCCCGAATATCCGTAACTATCCTGTTAAAATAAATTAAAAATTAAATTAACTTTATAAATGTAAAGTTGACAATTTTTACAATATTTGTTTTCGAAAACCAACCTGAATAATGAAGAATAATTTGCACCAGGAATTTACTAAGATCTTTAATAAAGAAGCAGATAACGCGTACTTTTCACCAGGCCGTGTCAATCTTATCGGCGAACATATCGATTATAATGGCGGTCTTGTAATGCCATGCGCCATTACCTTTGGCACTTACTTATTAACCTCGCCAAATGAAGATGGCATTTTCCGCTTCAGGAGCTTGAATTTTAGTGAACAGCTTGATATTCCGTTGCAATTAAAATACGAAAAAACAGGCGAGAACTGGTTTAACTTCCCTATTGGTGTAATTGATCGCTTTGTTAAAGACGGTCACCCGGTAAAAGGGTTGGATATGCTTTTTTATGGCGATATCCCAATTGGCTCAGGCTTATCTTCTTCAGCCTCTATCGAGGTTGTAACCTCATACGCGCTTAACGATCTGTTTAACAGCGGCTATAGCAAGCTCGACCTGGTAAAATTATCTAAAGACGTAGAAAACAACTTTATAGGTGTTAACTGCGGCATTATGGACCAGTTTGCAGTTGCCTTCGGCGAAAAGAACAAAGCTTTGATGCTTAATTGCGATACATTGGACTACGAAGCGGTTGACAGCAACCTTGGTGAATATGTATTGGCTATCATTAATACCAACAAGCCGCGCAAGCTGGCCGAATCAAAATATAACGAACGCGTGCAGGAATGCCAGACCGCATTGGCCGAGCTACAGCAGAAACTGGATATCAAATACCTGTGCGAAATAAACAGCGCTACGTTTGAAGAATATAAACACCTGATTACCGAGCCTGTTGTATTAAAACGCGCTAAACACGTAATTGAAGAGAACGACCGCGTTAAACTGGCCGCTAAAGCCGTTGCCGCGAATGATCTGGCCGAATTTGGTAAACTGATGTACGCATCGCACGATTCATTGCGCGACCTTTACGAAGTAAGCGGCGTTGAGCTTGATACCGTTGCAGAATACAGCAAAACCAACCCCGATGTAGCAGGTGCCCGCATGACAGGCGCTGGCTTTGGCGGTTGCGCCATAGCGTTGGTAAAAGGCGATGCTTTCGATAAATTCAGCGAAGAAGTTACTGAGTATTACACCAAAAAAATCGGTTACGCGCCATCTGTTTACAGCTCATTGATTGGCGATGGCGTAGGCGTTTTGGCATCGGTACTAAATTAATAGCAGATATTTAATATTTTTGCGCCCTTATAATGGTTCATTAGTGCATTACGGTAACCACACCAATGTGTTAATGAACCTTTTAATTAATGAATCAAAGTGATGCGCAAATTAAAGTTAGATGAGCTGAACCGGGCTACGGTTGATGAATTTAAAGCACAGGATAAGCTTCCGGTAGCCGTGGTGTTAGATAATGTGCGGAGCATGCACAACATCGGCTCTATCTTTCGTACTTCAGACGGTTTTGCGGTAGAGCAGATCTGTCTTTGCGGTATCACCGCCCAGCCTCCCCACCGCGAAATTGAAAAAACCGCCCTCGGTGCCACCCAATCTGTTAACTGGACTTATTACGAAACTCCCTTACAAGCAGTTGAGCAACTACGCAAAGATGGCTACCAGATCATAGCCATTGAACAGGCCGAAAACAGCACCATGCTGCACGAATTTAAACCTACAGATGATGGTAAATACGCCCTAATTTTCGGCAACGAAGTAAATGGTGTTAGCGATGAGGTAATGCAGGTTATTGATGGCTGTATCGAGATCCCACAGTTTGGCACCAAGCACTCGTTTAATATTGTAGTATCCGCAGGCATAGTGCTTTGGGATTTTTTTGCTAAGATGGCGATATAGTTAACGTAATGCTGTAAACTATCGTCATTGCGAGCAATTAAAAGCCGGGGCATCTGAAGGAGATATGGCATTTGCGAGAAGGGCCTGTCACTCTGAGCTTGTCGAAGAGTCGCGCGCAGAGGCCCTACCCACCATGTTTCGACAGGCTCAGCATGACCCCTATTTTAAACTTGTAATGGGTAGGTACGAAGCAATCGCATGGAGGCAAATCTGCTCTGTACAGTTCGCGATTGCTTCGTACCTCGCAATGACGTCTTCAAGAATCACGAAGCTAAGCCATTCTTCCTCAACACATAAAACGACATTTCCTTTCTCGTTACAAAGCCCAGCTTTTCATAAATTTTAATGGCCCGTTCATTTTCTGATTTTACATGCAGAAAAGGAATCTCTCCGGCTTCCCTTATCCTGCGTGCCTGGTTTAGCAGTAGCTTACCTGCATATCCCCTACCCAAATAATCGGGATGGGTGCAAACCGCGCTGATCTCGGCGTAAGGCGTCGGGTTTAAACGCTGGCCCGCCATGGCTATCAATTTATCACCATCAAAAATTCCACGGTAGTGCCCAAACTCAATAGTACGTTCGGCAAAAGGGCCGGGATTGGTTAGCTTGGTAAGTTCAAGCATTTGTGGGATATGCTGATCATCAAGCTTTACTAAGCCTTCATCGTCAACATCGGCGGGAGCTTTTTCATCCAGCACCATTTGAAGGCATTTTAAATAAGCTACTGTTTCCCACTCGACCGGGATCTGAATATCATGAGGAGCTATAAAAATAAAATAGCTTTCGAAAGGAATAGTTTCATAAAGCAGCTTGAAATTCTGGTCTGAAGTTTCGGGCAATCCAATAAAGGGCGAGACCTCTTTAGGGAAGTAACCTGTTTTATCGTTTGTTACAGCAAAGGCCTTATTCCCGCTTTTCATGGCGTTCCATGCGGGGTTATCTAATATGTGATCCATAATTGTGGTGGTGCGCAAGGCTGTAAAACTATTAAAAATAGCAAGGCTCATGGGGCGCAAAACAATTTATTACATTAAATTAGCCTTGCATACAAACCTCATCATTTATGAATGCACTCGCCAAAAAGCTACAGGTAAAAGTAAATTCACGCTGGCTCATCCTCAATGCACCAACAGGCTACCCCGATAGCCTTTCGCCCCTGCCCGATGGCACCGAACTTGTGTTTAATACGGTAAGTGCTTTTAATGGAGTACAGCTTTTTGTTACCACCAGCACGCAACTGGCAGATGAACTAAAAGCGCTCAGCCCTCTGCTTAAACCCGACAGCGTTTTTTGGATCATCTATCCCAAAAAAAATTGGGGTATTCAAACCGATCTGGAAATGATGGGTAGTTGGGATACTCCGGCACAATACGGTTTACGTCCGGTAGCATCTGCGGCCATTAACGATGTTTGGACAGCCTTGCGGTTTAAACCGGTTGAGGCGGTGAAAGTATCGGAAGGACGAAACGAGGCCGTTAAAAGCAATGAATTTGGGGCTTACATAGACGTGGACAACAAAATTGTAACCTTGCCCGATAATATCAAAGAAGCTTTGGAGCAATATCCCGAAACATTAAACTACTTTCAATCGCTGGCTTACAGTCATAAAAAAGAATATGTATTATGGATCCTAACGGCCAAGCAGGAAAAAACCCGGCAGGACAGGTTAGTAAAAATGGTGGAGATGTTACAGAATAAAAAGAAAAACCCATCTGATAAATAATCAGATCTAAAATCAATTTCAGCAAAAATATTATAAAAACACGTCATTGCGAGGCACGAAGCAATCGCGGACTATTCAGAGCGGACCTGTCTATGTGCGATTGCTTCGTGCCTCGCAATGACGTTAGGTTAGACAATCATCTCCTAAAACAAAAAAACGCCCTGCATCAATTAAAAAGCAGGGCGTTTTTTATGATTCAAAATTTTTATTTACCAACCTGAACCTTTTTTAGCGTTACCATTTTTGATATGCTCTTCGGCAGCAGCTTTGCCCATAATGGCAGCCATTTTGTTACCTGCGCCATCTGTACCTGTAGCAATATATCTGCCCGATTTAATATCGATAACCGGATCAACCATTGGTACATTTTTAGTTTTTGTTTTTACTGAATACGCGGTAATGCCGCTTCCTTTTTCTGTTGCCATGATAAGTTTCTTTTGTTTTTAATGTTAACCCCATTTAAACTGAATTGTTTGCAGATGGGTTATAATTGGTTATCACGGTAAACATGCATTATTTTTTTTTAATTCAAAATAGCCTGCTTAAATAACTTGTTAACATTTTTAAGTTTGTGTTAATAATGAAAATATCAAGGTATCGGCAAAACGTCCTTTGTGCCAGTGGTCTTGTTTAAAGTGCGCCTCCTGTATAAATTTATTTTTTAACAGCAAGTTAACTGAAGCGGTATTTTCGGACTGAACATTTGCCTGTATCGAATGCAGGCCAATAACTTCAAAAGCATAACGGATAGCAGCTTCAACAGCCTCCTGCATCAATCCCTGCCCCTGGTAGGCTGGGTTTAATAAATATCCTATCTCGGCCCGGTGATTTTCTTTCTCGATACGCCAAAAGCCTATGCTACCAATATACTTATCACTGTTTTTGAGGCAGATACACCAGGTGATGCCATCATTACCGGCTAACAGCTTGTCGATAACATCTATCAGCGCAATGGCATCATCAATGGTTTTACAAATGGGGCGGGCAATGTATTGCATCACCTCTTCGTTCGATCTCATCTCGAACAGATCTGCAGCATCATCATGCGTAAAACGCCGCAGTACAAGTCGCTCAGTAGTTAAAACCGGAAATGGTGCAAAATCAGGATAAAGCATAAGCAATATTATCTAATACCGGCTTTATTTGCCACCGGCAATGCTTTGGTTAAACTTCAGTATCAGGTTAAAAAGCTCGGCGTATTTATTGAGCGGCAGCGTTTTGCTGATATCAAACACATCGTGATAAGCTTTAATGCCGCCCATGGTATAAATAAAAAAGGCTGGTACACCCTGCTCGGTAAAAAGGTAATGATCGCTATTGGCCGCCTTTCCGCGCGAAGCTACTTTTACAAAATAGTTATTTTCTTTATTGATCTGCTGCATAGCAGCAAACTCTTTGGGATAAACCGAGGCATTAACTACCGTAATACCATCCTCGCCTGTTCCATTCAAATCAAGATTGATCAAAAAGCGAATATTTTTGAGGGGAATAATTGGATTTTCAGTAAAATACTTTGAACCTAACAAACCGGCCTCCTCGCCCGAAAAACAGATAAAGGCAACGTTGTAAGGCAAGGGGTGTTTGGCATAATGGCGGGCAAGTCCCATCAGTTCAGAAATGCCACTGGCATTATCATTTGCGCCGGGGAAATAGGTTTTATCGCCCATGCCACCCAAATGGTCATAATGAGCGGTGATCATGATCACAGAATCGGGTTTGGAAGTACCTTTTACGATGCCGCAAATGTTGGCGGTTTTAAAATCAGGGATCAGCTTATTTTCTATATCAATTTTGATAGTTGCAGGCTCAGTTTTCAGGACATTTTTATCAACCTGGATCAACGTATAATCCAACACCCGCCCCTCGGCCGACCATGTCAATTTCTTCTCTAACGATACGATCACTCTGTTTTGCTGATCGATAAAATGAGTGCTATCTTTTTTAACCAGCTGCCCTGTTCCGGTTACACCTCTACTATCCGGCGATACAATAAAATCTTTACCAGGTACAAGCTGCACATCGTTGATGCTTAGCTCCATTTTGCCGGGGAAAGTATTTACCGGGTAGCTAAAAGGCTGAAAGTAATTTTTACCATCCATCGGCTTTACACCATAGCTTTTTAACTGGGCTGATAAAAAGTCGGCAGCTTTATGAACGCCATCTTTGGTGTAACCGCGTCCCCAAAAATAAGGAGCGGTAAGTGTATCAACCATTTTGCGGGCGAAGAGGGTATGTTGGGCTGAAACGATATTTACAATAAAAAGAAACGGGAGGATAAGTTTAAGTTTCATCCGTTAAAAATAAGTATTTGGATTTTCTGATTGCGTACCTTGGTGTCTAATTTACTTTCGCACGAAGACACTAAGCCGCAAAGCTTTTTTTCGGATGATCAATGAACGCAACCACCCGCATCAACTATTATAATATCCTGGCCATGCTGGCCTCGGCGGCACTTGCGTTTTTCATCCCCTTCGAGCTGGTGCTGCTTTCCTATGCCATACTTGGGCCGCTGCACTATCTTACCGAGATCTCATGGTTAAACACCCGGCAGTTCTTCACCCTAAAAAAGTACGATTATTTGCTGATAGCCGGAGTTGTTGTTACTTGTGTGCTATTTAAACTTCCGGTAGCCTACCTGGTTTACTACACCTTCGGACTGTCGTTTATTCTGTTAATGATCAATGATACTTTGTATAGGGCGCTGGCCTTTTTATTATTGATAGCGATGGGTTATTTCCTGCTCGGCAATAACATATTGCGAACAGTATTCGGCTTGTATATTCCTACCCTTATCCACGTTTACATTTTTACCGGTGCATTTCTGTCGCTTGGGGCTTTAAGGGAGAGGAATATTTCAGGTTACGCAACTTTCGCTGTATTTCTGATATGCCCTGTATTATTAAGCTTGCTTTTTACCGATGTTCATCATCAACCTACACAATGGGCTACAAATGGTTATAAATACTTTGAGCATATCAATATCACTACACTACGCAATCAAACCGTTAATGTATATACTAACCAGGCAAGCATTATTTTAACAAGGATAATAGCCTTTGCCTACACCTACCATTACATTAACTGGTTCAGTAAAACCAAGGTGATCAACTGGCATAGGGTTAGCAAAACGGTTGCTGTTGTAATTATATTGATATGGATAGCTTCTGTATCTTTATATTTTTATGATTACCGGTTGGGCATTAAATGGCTTTTTATGTTGAGCCTCGCGCATGTGATATTGGAGTTCCCACTTAATCACAAAAGCTTTATTGATATTGGCCGGCAATTAAAAAGCAGTCTACCCTCTACATAAAACTATCTGCCTCGCGATAGGCTTTGATCAGCGCCAACTCCCCTTCTTTGCCAGCACCTGCGGTGCCATGCTCCATCCCCATTACGCCTTTGTAGCCTTTGCCGTAAATATGCTTAAATATGTTTTTGTAGTTAACCTCTCCGGTGCCGGGTTCTTTACGCCCTGGGTTATCGCCTATCTGGTAGTAGCCTATTTCATCAAACACCAGATCCAACGTCGGGATGATATTACCCTGGTTACGCTGCACATGATACATATCATACAATATTTTGCACGACGGACTGCCAACCGCTTTACAGATCTCATATGCCTGATCGGGCGTGCGCAAAAACAGATCGGGGTTATCGCTTAGTGGTTCGAGTACCATGATGATGCCATGTGGTTCTAATACGGCTGTGCCTTTTTTTATTGCTCCGATCACATTACCTGTTTGTACACCGATGGGCAGGTTACGCACAAAATCGCCGGGAACAACGGTAACCAGTTTACTGCCTACGCGTTTAGCCACTTCAACGGCTTGCTTGCATGATGCTATGAATTTTTCAACCTGGTCGGCTTTGCCGGTGGCCAGCATATTACTATCGTTACCTAAGCCGGGTTGTACAAATACGCCCATGGCCATGCCTAATTTTGCTAACGTATCGCCTATTTTTTTCTGCTGATCAACCGGGCGACCGCTCATGCCGTTATCCTCAATGGCGCGGAAGCCTTTATCGTACGCAAATTTTATCTGGTCGATAAAATCATCGCCCGCATGGTTTTTAAACATACCATCATGAATGCCGTAATTAAGGTTAAAAGTTTTATCGCCTGCCGGTAAGGCGGCGGCATTTGCTCCCTTAGTGCTATCGCTTTGGGTAGCTGCTTTTAAAATACCTGTACTAAATAATGATGCACCCGCCAGTACGGAGGTTTGAACAAAGTTTCTGCGTTTCATGTGGCTTGCTGATTGGTTTGCGGGCTAAAGTTAACAGGATTCGGGGATTTTGAAAGTTAAAAATTCTCTACACGATTTTTTCCGAATTAACGAATTGAAACAAATACATCAGCCCTACAATTAGTGTAATTTGATTAATTGTATAAAACCCGCTAAGCATTCGTGTTAAAAATTCCTCGCACAAATTATTAATAGCGCAGAACCCTCCCTCCAAAATTCGTGTAATTCGATTAAATCCTATACTTCTTGCAAAGCATTCGTGTAAAACGTCTCAATCGCCCCAATTTGAAAGCATCGTTATTTTTTGTATATTTGTATATAAACGGAAAAAATTAAAGCTATTCCAGCTCACGGCCTCCCGCTATTTTGATCCTGATCTGTTGTTTTCCCCGCTGATACCGTTGCTGCCCGGAACATAAATTTAAAGGTCACATCCATACTCAAGTATAAAACAAACCAAGGTTTGTTTGGCCAGGCTTTTAATAATGCCGCTGATAGCTTATTGTTTAACTTAATTGATCGTAATTAATGGCTAAATCGCAAGCAACATTCATGAAAAAACAACTGGAGAAAAATCGCCAGAAAAAAAAGGAAGATAAAGAACAACGTAAACAGGAACGCAAACAAAATTCAGGAGGCAGCGACCTCGACAGTATGCTGGCTTACGTAAACGAATTTGGGGAGATAGTTTCAACCCCTCCCGAAAAAAAGCAAAACCCCTCCGAATAAAATTAAAGCCGCAATTAAAGCGGCTTTGTTGTTTTATCCCTACTTTAAATTGAACCTTTTGTATTTTTATTTGTCATAGTAAAAAAAGCAAAACAACATTTATGAAATTTAAATTAGGCCTTATTTGCTGTATCGCCCTTGCTGTTGCCTCCTGCACAGGCAATAGCACTAATAAAGATGGAGATACAACCCTCAAAAAAGAAGACACGGCCATGGCCAACGCGCCCGATGCTCCGGCCGTAAACATGGAGTACTGTTTTTACACCACCGAAGGCACCGCCGCCCAGGATACAACCAAAGTAAGCCTGCACGTTAACGGCAATAAGGTTACCGGCGATATGAACTGGATCCCCAAAGAAAAAGATGCCCGCAAAGGCACACTGATGGGCAACTTGAATGGCAACGTAATTAAAGCCTTATGGAGTTACGGGCAGGAAGGCGGTACAGATACCCTGAGTGTAGAATTTCAGCTAAGGGGTAACCAGCTGGCTCAAAAGCCTTATAAATACGATGCAAAAACCGGCAAACAGCAAACCGATAACGCTGCCGGGTACACCGTAATTTACAACATGAAAAATTGTAAGTAATTGATAAATTAGCTCAACAAAAAAGCTAAAAAAATGAAAGAGCGCGAAACCAGCATATTGTACATGGTGCTGGGCATATATACCCTGATGGTAAGTTGGTATTACAACCACAACGTAATTTTACTGATTATACACTACGTGTTTTGGCCCATCTATTTAATTTACGAATTGCTGATAGGCCACCTGGCCGGTGGCATGTGGAAAACCATACCACTTTCGTACTTCAAATAGCTGTAAAAAAACAGCTTTAACACATAAAAAACACAAACACCCGGATAGCAATATTCGGGTGTTTGTGTTTTGGAAAATGCCCGTTCCTCCATCCTCTTTAACTAAATTTCACTGCATACTGCCTGCGTTTTTCCCGCAACGCCAACCGCGTTAAAACACGCGAATAATGGCGTAGATGTGCGCTGTAAATAGCGTAAGCGCCCTATTTTATTTCGTTCTGTACCTGCACAATTTTGAACCAACAGTTTAACGGGTAATTAAACAACCATAAAACTGCGAAATAAAATATCACACTTATTAAAACACATCCAACTCCACATGAAAAAGTTTAACTATTTATTAGCGCTCTTCATCGCGCTGTTTGTTTTTGTTGAAGCCTGCAAAAAAGGCGACGATGGACCTGCTGGCCCTAAAGGTGCCGATGGGGCAAATGGTGCTACCGGCGCAACAGGCCCTGCCGGTCCGGTTGGCCCCGCGGGCCCTAAAAGCGCTGATGGCAGCGATGGTAGTATGATTTACAGCGGCACAGGCGCGCCAACTGCCAATATTGGAAATGTAGGCGACTTTTACCTCAACAAATCAAACGGATTATTATACGGACCTAAAACAGAAACAGGCTGGAGTACCAGCTTTTCCTTAAAAGGCCCTACAGGTGCAACCGGCGCTACAGGTGCTGATGGAGCCGACGGACAAAACGGTAAAGACGGCAATACAGTACTAAGCGGCACCGGCGTTCCGGCAACCGGCTTGGGCAAAACCGGCGATTACTATCTTGATAAAAACAGTTATTTGTTATACGGCCCTAAAGCGGCCAACTCATGGGGGGCACCGGTAAACTTGCGTGGCCCGGCCGGTCCGCAAGGCCCTGCGGGTACCGCTAACGTTATTTACTCAGATTGGGTTTATGCGAAAAACTTCCGCGATAGCACAATAGATAACAGCCTGATGCACGTTGCCGATATCCCAGCCAATGACCTGACTACCGAAAACCTATCTCATGCTTTGATCCAGGTGTACTTTACTTATGGCGGTGGTGTATTCCCGCTCCCACATTTAACCTATGCAGGCAACAAGGCAAGTATCATCAACTTTGCGCCGAGATTTAAACATTTCAATATCACCCGTTATACGCTTGATAATTCAAACTCGGTAAACCTGAGCACCGTACTACAATACCGTTACGTGATCATTCCGGGTGGAATAGCCGCTGCTAAGGCCAAAAACATTGATGTTAACGATTACGAATCGGTACGCAGGTACCTCCGCGTTAATAATTAAGCATATTCACACCTACCTTAAAACAATAAAAAGGGGAGCGAAATTCGCTCCCCTTTTGCTATTTAAACTTTTTCAACCACAACAGCCGTACCGTAAGCCAGCACTTCGGTAATGCCCTGCATTACCTCATTGGCATCATAACGCATATTGATAATGGCGTTAGCCCCAATAGCCTGGGCATGCTGAATCAGTAACTGGTAAGCCTCCTCGCGGGCATTTTCGCAAAGCTCAACATAAATTGAAAGCCTGCCGCCAAACAGCGATTGAAAACCACCTGCAATATTGCCCAACGCGCTACGGCTACGCACGGTAATGCCACGAACAACGCCTAAATGACGGGTAACTTTATAACCTTCTAAAGTTGTGCTGGTTGTAATTAATGAAGTATCCATTTTATTTTTATTGAGTGATTTTAATTTAGATGCAGTATGGTTAACGATATTACAGGAGATGTGTTTTTTCAACCTTGATTTTTAGGATTTGAGGATTAGCTTGATAAAGTATCGGACATCCAAAGTCTTGCCAACCATGAACTATGATCAATGAACTATCAACTCCCCAAAATTCACTACCTTTGCCGAAAAAATTACAATAGATGCCTGATAAAATTAAAGCTGTTTTTTTAGATCGTGATGGTGTGTTGAACAAAGAATTAGGCGATTATGTACGTCGCTTAGAGGATTTTCAAGTATTGGATAACTTCGATGCCCTTAAAACTTTGCAAGACCGCGGTTATATGTTGTTAGTAGCAACTAACCAAGGCGGTTTGGCCAAAGGCTGGTACACCGAAGAAGAACTTGCCAAAATGCACAACCACCTAAAACAGGTTTACCAAGACCGTGGCGTTGAAATAACCGACTTTTTTTACTGTCCGCACCACCCCAACTTCACCGGCGATTGCGATTGCCGCAAACCCAAACCGGGTTTGCTGTTGCAAGGTATCGAAAAATACAACATCGATCCATCAAGATCATACTTCATCGGCGATCGTGAACGTGATGTTGAAGCTGGCACTGCCGCTGGGGTTAAAGGTATTTTGATTGATAGTGATCAACCTATCAGCACTGTTTTGGATCAGATAGCGTAATAAAGTAAATCTACCAACTCGTCATTGCGAGGTACGAAGCAATCCCAAACTATACAGAGCGGATTTGCAAGGTCGCTCTTCTAATCGGGGATTGCTTCGTACCTCGCAATGACGATTTTAAAGAATGTGCGTTACAAAATAACGACAGCAATCTAAAACATTTTCCTCTCTCCTGCTTTTTACCAATATTTATATCTCCATATGCAAAAAAGCCGTTACCTCAAAAATCTCGATACTGTATTAGCCGCCCTCATCGGTTGGTTTGTTTTGAGTTTGTTTTTCAGGTATAGCGGAGTGGGGATCTCGCCGGATAGTATCATGTACACCAGCGCGGCGCATAGTTTGAAAACGCATGGCAACCTATTTACTTTTAACCATGTGCCTATTGTTGATTTCCCAGTTTTTTACCCGGTTTTTCTGGGTATCATTTCGATAATTACACAAGTTGATCCGGTTAAATTTGGGGCCGTGCTTAACGGCATAATGTTCGCCTCGCTGATATTTACCAGCGGCTGGATCACAGAACGTTTTGTACCAGCATCGAGGATTTATAAATGGTTGATATTAGCCGCTATACTTTTGAGTCCGCCATTGTTACAGGTTTATTCGTATCTCTGGTCGGAAACGCTGTTCATTCTTGAAATCCTGCTTTTCCTGGTGGCTTTCAGACGGTATCTTTTAACGCATACCATTAAAGCATTGGTTATAGCCGCATTAATAGCTGCGGTAAGTTGTATTACCCGATATGCTGCTGTTACTATTGTGGGCACCGGCGGTTTGCTTTTGTTGTTGGATAGGGTTTTGCCTTTAAAAAAGAAGATAGGCCATATCCTGCTTTATGGTGTTATTTGTATTTCGTTACTGGTAAGTAATTTGGTTTTCAATGCGTTTATCACGGGTACAACTACCGGGCCGCGGGAACCTTCTATAACGCCGTTCAGCAAAAACCTGTATTATTTTGGCACGGTAATGTGCGATTGGATGGGATTAACGCCTAATCAATACTGGGCAGCTACGCCACTGGCCATTATTATTTTCCTGGGATTTATAGCAGCATTAGCTTACAATTATTACTACCGCAGGGTGGATAGGTTCGAAAACCTGGCTATTACCTTCGCGTTGGTTTATGGCGCGTTCATTGTGCTTTCGTCTACCTTTTCGAGGTACGAACGGATCAACCACCGCTTACTTTCACCGTTGTTTATTACCGCTTTGTGGGGCTATACGAGTTGGGCATTGCTGGTGCTCCGAAAAATCAACAAAACCACTACCCGGCGCATCGTTGGCGCAATAATGGTCTTATTGATGCTGGGCTTCATCACCAGCGAATTTTTAATTGACAAAGACCGCTATTCCGACCAGGTAGCCGACGAGTACGGAAACCCAGGCTTTACTGACGAAAGCTGGATCGACTCGGAATTTGCCATTTACCTGCGTAGCGGCGATAAGAGCTTGTTTAAACCCGGCGTTAAAATTTATACCGACGCACACGAGGCCGTTTACTTTTTCTCGGGGCTATCATCATACCTCGTTCCCCACCGTTTTTTCACTAAGGATATTGATAAGTTTTACCAGGCCAAGCATTATTATCTGATCTGGCTTAATGTGCTGGAAAATCCTGAGCTTATTAATTTGAAGGATATTCAGAAAGTTAAGAAACTGAAGCTGATCAAAGATTTTGGTGAAGAGGGTGGGATTTATGAGTACACAGAGGAATAGTGTTTTTTTGTCTGAACCAGAATTTGGGAAAATTAAGGGAATTGACAGAATGCTGAGCAAATTCTATAACTTCTTTAATTCCATAAATTCGAGTTCAGACAATTTTGGGCATGTGCGACGGCCGCGTTAGGGATTGGAGCGGATACCGGCCTTGTGGCTAAGGCCTGCAGGCGTATGAGCGTAAAGCCTGCCCGTTAGCTAACGGGAACGCCCATATTATATTCCTCAAAACGCAATCAATAATTCACTCCCACTCACCTACTCATAGCAGCAAACAAAGCCCCTTCTATCAACAAAGCTGCCTTGTATAGTTCGCGATTGCTTCGTACCTCGCAATGACATGATGTATTAAATCCCAACAAATTCACATTAAATTTTGATTTAAAAAACAACTGTCTATATTTGCGCTGCTAATCTATAGTTTTACTATATAAAAAATGAACGGTATCGCACTACATCATCTTCATCTGCATCACCACCATGTGGTGATCAGCTAATATGTATGTTTCTACGCGAAATAACAACCTCCGTTTATACTCTTTTTTATCATAGTCTCTTAAATTCAATCTTTTGAAAACACTTAAAATAGCTATCCAGAAATCGGGTAGACTCAACGAAAAATCTGTTGAATTATTAAAAAATTGCGGCTTAAATTTTGAAAATTACAAAAGCTCGCTGATATCGCCGGTATCAAATTTCCCGTTAGAAATTCTTTTCCTTCGCGATGATGATATCCCTGAGTATGTGCAGGATGGCATTGCAGACCTGGGCATAGTTGGCGAAAACGTGATCCAGGAAACCGAAGTTGAAGTAAGCTACCTGCAGCGCCTCGGATTTGGTAAATGCTCGCTTAAAATAGCGGTACCAAACAACAGCAACATCAATACCCTGGCCGATTTGAACGGCAAGGCCATCGCCACCACCTACCCCGCCATCCTCGGCAAATTTTTAAAAGAACAAAACATTACTTCAGATATCCGCACCATTTCAGGCTCGGTAGAAATTTCGCCCGGTTTAGGCCTGAGCGATGCTATTTGTGATCTGGTATCAACCGGTGGCACGCTGAAAAGCAACGGATTGAAACCTTTTGCCGATGTAATGTCGTCGGAAGCGGTGCTGATTGGCAGCAAAGCTATTGCCGAAAGCGACCTGGTACAGGAACTCATCCAACGCATCCAATCTGTTTTGCGTGCTAAAGAGACTAAATATGTAGTGCTCAACGTTGAAAAACAGAACCTTGAGGCAGTTACCGCTTTATTGCCGGGCGTAAAAAGCCCATCGGTAGTGCCATTGGCCGAAGATAACTGGGTAGCAGTGCACACGGTGATCCCTGAGCGTGATTTCTGGGACCGCATCAGTCAGCTAAAACAAGCCGGCGCGCAAGGCATTGTGGTAATGCCTATTGAGAAGATAATTCTTTAGTTGGCGGTGGGCAGTTGGCAGTTTGCATCAAGTAAATTGTCCTAACTGCAAACTGCAAACAGTTAACTGAAAACTGGAATGAAGACATACAATTATTCAGAACTATCATCTACCGAGATCCAGAAACTGGTGCAGCGTAATGTTGACCCGGCCAACGAGATCAGGAACATTGTTGAAGAAGTAATTGCCAATGTGCAGCTGCACGGCGATGGTGCCTTGTTGGATTATGCTTCGCAATTTGACAAGGTTGAACTGAACAAGCTTTACCTTGAAAAAGCTGAACTGGAAGAAATTGCGCAGGCGATATCTCCCGATCAGAAAGCGGCTTTGGAAACAGCTTACAGCAATATCTATAAATTCCATCAAACACAGCTAAAACCCGAAGATAAGGTTGAAACCATGCCCGGCGTAACCTGCTGGCGCGAATTGAGGCCGATAGAAAAAGTTGGGCTGTATATTCCCGGCGGTTCGGCTGTATTACCGAGTACGTTTTTGATGCTGGGTATCCCTGCCCGTATTGCGGGTTGCCATGAGATAGTGGTTTGCTCGCCGCCACAAAAAAACGGCAAGGTTAACGCTTTCATAGCTTCTGTTGCTTTAATGCTGGGGATTGATAAGATCTATCTTGTAGGTGGTTCGCAGGCTGTGGCGGCTATGGCTTACGGTACTGAGAGTGTGCCTAAGGTTGATAAGATATTCGGTCCGGGCAACCAGTTTGTAACCAAGGCTAAAACCATTATCCAATCTACCACTACTACGGCTATTGATATGCCTGCTGGCCCTTCGGAAGTATTGGTTATTGCTGATGATAGCGCCATTTCTGCTTACATAGCCGCCGATTTACTGGCACAGGCCGAGCATGGTAGTGACAGCCAGGCGGTGTTGGTTTGTACTTCGGCCGAGATCGCTCAAAAAGCTATTGCCGAGGTGGAAAAGCAATTGCCGGTTTTACCCCGTGCCGAGATTGCCAAACAGGCTATAGATAACTCGTATGTAGTAATTACCGATAGCCTTGCCGAGGCCATGAGTTTCAGCAATCAGTATGCGCCCGAGCACTTGATACTGGCTACCGAAAGCTGGCAACAGATCACAGGAAGTATCATTAACGCGGGTTCGGTATTTTTAGGAAATCTAACTCCTGAAAGCGCAGGCGATTACGCATCAGGCACTAACCATACTTTGCCAACCAGCAGTTATGCAAGAGCTTACTCTGGCGTATCGGTAGATTCGTTTGTGAAAAAGATCACGTTTCAGCATATCACCCGCGAGGGTATTGGCAATATTGGCCATACGGTTGAGGTTTTAGCTGAGCTGGAAGGTTTGCATGCGCATAGGAATGCGGTAAGTGTTCGCCTTGGTAATTAAATAATATTTAAGTCCTCATTGTGAGGTACGAAGCAATCCCCAATATACAGGGCGGACTTGCATAGCTCCCCTGCTACTCGGGGATTGCTTCGTACCTCGCAATGACGGGTGTAAAAAAGGAATTAGAAAATGTTCGACATTAACAATATACTCAGAGAAAATATAAAACGCCTTGTACCCTATTCATCAGCACGTGATGAGTACCAGGGTGAAGCCAGCGTTTTTTTGGATGCCAATGAAAATGCTTTCGGATCACCTTTAGATCAGCAGTTTAACCGCTATCCTGACCCTTTACAGTACGATCTAAAAAAACGGATTACAGAAATTAAAGGAGTACCGCCGCGTAATATTTTTATCGGCAACGGCAGCGATGAGGCAATCGATATCCTGTTCCGCGCTTTTTGTAATCCCGGCGTTGATAATGTGGTTTTAGTACCGCCAACGTATGGCATGTACGAGGTATCGGCCAATATCAACGATATCGAAACCCGCAAAGTAAACCTGACCGAAGATTACCAGCTTAATGTAGAAGGTATTGCTGAAGCGGTTGACAAAAACACCAAGCTTATCTTTATCTGCTCGCCCAATAATCCTACAGGCAACTCCATCAATCGTGATGATATCCAAACGGTACTCGCCAATTTTAGGGGTATAGTGGTGGTTGATGAAGCATATATCAATTTCAGCAGGCAAAAATCATTTATCCAGGAGCTTACCGAGTATGCTAATTTGGTGGTGATGCAAACCCTCTCAAAAGCATGGGGCTTAGCTGGCTTACGCGTAGGTATGGCCTTTGCCAGCGAGGAGATCATTGAGGTAATGAACAAGGTAAAACCGCCTTACAACGTAAACGAGTCGTCGCAACAACTGGCTTTGGCTGCTTTGGCTAATGTTGGCCAGGTAAATGAGTGGATAAAAGAAACCCTCGCCCAACGCGACAGGTTGGTTCTCGCTCTGAAAGACATGGAGTTTGTGGTAGATATCTACCCGTCTGATGCCAACTTTATCCTGGTAAAAACTACCAATGCCAATGGTATTTATGATTTTCTGGTAAAGCAGGGCATCATTGTTCGCAACCGATCAAAAGTTGAACTATGCGAAGGTTGCTTAAGAATCACCGTAGGTACGCCGGATGAGAATACCATTTTACTGGATACGCTAAAAACCTTCAAGTAAAAAATCACTAACTCAATAAATCACTAATTGCATATATGAGTTTACAGAAAATATTATTCGTCGACCGTGACGGCACCCTGATCAAGGAGCCTGCCAATGAACAGATCGATTCATTTGCCAAACTGGAGTTTTATCCCGGCGCGTTAACTTATCTGCCCAAAATAGCTAAGGAACTTGATTTTGAACTGGTGATGGTTACCAACCAGGACGGCTTAGGCACCTCAGTTTATCCTGAAGATACCTTTTGGCCGGTGCATAACCTGGTGCTGAAAACATTTGAAGGCGAAGGCGTAACATTTGCCAACCAGATCATCGACCGCACTTTTGCTAAAGATAACGCCCCTACCCGCAAACCGGGTACAGCGTTGCTTACCCAATATCTCGACACGGATAAATACGATCTGAAAAACTCATTCACCATAGGCGATCGCAAAAACGATGTGCTGTTGGCTAAAAACCTCGGCGCTAAAGCCATCTGGTTAAATAACAACAGCAACCTTGGCGGCAGCGAGTTTTCGGAGGCGGATCATATCGATGATGTGATCGCTTTGGAAACTACCGACTGGCAAAAGGTTTATGAGTTTCTGAAGCTTGGTCAAAGGGTGTTTGAACACCGTCGCGCTACCAAAGAAACCGATATCCATATCAAAATAAATTTGGATGGTAAAGGCGATGCGAAGATCTCAACCGGCCTGCATTTTTTTGACCATATGTTAGATCAGATAGCCCGCCACGGCAGCATCGATCTGGAAATTACCGCCAAAGGTGATCTGCATATCGACGAGCATCATACCATCGAGGATACAGGTATCGCTTTAGGCGAGATATTCGCCTCGGCGTTAGGTAACAAAATGGGTATTGAACGTTACGGCTTCTGCCTGCCAATGGACGATTGCCTGGCCCAGGCCGCTATCGACTTTGGTGGTCGCAACTGGATAGTTTGGGATGCCGATTTTAAACGCGAAAAAGTGGGTGACGTGCCAACCGAGATGTTCTATCACTTCTTCAAATCGTTTAGCGATGCCTCAAAAAGCAACCTGAATATAAAAGCCGAAGGACAGAACGAACATCACAAAATTGAAGCTATATTTAAAGCCTTCGCCAAGGCAATAAAAATGGCCGTAAAACGTGATGTAGATAAGATGGTTTTACCAAGCACTAAAGGACTTTTATAAGTCCAGAGGCAAGAAACAAGAGATCAGGAAGCAAGAGACAGACACCAGCAGAAGCAGGAAACAAGAAGTCAAGAGGCAAGAGATTTAATGAAAGCGTTCTTGATTCCTGATTCTTGACATCTTGATTCTTAATTCCTGACATCTTTAATCTTAAAAAAATGATAGGTATTATACTATACGGCGCCGGAAACATTTTCTCTCTAACAGCCGCTTTGGAGCGTTTGGGCATTCCTTATGGCTTTATTAACAGCGAGGAGGATTTTGATAAGTATGATCGTTACATCATTCCTGGTGTAGGGCATGCGGGTGCTGCTATGAACAAGCTTAAAGCCACCGGCTTAGTACCATTTATTAAAGCTTTAAAAAAGCCAACATTGGGTATTTGCGTGGGGATGCAGTTGCTTACCTCCTACTCGGAAGAGGGCGATTCTAATCTGCTGGATATTATCCCGGTAAAAACTTTAAGGTTTAAAGATAGTGCAGATCATAAAGTGCCGCACACGGGCTGGAACAGGGTATTTCCGGAAAAAGAGAACCCGCTTTTTGAAAATATACCGTCAGGTTCACACTTTTACTTTGTACATTCATACTTTATTGAGTATGATAAAGCATACACCTTATTGGCTGCCGATTACGGAAATCAGTTTTCGGCATCAATTTGGCTTGATAATTTTTATGGCGTACAATTCCACCCGGAAAAATCGGGCGAGTTTGGCGAAACATTGTTAACTAATTTTTCTAAAATATAAAGGATATGTACATTATTCCTGCTATCGACATTTTGAACAAGAAGGTAGTCCGCCTTCGCGAAGGCGACTACGGACAGGTAACCGAATACGATGTTACCCTTGAAGAAATGATCGAACGCTACCAAAGCAACGGCACCAATTTCATTCACATTATTGATTTGAACGGTGCTAAAAACGATTTCAGCAACCAGCAATATCTGTTTGATGTGATCCGCAAAACCGACATGAAGGTGCAATACGGCGGCGGTATCCGCAGCATCGAAAAGGTAAAAGAACTTATCGATGCCGGTGTTCACCGTGTTATTGTTGGTACGCAAGCCCTCACCAATCCCAACTTCCTGCCTGAACTAAGCAAAGAAATTTGCGGCAAAGAAAAATGCTCGGACCAGGTAGTAGTAGCCATCGACGTATTGGACGAAGTGATCAAATACTCAGGCTGGATGGAAAGCTCGCCAATCAAGCTGATGGATTATGTTGATAAATGTCTTGCTTTAGGTTTCTTCCGTTTCCTTTGCACCGATATCAATAAAGATGGTAAACTCGGCGGCGCAGGTATCGAACTGTACGAAAAATTGCTTGATCATTCACCGTTTATTAAGCTGATCGCTTCGGGTGGTGTGAGTTCAATGGGTGATATCGAAAAACTGAACAGGTTGAAAGTGGAGTCGGTAGTTGTAGGTAAAGCCATCTATGAAAATCGCATCAGTATTGAAGATGTGAAGCATTGGAACTTGGATGCGCTGATATCAATATAAATAAAACGTTATTGAATACATCATTGTGAGGAACGAAGCAATCCCCGATCTGCAGGTCCGCCCTGTATAGTTTGGGATTGCTTCGTTCCTCGCAATGACGAGATGTATAAATTGCCCTGATGCTTGCTAAAAGAATTATCCCATGCCTGGACGTTAAAGACGGGCGCACCGTTAAGGGTGTAAATTTTGTTGACCTTCGTGACGCTGGAGATCCTGTGGAGTTAGCTTGGAACTATTCGAACCAGGGAGCTGACGAATTGGTATTTCTCGATATCACCGCCACCGTTGAACGCCGTAAAACCATGGTTGAGTTGGTTAAATCCGTTGCAAGGCAGATCAATATTCCGTTCACTATTGGTGGCGGTATCAATGAAATTGCCGATGCAGATGCTCTGCTAAACGCCGGTGCAGATAAAATTTCTATCAATTCTGCAGCTGTACGCAACCCAAAACTGATAGACGAACTGGCTGCAGCCTTCGGCGTTCAGTTTGTGGTAATAGCGGTTGATACACGCAGCATTGGCGATAAACATGTTGTACATTTAAACGGCGGTCGCCTGCCTACAGAACGCCAAACATTGGAGTGGATATTAGAAGCCGAAAGCCGGGGTGCGGGTGAGATCCTCTTAACTTCAATGGATCATGACGGTACCAAAGGCGGCTTTGATAATGGTTTATTGAAAACCGTTAACGATGCTGTTCATATCCCGGTAATTGCTTCGGGTGGTGCTGGTAAGGTTGAGCACTTTGTTGATGTGTTTGAGAAAACCAATGTTGATGCGGCCTTGGCGGCGTCGGTGTTTCACTATGGTGAAATTCTGATACCGGATTTGAAGCAGATATTGAAGAGCAATAATATTGAGGTTAGGATTTAAAAATAATTTCTGAAGATAAAAGCACAGGAATGTGCGATTCCCTCCCCCGGGAGGGTGTAGGGAGGGGTTTCTGCGACAAGTATACATTGAACAGCGCATCCCCCTCCCTGCCCGGCACTACCCAACGCACCCCTCCCGAGGGAGGGAATAGAAAAAATACAATGAAAATAGATTTCGAAAAAACCGGCGGACTTGTCCCCGTGATCATACAAGACGAACAGACATTAGAAGTGCTGATGCTGGGATACATGAACCAGGAAGCCTACGATAAAACCGTACAGGAAAACATCGTAACCTTCTACTCGCGCTCAAAAAACCGCCTGTGGACCAAAGGCGAAACCAGCAATAATTTTCTGCATGTAAAAAGCATCAGCATTGATTGCGATAACGATACCTTGCTGATCAAAGCTAAAGCTGATGGCCCAACCTGCCACACAGGCTCGCGCAATTGCTTCAATACCGAGTTTAACCAAAACTTCATCCTCGAATTGGAGAATATTATTGGCGATAGGTATGAAAATCCGGTTGAGGGATCGTACGTGAACAAGCTTCGCAATAAAGGCTTAAACAAAATAGCCCAGAAAGTTGGCGAAGAAGGTGTTGAAACCGTAATAGCCGCACTTGCCGAAACTGAAACAGATTTGATCAACGAAGCATCAGACCTTGTTTTCCACTTATTAGTTTTGCTTCGCGAAAAAGGATTAACGTTAGAAACGATAGCTAAAAATTTAGAATCGAGACACAAGTAAATCAGTTGGCAGTTTTAAGTTTGCAGTAGGCAGTTAACTAATTCGGAAACGTAAATTAACAACAGCAAACTGCCAACAGAAAACTGCAAATTGAACAAGGAAACTGCAAACTGAAATGATCGTACAAAAAATAGCCGAACTTACTGGCCATGCCAACCCGATATTCACGCTTGAGCTTTCGCAAAAGCCGGGGATATTGTTTACCGGCGGCAACGATAAAGGTTTGGTTGAATGGAGTTTGAAGGATTTCTCTTTCATTAAGGTGATGTTTCCTGTTAATGCCTCTATTTATGCTATCCATTGCCCGGAAGGTTACCCGCTGATGTTTGCAGGTTTGCGCAGTGGTGAGGTTTTGGTATTTGATTTTATCCAGCAAAAATTACTGAAACCTTTACGCCATCACCGAAAGGCTATCTTCGATATCAAATCATCTGTAAAAAAAGATGAACTGCTTATAGCTTCTGAAGACGGTACAGTATCCGTGTGGAGCATAAAAACCCTGGAGATGGTACATAGCATCACTGTATCAAAAGACACTGTACGCTGCATAGCCGTATCGCCTGATCAAAAACAGGTTGCATTTGGCTGTCGCGATAACCACGTAGGCATTTACGATCTGGAAGATTACACCATTATCAAGGCCCTGCATGGTCATACCATGGCTGTTTTCTCAGCAGCCTATAGTCAGGATGGTACTTACCTGGCAACAGGATCGCGCGATGCCCAGGTAAAGATCTGGGATAGCAACACTTACCAGGAGACCCAAAATATTCCCGCGCACCTGTTCGCGGTTAATCATATCGCATTTCACCCCACCCTACCCTATTTTGCTACGGCAAGCATGGATAAAAGCATCAAGATTTGGGGGGCCGACGATTTTAAACTCTACAAAAACATCAGCAGAGAAAAAGGCTACCCCAGCCATGTACTATCCATCAACAAATTGGCCTGGAACGGCCCGGAGCAACTACTTTCTGTAAGTGATGATAAAAACATCATTACCTGGGGCATAACGTTCTAAACAGTCCTTCATCCCCTCTTAACAACTTAAGGCACAGTCAATTAACCTAATAGTTGTACTAATTTCATAAATAAAGGTAACTTTTTCCTGAACGATAACGTATATTAATTGATAGTTATATTAATTAACAAAATCAGCTCTTTATATAGGGGAATTTTTACTAATCGGAATGAGGACATATCTAAAAATGCTACCCGCGGTAGGATTATTGCTACTGCTTTATACAAACTCATTCGCCCAAACAACCTATGATTGGGTTGGCACCACATCGGCCTGGAATACCGCATCAAACTGGAAAATAGGTTCTGCTACGGCAACTTCCGCACCATCAGCAGCTACAGATATTATCAGGATAGGCACTAACCAAACTGTCATTAACCCTCCCGTAATAAGTGCCGCAAGTGTTACATGCGCCTCTATAACCTTCGCGCCTTTTAGCTCGTCAATAACTGTAAACAGCGGACTAACACTCACTGTAAATAACGACGTAACAGCAAAACACGGCAGCACAAGTACTGTGGATGGTACAATTTATACAACGACCATTAAAGGCGCAGGCACTATGCTGATAAAAGGCAATTTATTAGTGGGCGATAACACCATGCCTTCCAATTCGCTGGTTGGAACTGTAAAGGTTATTGTTGATTGCCAGATAAGTTTGTTAACCATAAATGGTAACGTTGCCTTTACTTCGGTGTCAAACTTTAAATCGGGAGTAAATGGTGGCAATGGGTTAAACAATTCCGAATTTGATTTAAACAGCGCCCTAACCTTAAACGGACAAATTAAATATCAGGATATTGGTGCTACTGTAACCAACTTTAACACTAACCGCAATTTATTCAATGCTTCGGCAGGCACTACTAACACTACATTAACGTTAACTAATGCCGCGCCTATCGGGGCGTTCACCACTTCATCGCAATATCAATACATTGATTTTTATAACCCTAACGTTACCGGTCGTGCTACAGTGATTTATGCTGCCCCTTCAGGCACGCAAACCGTTTACACCGGGGCAGACGGTACTACTATAGGCAACGCCCCGCAAAACTACGATAACCTGGTATTAAGCGGCGCAAGTACCAAGGTTGCCGATGGCGCAAGCTTCACTATTGGCAGCTCATTCACCACCAGCGGCGGTACCGTTGATATCAGCACCAATAACCCAAACATTACCATCGGTTCATCCGGCACTAATACCGCCAGCTGGACCAATAGCACAACCGTTACGCAGGGCTCGGGTACGATAGATCTTAACGGCAGTCTCACCAACTCCGGTATTTTAACTCTCGGGAGTGCGGCCACAACCATATCTGGTAATTTCACTAACAGCGCCACTTTTACACAAGGCACGGGATCATTAACATTTGATGGGGCGGCCGCGCAAAGCTTTACCGATGGCGGAGCGGGTACTACTTTCGGTAACGTAACATTTACCGGCGGAGGCACCAAAACCATAACAGCAGGCAATTTTTATATCCAAAATACCGGCGTAGTTACTATGGCGGGCAGTTCGCAACTTAATGGTAATGGTAACCTCACCTTAATTTCGGATGCAACCAGCTCGGCAAGTATAGGGCCAATTCCATCGGGCAGCAGCTTGGCAGGTAATTTCAAAATTCAGCGTTTTTTTAAAGGCAGCAGCACCAGCCTGGCCAAGCGCGGTTACAGACTGATCAGCTCGTCGGTTTATACCGGGACGGTATCAACGTTAAAAGTTGCAGATTTTACTTATTTACTTAATGACGCTTATGTAACCGGGGCTCCGGGCGGAGGCTTTAATACCCCACCTAATAACGCCAATAATCCATCTTTATATTTATACAGGGAAGATATTAAACCAAGCAACACGCTTTTTACATCAGGCCCTTATAAAGGCATTAACAAGATAAATAACAGCCTTGTTTACAACATAGGTACACAAACCCGCAACAACTTTCTGAACGTAAATGATACCACGGTAACTATACCTGCGGGCAACGGTGTGCTATTCTTTTTTAGGGGAAATAAAACCGACAACTCAACCCAAACCGGCACTAAAACCGTTTTGCCTTACGATTATCCGGAAGATGTGACCTTTACACAACTTGGCGTACCTAACACAGGTACAGTTAACGTAGTGCTATGGTATAAAGCAGGTAGCAGCACGCTTGGGTTTACTAACACATCACTTGCCAATTCAACTATCCGTGGATATTGTTTGGTGGGCAACCCATATCCATCAACCATTAACTGGGAAAAATTTAACCGCAACATCATCCCGGCCAGTTCAACCATTTATGGTGCTAATTTCCCCGCGGCAGGCACTACCCAATCAACAATTTGGGTATTAAACCCAAGCACCAAACAGTACGACACTTACAAACAGAAAACAGGTACAGTATCAGTTGCAGATACTACTACTACTATAAACCCAACCAATAGCACGGCCACAGGTGCGGCCAGTAATATGATTGCCAGCGGGCAGGGCTTTTTTGTGAGGGCTACAGCCACTAATCAGAGTTTGTCATTCAGAGAATCGGCTAAAACCAGCGCCCAACCTACCCCATCAAACCTGATCCAACTGATGAGCACCCGCCAGTTTGTTGAACAGCAACAAACAACCGAACAAGCTAATCCGCTGTTGCGGCTTAAATTATCATTAGATAGCGTAAACCACGATGAGGTAGTGATGACATTTGCAGATACCGCGCATATGGCCTATAATGTAAATGAAGACGCCGAAGACCTTGGCGGAAACGGCGCGCCGGAGAGTCTATCACTATTATCGGCCGATAGCGTACGGTTGGCCATTAACCACCTTCCATTTCCTAAAACACAGGATGAAATAGTGCCCGTAAGCGCCAACGCAACCAATAGCGGTATATACCACTTAGATCTTACAGAGGTAAGAAGCATTCCGGCCCTTTATGATATCTGGCTGAAAGATGCCCTATCGGGCGATTCTGTTGATATCAAAAACAATCGCAGTTATAGTTTTAATATCGACAAAGGCAACCCGGCAACTTTTGGCGACAACCGCTTTAAGCTTATCCTTCGTCAAAACCAGGCCATGATGGTAAAGCTGCTGGTTTTTAATGCTGATAAAACCCCACAAGGTTCAAAGATAACATGGCAGGCTAAAAACGAAGCCGACTATACTATTTACACGGTAGAACGCAGTATAGATAATGGTAAAATATTTGATCCCATAGGCACTATCTATTCCAACAATACGCAAAACTATGCTTTGGTGGATAAAACACCGGTAACCGGCCTTAACCAGTACCGCCTTAAACAGGTTGACCTGAACGGCGATATCGCCTACTCGGCAATTGTACCTATCATGTACACTGATAAACCTCAGCAGGAGATAAGCAATATCAGCGTGTACCCTAACCCCGCTTTAGATGTGTTGCACACCGAAATAGAGGCCAAAAGCAATACCGGTACCAGCTATAAAATAAATATTACCAACAGCGAGGGACGGGTGTTAACCAGTAGCGTATCATCACAATCTTATTGGCAAAATAACGTGAGCGGCTTTTTACCAGGCACCTATATTATCCAGATCGTAAACAGTAAAGACAATAGCGTTGTTGGCATCAAAAAGTTTATAAAAAAATAAAACAGATCTTATAAAATAGTGTATTAAATACACGAAACATCTTAAACTTCAATATTAGCAAGCCCCCATTTTGTTCACAATATGGGGGCTTGTTCATTTCGTTCAATCGCTAAAAACAGCAACAATTGCGCCTTAATAAGCGTAACTATACTTAATACTTCCTGTTTTTAAAAGCACACTGAAAAACCAATTATAGCTTTTAAGAATATAAAAATAGTATTGAATATTTATGCCTGTGAAAAATACAATCATACTGATTCTATTTTTATTCATCAATTCGGTTGCTTTGGCGGCGCAATTAGATTGGGTTGGCGGAGCTTCACCTAACCCAAATTCATGGGCTGATAAGAACAACTGGCGCATTGGCCCGCTTGATCTCTCAGCCCCAAGCAGCGCTCCTACCACCGCCGACGATGTTAATATTCTTTTGACCGGTAACCAACCAATTGTGCTTACCGGAACAACCGCGGTATGCAAATCACTCACCATGGCAGCTTCAAACGGCATAATACTTACTGTAAATGGCACTTTAACTGTATCGGGGATGATTATGCAGAACCCTCCCTTAGTATCACTGTTGGGTCTTGGCGGTACAGTAACCGCCACCATAGCAGGTACCGGTACTGTAAACTGCGCTTCCATGCAAGTTGGAAGCACTACGTTTTTAGGCCTGGCTGTAGCTACCGTAAACCAATTATCAATAATATCAACCGTTAACAACCTGAAAATAACAGGCGATTTGAGCATTTACGGCACCAGCAATAGTGTAGTGATCATAGTAAGCCTGCTGCAGGTTAACAATTCCGCTTTTTACGTGCGCGGTGGTACAACTACTATAGGCGGACAAATATTTACAAATACTACGGCAGGCACGGGCGGGATACTGGACATTTCACTATTCTCGTCGGCCACTGCCACTTTTACTATAGACGTCCCTTCCGGATCGTCATTAACCCCAAAGGTAGTCCTAACCAATGCTACACCAATCAAATCAACCAGCAACGCCGGTTCCATCGATTTTTATAACAACGGCGGCGGTAGCGGAACATGTACTGTAGAATATGCCGGTACAGCCGCGCAAACAGTTTATACAGAAACTGCCACTCAGCTAAACATCAGCCCTACTGCTTATCAAAACATAGCGTTTTCGGCGGCTGGGAATAAAAACATTACCTCGGGCGATCTAACTGTTTTTGGCAACTGGACATCAGTATCAGGCAAAGTCGATGCGGTTAGCAACAACCCTAATGTTATATTTAAGGGCACAACGCAATCACTTTCAGATACGGCTTCAGACGCGGGCAAGGGCGTTGTATTTAAAAACGTTTTTTTTCAAAACAGTGGTACCAAAACTATGTCGGGCAGTGGCAAGTTTTCGGTATCATCGTTAGGTATTTTAACTATGGCCGGTACTTCAACAGCCCTGGCAACAGGCGGCATCCTCACCTTAATATCTGATGCTTCCGGCTCGGCAACTGTGGCCAGTATCCCATCAGGCAACGCCATTACAGGCAACGTGAACGTGCAACGCTATATTAATGGTGGCGCATGGTATTACCGGGGCTACCGGTTGCTATCATCTCCCGTTAATAATGGTTCAGGTAATTTTAATTTAGAGTATCTTAAACTTTCGGCCTTTGTAACCGGCACAACCAAGGCCGCGGGCGGCTTTGATACGTCGCCTAATGCCAATAATCCCAGTATTTATTTTTTCAGGGAGAATACCGCTTACTCGAGCAGCCAGTTCACAACGGGCAATTTCAGGGGGGTTAATAGTTTAGGATCAACGCCGTACTCGTTTGATAATGAATCGAGTGCTTATAATTTACCTATTGGTAATGGTTTCCTTTTCTTTTTCCGTGGCGATCGGTCGTCGGGCATAGCCTCGGCAACAGTAGCTTCTCACGTGCCAGAAAACACCACTTTTACCGCTACCGGAGCACTTAACCAGGGAAATACCACAGTAAAACAATGGTACTCAGGCGGAGCATTGCTTTACACCACTACTGTGGGCAGCCGCGTACAAGGCTATAACCTGGTAGGCAACCCATACGCCAGTACCATCAATTTCGAAAAATTTAACCGCAAAGGAACTTCCGGCTTAACAGCCGATGCAGCTTCATCTATTTACATTTCGGGGCAAAAGGCGCAAATTTATACTACAACCCCTGCCAACGTACCACCGCTGGCTTTTATATGGGTAGTTAACCCCACTACCAAACAGTATGAAACCTATCAACAAAAAGCAACCGCCATTTCTACCGCCGATACAACTACAAATATTAACCCCGGCATACAAAGCGTTGTTGGCGGTGCGGCCAGTAATATGATAGCCAGCGGACAAGGTTTTTTTGTACGGGCCACCGCCAGCGGACAAACCATGACTTTCAGGGAATCGGCCAAAACCAACACACAACCTAACTCGGCCACACTTGTGGGTGTATTTAGCTTACCGAAAGATAAACCCCCTATTGCCATGGCCGCTGCAAATATGCAAAACAAATTTGCCGCCGCGGTTCCAACAGGAAACGATGCGGCACCTTATCAATGGCCAATGCCTTTAATGAGGTTGCGGTTAATTAAAGATTCCATCAATTTTGATGCTGTTGTAATAGTATTAGTAAAAGATATATCGGCGGCCTATAACGCTGATAAAGATGCTGAAGACCTTGGGAGTAACGGTGCACCTGAAAGTCTCTCCGCGCTATCCAGCGACAGCGTTAAGATCACGATCCATCGTCGCCCTATCCCCGGTAAACTACAGGAAACTATCCCTTTATATGTTGATGCTACAACATCCGGAGATTATAAACTTAGCCTAACCGAACTAAAAGATCTGCCCGACTTATACCAAGTATGGATCAAAGATAATTTGACTAAAGATTCGGTACTGGCCAAAACAAACAGTGATTATAATTTCACTATCGATAAATCAAATCCCGCAAGTTTTGGTACCAATCGTTTTCAGCTAATTGTACGCCAAAATAATGCAGAAATGGCCAAAGTGCTTGATTTTAACGCGCAGAAAGCGATCAATGGGTCAAAACTAATCTGGACAACAGCAAACGCTGCCAACTATACCGCCTATGTTGCCGAACGCAGTATCGATAACGGCAAAACATTCAGCACGTTGGATACTGTTTACGCTAACGGATCAAACAGCTATAGCCTGGTGGATACCAAACCGTTGCAGGGATTGAACCAATATCGTTTAACACAGATCGACTTGAATGGCGATACCACGCTATCCAAGGTTGTACCGTTGATGTATGCCGATACTAAAACCAATGTAATAGCCGAAACTATGAACATTTACCCCAACCCGGCAACTGATGTGATACACGCGCAAATGTTGTTAAAGAATGATGGAACGGTAAAATATAAAGTAAATATCACCAACAGCGAGGGTAAAGTGATGGCTACAGCAACCACATCGCAGGCCACCTGGCAAAACAATGTAGGCTCGTTTATTCCGGGTACTTATATTATGCAGGTTGTTAACAGCAGTAATAACACGGTTATCGGCGTAAAAAAATTCGTCAAGAAGTAAAAGTGTATTATTTAAAGGAAACGCCTTATCCCGCAAAGTTTATGGGTGTGGCGTTTTTGATCGGCCGAGTAGATGCCTTCCTCATCAATGGTATCAATTTTAACCCTGCCCGATGCATGGATAATATGCTCGTTATTAAGCAATATGCCCACGTGGGTTACCTTGCTTTCGGCATTATCAAAAAAAGCAAGATCGCCCAGGGTTACCTCACTTAATGAGTTTACCTTTATACCCTCTTTTACCTGCATGCTGGCATCGCGTTTTAAACGCAAACCCTTTAATTTAAAAACTACCTGGGTAAAGCCCGAGCAGTCGATACCGAAATGGGTACGGCCTCCCCATAAATAAGGTGAATTAAGATATGATTTGGCGGTTGCGGCCAGATCTTCACGGTCGCCAATTTCGCCTATAATTTCAAACCGTTCGTTGCCGATGCG
Source organism: Mucilaginibacter sp. CAU 1740 (assembly GCF_039839285.1). Classification (NCBI taxonomy): domain Bacteria; kingdom Pseudomonadati; phylum Bacteroidota; class Sphingobacteriia; order Sphingobacteriales; family Sphingobacteriaceae; genus Mucilaginibacter; species Mucilaginibacter sp. CAU 1740. The sequence goes on along the minus strand of NZ_JBDOQS010000002.1, from coordinate 42,164 downwards.
GCAGGAGGTGCCTTCTAAAAACGGCAATGAACTACCCGCAGGCAAATACACAACGCTGTTATCGCTTATTTTCCAGGCCTGGGTTACCGCGCGGTACGTTAACTGGGGTGTGGTATTTTTAATTTGTTTATAGGCAATGTGCCCTAACATGGTGAATTGCAAACGACCTATCCAGCCTACATAGCCATCAGATTCAGCTATAATTTTAACCCAGTTGGTTTCCCACTCGGTAATTTCAAAAGCTTCGCCAAATAATAGTTGTGATACCTGCTCGCTCCGTTCGTTAGGTTCGGCCCTTAGCGGAATCACAGCAAGGTTGCATATCCCGTATTCCATAGTTGATGTAAACGTAAAAATAACAAAAGTTGTACCGCGTATTTACAAGCTATATACGCAACGTTAAATAACATTGTACTGTTTGTATAACTGGTATTTTTATTAACCGCGGGGGCTAACGGTTTTACGATGATACAAATATTTTGTTATAAATAAAACTGCCATATGTTATGAAGCCTGCCATTGCGGTTGCCGGCAGCGAGGAGTTTTTAAATTTATTCACAATTTTTTACGAATTGATTCGAATTACACGAATAATTGATCGTAGCTAAATAGATCATTAAAACAAAACAACAAGAAATTCCCACACGAATTTTTACGAATTATCGAATTACACAAATTTCAAATTCCATCAACTGATAGATTTGTGTAATTCGTTTAATTGTGTTCAGCTTAAAAATCAATTCGTGTAGAAATTACTATCTCGCTTTTAGCCAATAAAAACAAATCAACCTTTTCACTCGCGCAAAAATTCGTGTTAATTCGTTTTAATTCTCGACACCCAAAACGGCATTCGTGTAAAATAAAAAAGGGAGATACAAAAGCATCTCCCCTTTCAATACTATATAAAAACGAGTATTATTCGTTCATGTGCAGCCAATCTTTTTTGGCAAGCAGTTCTTCTTCAGTTTCGCGGATATCTTCGTCGTCAACACAACAATCAACCGGACAAACGGCAGCACATTGAGGCTCATCATGAAAACCTACACATTCGGTACACTTATCAGGTACGATGTAATATATATCGTCGGATAAAGCAGCTTGTGTTTCGTCGGCATTCAGGGTGTTGCCATCGCCAAAATCAATTACGCCTTTTAGGCCGGTACCATCGCTAAAGCGCCATGCTGCACCTGCATCATAAATAGCATTATTAGGGCATTCCGGTTCGCAGGCCCCGCAGTTTATGCATTCATCGGTGATTTTAATCGCCATATTTCTAAATATCTAATAATCTCAATTAACTTTGCGTGCAAATTGCAAGCGTACAAATATAACAAAAAAAGGGTTTGAGGGTTTAGTCCCCTAACATATATATGTCAAAAATTAATATAAAACATTCAATAAATTCATTTACTGAGTTGGGCAGGCAGCTTTTAACGCCCGATGCGGCCTTAAGCAGCCTTATAGATAATGAGCAATACCACAATGCATGGTTCACACCGGCCAGCGTAGCCGAAGCAGTAACAGCCATTGGCAAAATGCTGAACGAGAAAGATCTGGAAGCATGGTTTTCAAAATACAACCTTGAAAATGAAAAGCCTGCAAAAAAAGTTGGACTAATCCTGGCCGGCAATATCCCACTGGTTGGCTTTCATGATGTACTGTGCGTAATAGCAACAGGTAATATAGCCTTGATCAAAGCATCATCGCAAGATGCACGGCTGATCAAAGCGGTGTTAGAAAAACTGGTAGCTATAGACGCTTCTTTCGCCGATAGCTACAGCTTTGTTGAACGTTTACAAGGTTTTGATGCTGTAATAGCTACCGGCAGCAACAATAGTTCGCGCTATTTTGATTACTATTTTGGCAAGGTACCCAACATCATCCGCAAAAATCGTAACAGCATTGCAGTATTAAGTGGCAACGAAACGGAGGAACAGCTTTTTGCTTTAGGACATGATATATTGGATTATTACGGCCTTGGTTGCCGTAACGTATCTAAGGTATTGGTACCCGAAGGCTATGATTTTACCTTCTTTTTCGAATCGATAGAGAATCATAAAGCCATCATCAATCACCATAAATACAATAATAATTACGACTACAATAAATCCATTTATCTGGTTAATGGCGATAAGCATTTCGACAACGGATTTTTAATGGTTAAGGAAGATGACAGGCTGACATCACCACTGTCAGCATTGTTTTTTAACTACTATCATGATGTGACAGATGCCGAAAACATCATCAGCCAAAACACCGAAAACATCCAGTGCGTAGTAAGCGGATTACCGTTGCAGATCCCTAACCAGGTAGTAACATTTGGCCAAAGCCAGCAACCCGCGTTATGGGATTATGCCGATGGCGTAGATACGATGGAATTTTTGTCAAATCTTTAAATAAACAATACCTTTGGGGGAAAGGGTCATTTGCTGCCCGTCATTGGGTCATTAAGTCATTGAAAAAGCTTGATAAATCATGCAAGGCAATGACTTAATGACGCGAAGCAAATGACTCAATGACCAAAACAAGATGTATATCATAAAAGTAAAAGGCGTTGCCAAAATACCTGATTATGTGCAGCTGAGGGACGATAAGTTTACCTTGCTGGCGTATTTTAGGGTCGACAGGCCTGATAAATCGCTGGATAAGGTGGGATTGGCTGATAAGGCCGAGCAGATCATGAATATTATCAAGGATTTGCCTTTTGGGCAGATCTTAAAATTAGAGCTATAAAATACAATGATTGGAAATTCGATAATAAAGCTAAACAACGTTGATATTTTTCAACAGGCACACCTTGTACTCAGTAACGTTAACCTGCATGTTGATAAAGGTGATTTTGTTTGGCTGATAGGTCAGACAGGATCAGGAAAAAGTAGTTTACTAAAGGTAATTTATGGCGATCTGGGTATTAAAGCCGGTACCGGCCATGCTTGTGGCTATGAGCTGAGCAAGTTACCAGGTCGTGATATCCCCTACCTGCGTCGTAAGTTGGGCATTGTTTTCCAGGATTTCCAATTACTAACCGATCGCACCATCGAACAAAACCTCAACTTTGTGATGCGCGCCACCGGCTGGACAGATAAAAAACTGATTTCGGAAAAAGCACTCGACGTATTAGAAAAAGTAGGTCTGCGCTCTAAGCTAAAAAAAATGCCGCATGAACTTTCAGGCGGCGAGCAGCAACGTGTGGTAATTGCCCGCGCCCTGCTTAACGACCCCGAAATTATCCTGGCCGACGAACCGACCGGTAACCTCGACCCTGAAACATCCGAAGAAATTGTACTGCTGCTGAAACAGATCAGCCAATCGGGCACTGCCGTACTGGTAGCTACGCACGATTATCACATTATCCGTGCTTTCCCTTCGCGCATTATCAAATGCGAGAACGGTAAGGTTTTGGAAGACGTGGAAATCTAATAAGATGATATAAAATACGTCATTGCGAGGTACGAAGCAATCGCACGGAGGCAGATCCGCCCTGTATAGTTCGCGATTGCTTCGTGCCTCGCAATGACGTATTCTGAGAAGGCCAATCCGCTGATTTGGCGGACACCCTGCCACCCTTGCTTAAATTTATTGAATACCACTGACAGCTTGACCGCTTTGCGGTTATGGCAGGATACTTGATTGGCACTACGTGCTATGAAATTTAACGATATGTTGAAAAAAAAGAAGCCGGTGAATACTAATAATACTGAAAATATAAACGACGTGAACAACGAGGAACTACAAAACGAAGGGCAGGAACAAGCCCCCGAAACTGAAGCTACCGAAACACAACAGGAAGCTGCCACACCTACTGCCGAAGAAAAATTAAAAGACGAATTGGCACAGGCTAATGACAAGTACTTGCGTTTATATGCCGAATTTGATAATTTTAGAAGGCGTACCATTAAAGAACGCGAAGAAGCCCGCAAAACCGAAGGTAAAGATGTTATTGTAGCCCTTTTACCTGTACTTGACGATTTTGAACGCGCGCAACGTGCCATGGAAAAAGCTACCGAAGTTGCTCCTGTTAAAGAAGGTGTGGCTTTGATCCAGCACAAACTAAAAAATATTTTAGGACAAAAAGGCCTTAAAGAAATGACATCAATAGGCACTGCCTTTGATGCCGACCTGCACGAAGCCATCACCAATATCCCTGCCCCTACTGATGACCAGAAAGGCAAGGTAATTGACGAAATGGAAAAAGGCTACACCTTGAATGATAAGGTAGTTCGCTTTGCCAAAGTAGTGGTAGGCGCGTAACACGATTTCGGATTTGGGATGTTCGATGTCGGATTTATTCTTGAGCGGGCTTCCTATCCTGATCTTACACAATTGAGTACAATAACAAATCCGAAATCGAAATTTCGGAATCCGAAATTTTAAATACTATGGCTAAAAGAGATTATTACGATGTGCTTGGGGTTGCGAAGGGCGCCAGTGCTGATGATATAAAGAAAGCATATCGTAAAATGGCTATCAAATATCACCCGGATAAAAACGAAGGTGATAAAGAGGCTGAAGAAAAGTTTAAAGAAGCTGCCGAAGCTTATGAAGTACTGAGCAACGCTGAGAAGCGTCAGCGTTATGATCAGTTTGGTCACGCGGCCAACGCCTCATCGGCCAGTGGTGGCGGTTACGGCGGTGGCGGCATGAATATGGACGACATATTCAGCCAGTTTGGCGATATTTTTGGCGGCGGCAGTCCGTTTGAAGGTTTCTTTGGCGGTGGTCGTCAAAGCGGTGGCGGTGGCAGGCGTGTAGCCCGCGGCAGCAACCTGCGCATTAAAGTGCGTTTAACGCTGGAAGAAATTGCTAATGGCGCCGAGAAGAAAATTAAGGTTAACAAACAGATCATCTGTAAAACCTGCGATGGCAGCGGCGCTAAAGATAAATCATCGTTCCAAACCTGTAAAACCTGTGGTGGCTCGGGCGCGGTGCGCAGGGTAACCAATACCATTTTGGGCCAGATGCAAACTACCAGCACCTGCCCTACTTGTAACGGCGAAGGCTCAACCATACTGTCAAAATGTAATGTTTGTCATGGTGATGGCGTAGTGCGCGGCGAAGAGCTGATCACTATCCAGGTGCCTGCCGGTGTTAGCGAAGGCATGCAGTTAAGCATGAGCGGCAAAGGTAACGCGGCCCCACGTGGCGGTGTTCCCGGCGATCTGATCATCCTGATTGAAGAAGTACCTCATGAAACTTTAAAACGTGATGGCAACAACGTGATCTATGATCTGCATGTAAACTTTGTTGATGCTACCTTAGGTACATCTGTTGAAGTGCCAACCATCGACGGTAAAGCAAAAATCAAAATTGACCCGGGTACACAAGGCGGTAAAATTCTGCGCCTTAAAGGCAAAGGTTTACCAGAAGTAAACTCATACCACCGCGGTGACCAGTTGGTGCACATCAACATCTGGACACCAAAAGCACTAAGCCGCGAAGAGCGCGAGATATTGGAGAAATTACAAGGTTCACCAAACTTTAAACCTAATCCGGGCAAGAACGAGAAAAGTTTCTTTGAGCGGATGAAGGAATATTTTGAATAACGCTTAAGGCTGAAAGCCGAAAGCGAAAAGCTTTAAAGGCCCGGAGTTTTAACTTCGGGCTTTTTTGTTATTTTAGATCAACAAAACTTTATCGCAAGTGGCTTTTCAGTATGAAAGTAAACTCCAAATCTGTTCTTCTCCCCATTATTGTTACCATCGTTTATGCTATTCTGATATTAGCATCTATTATAATCAGGCTTGGCAACGCTATCCCGCCCAAACCTTTGATTGCAGCTATTGAAGTAACCTATATTTTGCCAATTATCTACGCGGTCATTGTATTGAAACATCTCAACGAAAAAAAGCTCACGGTATCTATTTACACCTTTTATATCTTCTTCGACATAGCATTGGTGTTTTATTATTTCCTGAGTAAACCCAGTCCTGTTCAATATGTAGTTTACGTTGTTTTGGGTGCTTTAAGTGTTACCATGATCAATGTATTGATCATCCAGGCGTTTAATTTAAAAACCCGGCAATTGGTTAGGCCTTTCTGCGTTTATGGGTTTGTTTTTCTGTTGATAGCCTTTCTCAAATTAGTAGGTCTTTTAGTCATGATCAGCTACTATGGCAAAACAGTTTTTGCTGCCTCCATTCCAGCCGAAATACTTTTACCGTTAGCTATGCTATACATGTTTTTCGGGATAAAAAAATATCTTAAAAGCGTTGAGGCTGATCAGGCATCGTCGTTATCTTCAAATAATGAAGAAGAAATTAGCTTGTAGACTGGATAATATAATAACAGACTAATAACTACTTGAAAACACCATACGAAACCCAAGCCGAACAATTAGCAAAAGCCATTGATATTGTGACAGAAGCATTTAAAACCTATCCTCCAAAAGATTGGAGTGAGAGTAATATCCAGCATGTTATCAAAGTATATTTTGATTGGAAAGAAACGGCTTTGAACCCAAAGCCTGCTTTTAAAAATAAAAAGAGCTTAGCTTATCTCATTAATGATACTTTCACTTACTTTCAGGAAAGCTCAGGAAAAACAGTCGAATATTTTTGGCAAGAGGTAGTTAAACATAACCTTCCCTTTAAAAGAGAGAATAAACTATCTAAAATTCTGAAAAGGAAAAGGATAAAAAATGATATTGAATACGATTTTATAACAGACGTATTTGTGCCTTACCGGCAAGAAGGGTTACTAACCGAGGATGAGATGACATTATTAAATGAATTATTGGGTCAATACGAAGCAAAAAACAAAACCACTTAGTATTCAATAATCAGATATTCTGCCCACTTTAACTTTCTCCACCCGGATATTTTCCGTTAATTAGGCATATGCCTCTAAAATTCAAATCCCTCCCCCTGCTTTCTTTACTTTTTGGCGGAGCCTATACAAGTGCCCAAACCGCTTCCATCAGCAATAATTATCAAACTGAAGCTGGTGTACCCAAACTCAACATCGAGCGGAGCATGATCTACACGCCCGATCAGGATTGGCTTTACAATCACCACGCATCCATTATTCATTTTAAGGATAGGTTTGTGGCCATCTGGAGCAACGGTATTAAAGATGAAGATTCGCCGGGGCAAAGGGTGGTTTATGCTACTTCGAAAGATTTTAAGCAATGGTCGCCGGTAAAAGCCCTTGCGGAACCGGGGAAGATCAACGATACCCTAACCGTGCTCACCGCCGCAGGCCTATATCAATATAAAGGAACATTAGTAGCCTATTATGGCGACTATGATAAGCACCGCAATAACACCCACCTATGGGCCAAAACCAGCACCGATGGCGAACACTGGAGCGAACCACTGGATATGCACCTGCCCGTTGTACCCAATCACGGACCAGAAGTTACCAACAGCGGCCGCCTCATCATCAGCGGGAACTTTACTTTTCCATACACTGATGATCCGCACGGACTATCTGGCTGGAAACTAAGCAGCTTTTATCCCGATTCGCTTTATAAACAGGATAACCCGGCCATGTTTTACTCCCCGGCTGCAAAATCGGGCTTGCCGCCGCTTTGCGAGGGATCGTTTTTTCAAACAGATGATAATGAGCTACACATGCTGTTACGGGTAACCGGCAAAGGCTGGAAAGGCCGTTTATGGCTTACCGAAAGTAAGGACAACGGCCAAAGCTGGTCGCGACCTTTGCAAGCGCCTTTTTCTGACAATGACAGTAAGTTTCACTTCGGTCGGTTGCCTGATAAGCGCTTTTATTATGTAGGCATCCCGGATACATTGAACCATTATGATCGTAACCCGTTGGTGTTATCACTCTCGAAAGACGGCAAATCGTTCGATCAAAATTACATCATCGCCAACGAGCTTTATCACCTTAAAAAAGAAGGACTTTGGAAAGGCGGACAATACGGCTATCCGCATACCATTATTTATGATGGCTATATGTATGTGATCATATCCCGCCAAAAAGAAGCTATCGAAACGTTACGGTTTAGTTTAAAGCAATTAAAGTAGAAGATCTGTAGATATTGAAAAATTAAAAACGACGCTATTGAATTAAAACAATAGCACCGTTTTTTTATTTCATTAAACAACCATGTTTAAATCGGCATGGCTAATTATTGGATACCTTTTACTTTAAAATTAAACCTACCCTGCTCATGAAACCAACCCGCGATACCGCCTTTTTAACCATCGCAACAGCCGTTATAAGCACTATATCTGTTTTCGTAATCCATTTTACGCAACATATGTCGTTATTAATTCCTGCTGCTTTCAGGTATGCGATATCATTTATTCCGGTAGTATGCTTTGCCTGGTTCATCATTTTTGTAATTAGTATTTTAAAACACACCCGCGAAAAGGCTTTTGTAGTTAACATTTTCATTATCTACTTAGCTTATAGCGTGCTGCAGCACATAATTAATATTGGCATCGGTGTGTTAGGTATTGGGGCCGAAAAAATAATGGCTTACTACCAAATAATTGGTGTTATCAATTTACTGACCGTGATATTACTTGTCGTGGCCGTATTTACACTCAGCGAAACCGAATACCGCTTGCCGCTGCGTGTTTTCGCATTTAGCGAGCTGTTTATCATGGTATTTTATATGGTGGCACCTATGCTACTATCTTATATCAACACAAATGACTTTATTACCTATTATCAATATATGGGTTTCGCGTACGTGGTGGTTCCGGCGGCGGAGTTGTATGTAGCTATAACCGCGTTAAACATTATCAGTAATCAGCCATTGCAAAAACCATTTTACGAGATGGAGAAACCCGAATGGCCGCCATACGACAAACCGGGCGTGTAACATTTTTTGCTTAGCTTTATCTAATAAGCAAAATACAGCTACATAAACCTTAATAAATGCTAAGCATCCGCAACATTGTTAAACAATACGCCGGTCACCGGGCTTTAAGCGATGTAAGTTTGGAAGTTGAAAGCGGGCAAATTTTCGGTCTGCTTGGCCCTAATGGGGCCGGTAAAACTTCACTTATCCGTATTGTTAACCAGATAACCGCGCCAGACTCGGGCGAAGTTTATTTTAACGGCGAAAAACTAAACCAATCGCACATAGAACGTATCGGTTACCTTCCCGAAGAACGTGGATTGTACAAAAAAATGGAGATCGGCGAGCAGATGATCTACCTGGCCCGCCTAAAAGGCCTAAGCCGTGCCGAAGCGCAAAAACGCCTTAAATTTTGGTTCGAGAAGCTGGGGATGGAAACCTGGTGGAAAAAAAAGATCGAAGAACTATCAAAAGGCATGCAGCAAAAGGCCCAGTTTGTGGCTACAGTAATGCACGAACCGGATTTGATCATCCTCGATGAACCTTTCAGCGGTTTCGACCCGGTAAATGCCGAATTAATTAAAGATGAGATCCTGGAGCTGAATGAAAAAGGCGCTACCATCCTGTTCTCCACCCACCGTATGGAATCTGTCGAGGAGCTTTGCGATGCCATCGCCCTCATCAATAAATCGCACAAAATACTGGATGGTAAGGTTAAAAATATCCGCAACTCGTATCGAAACGAAACCTACTTTGTAGAGTACGCTGGTGAGCAAATTAATTTTGATGGCAACCAGCCTTTCGAGGTAGTGAACCAAACCACCAGCGATGACAGCCACACCATTAAAATAAAACTCACCGAAGGGCATAACTCCAACGATGTTTTGCAATACCTTATCCCGAAGGCTCGGGTAAATATGCTGCAGGAGGTTATCCCGAGCATGCACGAGATCTTCATCGAAAAAGTAAACCTAAACTCCACCGGCCATGAATAAAGTACTACTCATTATACAGCGCGAATACCTAACCCGTGTGCGCAAAAAATCGTTCATCGTAATGATATTTGTGGTGCCGTTGCTGATATTGGTTATGGGCTTTGTGATCAAATTAGTTGCCGAGGACAGCGACAAGATCTCGTCACTACAAACCGTTAACGTAATTGATAAAAGCGGTGTTTTTGTGCATAAATTCCACGACGATAAGAATATCAAATTCAATTACGCGCTAACCGATCTTAAATCATCTAAAGAGATCCTGAAAAACAGCGAGGGTATTTCTATATTATATATTCCGGCTAATTATCTTCAGAAAGATTCGGTACAGATCTTTTCTAAAAAGAAGGCATCCCTCCCACTTGCCGATGGTATTGAAAAGCAGATGAACGAGATAGCTTTTGCCGATAACCTGCTTAAGCACAATATTGATCCGGCATTGCTGGCTTCCATCAAAAAAACCAACATATCGTTAAACGCGGTTGAAATATCCGATAAGGGTGATAAAAATGCCAACATCGGCCCCAATATTTTAATAGGCATCGCTTGCGCTATATTCATTTATCTATCCCTGTTTATTTACGGCGGACAGGTTATGCGCGGCGTTATTGAAGAGAAAACAAACCGCATTATCGAGGTGGTAATATCATCAGTGAAACCATTTCAATTAATGTTGGGCAAAATTATCGGCGTTGGTTTAGTTGGCTTAACGCAGTTTAGCGCCTGGATTATTTTATCTGCTATATCTACTAAAATTGCCGGGCATTCATTCAATACGCCAGGCAGTGGACTGTTTAGTGCCCTCCAGGTGATACAGACGATTCCATTTGGTTTTATTTTAGGTTGTTTCCTGTTTTATTTTTTAAGCGGATACCTGTTATACGCGGCGTTGTTTGCGGCAGTAGGGTCGGCTGTTGATAGCGAAACCGAAACGCAGCAGTTTATGTTCCCGATAACGTTGCCTCTGTTGTTTACTTACATTTTAGCAGTGTCGGTACTTTTCCGCGCTCCTGATAGTCCATTGGCCGTATGGTTATCCATGATCCCATTCACTGCCCCCGTAGCCATGATGGTAAGGATCCCGTTTGAGCCGCCGGTATGGCAAATAGCCGTATCCATGTGCCTGATGGTGATCGCGTTTTTATTTACTACGTATATCGCCGCGCGGATCTACAGGGTTGGCGTGCTGATGTATGGCAAAAAAGCAAGCTTTAAAGAAATGGCAAAATGGTTTTTTTATAAAGAGTAGTTTTGATTTCGGATATCGGAATTTCGATTTCGGATTTAAAGAACAAAATCCCCGGCGATGGTTAAACATTTTCGGGGATTATTTATTTTAGCCCCATGAGTAAACGCGTTGCAGTAATGGACTTAGGTACAAACACCTTCCATTTATTGATTGCCGAGGGCGAAGGCCATAATTACCACGAAATAGTGCACATTACCCAAGCAGTTAAACTTGGCGAAGGCGGTATAAACAAAGGTTACATTATCCCCGAAGCCTTTCAACGCGGTGTTGATACCATGAAGCATTTCCAGGAGTTAATAAGTGCCAACAATGCCACTCATGTTCGGGCTATTGCCACCTCGGCGCTGCGCAATGCATCTAACGGGAATGATTTTGTTAAGGCGGTACAGGATCAGACCAGTATAGCTATTGAAATTATTAATGGCGAGCAGGAAGCCGGTTTTATTTACCAGGGTGTAAAACTTAGCGGCTGTCTTTCGGCAAAAACATCGTTGGTTATGGATATTGGCGGAGGCAGCGTGGAGTTTATTTTGGGCAATGCCGATAAAATAATCTGGAAGCAAAGCTTTGAAATTGGCGCTGCCCGTTTGTTGGACCAGTTTCATCGTACAGACCCTATCCCCCCCGCATCTATCGAAGCGCTGAATTTATACCTCGAAGATACCCTGAACGATCTGTTTATCGCTACCGCGGATATTGAAATAGATACGCTGATAGGTTCGTCTGGCGCGTTCGAAACCTTTGCCGGGTTGATCGCATCCGGAAAAGGAAAACCGCTTGATCTGAAAACCATTCAGCGTTATGATTTTAATGAAGATGAACTATTAACACTCACTAATACCATCATCCTCTCCAACCACCAACAACGCGCTACCAACCCGGGTATTATCCCTGTTAGGGTTGATATGATCGTGTCTGCATCGCTTATAACCCGTTTTATTATGCATGCGTTGGAAATTCATAAAGTGAGCATGTGCACCAATTCATTAAAAGAAGGTGTTTTGGCGGGGATGTTGGGCGAATAATTAATGTCCGTTAAAGTTCACCATTCCCACACAGGTTGAAAAACCGATAACCAAAACTATCAGTGCGCTCAGCAACCACGCCCAGCTGCGGTTAACAATTGCCAGCACTATACCAACCAACACATGAATGCCGATCAAAAACATATCTAATATAGCCGCGCCATCTTTTGCGCCCAGTTCGCATAAAATGGTGTAAGCCGCAAACACCGCCATATTTATCCCAACTATCTTCATTGAAGAAGGTTTCTTCGGCTTATGATCCAATAGAAAACGCCCGGGATCGGGGTTACCATCTTGATGAGGAGGTATGTTTGTTTCGTCCATATTGTTCAAATTAGTTCATTAACTATCTACCTAAAATACTCCACCGTAAATACAGGTAGAAAAGCCAATGGCCAATACCATAAAAGCACTTAATAACCAAACCAAATCTCGCTGCGCGGCAGCTACAATGAGGCAAACCAGCACTTGCAAACCAACCAGAAAGGCCTCAATAACCAAGGTGGAGATATTGTTGGCCAACTTGCATAACACTGTGTAAATTACGAGCGCCAGTAAATTGAACCCTAATATTTTCAGGTTGTTATTGTTTTTTCTGCGTTCTTCATCAGGCTGTATCCGGCCGGTGTTTGTTTCGCTGCTCATATCGCCATCTCCTCCCTTAATTGCTCCAGGTATTCGCGTTTATCGTCGCGGTAAAACAGGTTCATGGTTTCAAACGGGATGATCTGCAAATCTTTATTTACGATATGCACGCACGATTTTTTGATGGCCCGCACATCAAAGTTATGGGCATCAATAAACTGCATAATAATTACCCTGAACAGGTTATCATAACCCAGGTTAGGCGCATCTATTTCGGGCAGACAACATAGCAACGAATGCAGGTGCTCTTTAGCCTTATCAACCGAATTACCTGTGCTAAACATATTGAGCAAATGCCCTTTCAAACGCTCGTCGTTCTCATAAACAATGGTGTTTTTCGAGTTATCCAGCAAATCGTCCGGGTTGATCATCCGGGTAAGGGGGATCACCTCACCTGCTATTTTGAGGGCATACCCCATCACCAGCGCATCGGGATTGCAAGGCACCGGGATCAGGTCGTTTTTATTAAATATCTTAGTTTGCTCGAGTATGGCGTTGCGCACCTCCGTCATGGTGTACCTATCGGTCTGGCTGTTAAAATGATCCAACCTACCGGCCTCTTGTGTGGGCTGCAGCGTTACGCCACGCACGCACGGCTGCTGGAGGGCATATTCAATAATTTTACCTATCTCGTCGGTATTGAGGCCTTTTTGTAAGGTTACCACCAAAGTGGTTGATAGATTGTATTTATTAAGATTTTCGATGGCTTTCAGGCGCACCTCCCGCAGGTCCTCACCCCTTAATTGTTCAAGCGCTTCTTTTTTAAACGAGTCAAACTGCAGGTAAATCTCAAAATCGGGCATGTAGGTGGCCAGGCGTTTTACAAATGCCTCATCTTTGGCTATCCGGATGCCATTGGTATTCACCATCAAGTGTTTGATGGGTTTTGTTTTGGCAATATCCAATATCTCGAAAAACTGCGGGTGCACGGTAGGCTCTCCCCCGCTTATCTGTATAACATCTGGCTCTCCTTCATTAGCTACAACGACATCCAGCATCTGCTTAATTTCGGCAAGGGTGCGGTGACGGCCATAAGTTGGCGACGACATGGCGTAGCATGTGGGGCAGCTCAGGTTACAACGGTCGGTTACTTCAACTACTGTCAGACATGAATGCTGTTCATGATCCTGGCACAGGCCACAATCGTAAGGGCAGCCGTAGTGTGTTTTGGCATTGAACTTTAGTGGCATTTCGCTGCGCTTCGCGTAGTTGCGGCAATTTTTATAATATTCAATATCGGTGGCGATAAGCACTTTTTCAAAACCGTGTTGGCGGCAGTTTTTGTGCATGTACACCTTATCATCTTCAAAAACAATTTTGGCATCCACCCGGCGCAAACAGGTTGAACAAATGCTTAAAGTAAAATCATAATATATATACGGGCGTTCAGGCATGATCTGTAAAGAGGTTTTTATGGTTTAAAAATACTTTATAATAATACAAAATACCGCCGATACAAACCAGCTGAATTACCGACAAACCGAAACTAAAAAAATAATCGGGCTTAATAAACTCTACCAACAGCCTAAAAACAAGGTAACTCACCATAAATATTTTAAACCTTGCACCGTTGGCAAAATGCCGCTTTTGTTCGATGAGTTTCAGCGCCAACCAAAGCATCAGCCAAAAAATAATCTCGTACAAGTTAGTAGGGTGCCTGCGGATGCCGTCGCCAAAGTTGATTGCCCAGGGCAAATTTGAGGCTATACCATAGGTACCATCTTCCAGGCCGGCTAAAAAACAACCTGTACGGCCAACAACCATGGCTAATATTAAGGGATAAACCATCATATCGCCCGATGAAACGGTTACGCCCAGTTGCTTTTTGGTAAGCTCAACCCCAATCAACCCACCAAGCATGCCGCCTACAATGGTTTTATTCCCCATAAAATAAAACAGGTTGAAATGTGAAAACAACTGCGGCGGATTTTCGAAGATCCCCACCATGTGCGAACCTAAAAAGGCCCCTGCCGCCGCGCCGATGAAAATAATGAGGCGATCTTCACTGCTGATCAGATCGTGCGTGTTACGGCGCAGGTAAGTGTAATACCGGTAGCCCAAAAAGTACGATAGCGTTTCGCAAACAAAATGAACCGGTATTGACGACCGGCCTAAAGGGATATTTACAGGGAAGTGCAAGTTTGGCTTTTATAAAGCACTAAAATAAGTTTTTTATTTTATGCCATAGGCGGTGAACAAAAGAGTAGCGTACTGTAATACCTCCCACAAAAACATTTTCCAAGTGCCCCATTGTAAGGTCTTCTGCCATAAGTATCTCAAACTGCTCCCGGTTAGCAATATCGGCAACCCTGATTTCCTGAGTGCCATAACCGATGAAAGATATCCGGAGCGTATCATTTAGAGAAATTTCGGTAAGTTTAAATCTGCCTTCAATATCTGAAACAGCACCTATTGATTTTCCCTTTACCGTAATACCGGCACCTGGCACAACTGAATATTTATCTTTAACTATTCCCTTAACAACATATTGCCCTGATGTATCCTGCTGCAATACTATACCGTCGCTTACCGGACGGGTAAACTGTTGATGCAGGGTTTGATGCTTTTTTTCAGACCTGACAGCCTGCGTTGAAAACAATAATGACGCCACCGCCAAATATGCTTTTAAGTGTAATTTATATTTATTTGCCGACTTGCTATTGATGGCGTTTAGCTGTGCTAAATCCAAGCGACCACATATATCTCCGCTTGAAGCCAGATAGGCAACAATTTCTTTGTTGCTCATTTCCGTAAAATCGATAACTGTTTTGCAACAGTGGTTGCAATAGCGGCCACCATCAAGCGGGGCCATCTGCTGCCATTGCTCATGGCAAGGTTTAGGTATGCTGATGTGTTTAATTGCCATTTTATACTTCCATTTTAAAGATAATAAATTATCGCAACACTGTTTGGATATAGATATTACCTTATGCCTAATTCATAAAGCAATTCCCGGTCTACTTCTTTTTCCTCTTGCTTAATGAGCATTCCTTTAACTGATATGCCGCCTAAAACATGCGAAACGGTATCAGCACTACGAATGATCTGGAAGTTTTTCACCCGATTGAGGCCTGGAGGAACATAGGCGACCTTTCCCACTACACCTTCATCATAAGGCAGGCATAGATATCTGTTTACTTTAGTTATACCGTTTGCAGATACTTTGATATTGAATTTAAGGCTTTTATTAACCACAACCTTGCGTTTTAATGCCCGAACATTCATTGTTGCCGCCTGCTTTGCGCTTTGTTTTTTATGCAACGAATCGATAGGCGACAACAAAGCGGCGTTTGCCTTTGCACCAACTATGGGCGCAAAACCTATCACAGATGCGGCTACCAACATGGCCCTTCTAAAATATCGCCAAGTATTTTTGTCCGGAGTATTGTTCTGCAAGGTCGCTAATTGTTGCTTTTCAAACCTTCCGCAAACATTATGATTAGCCGATAGGTGCGTGATGATCTCTTCGTTACTCATCACACTAAAATCAACCACTGTTTTGCAGCAATGATCGCAATAGCGGCCGTTGCTTTCAGCTGTCATCTGCTGCCATTGCTGGTGGCAAGGTTCGGGGATTGTTATACTTTGAATAGGCTGCATTTTTTGTTGGTTTTACTACAGGATGCAAGCCTTTAAACTATTCCATAAATTATTTTAACTTTTTTGGTAAACCGTTTTTCCAGCCATCCTTTGTATATTGCCTGCTTAATTACACAGCATGAAATTAAAATATATCGGCATTGGTTTACTGTCGGTTTTAACGCTCAGCGCGGTCGCGCAAAAACGGAAACTCAACCCGAACGATACCTCATCAAACTATAACCCGGCCGAAGCTTTCAGGCCCATGTTTTATACCGAAAAGGGCAATGATTACCATTCGCCCAACGGTGCCCCCGGACCAAAATACTGGCAAAACCGCGCCGACTATACGCTGAATGTTAAGTTAGATACAACAAACAAAACCATCAGCGGTACAGCAGTTATCAACTATACCAACAATAGCCCCGATGCACTGCCTTACCTTTGGTTACAGTTGGATCAAAACACCTATAAAAAAGATGCCCGCTCCAACTTTTTTACTGATCGTACACCGGGCCAAAATCAGCATACCGATGGCTACCAGATCGAATCGGTATCCATAGATTATGGCACCGCGGTTAAAGCCGTGCCATTTGTAATTACCGATGCCCGCATGCAGGTACGTTTGGAGCACCCGCTGCAAAAAGGTGCTATTAAATTGCGTATCAAATATCACTATACCATCCCCGGCAACTTTGGCAACCGCACCGACTACTGCGATACCAAAAACGGCAAGATCTACGAAATAGCCCAATGGTTTCCGCGCATGTGCGTTTATGACGATAGCCACGGTTGGGATACGCTTCCATTTTTAGGCAGCGGCGAATTTTATTTAGATTATGGCGATATCGATTATTCGGTTAACGTGCCATGGGATATGATCGTAGCCGGCTCGGGCGAGTTATTGAATCCTAAAGAGGTATTGACTGCCAAACAGATAACCCGTTTGGAGCAGGCCCGCAACAGCGATAAAACCATCATGATCCGTGATCTGGCCGAGGTTAATGATCCTGCCAGTCGCCCGGTTAATAAGGGTACGCTTACCTGGCATTTTAAAATGCTCAACACCCGCGATGTAGCCTTTGGCGCATCGAAAGCCTATATCTGGGATGCTGCGAGGGTTAATCTTCCCGAAGGAAAAAAATCAATGGCCATGAGCGTTTACCCTGCCGAAAGCTACGGCAACGATGCCTGGGGAAGAGCGACTGAATACCTGAAAAAATCGATAGAATATTTTTCGGAAAAATGGTTTGTGTACCCCTACCCGGTTGCTATCAACGAGGCCGGTATTGCCGGTGGTATGGAATATCCGGGTATTGTTTTCGATGGTATTACCGATAAAGGCAGCGTACTTTACTGGGT
Organism: Mucilaginibacter sp. CAU 1740; assembly: GCF_039839285.1. NCBI lineage: Bacteria > Pseudomonadati > Bacteroidota > Sphingobacteriia > Sphingobacteriales > Sphingobacteriaceae > Mucilaginibacter > Mucilaginibacter sp. CAU 1740. The sequence goes on along the minus strand of NZ_JBDOQS010000002.1, from coordinate 24,542 downwards.
AACAGCTCACGAAATTGGCCACAACTGGTTCCCGATGATCGTAGGATCAAACGAGCGCCGTTACGGCTGGATGGACGAGGGCTTGAATACCTTTATCGATATCTATGCCTCTGACGCGTTTAACAAAGGTGAATACGCCCCTAAACGCGATAGTGAATACGCGCCTGACGGTGGTAACCCTGCCGATGAGATCATCCCCTCGCTGCTTGATCCGCAATCGCCAAGCATCATGACCGCTCCGGATGCTATCCCCGAAAAATACCGTCACCCGCTTACCTATTATAAACCTGCCTTTGGTTTGGTATTGTTGCGCGAGCAAATTTTAGGGAAAGACAGGTTTGATTATGCCTTTAAAAATTACATTAAGCAATGGGCCTACAAACATCCGCAGCCTGATGATTTTTTCAGATCGATGGAGAACGGCGCAGGCGAAGATCTTTCATGGTTTTGGAAAGGTTGGTTTTATAACAACTGGTTAGTTGATATCGCCTTAACAGATGTTAAATATGCCGGCAAAGATGCTTCAAAAGGCATTACCATTACCGCTGTAAACAAAGAGCAATTGCCGATGCCATTTACGGTTGAAGTGAAATTTAAAGATGGCAGCAAAAAGCGTTTTTACCTGCCGGTTGAAACCTGGCTGCAATACAAACAGATCACCTACACACTACCAACTACACAGGAAGCTGAATCGGTAACGATAGACCCAGATGCCGCCCTTCCCGATCTGAACCGTAAGAATAATACGCTGAAATTATAACTTGTATTCCCAGACTTACGAAGTTTCAAAAACTTCGTAAGTCTTAAATAGTTCCGGCATTCTGCTTTCTCCCGACTCTGATCTTCCAAGTCCGAAACACTATGGTCCGTATTTTATCCTCCGATCAATAGCGTTACCCAAAAGGTAAAATTTAGCAATATAGCTAACAACAGCATTCCTGATAAAAAACCTTACTCCTAATAGGAATAAATAGGAAAATATTTTTCGTTTAGAGTTAATTAATTACCTATCGCTACAGATTAAGAAAATAGCTATTGATTAAAACCAAGGGGAAACTATTCCCCAAATCGGGTAAATTATAATTAATAATTAAGCCCCACTTTGTTTTCATTTTCGCAATAAAACCCCAAATCCGGGCCCTCGGTTTTAACGTAAGTATCTTATTACGTGATTTTTCGTAGTTTAATGCCGTTTTTATTGAATTAGCATCATTATTGCAAATGATGTTCCTAAAACCTATTGATTTTGAAAACACAATTACTCCGTGTATTGCTTGCCGGCTTTCTGCTATGCCTGGTTAATGCTGTTTCTGCCCAGGAAACGAGTGATAATGCTACATACTATTACAACAACTTCGAGACAGCCACAGCCGGTAATATAACAACTTTAGGAGCAATAGGCGTTGGTAACGCCGCACGCACAAGTTTAATAACCACTATTGATGCTTCAACTACTTCGCCGCTTAACGGATCAGTAAGTTTACGCTCTGCTTCACCTGCTACCAATGGGGTTAGCGCTATCCGCTGGGATTTTGTAGGCAGCGGCGCGTTGGGTAGCGTTGATCTTACACAAAACGATTTTGAGTGGAACTTCATCTACAAACAAAACAGCACCTCAAGCCCTGATGATCCGGATGTAATGGCCACAGGCAATAATAGCTGGCGTTACTGGCTGGTTGCCAATAATTACACCACCAATAACATGCAGGGTATATACATTACGCATACTGGTACTTCATTAAGCTTAAGGTACAGGTATGATGCAGGCTCAACTGCAGGCCATTACAATGAGTTGCTCAATGCCCCTATGGCTAATGATCAGCAAACGTACATGATCAAAGTGCAACGTCTTAAAGACGGCCGTTGGGCTATTTATAAGGATGTTTTTGTTGCCGGCATGACTACAGCCAAAACCCTGGTTGCATCAAGTACCAGTAATACAGGCAGTGGTTACAGCACCTACTATTACTCATACCTGGAATCTACCACAACAGCAGCCGGTCGTTTTCAGTGGGATAATTTTGATATGTACACCCGCGTGCTCCAGTTTGACGCCACAGGTGTAAACGGCGTTGCCAACAACGTAACACAACCTGCATATTATCCCAACGAAAATGTGATAGTATATGGCATGAAAATTACCGCGAGGGGTAACTTTTTGATCAATCAATTGGTAATGAATACCTCGGGCGCTGGCTTTGAAGCATATTTTAACGGTTCGGGCAGCCTGTACAGATCTGACGATTCCTTTTACTCCACATCATCCGATCTGCTTTTAGGTTCGGTAACTTACACCGGAAACGCTGTACAAAATTATAGCGTAGGCGATTTGATTGCCAGTTCGGGAAATACCAACGGCACTTACTCTGTACCGGGATATTACTTTTATACGGGTACTGTTAAATCATCACCTCTTAATTATGGCAATACACCTTACGGTACTATAACATTTACCACCGTAAATACTTTAACAGGTAATGGTAACAGTTCGGGTATAACCTATACCAACACACCATCAAATGGTAACGTGATCACCTTTGTTGGCGCAGCTCCTCCTGCGGCTCCTACTGCTTCGGCAGTGTCACGTTGCGGGGCTGGTCAGGTTACTTTAACTGCAAGTGGAGGATCGCCCTCGGGTGGTACTTATAGCTGGTACACCGCTGCAAGCGGTGGTACCGCTGTTGCAACAGGTGCAACTTATTCGCCTACTATTGTAACTACAAAAACCTATTATGTAACATACACTTCGGGTGGTAGCGAAAGCGCCCGTACAGCGGTAACGGCAACTATCAATCCTATAGTTACTTCGCCATTAACTAACGCCGCGTTTTCGTATTCATTTAGCGGCAATACCAAAGATATTTCCGGAAATCAGAATGATGGTGTGCCGCAAAACAGCCCTACAGCAACAACCGATAGGTACGGCTTTACCAACAGCGCCTACAGCTTTAACGGTACCAGCCAGTGGATGTCGTCAACAACACAAATTGCAGGCCCGTCAACATTCACTATGAGTGTATGGTTCAAAACCACCACAACAACAGGTGGTAAATTATTGAGCTTTAGCGATGGTCAAAACGTTTCGGCACAGGGAGGGTATGACCGTCACCTGTATATGACCAATAGCGGTCAGTTGATTTTTGGTGTTTACAATGGCGGCGCAAGAACCATTACTTCGCCATCAACCACCCCTTATAATGATGGCAACTGGCACCACGTGGTAGTAACCCTTGGTAGTACATCTGGTATGGTAATGTATGTAGATAATACATCGGTTGCCAGCTCATCAACTTACTACGCTCCAGAAACAAGAAATGGTTACTGGAAAATAGGCTATGATGAAATAGGTGGTGTTTGGCCAAACGCGCCAAGCAGCTGGTATTTTAATGGTACCATTGACGATGTTGCTGTATATAATTCAGAGCTTACAAGCACAGTTGTAAGCAACCTCAATGATGTTAACCAAATAGGCGCTTACGCACCGGTTTGCGCCGGAAGCCCGCTTAGCATTTACGCGCCAACCATTACCGGTGCTACCTTCACCTGGACACCGCCAAGCGGATCAACCGTTACAGGTAATCCCGGCGTATTTTCAAGCGCGGTTGCGGGTGCATACACATTAACGGTAACAGGCGGGCCTGGCGGCTGTTCATCAACAGCTACTTATACACCTACTGTTAATACAGTACCCGGCAGTAATTTTACAGCTACTACTCCCGTAGTAGTGGGCACAGGTGCCTCAACCGTAACACTTACCAGTACTTACGATGCCACCGCAACTTATGCATGGTCATTTAATGGCGGTACAGCTACAGGCAGCACCCAGGCCGGATATAGCGTTACCTGGGCCACCACCGGTACAAAAACAATAAGCCTTACAGTAACTAAAGGTTCTTGCTCAAGCACCACTACTCAAACGGTTGTGGTTGGCACCGCGGGGCCAACTGTAGCAGGCACCACACTTTGCGGCGCGGGCACAGCTACCTTAACGGTATCAAACCCGGTTGTAGGCGCTACCTATAACTGGTATATAGATAATACCACCACAACAGCATTACAAAGCAGTACTGCAACAAGTTATTCGCCTTTTATTGGTGGTACTACTACGTTATACGTTTCATCTACCATTCTTGGCGTAACCAGCCTGCGTACTGCAGTTACGGTTACAGTAAACCCTAAAGCATCATCATCTATTAACAGCCCAATGCTGAGCTATCCGTTTGAAAGCGGTAGTTTAACAGATTGGTCGGGATTGGGTAATAACGGTACCTTGCAGGGAACTACTTTACCTGTTACCGTTGCAGATAGAAATGGCCTGGCTAACGGCGCTTACAGCTTTAGCGGCACCAATGCAAGCCCTCAGTATATTTCAACTACTACGCAATACATTCCGCTGATTTTCAGCTACAGCATCTGGTTTAAAACTACCACCGCCGGCGGAAAGTTGTTAGGCATTGGTGGTAACCAAACCGGAAGCAACGCTACCCAGGATCGTAACCTTTATATGAACGATGCAGGGCAGCTTTATTACGGTGTTTACAATAGCGGCCAGGTAACCATCAACACCACAGGATCTTACAACGATGGCTTATGGCACCACGTTATTGTTACCGAAGGCCCAACCAATGGTATGTGCCTTTATGTTGATGGTACTTTACGGGCTTCAACCGCTACTTATACTGTTCCACAGCAAATCAACGAGTTTTGGCGCATAGGTGGAGATAGCCTTCAAGGCTGGCCAAGCCGCCCATCAAATGATTATTTTGTGGGTACACTTGATGATATCGCCATTTACAACCATGAACTTACTGCTTCAGAGATCACATCAAACGATATGAACCTGTATAAGTTCTCGGCCCTGTATTGCGCTAACAACCCATTAACTATTACAGCACAAAGCTGGCCTGGTAGTCCAACCTACAGCTGGGTTGATAATGCCAATACAAGCCTTACCGGTACTGGTAACCCGGTTACTTTTAGCAAGGCAACTACCACCAACTATACGTTAACAACTACTACCAATGGTTGTACCCAAAATACAGCTATTGTAACACCAACCATGCAAACCTATACCTGGACAGGTGCTGCAGGTACAACTAACGTTGCTACCGCCAACAACTGGACCAATACCTCAACCGGTATAGCAGGCGTTGCACCGGCGTTAAACGGTACAGAATACATCATTGTACCAACCAACGGATCAAATATATATCCTGTTTTAACCGCCGCCAAAAGCGTTTATACGCTTAATATTGCCAGCGGCGCCAAGCTTGATCTGGGTAGCTATGTTTTAAGTGTTGGTTGTAATATATTTAATAGCGGCACACTTACCAAAGGTACCAGTGCAAGCTTCAACACATCGGCAATAACCTGGAACGGCGCATCTCCAAATACGGCCCAATCATTTACAGGCAACAGTACTGCCGGTTCAACAGATGTTGGTAACATGACAGTTAATAACACTGCTACCAGCGGTGTAGTTACCTTAACCACCGGTAAGCTTGATGTATACAACGTACTAACCCTTACCAGTGGCAGCCTTGTGGTGAGCTCGCCTACCACGCTTACCTTAAAAAGCGTGGCTACGCAAACAGCAACGGTAGCAGCTATCCCATCGGGCTTAAGCATTACTGGTAATGTAAGTGTTGAAAGATATATTGCCGGCGGCTCGGCAAAACGCGGTTATCGCCTGCTTACATCGCCGGTAAATAACGGCAGCGGCATTTTTAGCGTTAACTATCTTATTAACTCGGCCTACGTAACCGGTACAACCAAGGCGGCAGGTGGTTTTGATGTTTCGCCAAACGCCAATAATCCGTCTATTTATTTCTTCAGGGAAAACACTTTAGTATCCAATGTTACCTTTAGCAGTGGTAACTACCGTGGGGTTAACAATATATTAACCGCACCAAACTACGCTTTTGATAACGAATCGGGCACTTTCACTTTGCCAACAGGCAATGGGTACCTCTTCTTTTTCAGGGGCGACAGGAGCGTTGCCGGTATAGCTACCGAAACTGTTGCAAGCTACGCACCTACCGGTACAACTTTCACCACTACCGGTACATTAAATACAGGTAACATTACTGTAAAAAACTGGTACACGCAAAGCACAAGCCTTTTATACTCAACCGCAAGTAATACAGGCGGTAAAAGTGTAACCGGTTATAACCTGGTGGCCAACCCTTATGCAAGCACCATTAACATCGAAAAGTTTAACAGGCAAGCAAGCCAGGCAACATCTTCAATATATGGCAGTGGTTTTCCAAACGAATCGGGCACAACCTTGAGCAGCCCTTTAAAAATCTGGATATTGAACCCTACCACTAAGCAATATGCTACTTACGAACAAAAAAGTACAGCCATAGCCTCTGCCGATACCATATCAAACCAAAATCCTGGTATTTCGAGCGATGGCTTTGCAAGCAATTTAATAGCCTCGGGACAAGGTTTCTTTATCAAGGCCACCGCTACAGGACAAACGATAACCTTCCGTGAGTCGGCAAAAACAAATACACAGCCGTCATCCACAATAACACAGGCAATACTAAGTACGCCTAACAGGCCTGTATTGGCATCTACATCAAAATTTGCAGCCTTTGCAGCTATGCCAACACAGCAACTTGCTGCCGCGGCTGCAAGTAACAGCAATGATGGGGCTGAATCATTATTGAGGTTCAGGCTTATTAAAGACACCATCAACACCGATGCTATAGTAATAGGCTTAAGACCAGATATCACCCCTGCTTTTAACGGAGATAAAGATGCCGAAGACATGGGCGGAAGCGGAGCGCTGGTTAGCTTATCGGCAATGTCGAGCGATAGTGTTAAGGCAACTATCTACCGCAGCCCATATCCGCATAAAGTGAACCAGGTAATCCCGCTATATGCCGATGCTACAGCTTCTGGTGCGTACCAGTTAAAGTTATCGGATGTAAGTAACCTGCCGGCCCTTTATGAGATCTGGCTTAAAGACAGCTTTACAAAAGATTCGGTAGATATTAAAGCAAACACCCTGTATGATTTTAATATTGATAAAGGCAACGCGGCTTCGTTTGGTGGCAATAGGTTAAGCCTTGTTTTACGCCAAAACCCGGCTTTAGGCCTTCGCCTTATTGATTTTACTGCAACCAAGGTAACCATGGGTGCGCAAACTGCCTGGCAGGTTCAAAACGAGGCTAATTACACCTTGTTTACCGTTCAGCGCAGTACAGATAACGGCAAAACATGGAATAACATCAGCGTATCAAAATCAAGCGGATTGGGTACTTACAACTATGTAGATACTAACCCGGCCAATGGCTTAAATAAATACAGGTTGCAGTTAACCGATGTAAACAGCGACATCAGTTTATCGAAAGAGTTGCCACTAATGTACTCAAACACCAATAACAACATTAGCAACAACCAGGTGATGGTTTATCCTAACCCTGCCCGCGAAAGCATCAATGTAAGCATCAAACAGGTTAACTCGTCATTAAATTATAACATCCAGCTAACTAACAGTAGCGGTATCTTATTAAAAAATGTAAATATTACGCAACTTTACTGGCAAAATAACGTAAGTAGCCTGGTACCCGGAACCTACGTAATAAAGGTTGTTGATAATAAGAGTAAAAATTTACTCGGAATAGCTAAATTTGTAAAGTTGTAACAAACGATAAGTGCGCATGATAAAAAAGATATTTTTAACCACGATACTTTTAGTGGTAACCGTTTTAAGCAGTTTTGCACAGTCTTCAGATCCGGGGTTTCCCTGCGATGGTACAGACGGTGATGCTGTTTGCCCGCTTGATACCTGGGTTGTATTATTGGCCTTAGTTGCCTTTGCCATAACGGTAATACATTTATACCGCAAACAAAAATCCATCCAGGCTTAAGCCGGATGGATTTTTTCTTTTTCCCCTCTCGGTTTAGTGTAACCTGGGGTTCCTCCCATTAGATAAAATTGTCATTTCTTGAGTTGTTGCGAAGATCTGCTGCTATGAGCAAGTTCGCGCATTGAGCAAAGGGGATAATCCTTAATATCTACTCATTACAAATTGTAAGATCCATACTTGCACAGTTTTTAAAACTTCATAAATCGTAGAAGCTGTTTAAAATGGTTCGAGAAAACTACCATGTCCGCCGAGCGGCATTGCGAGTGAGTAAAAGCCTAAGCCTCTGAAGGAGACATGACACATCTCCGCCGTCGTGCCGAATTTATTTCGGCATCCCACAGGACAGATCGCCCGCTTTGCTTAGCATGATTACTTAGCAAGTGGGATGCTGAAACAAGTTCAGCACGACCTTGTTTAATTATGTCATGGGTAGGCACGAAGCAATCCCCGACTGTACGGAGGAGGACAAGCGGCTATCCAGGTCACCTCAGTCACCGTAAATTGCATGCGGGAGACGCAAGTAAAAACAATCAAATTTAAAAAGCTTCTTAGCAATTCTATTAAATGAAAAAACCTCCGTACACTAAGCGCGGAGGTTTTTTCATTTACTTGTTCTTAATTAAATTCGGGCTAATTAAGCCTTTTTCATTGGCAACTGTTGTTGCTGTACCTGGTTAAGCTGTAGTTGTTCAATAATACCATCAACTACCTTTGGCAATTCTTTCAATGTTTTTTGCGGGTTGTGCAGTTCGCCAACACCAAAACCACGCCATACTAATCTGCGGGTACGGTTATCAACCAAATCGATGATCAGCGTACCTTCTTTATAAGGCACACGGGCATAACCGCCGCCGCCATAACCAAAGCCATAGCCAAAACCACCGTAAGGATAACCCCAGCCCCAGCCGCCATATCCATAAAATGGCCTGCGATAACCCCATCCCCAGCCATAACCAAAGCCAATACCCGGATAGCCCCAGCCGCCATAATACGATGGATAAAACTCAGTTTTCATACCTCGTCCGGTTACGGTTGAGTAGCTTACCAATAAATCGGCATCGCCTTCCTGAAATTTTAGGCCTTTACTTTCCAGCGCCGCTATGGTAGCGTCTTTCACTCTTTCGTCTGCTACTTCTTTTTTCACAACTGCGCCGGCTTTATTGGTCATGGTTGCAGGAGGTAGCCAGGCAAATGTGCGATAAGAAGAGAGATCTGTTTTGTTACGGGCTGCTGTGTAATAATTGTAGCTACTACAAGCCGACAAGGTGGCCAGCAGCAAAAACGCCAACCCTGTATTAATAGATTTTTTCATGACAAATACTCCCTTTAGTTACAACATTAGACTGTGCAGGAAACAAAGGTTTAATTTAGATAAATATTTTATTAAAAAGATGAAGGATTGATGTAGAGAGGCGTGGTATCGATAAACTCTGAAAAGAAATAGATGAAATTTGAAAAGACACAAGAGGGCAAGAATAAAGAGACAAGAAGGAAATCATTTCTTACCCAGGGGCATTCCTAAAATAATTTTTATTAAACCTTACCTGGACAAATTCACCAACTGCGCGTAAACCTTTTCGGTAGGTAAACCCACCACATTGGTGTATGAGCCATTAATGCGCTCAATACCTATTAAACCGATACGCTCCTGGATGCCGTATGATCCCGCTTTATCCAACGGCTGGTATTTATCAACATAGCTGCTGATCTCGATATCGGTAAGCTTCCTGAAAAACACTTCCGATTTATCGTAAAACATATTATACTCCCCTTTGTACAAGAGGCAAACACCTGTAATTACCTCATGTACCCTACCCGATAACCTTTGTAGCATCTCAACCGCGTGGGCAGGTGTTTCAGGTTTACCTAATATCAAACCGTCGATACAAACAATGGTATCGGCAGTAAGTACTACCTCATCATTTATTGATTCGGTATAGGCTTCGGCTTTTTTACGGGCGATGTATAGGGCAACTTCCGGCGGGGTTAAACCATCGGGGTATGATTCATCAACTTCCTTCAACACAACACTAAAATCAATATCCATCAATCTTAGCAGCTCTTGCCGCCTTGGCGATTTTGATGCGAGAATTACGGGTGGAATGGTATTCATGTTGACATTGATTTGGTGTCATTGCGAACGATAGCGCGACATGGCTTGCTATTTAGAGCGGATCAGTTCGCGATTGCTTCGTCGTACCTCCTCGCAATGACATATATTATTTAAAACCTACCAGCTATACGCCTGTTTGCTCATCCATTTATCCTGTACTTTGAGCACTTTTTCGATGATATCGCGGGCACAGCCTTTTCCGCCGCCGTAGGGAGATACGTAAGCGCTTACGGCTTTGATCTCTTCAACAGCATCGGCAGGGCAAACCGGTAGTCCGGCAAGTTTCATCACTTCCAGGTCGGGAATATCATCGCCCATGTATAGTACATTGGTAGCTATGATACTTTTTTCTTCAAGATAGATCTTGAACCTTTGCGATTTGGTATGTGTACCCATATAAACATCCTGAATGCCCAGGCTGTTTAAACGGTAGATAGCGCTTTTTGAACGGCTGCCCGATATGGCGCAAACATTATAACCGCATTTAACGGCCAGTTGCAGCGCGTATCCATCCTTAATATTGAAAGCACGGCTTTGCTCGCCTGTTTCGGTAACAAATACCGACCCATCGGTCAATACGCCATCCACATCAAAAATAAGGGTGGTAATATCTTTTAATTTATTCAGGAACGATTCCATTTGTTTTTTGGGATTACACCGATTGTTTTTTGATTACACCGATTTATTTCGCTTACAGAATTGATTTAAATCGTGCTAACTGCAACTGCTGCTGCCACTAACAATCTGCTACTGCAACTAAAGCAAACCGCCAACTCAAAACTGCAAACTGAAACAACTATTGGTTATCTCTCCACTCGTAAACCCAGGCCGATTGGATCTGCTCCAGGTGGCCTTCGTTTGATTCGGCACGGGTGCCGGCGAAATTTGGCAGGCTCAATACCCACTCCAAAAGTTCGGTAAAGCGGATGCGGTATATTTTTGATTCGTCGAAATCGTCACCAAACTTTTCGTAAAGCTCAATGGCAATATCTTCGTAGTCATTCCAGTGAATTGGTAAGGCAAATTTATTATCGCTCATTTTAGTTGATTTTACGTATTACCCCGATTACGTTAATACGATGCAAGTTATACGTTTTATTTAGTGTTTTAAAGGGATTGCTGCAATTTAGTGGCCTAAAAACTGCGATTGATCTGGCAAAGTAACTTCGATATCGCCATCAACTATCACGCATTGGCAACCCAGGCGCGAGTTGATGCGCGGGTTAACCGCCCTATCGATAAAATCCTCTTCCTTATCAGATATCTCCTGGATGTTATCCTCTCCCTTATTTACGTAAACATGGCAGGTGCTGCACCCACAAACACCGCCGCAATTGTGCTGTAACTCGATGCCGTTTTCGAGGCATACGTCTAATACAGATTCTCCTTCGGCTATAGGCAGTTCAATACTTTCGTGCCCTTTTTCCTCAAAGTTGACCTTTATTTTATAAATGTTCATTTAGGCAAAAGTAACAAAATTACCCGTTTGCAGTAACGTCATTATTGTTTTTGATAATACCCTGACTTAATAAAGTATAAATATCTTGTAGCTGAGGCATATCGCTCAGCATTTGCAGATGCGCAGCCATAGTACCGCCATCATTACGCACCGCAGGCCCGGTTTGTACATCCCCTGGCACCTGCTCCTGAACCTTCTGGGCAGTCTCTAATATCAGGGGGCGCAACATATCAAAACCCATTTGGTGTTGGGCCAAAAGCTGCTGCGCCACACCATAAAGATAATTAGGAAAATTACATGCAAACACAGCGGCAAGGTGCAATACTTTGCGCTGGGCAGAGTCTACAGTATATACATTATTGCTGACAGTATAAGCAAGCTCCTTTAGTTGGCCAAGAATATCATCATTGCCCCCCTCCAAACAAAGCGGTACGTCCCTGAAATTAACCTCACGTACTTTGCTAAACGTTTGCAGAGGATAAAAAACACCGGCATTAGGTGTAACAGCCAGCAAAATATCCAAACCGGTAGCCCCGGAAGTATGCACTATTAATTTATTGTGAACGGCCAGCGTTTTGGCAACATCTGCAATGGCATCGTCTTTCAGAGAGATCACAAACAGATCGGTTTCATTGCTGATCAGCTCAAGTTTATCAACGGCTTCGGCACCAACGTGATAGGCTAACAGCCAGGCGTTTTGCAGATCGCGACTGTACACCTGCACAATGCGGTGCCCGGCATTTTTAAATGCCGCGGCCATGTGGGTAGCCACATTACCCGAGCCTATTATTGTTATGCGCATATTAATTTTACAATTAATGATTTTATTAACTACCTGTGATATAAATATTTGTGTACTTTAGGCACTAACATCTACTACCGCATGAAAATACTTAAAGTAAGCATAATAATTGTGCTGTTTCTTGTTAGTGCCGCGTCATTAATAATGTATAGCTTTTATCGGTACAATAATAAAGAAACCCGTACCCTTACCGATGCCGACCGTAAAAAGATTAGCGGTAGTTTTATTAAATTAAGCCAGGGCATAACACACTATGAGCTTGGCGGTCCCGAAAACGGGCAGCCAATTGTGCTTGTTCACGGCTTTAGCGTACCCTATTACATTTGGGACCCCACCTATGATTTTTTGGTAAAACAAGGTTACCGGGTATTGCGCTATGATATGTACGGTCGCGGGTACTCAGACAGACCAAAGGTAGCCTACACCCAGGATTTTTATAACTCCCAGTTGCTTGAACTTTTACAACAACTTAAGCTGCAAGGCAAGGTAACGCTGGCAGGTATCTCATTCGGAGGAGCGGTAGTAACCAATTTTAGCTGCGCCCACCCAGACTTGGTAAATAAAGTAATATTGATCGATCCGGCTTATGATATGAAAAAGCCTGCCGCGCCTCAATATTTTACGCTATACAACGAAGCCGTAAACTCGGACGAACGTGTAAAAGGCCAGATGGACGATTTCAGATACCCCAAACAACACCCCAACTGGGCCAAACTTTACAAGCCGCAAATGCGCTACGAGGGGTTCCGCAACGCTTTGATATCTACCCTGTACAACTACAATAACAATGGCCGGGCAAGCAATGCCTGCCTCAATAGCACAAACAAACCTGTTTTACTGATATGGGGCAAGTTTGACAAAACCGTTCCACCGCGCTTTAGTGATTCAATACGAAGTGTTTTAAAAACGGATTTCTTCCAGGTTGATGATGCGGCACATTTGCCTATGATTGAGAAGGCGGATACGGTTAATGCTAAGATCTTATCGTTTTTGAAAGCATAGTTTTATGCCTTTTCAGCCCAATCAATTCCCTCAGCTAACTCAGCCCTGCTAAATTCAATATGCATCACCCTCCTCTTTTTATTGTTAGAGGTTCGGCCGGAAGCATGCATTAGCAAAGGCTTCATGACCATCATCCCTCCCGCTGATACATTGCAACTAATGGAGGTTACGCTTTCATGATCTATAGTTTCGGGGCGAATAACACCTTTTAAATGCGAACCGGGGATAACCTTTAAAGCACCATTGCCCTCGTCAGTATCATCCAAATGAACGCGGATGGTGAAATTATCTTCGAGGATACCTAAAGGTGGTTGCACCGCGAATTGGTTATGCTTCACCGTCCATGGGCCGTAGCCGCCTATCTCAGCTTTTTTATCTACCGAGATGGTCAGGTCTTGGTGCCAGGCTACAAACCAGTTGGATAAGGCGGGCTTATCAAAGTAAATAGATTTCACCGCAAAATAACCATCGCCCAATAATTGCTTCAGGAAAAGGTTAAGCTTATCAGTAAAAATTAAGGAAGATACAGAAGGAATAGCTTTCAGGAATTGCCTGATAGCAAACAGATCGTCCGTTTGCCTAAACAGCGGACCGGTTTTATCGGCGCTTTCAATCGCCTTTAAAATGTTATTTACTTCAGCATCAGTATAAATATCATTAACAACGGTGAAACCATCATTAGCGATCTTATACTGATGCTGCGTAACATCCATTTAACAAAAGTTAAACAGTTTTAAGCTCTTTATTACGCCTTTGGATCGACAATAGGAAGCCGATAACCATGATAATCGACCCGCTCCAAAAGAAGTTGATATACGGAAAGGCAATGGCGCGCATCACTATCCAAGGCTTTTTGTTTTTAGGCTGCTGGTAAACGGTGATCTCCATCTTTTTGCTTTCAGGAATGATCCTCGAAAAACGGAGTTTCAAGCCTGCATCATCAACCTTACGGGCAAAATCAAATACGTTACCATCTTTGATCATAAATACCGGCTCGGCAGTGTAAACCGTATTATTGGCATGAACCTCTAAATTAGCGCCGATGGCTACATCGTTAGGCCCAACTTTAATATTTTGAACACTAACCTGTTTATTGATCGATTTCAGGATCATGAAACCATCACGGTAACGGATGGTATCGCCAACGGCTACTTCGTGGGCTACAGGTTCGTCGTAGTTTTTATCGTCGTTACCTTCATCGTGCGCTGCTTCACCGCCTTGCATGTTAAAGCCTTCGCTTGGTACTGCTGTGATGTGGGTGTATAAGTCGCTGGTTAAATAATGTTTAGTATCTGGCGATGAGGCAAAACCTGCTTCGCGACTGGCTTGTACCTTTGGTTTCAGCACAAAGTTTTCAAGCACTTTGCCATTGGCGTCAAAGCGTTTATAATCTACTTTGTAAAAATGGCTTGGAGTTGATATCGAATCGCCCAGGTATGTAATGGTATAATCACCCATTTTTACCGGAACGTTTTTGTATATCATGATGTTTTCTTTCACGTTACCAGCTTTCGCATCGAAGCCTTGTACGGCAAGCTCGCCGCTCGCGTTTTGCGAAACTACTTTGCTGGTACCAGCGGCTATTACCGCGCCGATAAGCAGGAAGCCGAAACCTAAGTGAGCTACAGCAGCACCCGCCAGTTTAAATTTACCTTTAAAGGCATCAACCAAAACCTTGGCGTTGGCCACTACCGAATAAACCGAGCCACACATCACCAACATAAATACCATGTTTAGCTTGTATACGCCGGTAACCGTTACTATTAAAGCAGTGATTAGGATAGCGAATAAGAAGTAAACACCTGTAGTGATAAAAAAACGGGTAATATCAGTTTTCTTGTATTTTAAAAATTGTGTAAAGCCTGTAAGTACGGTAACCACAAAGGCAAATGCCGATTGGATCACGTTGTAATGCTTAACAGCATCGGCAGGTGGCGCTATCTTGGTACCGAACATGGCGTTCCATACCGGCACCGAGGTAACCACAATTAGGTGGAAGCACGACAAAGCCAAAAACACCGAACCAACAAACATCCAAAACTCGCGCGAGTAGGTTTCTTCGTCCTTTTTGGTGATAGGCAATTCTTTCCATCTCCATATCAAAATACCGATGGTAATAGCTAGGAATATCAAGATACCGATAACCAGCTGCCAGAACATGCCCAGATCGGTAAAGGCGTGCACCGAGCTTTCGCCCAGGATACCGCTTCGTGATAGGAACGAGGTGTACCAAACCAGCACAAAGCTGATCAGCACTAAAAATGTAGCTGTGAAATATGAGTGACCGCTGTTTTTAAATACGATGAGCACGTGTAATGCGGCAACAATGGTTATCCATGGAAAAATAGAACCGTTCTCTACCGGGTCCCAAGCCCAAAAGCCGCCAAAGTTTAACGACTCATAAGCCCAGAACGAACCCATGATAACCCCTGTGCCCAATATCATCGAACCAAATAAGGTATATGATATGGCAGGTTGTACCCACTCTTTATAACGTTTTTGCCAAAGGCCTGCTACCGCGTATGCAAAAGGCACAACCAACGATGCAAAGCCTAAAAACAAGGTAGGCGGGTGAATGATCATCCAGTAGTTTTGCAGGGATGGATTCATGCCCTGTCCGTCTTTTATAAAATCGAGATAGTTTGGCTGCGAGAAAATAGGTGCTTCGATACCCGAATTACGCAACAGCAAAAACGGCGAACTACCTATCCGTGTACCAAAAATATCGATACCCAAAACCATTGTAGCTAAGATCACCTGCGACAGGGCTACAACCGTCATTACCGGGCGCTCCCACGATTTTGCTTTAACTATTAACAGGTTACCTAAAACTGCCTGCCAAAAAGCAAACAGCAAAAAGCCACCCTCCTGTCCGTTCCAGAAACCCGAAACGAGGTAATAAACAGGCAAGGAACGCGAGGTGTACGACCAGGCGTAGTGATATTCGAAATAATGATTGTAAAGGATATAGAACAGGCAAATGCCCATTCCTAAAATACCAACTGAATTAACAATAAAGCCAATGCGGCCTAAACGCTGCCAGCTGCTGTTCAGCTTTCCGGCATCATCGGTAGTAGCAAAGTAATAGCTTAAAAATGACAGCAGGGCTGCGCCAAACGAAAGAACGATAAAAAACTGGCCGATCTGCCCTGGTAGAAGGTGCTCGCCCTTAAATACTGTATTCATCAAAAATGGTTAAATGCTGGCTTGTTTAGCCTTTACTTCGGTAACGTCTAATTTATCCTGGGTGTATTTAGATGGGCATTTCATCAGGATCTTGCTGGCGTGAAACTCGTTGCCAACCATCTGGCCGGTAACTACCAATTGCTCCGAACGCTCAAAATCTTCAGGCTTGGTACTGTTGATGATCACCTTGCGCTCTTCGCCTTTGTTATCATTCATGTAAAACGAAAAATAGTTGGCATCCTTGGTGGCATCATAAACCAGTTCTTTCTTTTTGTTAAGGTGCCCGATAATATGTAACTCGGTACCCGAAGCCTGCGCCTCGGCAAATGTTGCGTAGGTACTTGAACTGGAATAAACACTTATGATAACTGCTATAGCCACGGCTATAACCACCAAACCAAAAATCGCGCTCTTTTTCATTTACGGTTTATATAATTAAAATCGATTTGCAAAAATACAAAACATGAAGCGAAATATGTTTATTACAAGACATATGTATTATTTAGAATCGTTCTTGATAGATTTAAGAATTGTCTGAACCGGGATTTGGGGTGAATTGGCGGGATGGATGGACAGGATTTTCGTCTGAACCGGGATTTAAGGGGATTTTTGGGATTTATGGGATTTTCTCACCAGCGGTCGTGTCTTCACGACCGTATGCAGGCGTTTTTGTCTGAACTCGAATTTGGGGAAATTATTAGAATTTATAGAATTTTCATTGCCTCCTTATAATCTATTAATCCTATAAATAAGCGTTCAGAAAAAATCAGCGAAATCAACGTAATCATTCTAATCAGCGATTCTGACAATAATAGCGATACCTGCGCGGGCTATCTGCTCATCCTGCACAGGCCTTATCCGTTAGCTAACGGACGGTATCCGCCCCTATCCCTATCGCAAAAATCATACTATTCATTCACTAATCGCGTGCTCTTGATAACATAATAACCAAGCAAGCCTTTATTCATTTTAAGAATAATATACGATGAGTTATCTATATCAGCACTGTCATCAACTAATATCTCTTTATCAAAATCTTTATACCGAATATCAACCGATGCCCTATGTCGCCCTTGCGCGTGTTGCCTGTTTTTTATGGAAAGTTTCATTTCTACATTTCGAAAATCAGCAAAGGTATTATTGATAAATAAAGGAATACCTATAAAAAGTGAACCATACCCCATAAATGCAAAAAAGTAGTTATCTTTCTTTTCCGTAAAAAATATTGCGACCAAACCGCAAACCGCTGCCAGTAATAACGGTACACTATAATTTATCAAAACATTCCGAAAATTAAATACTGAATAGAAAAATGCGAAGGCGCACAACACATACGAGGCTATTAAATATGGCTTAAAAGCCTCTTTAATTTTTCGCCGGGTGCGATTTTTGTTTTTTTGTAGGTCTGAGGCTTTCATTACGAAAGGTAAAGTTAAACAAAAACCAAAACGGGGCGGATTCTTACAAACCCACCCCGTTATATAATAAAACTATTAAAATCCTTAATTATGGCCAGATACCAAGGTTTTGGTACGATACGGCTATTTTATTGATAGCGCCCACCATGGCTGCGTTACGCAAAGTGCCGATATCCGGGTTATTTTTGTAGATCTCCCTGATCTCGTGGTACGAGCGGATCATAGTATCTTCCAAACCCGAATTTACCAGCTCCAGCTCCGAAGCACCTTTAATAATGGTTGAGCGTTGCATAGCGGTTAAAGCTACCCCGGTGATACCTTCAACCATGTTTACCAGGTTAAGGTTGGAGTTTTCCTCAAACCTGCGGTTCATACGGCCAAAGGCTACGTGGCTCAGGTTTTTTAACCATTCGAAGTACGATACCGTTACACCACCGGCATTGGCATACATATCCGGAACGATAAGGCCACCGTTGGCATAAAATATAGCTTCCGCCTCGGGCGATGTTGGGCCGTTTGCGCCTTCAACAATAATTTTTGCCTGAATGTTGCGGATGTTTGCTTCGGTAATCTGATTCTCTAAAGCGGCAGGTACCAGGATATCGCATAGTTGTTCCAGGCCTTCCATCGTATTTTTGAACTCCTGTTTTGCACCGGCATAACCTAAAATAGAACCGGTTGCTTTACGGTGTTGGAAAACAGCTTCGATATCTAAGCCTTCTTCGTTATAAATAGCGCCTTCAAACTCGCAAAGGCCAACTATAATAGCACCCATCTCGCCCAAAAACTTAGCCGAGTAGTAACCTACGTTACCCAAACCTTGCACAATTACCCTTTTACCCGATAAGCCCGGCAGCAGGCCAATTTTCTGCATATCCTCACCAACGCTTACACACTCGCGGGTGGCAATGGCTACACCACGACCGGTTGCTTCCCTCCTGCCGGCAATACCGTGCAGGGCGATAGGTTTACCGGTTACAGCGCCCATGGCATCCAGCTGACCTGGGTTCATGGTGGCATAAGTATCGGCTATCCAGCTCATCTCGCGCTCGCCAGATCCATAGTCAGGGGCAGGTACATCGATGCTTGGGCCAATGAAATTCTTTTTGATCAACTCTACCGTGTAGCGGCGAGTGATATTCTCCAGTTCGCTTACGGTGTAGTTTTTTGGATTTATTTTGATACCGCCTTTAGCGCCGCCGAAGGGCACGTTAACGATGGCACATTTGTAGGTCATGAGGGCGGCAAGGGCCATTACTTCATCCTCGTTCACCATTTCGCTGTAGCGGATACCACCTTTGGTTGGCGATTGGTGGTGCGAATGCTCAACACGCCAGGCGTCAATTACCTCGAAACCATTGCCCCTGCGGATAGGGAAGCGGAAGCGGTAAACGCTGTTGCATGATTTGATCTGATCGAGCAAACCTGCATCGTGTTTGGTGAATTGAGCAGCGTGATCAAAGTTTTTACATACGTCGCCAAAAAAGTGCGTCTCTTGGTCGGCGACTAAAATATTCGTAGCCATAACTATTGTATAAATATTAAATTCTTAAAAAAGTGAGCAAATTTGGTACAATTTTTATCAATATTGCAAATATTTATTAGTTAGTGTGGCCTATACACCATCAACAGCGCTACTAAAAATATGTTTAAACAATTTAAACATACTATTTGAACTACTTTTCGTTTTCGACTTTTTTTAACCTTCGATCGATAGTGAACAGGAAAATAGCCAATCCAACAAAAATTATGGAAATAGTTGCTACAACCACGTAAATTTTTCCCGAGCTGCGCAACGCGTCGGCCATTTCAACTTGTTGGCCTTGCTGTGCGAAAGCAACGGTACAGCACATGATAAGCAACAATACAAGAGATAATTTTTTCATATTAATTTATAGCGTTCTTCTTGTTTTCAACTAAACGGATACGGTAGCGCACAGTGGCTATCCAAAGGGCGATAAAACTCCAGCCCAGCATGGCCGGGTAAAAAGCCACCTTCATGCCGTTATCCAAATCATATTTACCAAAGGCCGGGTTACCGCCACTGCCAGGGTGCAAAGAATCCGTCATGCGGGGCAAAACAAATATCAGCACGATCATGATCGGGAAGGCGAAGATGTTGTAAATAGCCGAGATCTTGGCCCGCTTCTGCTCCTCATCAATCGAGTTACGCAGCACCAGGTAAGCACAGTATAGTAAGAACGCGATGGCCGCACTGTTTTGCTTAGGGTCGCCGCTCCAGAACTCGCCCCAGGTGTATTTGGCCCAAAGCATACCGGTTAACAGGCCGAGGGTATAAAACAACAACCCGGTATTAACACACTCAACCGCGGCCAGGTCATGCTCTTCCTTACCCGTTTGCAGGTATTTAATACTGAAATAAACCGACACCACAAATACCGTAAGCATGCCCATCCACATAGGCACGTGGAAATATAAATTGCGGATAGTTTCGTGAATAATTGGCAACCGTGGCGCTTTAAAAACCAGCCCGGTGTAAAAAGTAGATAATACCAATAAAACGGCTATTACCTTCCACCATGTTTGATAAATAAACTTCATATGATTTGTGGCGGTAAAGGTAAGGAAAAATTGGGGAGTGCGCTGATAGTCTAATCAGAATCAAATTAAGTGACGACCAAGTGACCACCTAATCAAATTATGTATCTTTAAATAAATGATAAGCCTTTATTCACGACATGATATACTGAAACTAAGACTAAACCGATTAATTTGAATCTAGTTATATACTGTTATAGCTTATAAACCTGTTTCTAATCAAATCGCCCCCGACATGGAAAAACCTGCTGTTAAAGAATGAATCTTTTGGAGTTAGTAAATAAATCATCGAACCTTTGTGACCAAAGCCCGGCAGTTTCTACCTCAATTTTAATTTCCTGAAATTTAACACTGGAATGTAATATAGTTGAGGTTGTTGCTGTGTACTCAGCATATTCTTGACATTCAAGTAAGATTGCTTCTAAAACACCTAATAATTTGTTCTTGCGCTGAGTAATTGGTTTGTCTAAGTAAAGTTGTAATTTTTCCCCCAGCACTTCTATTGTTTCTAAAAGCTTATTACCTATTTTAAAACGTTTATTTACAGCCCGTTCTGTATGATTCAAATCCACCACCCCAATGGTTTCAGTACCAACATTAGTTGTACCTATAAATCGGTAATGAGTCAATTTCAAATGGTTGACTGGATTTTCTAAAAATGGGTTGATAATAGGATTCGAAATTACATCATGAGTACTCTTAGCACCATTACATCTTTTACATGATGGTAGTAAATTATCCCAAACCACCACTTTGTCGGGATTATTTTTTTTATCCTCGAAATGTTCGACTTCCATATACTTGCTTTCTTCTCGCAAATCGCATTCACAATAAGCACACTTACCATAACTCAATTCTAAAAGAGGCTCTTTAATTTCATCTATATTCCAAACAGAAGTTTCATGCGTTTTAAAAGTATTAGTTAGAGTGACAACAACACTTGGATTTAAAAATAATGGGGATAAATTCTTTTCGAGCTTAATCATTAGTTACGTTAACAGTTGCTAATTGAAACTTCAATAATTTTTTTAATTCGTTTTGAGGATGCAGCATTTTTTCAAGCCTTAAACATAAATCGCTCGCTAGCTGATGATTTTGAGCGTCAATAGCGCCTTGAAAACTTTGCATTAATTCATTATAAATTTTAGTTCGCGTGTCTTGCATATCCATCACGTCAGTAAGTATTTCCTCTATTGTCCACCCCTGAAAACCATACTCATTACTATACAATTCCTTTCTAACTACCTTATCATCGTCCAATTTCAAAGCAATGACTTGATTTGGCTCTGCAAATTGAATTATATGAGGACTATGTGTAGTAACTATGAATTGAGCGCAAGGAAAAATTTCTGTAAGTACCTTAGATATTTTTTCTTGCCATTCCGGATGAAGATGTAATTCTAGTTCATCTATGAGGATAATGCCGTCGAAATTTGTCGCTTCCAAGCGTTTCTCAACAAATCGATATTCGATTTCTTTAATTATTGCAAAAATAATTGACAAGGATGACTTGAAGCCGGAGGAAAGGTATTCGTAATAAATCGTTCCTGTCGGTGTATTAACAAGAATTTCATTAGATGACGCCTCCACATGGCTAAAAGTAAACTGATCATTCAGCTTAGAAAAAGACTGTTTAGCAAGAGTCAAATTTGCTAATTGTTCAGAGGTTAAAGCTTTTTCGTGAGCGGAATATAAATAGCGATTAACAAACCAATTTTTGACATCGGTTAACTTCACTCCGTATCTTGAATCTTCGTATAATGTATATCCTTCTTTCTTATCGTCTTTTCCTACGGCTTTTAATGGTATATAATCGAAAGTTCGATTTGTTTTCAATACGATTATCTTATCTGAGAAACTATATAGCCCATTAATTTGATTTTGGAACTCTGGTGAAAATCCATCAAAATGAATTCTTGCTTCAACAATATTGTTGTCCACTTCAACCTTACCATATATCTCTCCCTTAGAAAATTTCACATTACGTTTCAATATTTTGGTGCTACCCGAAGTAAAAAGATGGGCAATACTTTCTAGTATTGTTGTTTTTCCTATTCCATTTGGCCCACAAACAATATTCATTTGCTTATCAAATGAAAGTAAGATTTCCGATATCCCTCCAACCGCCTGAATATTAATAGCTTTTATGTGCATTATTAAATAATAAAAAGTAGGAAATGAAATAATTATTTATTTCACAGCTCATTGTTTTTTAAACCTTAAATTCTCAGAGCATAAAATCGACAACTATACACCTAAAAATCAGCCAATTTCCAATCAATAGTTTGCCAAAGAATACAATTAAATCTTGACCAAGATAATTATTTACTGTAATTATCTACAATAATACAAGCAATAATAATCCTCCTCACTGAATACAACGTAATAAGAAATACATTACTTTATAAAATAAGTACATTTAAATTGAACTAATGATTCTTTTTCAATCCCCCGGCTCATAATCCACCGGCAACAAATCCCCTAACTTAGCCTTCGACCATGAGCCTTCATACAGCGGCCCCGGGCTTGATACCACAATGCCGTTCATATCGAAAGCTATAAAATTGGAGTATTTGGTAAGTACGCTGGTTTCGTAGTTGGGCATATCCAGCGGGTGGTAAACATCTTTAAACTCGGTGGTTTCTTCGCGTTTGGTGTACACCACGTATAAAAAATGCGGAAAGGCAACGGCAAAAATGCCGTCCTGAGGAGTTTTGCGCAGGATTTCCATTTCCTGGAAAGGCGTTTTAACCAGGTTTTCGTGAAACCATTTGGTCATGTTGCTCAGCTTGTAATATTTAACCAGCGAATCGCGGGGGCCGTCGCGGTATTTTTTTATGCGTTGGGCCAGTACGGCCTCTTCGGGGCGCTCAGGGTTCAGGTAGCGGGTAAAATCGTGTGCTTCAAAGCCCTCCTGTTTCAGCGTGCCTTTATACAATGAGCGGTAAAAATGCTGTGCCGAACCATAGTAGGCATCCTCGCGCTTTTTCTTCCAGATCTTTTTTTGCTCGGCACTGCCGGTCAGGTTCTCGAACAAGGCACTGCCCGAGTATGATATAGTATGTTCGATGGCATCAAACAAAAAACTCTTCAGTAAAAATTTGGTACGATAGCCCAGGGCCAGGTTTTCAACCACCAAAAACTCATCGCCCGATGCTTCCAGTTGTTGTTTGCCCCTATGGTATATCAGGTTAAGGATATGCGGGTTGGTAACTTTACACTCCTTGCCGTTTTCGGTATTGCCCACAAATTCCTTGCGGAAAAGCTCGTAGTTCTTTTTCCAGTCGGCATTGCTGCTGATCACTACTTCGCGCAGCATTAATACTTTTTGGGTGAGTTCGGCATTAAGTTTCACCGGGTCTTTTCCTGCCTGTACCGTTGTTGTATATTCTTCATAGCCAACGCCGGTAACCACCAGCGTGTACTGACCGGGCTTTACACCGCTCAGGGTAAAAGTGCCATCCTCGGCTGTGGATGTACCGTAGGTAGCGTTATTTAAAAATACGCTTGCATTGGCTACCGGGGCCTTGGTATCGGCCCTTACAACCTTACCGGTAATGGTGTTTGATTGTGCAAGCGCAACCGCCGGAAACAGGAAACAGAAAAGCAGAAACCAATAAAAACGCATTAAATAAAATAAGGGTGTTAATTTTCAAAATATAAAAAAACACATTTTTTATGAACTGAAGATGAAATTCCTAAAGGATATTTATCGGTACTTAATTTTAACCCAATTACTGCCATGATTATGTCAGTGTTCAATTTTTTAAAACGAGGTGTTCAACGTTTTAGAAACATAAAACGCAACTAATTGATTATCAATACGCATTTGTTCAAATTGCCTTACAAAGCAGATTTAACAAATTATAACCATCTGATTATCAGTTGTTCAATTTTATAAAAAAATAACAAGTGTTCCACCTATAAAAAATTGAACACCTGTAAAATGTTTTCTGAACCTTGTATGTGGTATTAGAAGATGAGCAGGATATAAAAAGCCGTCATTGCTGTAAAGGTTAGATAATTCGGTAACAGAATTAGGGATTATTTTTGTTGTTTAGGGTAGCCATATCAATGGGCTTTTTACCATTAATCCCCTGATGTGGCCTTTCCCAGTTATAGT
>NZ_JBDOQS010000019.1:0-112644 GCF_039839285.1 Mucilaginibacter sp. CAU 1740 | reverse complement strand
GAACGGTACAGGGCGGATTTGTATAACCCCCTGCTTCCGTGCGATTGCTTCGTGCCTCGCAATGATGTGGAGGAGTAGTCAACCTTTAGTTATCGCCGGTAACCAACCACTCACCCAATCAACTCAACCAACCACTCACCACCCCCACAACAACTTTTTCACTTAGTTAACACAACGTGAACCCAATTTTTTATGTTTGCGCTTCCTAAAATAGCCCCATGGAATTTGAAAAATTAGCAGCCCAAATTAAGGTAGAAATAGCCAAACTGGATACCACCCCCGAAGTTGACAAGATCAACAAGGTGTTTGATGAAAAGATCCGCAAGGTAGAGGAAGCCCGCCGCGAAAAGCTGGCTACCGTGCCTGATAACAGCGTTGAAAAGAAAAAACTCATCGCCGCCCTCGAAGCCCTTGGCGAAAAATGGGTTGAACCGGCGAAGAAGAAGGCAAAGGAATAAGCAGTTTTTTTAAAAGCATTGAAGGTTAGCCGGGTTGGGCTGACCTTTTTTGTTTACAATCCATCGTATCCTCAAACGTTTGATGCTCACTAAAACATACTGTTCAATTTTTGAAAGTGTAAACACTTTGCATTTTTTTCAAAATTTAACACCTGATAATCAGTTGGTTATAAATTTATAAAACTGTTCAAAATTCGATATTGAACAAATTATATTTGATAATCAGGTCTTTATAAAATTTGATTTAAAAACATTGAACACCCCGTTTTTAAAAATTGAACACTGACAAAATACTGTCACCATCCTGGCCTTTTTTAGTGGGTAAATTTGAGTGCCTTTCATGATTGCCGGTAGGTTGGCGGCAAATAACGATGGATGTTTCCTGCTTTTTAAAGGGTGGGATTAGGCGGTAATTTTTATGAACCATACTTCAGAGAAGCCTTTGGTTGTTCAGGTGATTCGGCAGGAGGGGAGGGAATTTGCGGATAAGCTTGCGCGGAAAGGGCTGTATGTTAAGTCGGACCCGGAGGCTGTGGTTGAGTTGTTTGATATTTACCAGGCCAATGAGTGGATGGCTATGGAAACCGAACACGAAACCCCGCAAATGCTGTTTGGTAACTTCTGGCTGGAGGGCGAGTTGTGCATCCTGTTTGCCGATACCAATATGGGCAAAAGCCTGCTGGCTGTGCAGCTGGCCGACAGTATTACCCGTGGCGAACGCATCGCTCCTTTTGAACTTGGAGCCGAACCCTCGGCGGTGTTGTATATTGATTTTGAGCTTACCGGTAAGCAGTTTGAACAACGCTATACCGACGGGCAAAACCGTTATCAATTTGCCTCCTGGTTTTATCGCGGCGAATACAACCAATTTAACCGTGCAACCTCGCATTATAATAAGCAGTTTGACAAGTATGTTATTCAGGCTTTAACGCGAGGCATTAAGCGTACGGATGCCCGCGTACTCATTATTGATAATATCACTTGCCTGCGCAATGGAACCGAAAGCGCCGGGGCAGCCTTGTTACTGATGAAGGAATTGAAAAAGCTTAAAACCCGCCACGGGCTGAGTATCCTGGTGCTGGCCCATACGCCTAAACGGAACCTGCGACTGCCGCTTAGCCGTAACGATTTGCAGGGCAGTAAAATGCTGATCAATTTTTGCGACAGCGCTTTTGCCATGGGCGAAAGCCATGCAACACCCGGCCTACGGTATTTAAAGCAAATAAAGCAGCGTAGCACCGCCGAAACCTATGGTGCCGATCATATATGCCTTGCTCAACTGGAGCGGCATAACGGCTTTTTAAAGTTTGTTTTTACAGGCAATGATTGCGAGAAAAACCACCTGCGAGATACTTCCAGGCAAGAACGTGAACGGATGCGCCAGGACGCTAAGAAATTAAGCGATGAAGGTTTGAGCCAGCGGCAAGTGGCAGAGCGGCTTGGGTTGAGTGTGGGAAGTGTGAATAGAATGCTGAATAACCGTGTTTAGATTTTTATGGAGACGCGGATGCACAGTTTTTGATAGCACCATGCACTCGCGTCGAATCAAGACTATTGCAGCTGTTTAATTATCGATCTGAAGTTTTCTAAACCTGCTTCTAAGTTTTCCATAATATCTAAAGCTAAAACATCAGGATCGGGGAGGTTATCTAAATCTGCCAGCGATTTATCTTTGAGCCAGGTGATATCTAAACTTGTTTTATCACGGGTTATAATTTCATCATAGCTATATTTTCGCCAGCGTCCGTCTGGGTTCGTTTCGGCGTTAAATGTTTCGGAACGTTTATGACGATTGGCAGGCTGATAACAATCGATGAAATTCTGTAAATCTTCTAATTTTAGCGGATTCTTTTTTAGTGTGTGATGAACATTGGTACGATAATCATAGTACCAGATTTCTTTTGTCCATGGTTCTTTTGCAGATGGTTTCGCATCGAAGAAAACTACATTAGCCTTAACACCATTGGCATAAAATATACCTGTAGGTAAACGGAGTATAGTATGCAGATCGGTAGTTTCTAATAACTTTTTGCGTACCAGTTCACCGGCACCGCCTTCAAACAAAACGTTATCAGGTAGTACAACAGCTGCCTTGCCCGTCGTTTTGAGCATAGTACGGATGTGTTGTATAAAATTTAACTGCTTGTTACTTGTTGTAGCAAAAAAGTCCTGGCGGTTATAGGTAAGGTCTTCCTTTTCCTGTTCGCCTTCTTCATTGGTAAAAGTCTGACTGCTTTTTTTACCAAATGGCGGATTGGCCAGCACGTAATCGTAAGTGGTGCTGCTTTGCGCTATAAGTGCATCTGCAGGCGAGATGTTGTTATCACTATCAATATCGCCGATATTGTGCAAAAACAAATTCATCAATGCCATTCGGCGGGTGCCGGCCACAATTTCGTTGCCAAAAAAAGTGTGGTATTTTAAAAATTGTTTTTGTTCTTTATCGAGAGTATAGTTCGTTTCGTCGGCAATAAAGTCGTAGGCAGATAAAAAGAACCCGCCGGTACCGCATGCAGGATCTGCGATGGTTTTATTTGGCTCGGGGCGAATACAGGCTACCATGGCGCGTATTAAAGCCCTTGGCGTGAAATACTGACCGGCACCGCTTTTGGTATCCTCCGCATTCTTTTCCAAAAGCCCCTCATAAATATCGCCTTTTACATCGGTATCCATCATGATCCAGTTTTCACGGTCGATCATATCGATCAACCTGTACAATTTAGCGGGATCTTGTATTTTGTTTTGACTTTTGGTAAAGATTTGACCAAGTACTCCTTTCTGTTGTCCTAATTCACGTAGTAACACCGAATAATGTAGTTCTAATTCGGCTCCACGTTTTTCGGTCAGGCTATCCCAATTGTATTCAGCAGGGATGGTTAATTTACGGCTATAGGGAGGTTTGCTATACTCATCGGCCATTTTTAAAAACAGAAGATAAGTGAGTTGTTCTAAGTAATCGCCGTAATTAACACCGTCATCGCGAAGCGTATTGCAGAAAGACCAAACCTTAGATATAATTGCGGATGAAGTCATTTTAATTTTAATTGAGTTTGATAATTACTTGTTAATTGCTTTTTGTAATTATTTCTCCAAAACCTGTTGGTATTAGTTTTTCGTCTTTCATCCACTGCCATGTTGAAAGTATCATAGGCTTTTTAAATTTAACCTTGTCTTCATGCCAACTATAAACTTCCTGCGGTAGCAAATCGGTTGAAAGACTTTTTTGTTCGATAATATAGTTATTCCATATAGCATAAATAGTTGCTATCAATTCAGCAGTATCTGTGTCTGTATCTTTGAGTAGTTTTATAACGAACCCAATTTTGTCACTGTTTGATCGGAAGTATTTTGGATAATCAGTTGTTAATTCGGAGATTGATGTTGATGGCTCATATTTATAACCGCCATTACCAACCTGCGTTTCTTCAATCCAGTTTTTTTGTTTAGCCTCGTTTAAAAAGGCGTATAAGAATTTAGAATCTAACGGCCCTGCTGCTTCTTTTAGATACCGGGTATCAAAATCCAATTGGGCATGTTGCTCACACAGGTATAATATTTTTTGAAGTTTGGTACGGCCGACATAGCCACCTTTTTGAAATGCATAAATGATATGACCTGCCAATACCTTTCGTTGCCAGTTATCATTATTTTCAATTGATACTATTTTAGCCTCTAAGGGTTGCTTGATAGTTTTTACAAGTTTACCTTCAAACGCCTTTTTTAAAATAGTTTGCCGTAAAGCTTCGGCTTGCCGCAGGCTGTTAGTTATGCTTTCTTCTATTTTATCACAGACACTTAAACGGCTTTCGAGAGACTGCACTACATTTTGTTGTTCGTTTAATGATGGAAGTGACAGACGGAATTTTTTTATAGAAGCAATACCTATATTAGCCTGAGTAGTTTCAACAACATAATTCCTAATTTCGTTTGTGGTATGAGGTGATAGAGAATAAAGGTATAAGTATTTAGCAATTACGATATTTGTATTGGGCTTAATGATCGCACATGAATAGGAAACTAAAAAATCCTTTTTGAAATCTATTAATATATTTTTTCCTATGGTTCCATAGCGAGGAAAGATAATGTCGCCATACTCGGGTTTTATCTTTCTTGAAAGAGCTAAATAATCTTCTTTGCTTATAAATTTGGCATGATCAAAAGATATTTTCAAATCGTCTGAAAAATCTTTAGTGGAAAGATAAGGATATCCAGTCGGCGTTGTTTTTGGCATTTTATGATCAATGTCGCCAATTTTATAACAAACATCAGAAAATGTGACCCACTTCCAACCCTCCGGCAATTCCCCATCCTTTACATTTTCATTTGTCAACCTACCCTCAAAAGCCCACTTTAAAACCGCCTGCCTGTAAACCTTAAGTTGTTTCTGTGCTGTTTTTAAATTTTCAATACCTTTATCAAGTTCGCTGAAAAGTTCTTCTATTTTCTCTAATATTTTTTTTTGTATTTCTAATTTGGGGATCGGGATTTTTATGTCTCGAACAATAGTCAAATTAACCCTGGCTCTCGTCGTACCTTTAGTAATTAGCTTAAATTGACTCTGCACTATTTCACTATTAATCACATATACTAAATATTGATCAACGACTTTTAATTTACTTGGACGTAATCGCATCAAGTCTGCAACTATTATTCCGAATGGATAATTATCGGGTACTTTACAGCATAAACCCAAAGGCTCGCCCAATTTGGTTATAATTAGATCTCCAGATTTAAATGAATGTCTAATCAAAGATTGTGCTTTTATCTCACTTATAAACGAAATTTTCTTGTCAATAAACCTCCCAGCTTTGATATTTTGAATTTTAAAAACTGGGACGCCATCTTCAATATATTCATCCGCTTTAAGATTAGACCCAAATGGGCCATCCACAAGATCTTGCTTAGGGTTGTCAACCAAGTTGCCCAATGGTTCCCATACCCACCCTTCCGGCAATTCCATATTCTTATCCATTATGCCGCTAATACTTCGTTTAATTCATTAATTATTTCGCCGGTACTATTGCCAAACAACTGCCACATTTTACCCAATCCCCCTTGTTTATTAAACGGATCGAGTTCAAAATCATCCTGCTCCACATGAAAGCTTGATGCTATATAATCTTTAATCATGCGCAGCCATTGCATCTGCTCGTCGTTAAATTTAACTGCTGCACCGGCCTGTTTACTAAATACCCATTGCTGAAAGTTAATATCAACCGTTTTATCATAGGTTGTTAAACTTTCATCAATCCCGCTTATTTTACGGAGCAGCGAAACTAAGGCTATTAATTCATTTTTTGGCTGGTCATTTACTTTTTCCAGTTGGGCAAAAGCACGCCAAATATTAAGTGGGGCCAACAATGGCTTGGTTACCTTTATTGTTTCGGCCAAATCCTTTATCATTTTATACGTAAGGGTACGCCTTTGGTAAGGTTGACCATAAAATAATTGCAGGGCAGTAATTTCGGTTATGTTTTCTGCTATCCAGGTTTTAAAATCCTGCACCAGGCTTTCGGCTATGGCGGTATTATCTTTTACCCAACCTATGTTTAATAATTCGTCGGGATTTATGTGGTCAATTACCTGGTCGTACTGTTTACGGATATCAATAATATAATTACGCAGATCGAAACTGTTAAACACCTGTGTGGCCTGTTCAATTAAGGCATTGTGTTGTACGTTAAAAGCGGCTTCTTTATCTACAGGTGCTGCGCCGGGCATTTGCCTGTCAATTTCGCGGCGAATGTTATCTAAGGTATCCGCATCATGCGCATTAAGCAGTTGCTTAACTACATGAGTAATTGTTTGGCCTTCGGCCTTTTCTGCAAAGGTTATTTTCTCTTTTTCGTTAATCAGTTTATCCAAACGGATAAGGCGGTTGGCCAGTGTGGTAAGCATATCCTCGTCGGTATTGCCCATGTGTACACTTTCAATCATTTCTTTAAGCGATAAACCTGGCTTTTTCTCTAAAGGGCGACTATCGGTTTTCTGGCTTTTTTCAACACCAATGGCATCTATAATTACAAAATGATCTTTAGTGAATTTTGCAGCCGGGGTGCCGGTAAGTTTCAGTTCTTCAATGCTACAGGTACGTGTACCACGGCCTTTCATTTGCTCGTAATAGCTTTTGCTTTTTACATCGCGCATAAACAGCAATACTTCCAACGGGCGTATGTCGGTACCGGTAGCAATCATATCAACGGTAACAGCAACCCGCGGGTAGTAACTATTGCGGAATTGCTGTAGAATGCTTTTAGGATCTTCCTCGCTGCGGTAAGTTATCTTTTTGCAAAACTTATTTTCTTCGGCAAATTCTTCGCGTACTAAATTAATGATATCATCGGCGTGGCTATCGCTTTTTGCAAATATCAGCATTTTGGGCACCTCGAATGTTTCGGGCGTAGTTGCAGTAGCAGGTGTAATCCTGTCTGGAAACATTACAGGCAGTTGCTCTTTTACTGCTTTAATAATTAACCGCAGTTGGTTTGGGTTTACTACTTTATCATCCAGTTGTTTGGCGCTGTATTCTACATCCTCATCCAGCGTATTCCAAAATTGCTTGCGGGTAAGTTTTTCACGCCTACCTATATATTCGCCAAGTTCAATTTTTGAGCCTTGCTGTGTTATTTTGGTAACAATTTCAAACACGTTGTAGGGCACAAGCACCCCATCTTCAACGGCTTTTTGATAGCCGTAATCGCAAACCAGGTTTTGGTTAAAATAACCAAAGGTGCGGTTATCGGGTGTGGCTGTTAAACCTATCTGAAAAGCATCAAAGTAATCCAACACCTGTTTCCACAAGTTATATATACTTCGGTGACATTCATCAACCACCACAAAATCAAAAAACTCCATTGGTATTTTCTGATTATAAACTACGGGCAGAGGTTCTTTAGCTACCCACTTTTTTTCATTAGGGTTTTGTTCTTCGTCGCGTTCATCCAACTCACTTCCCTTTAAAATAGAGTAAAGTCGTTGGATAGTACTGATATAAACCTGGCTATCATTAGGGATAAATGAACTGCTTAAGCGGGTAACGCCATAAAGTTCCGGAAATAAGCGGTTATCATCCTGTGGTTGATAGCGTTTAAATTCCTGTTCGGCCTGTTCGCCAAGGTTTTTGGTATCAACCAAAAATAAAACCTTTTTGGCTTTGGCATATTTTAACAGCCGGTAAATAAATGATATGGCAGTAAATGTTTTGCCCGATCCTGTCGCCATTTGTATCAGCGCTTTAGGGCGGTTTTCTTTAAATGATTTTTCAACTCCTGTTATGGCAGTTACCTGGCAATCGCGAAGGCCATCGGTTTCTAAAACCGGCGTATCATGCAAGCGGCTGCGCAAAGTGCGGCCTTCCTTTATCCATTGCTGAAAAGTTTCGGGACGGTGAAATGTAAAAACAGCCCGTGAGCGTGGTTTAGGATCGCGATAATCAGTAAAGCGGGTTAGTTCGCCTGTGCTTTCGTAAACAAACGGCAGCGAGTCATTATTAAGATATTTGAGTTTGGCCTTGGCGTACTCGGCAGATTGCTCTTCAGCAACAATCAGTTTGTAGCCTTCATCTTCACGTTTAGCCTCAATTACGCCAACCGGTTTTTTATCTACAAATAATATATAATCAGCAGGGCCGGTTTCGGTTTGGTATTCGCGTATGGCTACGCCAACACCGGCGCTAATATTACTTTGCTTTTTGCCCTGAACTATCCAACCGCAAGCTTCCAATTGCTTATCAATATGATCGCGGGCTATTTGTTCGGGGTTTTGATTCATTAGCTAAATAAGGTTTTATAAATATAGTATCATTTTTATAAATACCTAATATTATAGTAATATCTGGCCTCTGCGCGTAGGCCGCGTTAGGGATTGCAGCGGAAAACCCACAGCCCGTGCAGGCCTTCGGGCGCAATGGCCGGGGCGAGGATTTGTAGCGTAAAGCCCGGGCCGCAGGCAACGCCCTTAGTCAGTTTGCAGTTATGGGTTTGCAGTGAGTTTATTCCCCACGTCATTGCGAGGTACGAAGCAATCGCGAACTTTACAGGGAGGATTTGCATGGCCGCTCGGCTTCCGTGCGATTGCTTCGTGCCTCGCAATGACATGAGGGGTAACCTGCCAACTGATTACTGCATCGCTACAACCTTATACAAAATCCAATCGTCGGTTTCGTACACGCGTTTGTAGTTGATACCGCTGTTTAGGCGGCGAATTTCGGGGATGTATTTGTCGTTGAGTTGGGTATAGCCGGTGAAGGGGTTTTTGGGGGTGGCTATCAGTATGTAATCGTCGTAACGGTATGGGGTTTCTATGGCGCTCAGAAACTGCTCCAACTGGTAGGGCAGGGTGAGTTGCTTTACGTTATTGGTAAATGCGGCTATTGGGTAGGCTACGGCATCGTCCATCAGGATGTGCATGCCTGTAGGCAGGCTGTTAATGTATTTGGCTATTTCCTGGCTTTCGGCCTGATCTGATACCGGCTGACGCTCGGTTAGGGTGGTGATAAAGCGGCGCTCGTCTGTTATTAACGAGTTTTTCAGAAATATGTAGCCGGTGTATAGCTGTAGCAGTATTACCAGGCTGAGGCCTATTTTAACTGTTGTTTTTTTGCGGATGGTGTGTACCTTA
This sequence comes from Mucilaginibacter sp. CAU 1740, assembly GCF_039839285.1. Classification (NCBI taxonomy): domain Bacteria; kingdom Pseudomonadati; phylum Bacteroidota; class Sphingobacteriia; order Sphingobacteriales; family Sphingobacteriaceae; genus Mucilaginibacter; species Mucilaginibacter sp. CAU 1740. The sequence continues at coordinate 103,567 of NZ_JBDOQS010000019.1, read as the reverse complement.
AAAATCATGCACAGCAGGGCGGCAAATAAAAATATAAGGTAGTACTGGTAGGTGAGGAAAAGCTTATCGTATTTGATGTGCAAAAACTCAACAAAGCCAAACAGGGTTAATATGGTGAGTACATGGTAAGTACTTTCGCGCAGCAGGTACAGGCCAAACAGTATCAGCGGACAAAAACACAGGATCCGTAACGATATCAGGATGCTGAGTTCGGGCAGTTGGTAGTTTACGGCGGTTGAGGTGGTATCGTAGTTCAGTTTATCAACCAAAACCGTCCAGGTAGCCAGCGGACTTTCGCTAAAGTAATTTAAATCCGAGGCATGGGTTTGGTTTAACAGCTTATAACATATTAACGATGCTATGGGCAGCACAAACAAAATTACGTAAATGGCAAACGTTTTATTGATGAGCTTACGCCTTAATGATGGGCTGTTGAAACTCATAAACAAACGGAAAATGGATTCCTTTTCGCCCAGGTTTAAGCTGGCCAGCGTAATGGATAACACCAGCGGAATGAAGAACAGCGTGAGCCAGATAAAGCGGTAATCGCAAAAAATGAGCATTACCAAACACATACTGGCTACAGATACGTGGAAGGTGGTGTTTGAGCGGTAAAACTTTAACAGGTTTAAAAAAAACAGGTACACAAAGGCTACCACCAAATAAATGGCTTTGCCAGAGCAGGCCATGTATAATATGCCGGGATGCAGTAAAAACAGAAAGGCCAGCATCACCAAATAAAAATCATCCTTAACGCGGATAACGAACGAGCGCGATATGAGGTAAAACAAACCCGCCGTACCCAGCGCCGATGCTATTACCGGGGCAAGGTAGCTGTTAATGGTTGAAAATATAAAGGTAGAGTAAAAGGGCAGCAGCGGTGCTGTTAAGCCCATTACTTTTAGGCGGTTGCCCAGCCCCTCGAAAACTATTTTGGTTTTTTCGATATAAAACAGGCTTTCCTGGTTGTAATAGCCCAGTTTATTAAGGTATACGCCTATAATGAGGTACCAGGCTGCAAGTACCAGCGAAAATAAAAACAGGTATGTACTTTTGGTAATTTTCATTTAACAACGTTGGTTGGGTTATTAACCTTACTTAAGCCGTGGTTGGTTTTTTCCCAGTAAAACGGATTGGTGATGAGCTGGTAAAGGCCCATATAGGCGGCTATTGAGTGCATTAACCAGTAAATAGGGCTGGCAATGGCAAACAAAATAAGCTCGAAAAAGCGGCGTTTAAACACGGCCATCATGTTGATATATATCATGAGGATATTACCTACCATGAGGTTAAATATGGAGATGAACAGCACCCAATCTGGAAACAAACTGCGGATGGTTGAAAAATCGAATATCAGGTAGCATACAAATATGCCCAGCAATATGGGGTATATTAAAAACGTTGCTGATGTAGCGCCGATAAAAAAGTTAAAGCCCAGGAAGCCTTTCCAGCCAATTTTGCGGATAAGCGCTATTGGGTTACGCATGTGTACCAGGTAGGTTTGCATGTATCCCTTAATCCAGCGCGAACGCTGGCGGATCCAGTTCCAGAAGTGGTTGTTGGCTTCTTCGTAGGTAGTGGAGTTTACAATGGCTACTTTATAGCCTTTGGCATAGGCGCGCACGCCAAGGTCGGCATCTTCGGTTACGTTGAAGGGGTCCCAGGCGCCAAGCTCAACCAGCACGTCCATTTTAAAGTGGTTACTGGTGCCGCCAAGCGGGATGGGGATGTCAAGCGTATCTAAACCGGGCAGCATATAATCAAACCAGTACGAATACTCGAGGGTAAACATACGGGTAAGGAAGTTCTCGTTACGGTTAAAGTAGTTTAGCGCGCTTTGGATACAAATATAGTTTGATGGCAGTTTATGAAACAGGGCCACCACTTTTTTAAGCTGATCGGTATCGGGAATATCCTCGGCATCGTAAATAGTAAGGTATTTACCACGAGAGAAATGCAGACCGTAGTTACAGGCCTTCGGCTTGGTTTTAGGCATGTGGAAGGGCACCACAATAACCTCAAACACGGCCGGGAAATCGAGGTTTTTAACCGCGCCCAGGGTTTTGTTATCATCTTCCTCAATCAGCAGTTTAATATCCAGCTGCTCGCGCGGATAATCCAAACTCTGTAAGTTCCAGATGAGTTTTTTAATCAGCTTATCTTCTTTATAAACCGGCAGCAGGATGGTGTAAACCGGCAGTTCATCGTGTACTATTTTACGCAGATCATCCTTAGTAACAGCCTGGTGCAACTCGAACCGCGAACCAACCAATGCAAGGAACAACTTAAACACAATAGCCACCAAAAAGAACGCGCTGATAGCTACGTTTAACCCGATGGATACGTTTTTAAAGTTGAGGAACAGGCCGATGGTGATCAGCATGATGAGCGCGAAGATAAACACCAGCTGCGGGGTGGTAAAAGTGGTTGAGGCCGAGCTTTTAGGGTCGCGCTTTAGGAGTTCAAAAACGGAGGCTTTTACATATTTTTCGCCGATGAGTTTGTGGCTTAGCCAGGTTACTTCAAGGTCGGATGCTACGATAACTTCCGGCTCGAGATCGAAGGTAAAGCGAACAAAATCGAGGAAAAGCTCGTTGCTTGGGTCGGCCATAATGGTAACCACCCGGTTGTTTTCGATACGGAGGGGCAGGCCCAGCTGATCGTTGGCAAACTTGAGGTCTACTTTGGCGAGTACTTCTTTATCAAAGGCTTCTTCACGAATTTCAGCAAAGTTATAACCTGCGTTGGTGATAGAGCGTTCGAAGTTTTTGCGGGAGATATAGCCGAAGTTAAGGGCTATTTTGAGGTATGACATACCCGAGCGTTCAGAAAAAGCATGGATCTTTTCCTGGTCGGCGTGGGAAATGAACCCATCGGCAACCAACATTTCGGGAATTGAAATACTCAGTGTTTGCATATTTGCCTCACCTAAATCCTCTCCAAAGGAGAGGACTTAAGCTCCATTTTTATTAAATCCTCTCCAAAGGAGAGGATTTTGGTTTAATTTATTATCCTCTCCAAAGAAGAGGAATTGGCTTCATTATTTTAAAAACACTCTCCTTTGCAAAGAGCCTCACCTAATTCCTCTGCAAAGGAGGGGAATTAAGCTTCCTGATTTTTTAGAACCCTCTCCTTTGGAGAGGGCAGGGTGAGGCCAAAGTCTCCTCTGGAGAGGGTAGGGTGAGGCTAATCGTTAAACAGTTCCTGCGATTTTTGAACTTTCGAGCGTACGTACAGGAACGAAAGCAGGATCAGGATCAGGATACCCAGCAAAATGTACAGGTTATAGCTATCCCAGAAACGGGTTAAACCGCTTTTGGTATCGATATACTCCAGGTTTTCGCTGGATTTGTTGATGTTGAACAGGTATTTGTTGGAGTTAACATCCGAGATACAAACGTTGCTTGACAGGGTTGATAACTGCTCGGTAATAGAACGCGATGCAGCAAGGAATGCTTCGGCAACATGCTCGCCGGTGGCGGTTAGCACCAGGGTAGCGTTGTTACTTCTACCGTAAAAGATCTGTGCTAAACCGTTAGATACGGTATCCGACAGGGAGTAAACCGGTTTGTTATTATCGGTATTATACAACCTGAAATCGCGGTTAAACTTAATAGGCGCATCCGGAAACTCATCAAGCAGTTTATCATCTTTTGATAACAGGGCTATGATGTTGTATTTTTTCAAATCGTTAGTCGGATCAACATCTTTAGAGTAAACAAACTCAGGGAAGTTGTTGGCGTTGATGTTGTTGTTCAACTCATAAATGATCTCGCCCATGGCAGCAGCGGCATACTTAGCGTATTTTTCGCTCACTACTATACGGGTGGTACCGCTGTTAAATGCTTCAGGATATTGGTAGAAGCTTAGGTCGCTGGTGATGAAAGGGTTTTTTGATTCGAGGTATGATTTATCAACGTCAACCTCGGCAAAAAAGTTGGTGAAGCTGTTTTTACAGTTACCGGTAATAGGGTAAAACCTAAATTCGGCCTCCAGCGTGTTGTATTTATGGTGCTGATAGCGGTTAATAGTGATAGAGCTGTTCAGTTTGCCTGATGCATCCAGTTTTTCGCTGCTGATCAATAAACCATTAAGGTAGATATTGAAGAAACCGCGGTCGCCAGGCTGCAAAGCGCTGTAGTTGGCAATAAAGCGGATCTCCACCTCTTTAGGGGTAAAGCTAAAGTCGCTGTTTTTAAAGCTGTAAGCGCTTTTTAATGAGCCGATACCTGATAAGAAATCGCTAACACCGCCAATTTGTTTAAGCGATAGTTTTGAGCGGTTCTCGTCGATAGTTTTGAAGAAGGTATTTTGAGCCTCGTTAATTAACAGGTAATCGCCGTAGGTTGAGTTCAATACGTTCATGTTACCTAAAGCGGTAATAGCACGCTCGTAACCGGTATCATCGCCACCGGTAATGTACAATACCTCTTTAGGGGCTTGCTCTGATGTTACAGATTTAACCGGTACCAGCTGACCTTTAACCTCTACCATATGAACAATAGAATCTGTAATGGTGCTGATTGATTTATGCAGATAAAAAAGGCCCTGACCAGCTTGAGGGGCAACTTTTACGGCATCATGTTGCTCGGCAGATAATGTACCTGCGTTACCTACGCGGATGTAGTTACGTACGGTATCTGGTAGTTTACTTTCTTCGTAAACTACAATATCACGTGTTTGAGTCTTTTTTAACCTTGAATAAGCCCATGCAACGGCCTTTAAATCGTGCAGGGTAGGGTTTGATGGATATACAATTGCTTTTTTCGAATCGAAGCAGTTGCTAATATTTACGTTATCAAAAAAGTTTTTGTTGCTTTTTACCAATGATAGGTATGAATAGTTTTTAACCTTTAACCACATGGCAGGGTTATCCAGATCGCGGCACTGATCATCAGTAATGGTCAGTAACGTTTTGATCTGGATCTTTAAAAACTTATCGGCGCTTAAATCGGCACGGCTAAGGTTTAGGGTGATCTTCTGGATCGAATCGGGCCCTAACTGCATGCTATACGCCGGTTTGTTATTAATAACCAGGTTAATGTATGAACGTGATTTCATTATAGCCTGCGATGGTTCAAAATACAGAACCAGCTTGCTGCCATTCATTTCGGTTAAAGGGGTGATCTTAAAATAAAATGAAGTGGCCCCGCTCATGCCGTAAATCACATCATCTTCGTGCCCGTACGATTTGAAGGACGCGATAGTGTTACCCTGGCCCCATGAAGCTGTGCTGAATAGGAAGATAAAGGCTAATAAGGTAAAAAACTTATTCATTGATTTATAAATGTTAATTTATTACGTAAAATTCAACTCTGAAATAATTGCCATTGTCGTCGCTGCGGTAGCTAAGCTCGCCGCCCATTTCCTGCGTCATTAGTTTAGCTATCGATAAACCCAAACCTAAACGGCTTTCGGTAACACCATGGGTATCATTAAGGGTTTTAAGCTTGTTAAACATCATATCCAACTCTTGCTGACCGATGGCTATCCCCTCATCAATGATCTCGAAAACAAATTTCTGGCGTTGTAAGCTGGTTACTACCCTGATGCTGTTATTGGTTTGCGAAAACTTAATAGCGTTCGATAACAGGTTTTGGAATACCTGGCCTGTAAATACTTTATCCAAACGTACGTTTAAAGGCAGTTTCAAAATGTTATCAACCAGGTGGATGTTTTTCATCTGGGCGGTTTCATACAGGCCTTTAAATACGTGGTTAACCTCAACGTTGATATCAAATATCTCGTTGTTAAACTTCATCTCCGGCGATTCGATCTCCTTAACATCCATCAGGCGGTTAAGCATATACTGCATTTTCTCGGCCGATTCGGAGATATAGCCTACAAACTCTTTCTGATCGGTACTGAGGCGAAAATCCTCTTCCTTGATCATATTATTACTCATCACTATCGAGCCGATGAGGTTTTTTAAATCGTGACCTGCAATATTGATAAAGCTGTTTTTCTGGCTATCCAGTTTACGCAGCTGCTCGTACTGCATATCAATAAGGTTATTTTTTTCGTTGATATCCTGATTTTGAACCTTCAATTGCTCGTTAGATTTTTCGATCATGATCTGCGATTTCACCTCGCGCTGGATCACTTTATACCTGGCACCAGGGATTAAACACGAAATAGCCGCGATGATAAAAAACACCTGCCCGCCATTGCTCAATACCAAATCAAGATTGTACTCGCTTAACTGGTTAAAGAAAATAGCCAGCAGCAAAAGTGCCATCAATGTTTGGATAATAGAGTTTAATGGCTCCCAAAAAACCTGTAGGTTAAAAAACAAAATAATAGTGGCAAACAGCAAAAAGTAAACGGTTAAAAACTGGATGTTTACAATATTACAAAGTACAGCCGATGTGGTGGAGAGCATAAAGAAGCTGATGTGCAGCAATATGCGGTAACTGAATTTTTTATGCTGAAAAAAGCTGAAAAGCCCGTAAATTATCAAAATAGTTATAACGCGGATGAGGAAAAACTGGATCCAGTAGTTATTTAGATAGATAAAATCAACAATACTAAACAGGGGATAGAGGAATATAATTGTCCAGATTATATTGTTAGTTTGATACCACGCTTTTTTTGCGGTCTCTTTAATTAATTCTTCGTTAGTAATTTGAACAAACATTATTCGTTATCTTGAATTGTAATTAAAAATTAAGGCCGTTGTTGATTAAATCAGTTAAAATATTGGTTAACAAAAATATTCGTTATACGATAGTTCAAATAGGTTTGTTGTCAATATTCCTAATAGTAATAAACTCGTTTGCAAAAAGTAGTCCAATTACCCAATCAGCAAGGCTGCTTGCTTTTGCACGTGCCAAAAGTTTAAACAACGGTATCAGCATTTCCTGGCTCGAACAAACCTGGAATGAAGACAGCCTCGCCAAAAACGCCCCAACCAAAGCCGACTTTATTTTGCTTAAAAAACTTGGCTTTAAAAGCATCAGGTTGCCGGTTGCTTTCACCTCCTTCAGTTCAAAAATTACCCAGGCGCAACTATTTACCTATATAGATAATGTAATTAAGCTGTGTGATACCTACGGGTTTAAATTGGTAATAGACTATCATTACGGCCAGTTAAGCGATAATAATTATCTTACTGAAACACCTCAAATCATCAATTTGTGGCTAAAATTAACTAAAAGGTATAAAAATGCAAGTCGCGATAACCTGTTTTTCGAGATCTACAACGAACCGCCCCATATTAACCCCAAAGTGTGGAAAGATGCCGCATACAATATTGTCACCGCAATTCGCAAAGTTGATAAGCAGCGCACGCTAATTGTGGGCGCATCAAACTATAACAGCATTTATGAGCTCAGCAGGTTTGAAAGACTGGCAGATGATAACATTATTTACACCTTTCACTACTACGAACCTTTCTTTTTTACCCACCAGGGTGCCGCGTGGGTAGGCGATCAGGTTGCTACCACCGGGGTATCATTTCCTTATAATGCGGAAAATTTTCCTATACTTAACCCAAAGGCAAAAAACACCCCCGGAGAAAGTAACTACCGCATGTACCCGCGCGATGGTAACGAGCAATCAATAAATGATAAATTGCAGATAGTAAAAAACTGGGCCCTAAAGTACGATGTACCCATAATTTGCGGCGAGTACGGGGTATATAATAAGTACGCCGATCTGGATAGCCGCTGCCGTTATATCAAGGCCGTGAGGAAGGCTTTGAAGCGGCTGGATATTCCCGGCATGCTTTGGGATTATAACGGTACTTTTTCGTTATTTAATGGTAAACCAACGATGCAAACGCTGTCATCGTGTATGAGGGACGCAATTAGTAATAAGCCCTGAAAATGGTAAACATTATTGTTACAAATAATGTTACCTTTGCGGATTAACATACCTGTTTTATGGAATTTTTTGTTGAAAAGCGCAGAGAAGTAATGGTGCACATTGAGAAGTTCATGTTAGAAAAGATCAATGAGTATTTAAAGCCCATTGATACTATCTGGCAGCCTTCTGATTTTTTGCCTGATTCTTCAAGAGATTCATTTTTTAGCGAGATCAAAGAACTGCAGGAAAGCGCGGCAGGTTTATCTTATGATCTGATTGCTGTATTAATTGGCGATACCATTACCGAAGAGGCTTTGCCTACTTACGAGTCGTGGTTAACCATGGTACAAGGTGTATCAGATAATGAAGAAGGTGGCTGGATGCGCTGGACCCGACATTGGACCGGCGAAGAAAACCGTCACGGCGATCTGCTTAACAAATACCTTTATCTATCAGGCCGTGTTAATATGCGCATGATGGAGATCTCCACCCAGTACCTTATTGCCGATGGCTTTGATATCGGTACCGGTCATGATCCTTACCGTAACTTTATTTACACTTCCTTCCAGGAGTTGGCAACCAACGTATCACACCGCCGTGTAGCATCGCAGGCCAAAAAATATGGTGATACGCTGCTATCAAAAATGTGCGGCGTTATCGCATCTGATGAGGCACGCCACGCTAAAGCTTACAAATACTTTATCGAAAAAATATTTGAGGTAGATCCGAGCGAAGCCATGATAGCTTTTGAGGATATGATGCGCAAAAAGATTGTAATGCCTGCGCACTTCCTGCGCGAGGTTGGTTTAAAGGTAGGCCAAACTTTTGGTCACTTTACCGATGCAGCACAACGTTTAGGCATCTACACCGCTATCGACTATGTTGATATCCTGAAAGAATTAATTGAAGACTGGCACATAGAAAGCGTAACCGGCCTTGACGAAGCCGGCGAAAAAGCCCGCGACTATATAATGAACCTGCCAAACCGTTTATTACGCGTAGCAGAACGCATGAAAAACCCAATGCTGGAATACAAGTTTACCTGGATTAACGGGTAACTGCTTTAATATAGGAGGCACCTACGGAGCCTTTAAGCTTTAAAAAACAATACTATAAACACGATACTCCTACGGAGTGCTGAAAATGCTCAGTAACACTCCGTAGGAGTACCGTGTTTATAGCAAAAATGTAAGGGGATTCCTGACTCCGTAGGTGTCTCCTTCTTTAAGCGAGGCTATCTGCTTCAATAATTTCAGATTCCCTAATCTTCCTTCTCAATCTTAAACCCCGGCTTTTTATACTCTTCCGCAATATAATTTTCAGGAAGTTGGATCTGGTTACCATCACGCACAGCAGTAAAATGCGGCGACATGATCTCAACCCCAGCTTCATTAAACTTATCCTGTATGTTTTGGTACAACTGCGAATAAATAACAGCCATTTTAGCAGGATGATCGGTATAGGCGTTTATCTGGTAGCTTACGTTAAAATCATTAAGAGCTGTTTGCAGCACAAAGGGTTTAGGCTCGGGTAAAATGCCTTCAGTAGCTTCGGCGGCGCTGATCAGCAGCCCATATACAGTTTGCCAGGCCGCATCATAACCAATGGTAACGCTGGTGTTTAATATCAAACCTAATGTTTTTGCCGATGATGTATAATTGATGGTAGCACCACTTAAAATAGTGGCGTTAGGTACGGTGATATCCTCATTTTTAATGGTACGTACACGGGTTACCAGCAGGTTTTTCTCAATCACATCGCCCATAATATCCCCAACTTTTATCCTATCCCCAATTTTGAAGGGGCGCATATAGGTAAGCACAATACCCGATACAAGGTTTGAGATTGCCGACGATGATCCCAATGAAAACAATACACCTATAAATACAGTAACGCCCTGAAATACCTTCGATTGTGAACCCGGCAAATAAGGAAAAATCACAATAAACATAAAAGCATACATCAGCACGCGGATTATATTGTAGGTAGGGATAGCCCATTCAGGATAAAAACCGTTTAGCGTGATGCCTCCGTTGCTGATCTCGTTGGCTATAAATTTCACCAGCTTTACAATATACCGGGTAACCAAATAAATAACCGTTATGGTAAGCAGGTTAGGTATAAAATGTATGGCCGCAAGTACGATACCTTTTAGCGGACGGACAACAAACCCTATCAGTTGCGTGGCAATAGGCTGTGATGACGGAAATATATAAAACAATAACGGCAAGGCCAGATAAACCAACAGCAGTATAATAAGCAACCTGCCAACATTAACCAAACCGCTAATAAACGGAAGCAACCTTGATGCATAAGCAGCCGGTGCACCCTTAGCAGCATGCCTGCCGATGCGACTTTCCCAATTTAATAATACCCTGAGCTTGATCCATCTAAAAATCCTGTTGATAATATAGATGAGCAAAAGAAGCAGTACTATTACCGCGGTTGCTTCGAGTACGTTAATGGTTAACTGTTTAAGGCTGTTGTTTTCAAAAATATTGCCCAGTTTGTTTTTTAATATGGATAGATAACTGGCAGCAAGCTGAGGTCTGGTCAGTTCGGAGTAGGATGCGTCGATGTTGTTAACACCCATTATCATCTGCCCGTTATAGGTTATTATTGAGATCGATGTGTCGTTTTTAAGCGTGAGTGAATCCGGGTTAAAATCTATCCGGCTCATTAACGCTTCGATGCGTTTGGTAACTATTCCGGCACGCTCTTTAGGATCAAATAAGCCTTGGGGTGCATAGAATTTAAACAGGGTATCGCGATTGACCACCACCGGCTCGCCTTTTACGCCCGCAGGTAATTGCGCTTTTAAGGTAAATGCAGAAAATATAAATAATAAAAGCAGGTAGTATATTTTAGGCATAGGACGAGGTTTTATAATAAAGCTAACATATTTCTTTTAAAATACGTTAGGTTGAGGTTTTATAAGCACGCAAAGGCGCCAAGTCGCAAAGAATACTCAACACGTCGTTCAGCCCGTGGTTGGTTTTTTTACCATAGCTGTTCGGAAGATTTTTTAATTCCCTCCCTCGGGAGGGGTGCGGTTGGATTGTGCAGTGGCAGGGAGGGGTTTATACGTCTTGCATAGTTGTTTTGCAGGGCGTAAAACCCCTCCCTACACCCTCCCAAGGGAGGGAATTGCACACTCCCCCCCGCTTTTTATTTCTTCTGAAAGCCGACCATAAGCTAAACTATATTGTTGCGAGTCTTTCGCCTTTCCGCATTAAACCTTCAGCTTTTACCCCTCCTGCACCAGATCCGTTCCTAAATTCCCCGAAGCATCAGCAAACAGATCATTCAATATCGATTCGATAGTAAGCGAGTTTACATCATCTACATAATGTTCATTACGGGTTATCCAAAGTTCATCCCCATTAATAGCAATGCTGAAAAGCGCGCCGTCATAAAGTTCAGGTTGCGAGATCTCGATAGCTTCGCCGTTTAGCTTAACCTGGAAATTAATATCGCTTTGGCGTTGCTCATGAAACAATGGGTTTAGTTTTTCCTGCAATAACAGGTAAAGCTGACTCAGATCGGTAGTGGTATGGAGGGTGATGATTTTCATAATTTGGTATATTAGCAATGTATTAAATAGTACAAAGCAGCTAACGGGATTGTTTGATAACGGACGTATTGCTGCTTTTGATAATTACAAGCGAAACGGCACAGCTGCATAGCTTTATAGATAAAATAACATCACCACATATGAACTACAAATTATTAGGTCGATCGGGCCTTAAAGTTTCTGAACTATGCCTTGGCGCTATGGGCTTTGGTACCGAAGCAGGCTGGGGAGCAGATAAAGAAGGCAGCTTTTCCATCATGGATGCCTTTGCCAATGCAGGCGGCAATTTTATAGATACGGCCAACGTGTATAAGTTGGGAACCAGCGAAAAGATCATCGGCGAATACCTAAGTAACAATGATCGGGATTATTTTGTGTTGGCCACCAAATACACCCTGAAAGATAATACTACCAACCCCAACGCATCGGGCAATAACCGCAAAAACATGATGCGCAGCGTTGAAGAAAGCCTGAAACGCTTAAAAACTGATTTTATTGATGTGCTGTACCTGCACATATGGGATAATATTACGCCTATTGATGAGGTGCTGCGTGGATTGGACGACCTGATTAGGCAAGGTAAAGTAAATTATGCCGCCATCAGCGATACCCCCGCCTGGGTAGTATCAAAGGGCAATACCCTTGCCGAGCTGATGGGCTGGAGCCAGTTCATAGCCTTACAGGTTGAATACAGCCTGCTGGCCCGCACTGCCGAGCGTGAATTACTGCCGATGGCCAAACACTACGGCATGACGGTAACCCCATGGGCCCCATTAGCAGGAGGCGCACTAACCGGCAAATACCTCCGTGGAGAACAAGGCAGGGTAAAACCCGAGAGCAACCGCCGAAACGATCGCGCCATCAAAATAACTGAAGCAGTAGTCGAAATAGCAGCCGAATTAGGCGTATCAGAAAGCCACGTTGCCCTGCAATGGATGATGGACCGAGACCTAAGCTGTATCCCTATTGTAGGCGCCACCAAGTTGGAGCAGCTAAACGATAACCTGAAAGCCGTAGATACCAAACTAAGCGCCGAACATATTCAAAAACTAAACGAGGTGAGTGCTATTGAATTAGGCTTCCCCGGCGATTTTTTCAATGAAGATGCTGTGAAGTTGAATAGTTTCGGCGGGTTTTATGATAGGGTGGAAAAAAGGTAACTTCAATTACTCTCAGCCACGTCATTGCGAGGCACGAAGCAATCGCGAACTATACAGGGCCGCTCTGTAAGTCGGGGATTGCTTCGTGCCTCGCAATGACGTTGTGGGGATACAAGGCTAAAATCAAAACCGCTTCAAATAATCCTTGCTGATCAATTCCCCATAAAGTATCCCGCTATGCTTATCCATAGCAAACCAGGGCGAATCGTATTTCAACACCTGGATATTTTGTGCCGGCATAAAACTCTGAGCCAGTAAAAATTGCTTTTGGTGGGCTGCGTTCTCCACCACATCAAGCACAATAAAACAATGCCCAGGCGATCCTCCGTGGATAAACACATCGCCCGCTTTAACCTCGGCGGGGTTGGTAACTGTTTTTAGTTCTTTTTGTAAGGATAGCGTACCTGCATAGCTGAACACCAGGTTCATGTAGTTTAAAAATGTTGGGTACGAATAGTCGGGTTTGGCTTTTAATACCCAATGATCGTTTTTATAACGGTAACCTTTGGCGTAATGCTCATAATCGCATTTAAAGCCACTGGTAAAGTTGAAGCTTATTTCACTGTATTTTTTCTGTTGATAAAGGTATTCACCACGCAGGCGCATCACGGCATCGGCACATTGTTGCAAATCCTGGTTACCAACGCTCATATCAATAACGGCGGCGGTGTAAACATCTGTTCGGGCAATATCACCTTTGTAGGTTTTGGTTGGCGTACCTGTTGGTTTAAGCGGTAGTTCCTGTAGCCATGCGCCGAAACTACCCGGAGCGGATGCTACACGGTGATAGCCCTGCGGTACAGCAAATCGCTTCAATACATTATCGGGTGCAGGAGCATTAATATGTAAAAATAATAGCAGGCAGGTGATCAGGGCTTTCATAAGGTTTTGGCTTTAAGTAATTGTTGATAAGGGTTAAAAGGAACAGGAACGCCATCCACCAGTTTAAACTCGGAGAAGTGCAGGTGTGTTGGTGAACGCTTTTTGTAAGCGTTGTAACCGGTACGGCCTACTTCTGCAATTTTCTGGCCTTGTTTTACGTGATCGCCGGGTTTTACAAAAATCTGGTTGTTGTGGGCGTAATAGGTGAACACTTTACTTGCCGGGTGATAGATCCAGATAAATTTTCCGCCACGCATATTACTGGTAGCCTCCCATTGATTGGTACAGGCAATAACCCAACCTTCATCTACTGCGAGCACATCCACCGGTTTTTGGGTATGGTCGTCAATACAATCCTGGTTACGATCGTTTATAAAAATATCGTGGGCTGGGTGGGCACCGTGCTTGTTGCCATCTAAAAATTTGTAGCCCTTATCAAAATAGCCGTTGCCATGACTTCCGCCTATGGCGCTGCTTTTATAACCTTTTAAAGGGAATATCCATTGTCCCTTGTTCATAACTACTTCGCTGCGTACCATCTCTTTCGAATTGATATAGCTCATTATATCTTCAAACTGCTTTTTTGCTTCGGCTTTTTTTATCCCGCCATTTAAAACGCTGTTATTGAAATTGTTGAATTTGGTAAATATGGAAGTATCTGATTGAGCTAAAGCAACGGTTGAAATCAGGAGAAACGAAAAAAGCAGGAGTATTTTTTGCATAGGTTTATGTTCAGGTTAAGAAGTATAGAAATGTCGTCATTGCGAGGTACGAAGCAATCGCGAACTATACAGAGCGGATTTGCTTCCGGGCGATTGCTTCGTACCTCGCAATGACGATTGTTTTTTAATAAGTCAGGTACCTGGCTTGCATTTGATATTAACTAAATAGCAGCCAAAATATTATCCTATCCGGATATCATATTTAGCAAGCAAGCCCGGCAGGCCATGCAGCGAGAACTTTGCTTTTTTGATCACATTATCATCCGGATCAATAATAAAATTATACGACGAACTCAGATCAGCATTTTTAAGTACCGTACGGCTAAAGAAAGCATTTTTAAGATTACAGTTATTGAATTTGCAATCACTCAGATCAGCCTCGGTAAAATCAGTTTCCATCATGGAACAATCTGTAAATACGGCCTTTTTGTTTTTCTTTTTGTAGAAAACGGCATTATCCAAAATACAATCCTCAAAATGCACTTCGAACAAAAAATCGGCGGCTTTGCCAAAGTTTACACCGCTCAGTTTGCTATGTTTAAACCGGATGTTTTGCAAGCCGGTACTGCTAACATCGGCAAGGAGCAGGTTGCAGGTATCAAACAGGCAATCAACAAAAGTAAAGCCGTAAAGGTGGGCGTTGGCCAAATCGCAGTTGATGAACTTGCAGTTTTCGTAATTGCCGGGGCCAAGCTCGCGGGCGCTGAGTTTGGTAAAAGTTTGGTCTTCGTAGTAGGCAGATGGCATACGGCAAATCTAAATTTAATTTGCAATAAACTCGTTGCTCTGGTGGCACTATGACCGTTCGGGAAAATAAAAGAGCGGGGATAGTGCGATTCCCTCCCCTGGGAGGGTGTAGGGAGGGGTTTGTGCGTCGTGCATAACGAATATGTTGTGCGCATAAACCCCTCCATGCCACAACACTATTCCATCACACCCCTCCCGAAGGAGGTAATTAAAAATCTTACTATATCGCAGCCTTGCCATCAAACAAAAAAAGCCGCCCTTGCAGGCAGCTCTTTCAATATCTAAATCAAAAAATCTGATTATTCGTTAACCACACCCATCGAGCAGAACTTGTCGATACGCTCGGCAACAAGCTCGTCGATGTTTTTCTCCGAAAGGGTTTTTAGATCTTTTAGTAATTGTTTTTTCAGGATGCTGGCCATTGCAACCGGATCCTGGTGGGCACCACCAAGTGGTTCTTTAATTACGCCGTCAATCAGTTTGTTTTTTAACATTTCTGTCGAGGTTAATTTCAATACTTCGGCAGCGCGTTCTTTATTTTCCCAGGTTTTCCAAAGGATGGTTGAACAGTTTTCGGGCGAGATCACCGAATACCATGAGTTATCCAGCATCATCACTTTATCGCCAATACCAATACCCAATGCACCGCCCGATGCACCTTCGCCTATGATAACACAGATAACCGGTACTTTCAATACAGCCATCTCTAATAAGTTGCGGGCAATAGCTTCGCCTTGTCCACGTTCTTCGGCTTCTAAGCCTGGGAATGCTCCTGGAGTATCGATCAGGGTAACAACAGGCTTGTTAAATTTCTCGGCCATTTTCATCAGCCTTAAAGCTTTGCGGTAACCTTCGGGGTTAGCCATACCGAAGTTGCGGTACTGGCGTTCCTTAGTGTTACGGCCTTTTTGGTGACCGATAAACATTACGGTTTGGCCATTCAAAGTACCGAAACCGCCAATGATGGCTTTATCATCGCCTACGGTACGGTCGCCATGCAGTTCAATAAAATCATCGCACATCAGTTCGATGTATTGCAGGGTGTAAGGCCTTTCGGGGTGACGGGAAATTTGAACTTTTTGCCAACCGGTAAGGTTGCTGTATATATCTTTTTTGGCTTCTTCCAGCTTGCCTTCAAGTTCGGCAACGGTGGCCGACATGTCGAGTTTATTTTTTTCCTCAACCTGTTTTACCTTTTCAATTTGCTGCTGTAGTTCAGCCAGTGGCTTTTCAAAATCAAATGAAATCTTCATACATTAAATTTGGAGGCGCTAAATTAAGCAAATCTAACGGGATATTGTCAATTAATGGTTTATCAGTGTTTCCAGTTTACTCACCTGCCCCGGCGAGAGCAGGTTCCCGGTGCTTACACAAGCCTGCAAAATGGCATTCCTAAGCTCGCCATAGTACAATCCCGAGCGGTTAGCATAAAAAATAATGCTGCCGTTATCGGTGCCTTTTTTTAGCAGTTTATCTAAAGTGGTTTCGTTGGTGACAATAAAATTGCCCATTTCAACGCGTTTGCGGTGCAGTTCGGTAGCTATAGGGGTGAGTTTAGTAACCTGATTAGGGCTAAGACTAAGCTCTTTTTTAAATTTCAGGGCATCGCCCGGCATGGGGTAATGGTTAAGCAGGGCCGCCTGGTTAATATCATCAAATAAATACTCGCCGGTTATTAGTAAAGTGTACTGTTTATCGGTTATTGTTTTTATGGGGGATTTTTTGAGTGTGCTATCAGGTTGTTGCTGTGCTTTGGCAGCGGTGAATAAAAACAGGGTTATGATGAGGGTAGATAGTGTTTTTAGCATAGGTGTAGTTTTGTTCCTTAAAGATAAGAAACGCCAAATGTAAAGTAATCTTGTATGGCGCACAATCTACTCACCCGATCTATGCTTCGCTGGATCACCCTCTCTAACCTTTGGTTAAAGAGGGTAGGAAAAATAAAAATAAATAAAAAATCCCCTCTTTATGCGCAGCATAGAGAGGGGTGACAAGCGTAGCGGTGTCGGGGTGAGTAAATACAGGTGCTATTCCACCTTCACAACCTTAGTCCTTGCCGAGATCCCATTTTCATTAAAAGCCTCAATCTGGAAATAGTACGGCAAACTTTTATCCATCCCATTAAAATAGTACTCATTGCGGCCATAAACCATCATGCTGCTGTACAACTTATCGGGTGCTATGCCAAAATAAATGGTGTACCCTATGGCATTATCATTAGGTTTCCATTTAAGCCATGAGTTACGGCGTTCGCTATCACCACGCAGTACTATTAGGTTTTGAACAGTATCCGGCCTTGCACCACCGCCTTTTCCAAATACCCTTAAACCTGATAGCGCGAACTTGCCGGTGGGCATATGCAGGTTTACCATTTTTATATAGCGTGCTTTTGCCGGTGTTTTCAGTTCAACATAATCATGCGGAACATCTTTGTTGTTGTTGTTTTTGTCAATCAATGGTTTCCATGTTTTGCCGTTAAGCGATGAGTAAACTATATACTGATGATAAACGCCCTGCGATTTCCCCATAAAGCCGGCATCCTGGTCGGCATAGTTTATTTGGATGGCGTTGATGGTACTTACCTCGCCGAGGTCGGTTTTTAGCCACTCGCCTTTGTTGGCGGTTTTGGCGCTCCAGTAGGTTTTGATATCCTCGTCGACGGCGTTATTGGCTGCATATGCACCGAGGGTTGACGAAACTTCTACTGGTTTATTATAGTTGAGGAGCATCCAGCCAGTGAAGTTGCTTTTTAGGTGATCTTCTGGTCCGTTAGATAAATAATGCGGATAATCGCCGTAGGCGGTATTGCTGTACAGAACACCATCTTTATCAAAACCCGCCGGCCAGAAACCTATGCGGCGCTCAAAATTGTTTTTTACCGAGATGCCCATGGTGCTGATGTGCCAGTAGTTGCCATATTTATCGGCCCAGGTTGCCCCATGGCCGGCACCTTTGGCAAAGCCGCCCGGTTTGTACGAGAATGGGTTATGCTTTTGATAGGTGAACGGCCCCAGCGGTTTATCGCCCACAAAAACGCCATCGCCGTAGCCGCTTTGCTCGGTACCCGGGGCGCCGAATTGCAGGTAGTATTTGCCTTTATACTTGTTCATCCACGAACCTTCAATAAAAGGCAGCAGGAAAACATTATCGTTATGCTCGCCGAAACGTTCCCAGCCGTGCTCTTCGGGGTTGAGTTTTACCATTTCCTTTTTGGGGCCGATGGGTTCGAAGGTGTGGCGGTCAATTTCCTGTCCGTATAATGGGAGGGTATTGCTTGATCCGTGATAGATGTACACCCGACCGTCATCATCGGCAAACATACCGGGGTCCCAGGCACCTACTTTAAAATAGTCTTTGGCGGCTTTCCAATCGTCGCGCGTTGGGTTGGTGCTCATCCATAGGGTAAAATCTTTATTATAGGTTGATCCGATCACCAGCAGGGTGTCGCCCAAAACCAACGTAGCGGGGGCGCAAAGTTCATCGCCTTTTACTTCATTATAGGGGCGGACAAACTTGCGATAAACAAAGTTCCAGTTCAGCATATCATCGCTCCACCAATAGCCGAATTGGTTGGTAGAGAAAAGGTAGTATTTGCCTTTAAACAAAGTCATGGTTGGGTCGGCCGTAGCGCGGTGCTTTCCCCAGCTTGCAAAGGTCTCGAAAGGGGTGTAACCATAATCGAGGTTGAGTGGGTTGCAATAGGTGAGGCGCTTGGTTTGCGCAATGGCGCTAAACAAGCTACAGCAAAATATCAGTACCAACAGGTAGCGGAGGGTTGTTTTCATAACAGGTTATAAACGGTTATATAGGTAATATAGCAGCAGTCTGAATAATTTAATTTCAAAAAATGCAAAATCATTAAAATGGGTTTTCGCCATTTAGGTAATCTACAAGCCCTGAATTTATAAATTGAGCCAATGTTGTATTTAGTGTATGAATCCATCCTCTGGCGGCGTCTCCTCCAAATACTGCTTCATACAAAGTCGGATCGTCTTTCCCTTCGTCTAAGTATACGAACAGGAACTGGTCATGCGCATTATAAACATCTACCACATAAAAAGGCCTCGATATGCTTAATTCATAATCAGCCAAATCTTCCCTCGCTATTTCCTGCATTTTTGCCTGGTTGTTTTTATAGTAAGCTAACACATAACAATATTCACCTGCTATATATAACAACTCCCTCAAAGCTTTGGGAAATGGATTGCCTCCATTATATGTCTTTTCCAAACTAATGATTTCATCCATAGCTATGGGTTTAAGATATTTTACATAACCTCTTGCTCTGGTTACTGAAGGATATTTATTGAGCTGGTTTAAATATTCTATTTCCATGTTTTAGCTATAATAACACAATGCTAATATCTGTTTTTGTACCGCAATAAAAATGGTATGTACTACTACATCTGTTTCACAAACAAAATAATTTATTATTGTGTGTTAAAAACACAATTAATTTGTACTTTCATCAGCGTAAGCCATTTAGCCTGAAATTAGCCTTTTTATGAAAAAGATTTACCTGTTGCTGCTTGTTGTGCAGTTACTTTTCGCATTGCCTGCTTTAGCTCAATACCCCAAAATGGATAAGCTGCTTTACGGTGTAGCCTACTATGACGAGTATATGCCCTATGAGCGTCTGGATAAAGATGTGCAAATGATGAAAGCCTGCGGCATCAATGTGGTTCGCATAGCCGAATCGACCTGGAGCACAGAAGAGCCGCAGGATGGTGTTTTTGATTTTAAGCATATTGACAGGGTGCTGAATGCCATGCAAAAAGCGGGCATCCATGTGATCATCGGTACCCCAACCTACGCCGTACCTACCTGGATGGTGAAGAAACACCCCGAAATACTGGCCATTACCCCATCGGGCCAAAACCAATACGGCGCGCGCCAAAACATGGATATCAGCAATAAAGATTACCGCTTTTACGCAGAACGGGTGATCCGCAAGATCATGGAGCATGTAAAGGATAACCCAGCTGTGCTAGGTTACCAGGTTGATAACGAAACCAAGGCTTACAATACCGCCGGGCCAAATGTACAGGCGTTGTTTGTAAATTACATGAAGGCTAAGTACAAAACGCTCGATAATATTAACCACATTTTCGGCCTCGATTACTGGAGCAATCGGATCAACAACTGGGACGATTTTCCGTCGATGATCGGCACCATAAACGGTAGCCTTGCGGCCGAGTTTGCTAAGTTTCAGAGGCAGTTAGTTACCGATTTTCTGAGTTGGCAGGCGGCCATAGTGCGGGAATACAAACGCCCTAACCAGTTCATTACCCAAAATTTCGATCTGGAATGGCATGGCTTCTCGTTCGGGATCCAACCAGATGTTGACCACTTCGCGGCAGCCAAAGCTTTGGATATAGCAGGTATCGATATTTATCATCCCAGCCAGGATAAACTTACCGGTGTGGAGATCTCGTTTGGTGGAGATGTTGCCCGATCGATGAAGGGCGGCAAAAACTATCTCACTATCGAAACCGAAGCGCAAGGCTTCCCGCAATGGACGCCGTTTCCGGGCCAATTAAGGTTGCAGGCCTTTAGTCACCTGGCATCAGGCGCAAATATGGTGAGTTACTGGCCATGGCACTCCATCCATAACTCGGCCGAAACGTATTGGAAAGGTTTGTTAAGCCACGATTTTGAACCTAACCCGGTTTACGACGAAGCCAAAACCATCGGCAAAGATTTCGACAGGCTAAGCGCTAAACTCATCAACCTGAAAAAGAAAAACGATGTAGCCATCCTTTTCAGCAATGAGGCCCTAAGTGGTTTCAAAGCATTTGGCTTTGGTTGGGGCGTGCGTACCGGCTATAACGATGTGCTGCGCCAATTTTACGACGGCCTGTACCACATGAACGTAGGCTGCGACTTTGTTGACCCCACAAGCAAAAACATCGAGGATTATAAACTGATGATAGTACCATTATTATATGCCGCACCGGATAGCCTGCTGCAACGCCTCAACACTTACGTTAAAAATGGCGGCCATATCATCTATACCTTTAAAAGCGGTTTCGCAGATGAAAATGTAAAAGTGCGCGCTACCCATCAGCCCGGCATTATCAACGAGGCCTGCGGGATTTACTACAGCCAGTTCACCGAACCCAGTAACGCCTCGCTAAAACTGGATAACCGGAACCTGAAACCCGAAGACAAAAAGCTCAACACCTGGATGGAGCTCATCACTCCAACCACCGCCAAAGTGCTGGCTTATTATGATCACCCGGTTTGGGGCAAGTACGCGGCCATCACCCAAAACAATTACGGTAAAGGTGTAGCAACTTATATAGGTGCAATTACCACCAGTGCGGTTACTGATAAGTTAATTGCTGATGAGGTAAAATCGGTAGGTTTATGGGGAGATGATCAGCAATTGGCCTGGCCTTTAATTACCAAACAAGGTGTTAACCAAGGTGGTAAAACTGTTCACTACTATTTTAACTACTCGGCTAATGAAAGCAGTATCACCTATCCTTATGGCAATGGAAAAGAACTTTTATCGGGACAAAGCATCAGCAAGGGCAGCAGTGTAAAACTGGAGCCATGGGGTATTAAGATCATCGAGGTGAATTAGTATTATCTTAACGCAAACTGCTTTATGTGATATTATCTTTTACATTTGTTTGCCTTAGGGCACCTAAAAGGAAATATCACAAAGCAGCATGCTGAAACTAAAATATATTGATGCTTTACGCGGACTTGCGGTTTTGGCGGTATTGGTTGTGCATACTTATCATTTTGGTGATAATGCACATTTACCTGCCCTGTTTGCCGCGTTTGTAAATAAGGGCATTTATGGGGTGCAATTGTTTTTCTTCATCAGCGCATTCACGCTTTTTCTATCGGTAAATGCCCGGTATGAAAAGGAAAAGCACTTTACCGGCAATTTTTTTATCCGCCGTTTTTTCAGGATAGCACCTATGTTTTATCTGGCGGTAATTTATTACCTGTGGCAAATTGGTACTGGCGATGGTTTTTGGTTGGGGGATGACGGAAAAGTAACCACAGCCAATATCGTTTCTAATTTCTTCTTTGTTCAGGGTTTTAAACCATCGTGGATCAATAGTATTGTTCCGGGTGGATGGTCGGTAGCGGTGGAGATGGTGTTTTATCTTTTCATCCCATTTTTATTTTATCGGATAAAGAATACACAGCAGGCCGCGATATTCTTTTTTATAAGCCTGGCTATCCGTTTGGCGCTGGATATGGTGTTTCATAAAATGCACCCCATTCATAATGATGCTTTATGGTACCTGTACCTCTATTACTATTTTCCATCACAGTTGCCGGTATTTGCTTTGGGCATCCTATTTTATTTTGTAATAAAGGATAATTATAAACTTACGTTAAATCCCTGCCTGGTATTGATCACCGCTATAGTTTTACTGGTGCATTTGGCTTTGGTGCCGGTAATACCCGAGCATGTTGCTTTCACAATAGCCTTTTTTGTATTGGCTATAGCTTTAAGTAAACGCGAATACAAAATTATCGTGAACCGCTTTACGGCGTATATGGGTAAAATAAGTTATAGCGTTTACCTTACGCACTTCGCGGTATTTTATTGGTTAAACAAGTTTAACCTTGTCAATTACCTGGCAGGGCAAAGCTCAACGGTTGCGGTATTTAACTTCGTTATCCGGTTTTTACTGGTAATGGTGTTAAGTGCTCTGCTATCTACCATTTTGCATCATTTAATTGAACTTCCCGGGCAACGGTTAGGCTACCGGATCATTAAAAAACGCGAAAATAAATAAACAGAACTATAGAACCTTAGCTGTTATGCTCATTAGCATGTTTGCTTCTGCGTAAAACTATAATAGCAACCAGGCCAACCAAACCAAATACACCCAAAATCCAGTAACCGCTTACTGATGTTGGGTTAACCGCTTTTTGATCTGTTATTTGCTTCACACCGGCATCACCGGCAGGCACACTTGTTTTTGTGCTATCCTGTAGCGTGCCGGTACCTGTTCCCGACACCGTGGCCGAACCCGGTGCGCCCTGGCTTGCTCCGTTTCCTGCACCCGCACCATTAGCTTTGGTGGTTGATGAGGTATCTTTTGAAGATTGGGCCATTGATGGTGATACAGCTCCAAGTGTTAATCCCAAAAACAATATGGCGAGTTTTATTTTTAATGTTTTCATGGTGATGGTATTGATGTTCATTGATTGATGCAATAGCCATGCCACTGGTGATTTTCAACTGCAAATAGTCGCGAATGCACCTCATGGTAAATGCTTTGGTGTAGTAAATTTGATAACCTTAAAAATCAGCATTATGGAGAATAAAGATACTGCCTACCCATTCGGTAAACTTGGCAATCCGGCGCAAAGGGCGTTGGCCAACGCCGGTATTACCACATTGCAACAATTATCGAAGTTTACCGAAAAGGAAATTTTAAAACTGCATGGCATGGGGAAGTCCTCGTTGCCGATACTGAGGGTGGCTTTGGAGCAAGGGGGATTGGCTTTTGCGGGGTAATTGCGTTGGTGACAAAAAAAATGCGCCTGTTTCACAACAGACGCATAAACCAATATATAGATTAAAACAAATTCAGGAAAAAACCTGTGCCTTCCCGCACAGGTTTAAAAAAGCTTACAGTATATAATATACATCAGCTTTGTTGGCAACAGTATGGGCTGTTGCCCGCTCACCCTCATGAGTATCGTTTAACATCTGTTTCAAATCGCGCTCAATAGTTTGCGAAATGGCAGTTGTTGGAGTATCGGTAGGTTTGTTTTCAAAGGGGTCCTGCAGGTGGATGGCCATTTTTTCAACCAGTAAAAAGGCTGCGGCTATAGCTACGATCAGCGGTACTTCGAACATGCCGAAATACTCGATCAGCCCGAATGGCAGCAGTGCGATGAACAGGTACAGGCAAAAATGGATGTACAAGCTATACGTTACCGGGAAAACGGTGTTCTTGATCCGCTCGCATTTGCCCATGGCATCGCACAGGCGGGTTAGCGTGCCATCAATCTGTACCTGTTGGTAATCGTTAAGCCAGCCATTTTTGTAAGCCAGTTTCAGGTCGAGGCCGTGTAGTTTTAATAAACTGTTGGGTACGTTGGTGAAGCGGTGTGTAAATTTTACTTCTTCATCAACCAATAGCTTCTCTGTTCGGGCATAAGGATCATGTTTGCGGAGCGATTGGCTCAGGCTGTAGCACCAGGCTATCTGGCGGTGAACAAAGCGTTTTTTAAAACCTTCTATTTCTTCGCAGGCGGCGTGATCGCCATCTAAAAAGGTGGTGAGTTCGCGGGTTAATGAGCGCGAATCGTTAACGATAGCTCCCCAAATGCTGCGGGCTTCCCACCAACGGTCATACGCCTGGTTTGAACGGAAGGCCAGTAGCAGCGATATGATAGTAGCCAATATAGCCGGAACAGCGATAGGGATCGAGATCCTGTAATCGGGAAGAAACTTATGGAACAAAGCTATCATTACTGCATACCCGGCAACCAGTAAAAGCTCGCCCTTAATTTTTCCCACCATATATTTTACCGGGATATTCTCTTTTAATAGCATATTACTATTGTTTAATGAGTTTGATATTAAACCTCAAGCAACTCTTGTGCTGCTTCAGTTTTGGCGGCAACTTTTGCTTGTTTAACCAGGGCTTTAACAGTTAATGTTTTGTAGCCGCTGCGCTGCATCAATATAGCCGGGTCGAAACTATTTGGCGTTAAGCGCTCGTAGCTATGATTTTCGGGCATGGCAATTAATGCTATTTCCTGCGCCTCCAAATAGTTTTTAAATACGGCTACGGTGTTGCCATAAAAAAAGTCGGGGGTAAGTTTAGTTATCTGGTCCGGGTAATCATTTTTAAGCATGTTACAGCCAGCGTAAAACTCATCGCTGATAAGTTTGTATTCGCGACTGCGGCGAGATAGCAACAACAGATCTGATATCGAGTCAGACAGTTGCAGGAAATGTACAAGGGATATATTGAGTTGCTGGTTTGGATAACGCTCCACCAAAGCAGGGATAATGTTTAACGATGATAAGGTGAAATCGGATGGGATGAGAATGTTCAATGTTTTCATGACGATACCTTTTTAGTTTACTATTATTGTTTGATGATACAATAATCGGTACCGGCCATTAAAGCGGTTTAAGAGGGAGATTAGAATGTGATTAGAGGGTATTCTTGTAGGTTGTAAGGGTGGCTTTTTGGGTGTAAAAGTGACGGATTTGGGTGATATTTAAAAACTTTTTTTCGATTACTTAGATGCTTTTGAAGCGGGGGGCTGGGCGATTCCCTCCCTTGGGAGGGTGTAGGGAGGGGTTTCTACAAGAAGTATATCTGTTAGTAGGGCGTATAAACCCCTCCCTGCCACTTCACAACCAAACGCGCCCCTCCCCGAGGAGGGAATAAAAAAATATTTTGTGATAAGAGAGAATACTACTATCCCCTATAAATCGGCAGCATCACCCGTATCTCCGTTCCCTCGCCCTCTTTAGATACAATGCCGATATTGCCTTTGTGCAGCCGCACAATATTTAAAGCTAAAGGCAAACCAACCCCATGTCCGTCGTACTTACCGGTGTTCGATGCCCGGAAAAAAGGTTCGAAAATATGCTGCACATCTTCGGCAGGGATGCCGATACCCTGATCTTTCACGCTGAAAATAATGCTATAGTTTTCAGCATAAACTTTCAATATTACAGGTTTGTTTTCTGAGTATTTGCAGGCGTTAAGGCAAATGTTGCTGATGGCCAGTTTTAGCAGGTTAATGTTACCCTCGGTTAGCAGTTTATCGACATCATCGGGTAGGGAGGTGAAATCGATACTTAGGTTATTGGTGGGGATAATTTTATCAACTGCCTCTTTAACCATAAAAGTCAATTCATCGGCACGGATCTGCTCCCAGTTTTGTTTTTTTCCGTCGAAACCGCTTTGTGCCAGGCCTAATAAGCTGGTGATGATATCCTGCAGGCTTTGAGTGCCGTGCAAGATCTCGGTAAGGTTTTTATGCAGATCAACACCCGGTTTATCAAGGCTTTTCAGCGTAAGTTCGGCCTCTCCTTTAATAATAGCCAACGGGGTACGCAGCTCGTGCGAAGCATTGCTGATAAAATTATTCTGCGTTTCGAAGGCGGTTTCCAGCCTGTCGAGCATATTGTTAAACGTTTGGGTAAGCTCGGCAATCTCATCGTTGCCGCTATAGTCTCCCAGGCGCAGGTGCAGGTTGCTGGCGGTTATGGTGTTTACTTTTTTGATGATCTTACGCACGGGCTTAAAAGTATGGTATGAAAACCGCCTGCCGATAATATATACGATCAGTATAGAAGCCAGGAAACTGATGATAAGTACCTGCTCAAGATCATTCAACTCATTAAGGCCAGATGGGTTAGTTGCCGAAACTACGATGATGGCATCCCCCTCCGGAAAGCGGAATATATTGCCCGCGTAAAAAACGCTATTTGCTTTGAACCTCGATTTTCCATCGGCAAGGATGTTGTCTATCAATTTACGCGGAACACCTTTTACTGTTTTACCCTTGGTATAAACTTCGGGTTTAATAATGTACTGCTTCTCGTCGATAAGTCGCTCGAGGTAGCGCTGGCGGATCTCTTTGTACATGCCCAGGCTATCCCGGTCATTAAGGTGATGGATCTGTGAGGAGATGTTTACCCGCGTTTCCAGCCGTTTATAAAAATCATCGAAGGTAAACTGATGCACAAAATAAAAAACAGCGCCGCTTAATACCAATATCACCGATATGGTTAAAACGAGAAATAGCAACGCTACTTTTTTCTGGATAGTCATGCGGCGTTGTGTTTTAAAATATAGCCCATGCCTATCACCGTGTGGATCAGCTTATCATCAAAATCCTTATCTACTTTTTTGCGCAGATAGTTGATATACACGTCAACCACATTGGTGCCCATATTAAAATCAATGCTCCAAACATGCTCCAGAATCTCTATCCGGCTAAGCATGTGGTTTTTATTGCGGGCCAGAAACTCCAGCAGGCGGTATTCGGTGGCGGTGAGGTCGATGGTTTTGTTGCCTCGTTTTACCGATTTTTCGTCGCCGTTAATTATCAGGTCGGCAATTTGGATAACGTTGGCGGGTTGCGCCATGCCGGTGTTACGACGAGCGAGGGTGCGGATGCGGGCATTAAGCTCTGCCAGGCTGAAGGGCTTAACCATGTAATCGTCGGCACCGCTATCCAGGCCTATCACTATGTTTTCGGTAGTGCCAAGGGCGGTAAGCATTAATATGGCGGCGTTCTGGTTTGCCTGTCGTAAGCGCTTGCATACCTCAATGCCATTAATGCCAGGCAGCATGATATCCAAAATAATGAGTTGAAAATCCATTTTTATGGCCATCTCCAGGCCGGTGTTACCATCAAGGGCAACACTTATTTCATGGCCTTCGGCGGTAAGGTCGCGCTGGATAATGGATACCAGTTTGGGTTCGTCTTCAATTAGCAGGATTTTCATTGTAGCAAATATAATTTTCAATTATATAAACAGTAAATAACAGTACTGTTTTAATTTATTTGGTTGGAAATATGATTAATTTAATGCGGAAATTAATTCGCCTTAGATTATGCCTAATCCTTTCAAAATCACTTATAAGTTAATCTATTTTGTACTCGTTTTAGCTGCGTTTGCCTGTAATCAGGTGGCTAAGAAACCGGAAAGAAAGGTTGTGAAAAAAGCACAAAAGGTAAAGCCCAAAGAATATAAAGAGATTAAATACACCGAACCTCAGCTTATCGCTTTTTTTGATAGTGTTGGTAAATTGCCCATACAGCCGCTTGCTGATAAAGCAACCTTTTTAGCTGATTCTATTTTTGAAAATTTTACGCAGCCGATGAATAAAATAGTGTCATCCGCTGATTTTGTATCGTTGAAAAATTGTATCCGGAATGGAATGATCAATACAAGCACTGCGAAAAAGATATTTGGCGAAATAAAATTTGATAGCACGTGTAATGCTAAAACTTTATTCGATTCTGTAAAAAAAGGAAATGTTTATTTAGAATACCTTCCATTCGATGGCCATAGAAACAAGTTCGACGAATTTGGAATATTATTAGGTGATGCCGCGCATTGCGACAGTTCAATGCTGTATTTTTTTAAGGGCAATAAAATAATTGCCAGGCAAAGCGGCTACAGTAGATATAATGACAATATCCAGTATTTTAAAAATGTGGATGGTGAAAGTATTATTTACCGGCGATTCGAATTTACCCGTGGTTCAGGTATCTGGTGGTTTAACTCTTTCTTTTATAAATATGACGGTGATAGGATAATCCCCGTGTTAAATGAGTTGAAAAATTCGAACTTATTGCAACCATCCCCATGGGGAACGCGTGAACTATGGTTGGAATCTATTATTCAAACTACCAATCCTTTAGTTATAAAAGTGGTTTATCATCAGCAATTTCCGGATACTACCGACTATGATCATTATGTTACCGATACTAAACCGGGGCCTATGATAGCTAATGATTCAACCGTGATACGATATACCTGGAATGCGAAAACAAAAAAACTGGAAGCACAACTTGAGAAGGCTAAAATAAACAGGCCCCAAATATTGTCCTACTATCTTGTTGATAATGAAATGCTATTTATTAGTGCTTATCACCAAAGAATAAAAACGATCATGCTCAATAAAAACAGGAAAAAGTCAGTTCTTCATTATTTGAACATTGTAAAGAATCAGCAAAATGAATTATCTGAACGTTAAGACCGTAGGTATTTGTGCTTTACTGACTTCTTTTACTGGTCGAAGTTTAGCGTTAGCGTAACTTCGACCTAAACTGTTGGAAGCATTCTGATTCCGTGGTTAAGGTAATTTAATAATATTTAAGCAACAATACTCAAGTTGAAAGCTTGAGCAGGTTTAGGACGAAGTTACGCTAACGCTAACTTCGACCTGTACTTGGATTTGATAGGCTGCACCAGAGGTGCAAAAGCTTTGTAGAACTAAAATAGGCCAACTTTGGTGTGCCAGAGGTACACAACTCCGATGTTCCGTACCTCTGGCACGGCTAATCAAGCTTAATATTTTACTACAAAGCTGTTCTCCCTCTGGGAGATTTCTTTAATTTAATGACATTAGAATAGAGTATATATGGACACAAACAAAAAATGCCCGCTCAACAGCGGGCATTTTCAATATCAAAAATCAAGACCTATCTCTTACCACTCATCCCAAACTTTTTCTCATAACCACTCAATTGCGCGGTAAACTTGCTGTACAATTGTGGCTGTTTAAACTGCTTGGTAAACTCAATCAATCCACCCAATATCTGCATAGAATATTGAACGTCGCGGCTTTCGGCGGTAGCTTCGCCTTTTTGCACCAGGGCATAGTTATAATCTAAAAGGTTAGTAACATAATCGCCAACCTGGCCGGCAATTTTATTACCCAGCTGAATGTTGTTCAGCTTGTAAGCATTATCAATCATATAATACTTACGCACCGCTATCTCCAGCGAGTTAATGGTAGCAGGCATTACGTCATCATATCTTTTAAGCACTTTACGCGCCGAATCAACTTTGCCTTCTTTTAAAAGGTCATCGGCCAGGGTTGAGTACAAGCGGGTGATCAACGGATAAAACATCGTTAACGATTCATGATCCAGATAGCTAGCGTTTTTCATGTTACCCCATTTGTACTTGTTCATCATGTTATCGTACATTTTGCCGGTGTTGCTGGCCTCTAAAGGCGCGATGGCAGTATCTGGTTTTATTGGCAATAAGCGGTAAGCAAAGCCTTCGTTGTACATGTATTTATCCAAACCTATCATATTGCTGTTAGGCACGGTGATAGAGAAATAGATAGGGCGTTTCCAATCATTGTGCGACAGGATATCCATCATCGCTAAAACATCCTTAGTAACATAACGGCCCGCAAAATTCCATTGCAATTCAGTGGCTATTTTATCTTTATCGGCTGCGGCAACTGTACCTGTTTTAACCACTTCATCCGGGTTAACGGTTAGTTTAAATTTATTGGTTGGTAAATAGTTGGCTTGCTCGCCGTTCTGATACTCAACCATAGCCTCTTTTTTATCAGAGGTGATAAAATCGAATACATCTTTCAGCTCGGTAGCTTCTGGTATTTTCTGATCGTTAAAATAGATTACATCGCGTACACCCGGTTTAAACTTATCATTGCTCATGCTGATAGGCAGCGGTGCCGATTCGTTCATCTGGTTTTTCATACCGCGGATATACCAATCGGTACCCAGTAAGCTCAGGTTTACAATGCGCACATCCGGGCGCACATTTTCAACTTCCTGTATGTACCAAAGCGGGTAGGTATCATTATCGCCATAGGTAAACAAAATGGCGTTCGGCGCGCAGGAGTTAAGGTAGTTGTAAGCCATATCGTGCGGCGTAAGCTTGGTTGATCGGTTGTGATCGTCCCATTCCTGGTTGGCCATTAATACCGGGGCGGCCAGTAAGCAAACTACGGTGGCTATGATAGCGCCAACTTTAGGGTTAAGTTTTTTGCTGATGATATCGGCAATACCAATCACACCTAAACCTATCCAGATGGCGAAGGCATAGAACGAACCCGCATAGGCATAATCACGTTCACGTGGCTGCAATGGATCCTGGTTAAGGTAAAGCACAATGGCCAAACCGGTAAAAAAGAACAGGATGAGTACAATGCCAGCATCACGCTGGTGGCGCATAAAGTGGAACACCGCGCCGAAAAGGCCGATAATAAGCGGTAAAAAGAACAGACGGTTATAGCTTTTGCTTTGAGTAACAGCGTAAGGCAGGGGCTTGTTAAAATTCCAGCCGCTTATCCATTCGCCGTCGGCACCGGTGCCAAGGCTTTGTCCGTCAAGGTCGTTAGCACGACCGGCAAAATTCCACAGGAAGTATCGGGTGTACATCTGATTGATCTGCCATTTGGCAAAAAAGTTAATGTTGCTGCCAAAGGTTGGATGCTCGCTTTCGCCTAAACCGGTCCACTCACGGTAAAACTGCGCATGGCCTGGTTTGTCGCTAAACATCCGTGGAAATATGGTATTGCGATCGTAAACAGTATTCAGTTTTTTGCCTGCAACTTCATATTTGGTTTCGCCACGGCGATAAATATTGGCCCCTTCAGTTTGGGCGGTAGCTTCCGAATCAAAAAACTGACCGTAAAGCAGGGGAGTATCGCCGTACTGGTCGCGGTTAAGGTAGCTGTTTAATGCGAAGGCATTTTCCGGATCACTGTTATTCAAGTTAGGATTAGCTTTCGCTCTCACTACGATCATTACAAACGAACTGTAGCCAAACAGGATAAAGGCCAAACAAACCAAAACGCTGTTCAACGCAAAACGTTTTTCGCGGATCTTTACCACATACTCCAGTAAGGCTAAAATGCCTATGCCTACAATTAAACCAACAATACCCGCACTAATACCTAAGGCCAACGCGAAGCAAACCGCAGCTATTATAATAGCCGGTTTAACCGGGTTGGTTGTATAGTAGATGCCGGCAACTATTACCAGGATCACTAATATAAAAAATACAATTGCACCGCTGCCAAAGCCCATACCCAGGGTATTTACAAAAAGCAGATCGGAAAAGGCAGCGCCTTTAACTGTAAACTGAATCACACCCCAAAGCACAAAACCCAGCGCTACTATACTTACAGCAAAAGCGCCGATAGTACCTTTAGTAGTTACATTTTTAGCCCTGCGGAAATAAATTACCAGGCCTATAGCCGGGATCACCAAAAGGTTTAGCAGGTGGATACCGATAGAAAGGCCCATTACATAGGCGATAAAAACAATCCATTTATCGGCATGTGGCTCATCGGCATGGGCATCCCATTTCAATATGGCCCAGAATACCACAGCCGTACAAAGCGACGATTGCGCGTAAACTTCAGATTCGACCGCCGAAAACCAGAAGGTATCAGACCATGCGTAGGCCAATGCGCCAACCATGCCCGATCCTAAAATTAATATCAGGTTGGTTACATTAAGTTGTTCCTGAGTTTTTACCAAAAGCTTTTTGGCCAGTGCGGTAATGGTCCAGAACAAAAACATAATGGTAGCGCCGCTGGCCAGTGCCGATGCCATGTTGGCCCAGTAGGCAACTTTGGTATTATCGCCAAAGGATAGGAGGGTAAACACCTTACCTATAATGGTGAACAAAGGTGCGCCGGGCTGGTGGGCAACCTGCATACGATAAATACAGGCAATAAACTCGCCGCAATCCCAAAAGCTTGCAGATGGCTCGAGGGTTAAAATGTAGGTGATTGTTGCAATGGCAAAGGCCGCCCAGCCGAAGATATTGTTGAGCTTTTTGTAATTCATGTTCAGGATGCTATCTATAAAAACAGGATTAATGCAGCCGAAAATACTAAAACTATTGTGATGTTGATGCTAAAAGCGGTTGTTTAGGGGCTATTTGAAATTTATTTTGCTGTGTTTTAAGAGGTAATGAATTTTTTTAAAATTCTATTTTGACTTTCAAATATTCGCGCTATATTTGCAAACCTTTTCGGGGAGGATACGAACCTTAAGGAGATTGCCTGATAGTATAATGGTAGTACGACGGTTTTTGGTACCGTTTGTCTAGGTTCGAATCCTGGTCGGGCAACAATAAAAATTCGGATTTCGAATTTTCAATTTCAGATTTATGCTGATTGGAAAATTGAAATCCGAATTGTGTTTTATAACGATTGTGTTTATAAAAAGATAAGCGATCAAGGAGCTGCTGAATCCGAAATCGAACATCCAAAATCCGAAATCAAAATGCCTTTACAATTTAACCCGGTTAAATTATTTTCAGGTTCAGGTTCGCAAGCCCTGGCACATCGAATTGCAGATGCTTACGGCCGCGAATTAGGAGAAGTTGTGATATCGCGTTTTAGCGATGGTGAATACCAGCCGCATTTTAATGAATCTGTAAGAGGAAGTGATGTTTTCCTGATCCAGTCTACCCATCAGCCTACCGATAACTTAATGGAATTACTGATGATGATCGATGCCGCCCGTCGCGCTTCGGCCCATTATGTTAATGCCGTTATACCTTATTTTGGTTTGGCCAGGCAGGATAGGAAAGATAAGCCACGTGTGGCCATCGGTGCAAAGCTGGTAGCCAACCTGTTGGTTGCAGCAGGTATTAACCGTATCATGACCATGGATTTGCACGCAGCGCAAATTCAGGGCTTTTTTGATGTTCCGGTTGATCACCTTGATGCCTCGATCATTTTTGTGCCTTATATCAAAAGCCTTGGTTTAGGTCATTTGACTATCGCATCGCCGGATATGGGTGGTTCGTACAGGGCACGGAGCTTTGCCAAGTTCTTCAACGCCGAAGTGGTAATTTGCGATAAACGCCGTAAACGCGCCAACGAAATTGAAGCCATGACCCTGATAGGCGATGTAACCGACCAGGATATTGTATTGATTGATGATATCTGTGATACTGCCGGTACCCTTGCAAAAGCAGCCGGACTGATCATGGAGCGTGGTGCACGCAGCGTACGTGCCGTTTGTACACATCCGGTATTATCAGGTAAAGCATATGAAACTATCGAAAACTCGGCTTTAACCGAACTGATAGTAACAGATACTATACCATTAAAACAGCAAAGCCCTAAAATAAAAGTGCTTTCAACCGCCGAACTGTTTGCGAAAGCGATAAGCAATGTAAATGAGCATGGTTCGATCAGTACACTGTTTAAGGTAGATTAAAAGAGAATAAAAGCAAATCCATGGTTTATTTCCATGGACTATTAAATAAACAAATAAATAAAATGAAATCAATTGCTATTAGCGGTTCTCTAAGAGAGAACGTAGGGAAAAGAGACGCGAAAGAGCTGCGTTACAATGGCTTAGTGCCTGCAGTTCTTTATGGTGGTGCTACACAGACCCACTTTGCAGTGTCCGCAGCTGATTTGAGAGCCGTAGTTTATACTCCGGTTGTTCATTTCATCAACCTGGAAATTGCTGGTGTTACTTCACAAGCTATCATCCAGGACATCCAATTCCACCCACTAACTGAAAAAATCACTCACGTTGACTTTTTATTGTTAGACGAGAAAAAACCTATCGCCATCGAGATCCCTGTTAAATTAACCGGTACTTCTCCAGGTGTTAAAGTAGGTGGTAAATTGGTACAAAAATTAAGGAAACTGCGTATCAAAGCGCTTCCTAAAGATCACTTAGATGCTATCGAAGTAAGCATCGAATCGTTAGAAGTAGGTAAATCAGTTAAAGTATCTGATATTAAATTAGATGGCTTAACTATCACCAACGCTAAAGAAGACACTATTGTTTCTGTAACTACTTCACGTGCATTACGTCAGGCAGAGCAGGAAGCAGCTTCAGGCAAAAAATAATTTTGCTCAGCAAATTATCAAAACAGCGATAAGGAAACTTATCGCTGTTTTTGTTTAAAGCAATAAATAATATCTTCGCATCAAAATTCAATAAAGCCTTGTTATAAGGAGAGTTACTGCGCATGTGTTGCTTAATGCGCGGTGGGCTGACAGAAAAGCGGGCCGGGCGTATGGCCTTGCGGGCTGAAGCTTTTTTCTGTCTTGGGTTTTTGGTTACTTTTGGGCCAAGCCAAAAGTAACAGCCTCCGCGGCAAATGAGCGGCCAATGTTGGTCTGATAACACAAAGTTGTTGTAAACCTCAAAGCCACTAAGCAGGGATCTTGGATAACGATAACTAACTAATCAAATTTCTCTCTTTAAGAGAGTAGGGGGCATGAAATATCTAATTGTAGGTTTAGGAAATATTGGTCCGGAATATGCCGATACAAGGCATAACATCGGTTTTATGGTTTTAGATGAACTGGCTAAGCAGGAAGGCACAAGGTTTCAAAGCTCGCGTTTGGCTTATTATACCGAAGTATCGCACAAAGGCCGTACGCTATGCCTCATCAAACCCACCACCTACATGAACTTGAGCGGTAAGGCGCTTAACCATTGGATGAAGGATTTGAAGATCCCGATAGAAAATGTATTGGTTATTGTAGATGATCTTGCACTGCCCCTGGGCACCCTTCGCTTAAAACCCAAAGGCAGCGCCGCCGGGCACAATGGCCTTAAAAATATTGAAGAAGTACTTAGCAATAATAACTACGCCCGCCTGCGTTTTGGTATCGGCGATAATTACCCCAAAGGCCGCCAGGTTGATTTTGTGCTGAGTAAATTTGATAAAGATGAACTGCCCGAACTTCCGGCGCTGATTGATCGCTCTATCGAAATGGTGAAAAGCTTTGCCGCTATTGGCACCGAATTAACCATGACCCGGTACAATAAGTAACATCACCGTTACAAGCTAATATAATAGTTAAAATTCCGTTCAAATCGTAATTCGCGTTGTAACGCGGGGCGATGTTCTTACGTCTTGTAAACCTAAATCACCTTATGAAACAAATCTTACTACTGGTACTTTGTCTTTGCTTTTCTACGTTCTTATCTGCTCAAACCAAAACACCTGCTGCTACTACAACCGCTATCCCCAATATTACTGTAAAAGGAATTATTATCGATTCGGCTGTGAACAAACCTATGGGTTATGTTACCGTGGCCTTGCAGGACGAAGCTACCAAAGCCCCGGTAAAAAGTACCTTAGCTAAAGATGATGGCAGCTTTGAACTTAAAGCGCCCGAAGGTAAAACGTACCAACTGGTAGCTGTATTTATAGGTTATGCAACCAAAACTATCCCGGTAAAGCTCACAGGCAATACTTTTAACGCTGGTCGTATTCTATTGTCTCCGTCAAGCAAGCAATTAAAAGAGGTTACCGTAACCGCCGTAAAGCCTGTGATGAAACAGGAGGTAGACCGCCTGAGCTACGATGTAACCGCCGACCCGGAAAGTAAAACGATCACCGCGCTGGATATGATCCGCAAGGTGCCTTTATTATCTGTAGATGGTAATGATGCCATCAAACTTCGCGGGAATGATAATTATAAGATCCTGATCAATGGTAAAGAATCGGCCATGATGGCGAAGAACCCATCGGATGTGCTGAAATCAATGCCTGCTGCCAATATTGAAAAGATAGAAGTGATCACCACTCCGCCCGCAAAATATGATGCCGAGGGTTTGGCGGGGATCATCAATATCATCACCAAAAAGAATGCCGACCAGGGTTACAACGTAAGTGTTAATTCCGGGTATAATAGTATTTGGGGATTGCGCAACAACGTTAACCTTACTTTAAAACAGGGAAAGTTTGGCTTTAGCGGGTATGCTGGCTACAACTACAGGCCATTGCGAACTTCATCATTCGAGAATATGACCATTTTTGATTACATGAATACCTCACTAAGCCAAACCGGTACAAGGGGCAATGGTGGTAAAAATCTTTACGGCAGCGGCGAATTAAGTTATGAGATAGATACCCTGAACCTCATCACCGGTACGTTTGATTCCTACAATAGTAAAAGTAATCAGCACAATTACCAGGCTACCACACAGCGCGATGCCAACGATGCCATTACCCAGTTTTACAGTTTGTTTAACGATGGTACCGGCCAATTTCGCGGAACCGATGTTGGGTTGAATTATCAATTAGGGTTTAAACGCAATAAGGAGCAATTGTTAACTTTATCCTATAAATATAATTACGATAATAACCTGCAAAATAGCGAAGCCCTTAAAGGCGACGATGCTACAGGTAAAGGTCTCCCGCCAGATTACAGACAGTACAATAACTCTGGTACAAAACAACACGCGTTTCAGTTGGATTACATCCAGCCATCTAAAATACTTACGGTTGAGGCGGGCGGTAAAGCAACCCTGCGTAATAACTACAGCCAGTTTAACACCGATGTAAAAGATAGCGTGGACAACCAGTTTCACGCCGATCCGGCACAGGTGAATAATTTTACCTACAAGCAGAATATTTATGGGGTATATAACTCTTATTCAGTTAAGTTGAGCAAATGGGCCTTTAAAGCAGGTATGCGCCTGGAGCACACTACAGTGGATGCCAATTTTGCTGTAGGGCTACCGCCGGTTACACAGGATTATGATAATTTTGTACCATCGGCATCAATACAACGCAGCCTGAAAAGCAGCAGCCTTACACTCGGCTTTACCCAGCGCATCCAGCGCCCGGGTATTTATCAGCTTAATCCTTATACCGATATTTCCAATCCGCAATACCGTAACGTGGGTAACCCCAACCTGCGGGCAGCCGTTACTAATAATTTTGAGTTGGGCTACAGCAATTTTGCCAAAGGATCTATCAACTTAAGTACTAATTACTCGTTTTCGAACAATACGGTACAAAACCTGGCGAGTGTTGATACAGCCGGAGTTACTACTACCACTTATGCCAACGCAGGCTCCAACAAAACATGGGGCTTTGATTTAAGTGTGAATTATCCAATCACTACCAAACTCAACGTAAATATCAATGCCGAACTGATGTTTGTTTGGCTGAAAGGTGCGTACAATGGCGCGCTTTTTACTAATAAGGGTAACCAGGGGCATATTTTTACCTATACCACTTATAAGTTTGATGGAGGTTATCGCGCAGCTATAAATATTGGATACGATAGCCGTTATGTATTGCTGCAAGGCAAGGATAACTATTACTTTTTTAGCAGCATCAGCGGTAGCAAAACCTTGTTTAAAGAAAAGGCCGGCATAGCGCTGAATGTTAACAATCCGTTCAAAAAATTTAACAAACTCGATTTTTACACCAAAGGCACAGGTTTTGAAACTTATAATGCCAACAACAATTTTTACCGTGCTATAAACGTAAGCGTGTATTACAAATTTGGCCGTCTTAACAGCAGCAT
This sequence comes from Mucilaginibacter sp. CAU 1740, assembly GCF_039839285.1. Lineage (NCBI taxonomy): Bacteria > Pseudomonadati > Bacteroidota > Sphingobacteriia > Sphingobacteriales > Sphingobacteriaceae > Mucilaginibacter > Mucilaginibacter sp. CAU 1740. The sequence continues at coordinate 65,901 of NZ_JBDOQS010000019.1, read as the reverse complement.
CAAGAAAAATCAACGTGGTATTAATACTGATGATGCTACCAGCACTGGCCGTAATTAGGGCAGCGGTAATTATTTCGTTACGTACTAAGTTGTTAGGTTAAAAAGTGTTAAACGCATATTTTTTAGTGTAACGGTCGGATATCTTACACGTCTTATCACCAAACTCGCAATTATGAAACAATTTCTACTAACAGTATTATGCTGTTTTGTCACGGGCATGGCAATGTCCCAAACTACCACAACAGCGCCTGTTAAAAATATAACGGTTAAAGGTATCGTGATCGATTCGGTAGCCAATAAACCCTTAGGTTATGGTACAGTGGCCCTACAGGATGCCGCTACCAAAGCCCCCGTAAAAAGTACCCTTGCCAAAGATGACGGCAGCTTTGAGCTGAAAGCCCCCGAAGGTAAAACTTACCAGTTGGTAGTTGCTTCGGTTGGATATGCTACCAAAGTTATACCAGTAAAATTAACCGGCGATACTTTTGATGCAGGCCGCATCCTGGTATCTACCTCAAACAAACAACTGAACGAGGTAACCATTACAGCGGTAAAACCAGTAATGAAACAGGAAGTCGACAGGTTAAGCTACGACGTAACCGCCGACCCGGAAAGTAAAGCCATCTCCGCATTGGATATGATGCGCAAAGTGCCGCTTTTGGCAGTTGATGGCGATGATAATATTAAACTGAAAGGCAGTGGTAAATACAAGATATTGATCAATGGTAAAGAATCGGCATTGATGGCCAAGAATCCGTCGGATGTACTGAAAGCCATGCCCGCAACCAACATCGAAAAAATTGAGGTGATCACCACGCCGCCTGCAAAGTACGATGCCGAAGGCCTGGCAGGTATCATCAATATCATCACTAAAAAGAATGCCGACCAAGGTTTTAACGGTAGCATTAACTCAAGGTACAATACTGTATGGGGAACAGGTTATAACCTTAACATTACTGCTAAGCAAGGTAAATTCGGTATTTCGGGATACGCGGGTTTCGGTAAGCAAAATCAAAACACCAATAGTTTTACCAACAACCAAACCTATTATGTGCCAAATACTAAAACCGTAACATCATCACTGCTGCAAAGCGGTGATAACACTTTTGCCGGTAAGTACCGTTATGCCAACGCTGAGTTGAGTTATGAAATTGACAGCTTGAATTTATTAACAGGCTCGTTCGAAGCTTTTCATGGGGAATTTGATCAGAACGGTCATCAGCGCACTACTCAACGGGATGCAGTTGGCAATACTACCCAAGGCTATTATTTAACAAACAACGGATATAATCACGACCAGGGCTTGGATGCTTCTATCAATTACCAGTTAGGGTTTAAAGGTCATAAAGATGAGTTACTTACCTTATCGTACAAATACAGTTACGGGCCAGGTAAAAACTATACCGACAATCAGTTTTCAGAAAGAGACCACTATTACAACGCTATTCAGCCCGATTTCAGGCAGTATAACCGGGCAGGTAATAAGGAACACACTTTTCAGTTAGATTACGCTTACCCGCTAAAAAAGATCAGCATTGAGGCAGGTGCTAAAGTGATACTGCGTAATAATTTTAGCGATTACAGGCGGGAGGATAAAGATTCAACCACAACCGCTCCCAACGCTGTGTACAATGTAAACGAAGGTCAAACCGGCGAATTTGATTACCAGCAGGATGTGTATAGCGCTTACAACTCGTACCAGCTAAAATTTGATAAATGGACAGGCAAAGCAGGTTTGCGCTTAGAGCATACCCGCGTGAATGCCATATTTACAGGTACACCGCTTGATAAAAGTTACAACAACCTCATCCCGTCGGTATCAATTCAACGATCGATGAAAAGCAGCAGTCTCAGCCTGGGCTTTACTCAACGTATCCAAAGGCCGGGCATTTACCAGTTAAACCCCTTTGTTGATAGCTCAAACCCTAAGTTTATAAGTACCGGTAATCCTGACTTGAAACCAGAGTTGAACAATACATTTGAATTGAACTATAGCAATTTTTCGAAAGGGTCTATCAATGTTGGGGTAAGTTACGCGTTCTCGAATAATGCCATTCAGAATGTTACCCATTTGGTTCAAAACAACATAAATAGTCCTTCTGATACACTTTCTTATACTACCTATACCACTTATCAAAACCTGGGTAGTAACCGTTCGTTAGGGGTAAACCTCAATACCAATATTTCCATCACTAAAAAATTTACGGTGAATGTTAATGGCCAGATATCACATATTTGGTTAAAAGGAACATACAACAGTCAATTTTACAAAAACGACGGCTATACCGGCAATGCTTTCGCTAATATTGCATACAAGTTTGATAGCGGCTACCGCGTTGGCCTGGATGCGGGCTTCTTTAGTGGCGATGTTACTTTGCAAGGCAAATCGAGCAATTTTATTTTTAACTCTTACGTAGTTTCAAAAGAGTTCCTGAATAAAAAACTGACCATATCGGCGGTAGCTAATAATCCATACAGCAAATACCGCACGTTCCGGTCAACCACCAACACGGCTGATTTTGACCAGGAATCATTATATCACAACCGCTACCGCAACTTCGCGGTTAGGGTAAACTTTAAATTTGGCAGGTTGAACAGCGAAATTAAAAAGAACCAGCGCGGTATTAATAATGATGATACCAAAGGCGGCGGCAAAAGTAATGGTGGCGGCAACGGATAATTAACAAATTGAGCATATACAACTATTAATAACCAACAATCAGGCGCCGGGAGGCGCCTTTTTTGCTTTTAAAGTTTGCTGTCCGTAGACGGAGTCTACGGACTAATATGCCTGTAGTTTGCAAAACAGGAAATGACTATAATCACTAAATTTACGCCCATGAAAGTTTACGGAATAACCAATTGCAATACAGTAAAAAAAGCCCTCGACTGGCTTAAACAAAATAATGTAGCTTACGATTTCCAGGATTTTAAAAAGCTTGGTGTAAGTACCGAAAAACTACAGGAATGGGATACCAAAGCCGGCTACGAAAAGTTTATGAATAAACAAGGCCTCACCTGGAAACAACTTGATCCGGCAGTAAAAGAAAGCATCAAAACCAATGCAGATGCCCTGCAATTATTACAACAAAAAACCAGCATGATCAAACGCCCGGTTATTGAGGATGGTGGGTTTTTGTTTTTTGGATTTGATGAGAAGGTTTATGCTGATCATTTTTTGGGGAAGTAGACAAATAGTTGCGAACGGCGATGAAATGATATTGTTGCTTTAAGAGGATTGTGCGGTGGCTGCGTTAGGGATTGCAGTGGAAAGCCCACAGCGCGCGCGGCACTGAGGGGTGGAAAGGCGAGGACTTGGAACGGAAAGCCCGGGCCGCAGGCAACGCGCATGTTGTAGCCTTGGTTAGGATATACATTTTTGAAGAAACGCGCGCTTCCGGATTAATTTTATTCTATTCAAGTAAGTTATGAAAGAAATCCTTAAACAAATATCTCGGTTAACCACTCCTGAATGCTCTTACAGTTATATAACGGAGGAGAAGATCAAAACAGGATGGATAGGTAACTCGCCCGCAGTTGCTGATGATGTTAAACTTGCCGAAGAAAGATTAGGGGTGGTTTTGCCTGATGATTATAAAAAATTTCTTCTTATTACCAATGGTTTCCCTGCACCAATTGATACTGAACCCGAATTTGAACCTGTTAACAAGATAGACTATCTTAAAAATATCGATCCTGATTTACTGAAGATTTGGGACAAATCAGAGTCGGAGGAAGGTCTTGATTTGCCACGAAGCATATTGGTAGCAGGTAATGGTCAGGAGCAGCAGTTTTTGTTAGTTCCCCCCGCTTCTTCTGATTTGGGCGCATGGAAATATATGAAATTTGCTTACTGGATACCTGGTGGGCGATACGTTGAAAACCTGGAAGATTATTTTAAATACGTGTTGAAATTTATGCAAGATAATCCGGATTAACGTTCTCTATCTCAGGTATCGTCCCCTTAATAAATCCGTAACAATCGTTTTACCTACCCCTCGCATCTCCCTAATTTGTAGTATACTTGTTCTTTTTACTGAATTTATTTGACTGAACATGAAACTAAAATTAATGGCAGGTTGCAGCCTTGCCCTTACCCTGGCTGCAAGTGTAGGTAATGCCCAGCAAGCACCACCCGCATCTACTACCCCGGCCGGCTCGGTGTATGATTACCACGAAACTTTCGGGCCTGGCTTTTACACTAAAAACGGAACTGAATTTCGTGCCGCCAGTGGAGAGCCTGGTGCCAAATACTGGCAAAACCGTGCCGATTATCAATTGGCTGCCAAACTAAACGATGAAACCAATGAAATTACCGGTTCTGAAACTTTAACCTATACCAATAACAGTCCGCAAACTTTGGGCTTTATGTGGATGCAGTTAGATCAGAACTTGTTTAAATTAGATTCGAGGGGTACTGCCATTGTTCCACCATCGGGTAGCCGTAACTGGGGCAGGGGCGAGGCGTTTGATGCCGGTTATAAAATTAAATCGGTAAAAGTTGCCAACCTTAAAGGTGAATATAGTGATGTTAAATTCCTGATCAATGATACCCGTATGCAGATCTTTTTACCAAAAGATATTGCTGCAAACGGCGGTCAGGCTAAAATAAAAGTTGAATATTCGTTTGTATCGCCTAACTACGGTTCAGACCGTACCGGCTACCTGCAAACTAAAAATGGTAAAATTTACACCATCGCGCAATGGTACCCACGCGTATGTGTGTATGATGATGTAATGGGCTGGAATACGCTTCCATACAGTGGTCCGGGTGAATTTTACCTGGAGTACGGCGATTTCGACCTGAGCATTACCGCTCCTGCCAACCACATTGTAGTAGCATCGGGCGAGTTACAAAACCCACAGGAAGTTTATACCCCTGAGCAATTAAAGCGTTGGGCTGCTGCCGAAAAAAGCGAAACTACGGTTATCATCCGCGGTGCTAATGAGGTAACCGATCCAAAATCTCGTCCGGCAGGTAAGCCAACTTTAACCTGGCACTTCAAAATTAAAAACGCGCGTGATGCTTCGTGGGCTTCATCTGCTGCATTCATTGTTGATGCCGCTAAGATGGATTTGCCAAGCGGTAAAAAATCGACCGCAATTTCGGCTTACCCTGTTGAAAGCGATGGCAATGATGCCTGGGGCCGTTCTACCGAGTACGTTAAAAAATCTATCGAGTACAACTCAAAAAAATGGTTCGAGTTCCCTTATCCTGCTGCTACAGCCGTTGCCGGTATTGTTGGCGGTATGGAGTATCCGGGCATTGTTTTCTGCGGAGCGAAAGCTAAAAAAGGAAGCCTTTGGGGTGTGAACGACCACGAGTTTGGCCACACCTGGTTCCCGATGATCGTTGGATCTAACGAGCGTATGTTTGGTTGGATGGACGAAGGTTTCAACACTTTCATCAACACCCTTTCAACTGCCGATTTTAACAACGGCGAATACAAAAGCACCCGCGCTACAGACATGCATGCTACCGGCGCTTTCTTTACCCGTCCGGATCTGGAGCCTATCATGAGCCAACCAGCCAACCTTAAAGAAAGAAACACAGGTACGTTATTGTACTCAAAACCAAGCGCTGGTTTGGTATTGTTACGTGAGCAGATATTAGGCCCTGAGCGTTTCGATTTCGCTTTCAAAACCTACATTAACCGCTGGGCGTTTAAGCACCCGCAACCTGACGACTTTTTCCGCACGATCGAAAATGCTGCCGGCGAAAACCTGCAATGGTTTTGGAGAGGCTGGTTCCTTAACGATTGGCGTTTAGATGTATCCGTAAGCGATGTGAAATATGTTGATAACGATCCAACTAAAGGTTCATTGATCACCATCAACAATCTGGGTAAAATGGCGATGCCGGTTATCCTGGAAGTAAAAACCACAGGCGGCAAAACCGACCGTATAAAACTACCGGTTGAAATTTGGGAGCGTAACGCTACCTGGACATTTAAATATCCTTCAACCGAAGAAATTGAATCGGTAACATATGATCCGGACAAAGTATTGCCTGATTATAATTCAGACAATAACGTTTGGAAGAAATAATTACTCTAAATCTCCCCTGAAGGGGAGATTTTAAGAAACGGCGATGAGTTGAAAACTCGTCGCCGTTTTTGTTTTAGAAGTATTAAACACTATTAGTACGAACAATTTTCAATTCCCTCCCTTGGGAGGGGTGCGAGGGATAAGTGTAGTAGGAGGGAGGGGTTCTTCGCCATGCATAGCGGCAGTACATAGCGAAGAAACCCCTCCCTACACCCTCCCAGGGGGGGAATCGCTCGTTCCCCCGCTTTTTTATTTTTCACTTCTGTAACAATGAAACATCCCTGACAAACAATTGCCCGTTTACCTGTTAATTTGAATATAAAAACACAATCTATCATGAGTAAAAAAGTATGGTTAATAACAGGCTGCTCAACAGGTTTTGGCCGTGAGTTGGCTAAGTTGGTTTTAGAGTTAGGTTATAAGGCCGGCGTAGCATCGCGCAATACCGATGATGTAAAGGATATTGTTGAGGCATACCCAGAAACAGCCGTAGCCCTTAAACTTGACGTTACAAAACCCGACGAGATTAAAGCTGCAGTTGAAACGGTTAAAGAAAAGTTTGGAACCATTGATGTGTTGGTAAACAATGCAGGTATCGGTTATTTCGGCGCGATAGAAGAAAGCGAAGAAGATGAGGTGCACCGTATGTTCGAGATCAATTTCTTTGGTTTGGCTAACATGACCAAAGCTGTATTACCAATTATGCGCGCGCAACGGAGCGGACATGTGCTTAACATAGCATCTATAGGCGGTTTGGTAGGATTCCCTGCGGTTGGTTTTTATAATGCTACCAAGTTTGCTGTGGATGGTTATTCTGAAGCTTTGGCTAAAGAAACTAAACATCTCGGCATTAAAGTTACTGTGATTGCACCAAGCGGTTTCCGTACCGATTGGGCAGGCAGATCGGCCAATAACAGCAAAATAGTTATTGACGATTATAAAGAAACTGCCGGGACCAACAAAAACAATATCCGCGGCTACAGCGGCAAACAACCCGGCGATCCGGAACGTGCCGCAAAAGCCATTGTTGCGGCAGTTGAAGCCGAAAACCCACCATTGCGTTTGCTGTTAGGTAAAGCCGCGTTGAAGGGTGCCCGCAATAAGCTACAGGAATTGCAAAAAGATTTTGATACCTGGGAAGATACTACCGTAGGTGCAGATTTTCCGGAAGGGGAATAAGCGTTTCAAGTTCCCCTCTTGAGAGGGGGCGCGGTAGAAAAGAGCGGGAGCAGGGGTGTGTTATATAAGCGATATGTAGCACGTAGAATAACACACCCCTCCACCCCTCTCGAGAGGGGAATCGCACATTCCCACGCTTTTTAGGAGTTTTTACTTAAGTTAACAGCTATGGTGTGGGCCGCTTAAACCCGCAACTTGATGTTTTTGACTTTTCTCCGCGCCTTTGGGTGCTTATTAAATAACCACCCAAAATCGTAAATTGCAACACAATAAACTAACCCTATGGGACAAATTGTAATTGTGGCCTATAAGCCTAAGCCAGGCAAGGAGGAGACGCTAAAGCAACTAATGAAAACCCATTTACCACGCCTTAAACAGGAAGGCCTGGTAACCGATCGCGAATCTATCATTATGGAGGCTGCTGACGGTACCATTATCGAAGTGTTTGAATGGCTAAGTGCCGAAGCTATCGCTAATGCACACAACAACCCGGTGGTACAGCAAATGTGGAGCGAATATGCCGCCGTATGCGATTACATTCCCCTAAATACATTGGCAGAAGCAGGTGATATGTTTGCTACTTTTGCCCCGCTTAATTAATAGGATATCCGTGCCTACAACCTTAAACGCAGATCAGAAAGCGGCTTTTAAAGCTATACAAAAGTTTTTGGATCACCCTGCCGCCAATGTATTCGTATTGAAAGGCTATGCCGGTACCGGTAAAACTTTCTTGATGCAGCATATTGCCCAATGGCTGCAGGATAAAAAGAAAAAGTTTTGCATGCTGGCCGCAACGGGCAGGGCCGCCACTGTGCTAAGAGGTAAAACAGGCTTTACAGCATCAACAGTACATAGCGAGCTATATAATTTTAGCAAGATAGACGGGCTTGATGAAGAAACACTTTCCGAAAATTCACCTGCTGGCATTTCGGGACAAATGACCTTACAGTTCACCATCCGCCAGCCGGATGAGGAAACTACCGTTTATATTGTTGATGAGGCTTCGATGCTCTCTGGTGAGGCATCCGAAAATAATGATTTCGCTGTATTTGGCTCGGGTATTTTGCTGAACGATTTTTTCCTGGTGGCGGGTAAAAGCAAAATTATTTTTGTGGGCGATCCGTGCCAATTGCCGCCAGTTGGGCAATCTTTTAGTCCGGCCTTGGATATTGAATGGATCTCGGCGCAGCAAAAAGTACCTGTCACCGTTCAATTATCAAAAATTGAGCGTACCAAGGGCGATAACGACATCCTTTTATTGGCCGCCGCCATCCGCGCGCTAAGCGAAAGCCGGGAGCGTGTTAGATTTCCTAAACTGCCTGCTGGAAATTTGAATAACGTAAAACTCCACCAGTCCGACGACGAAATGTTCAGATTGTATGCGACTAATTATAAAGCATTGGGCCCAACCCAATGCCTCGCGATAGCACGCAGCAACAAAACAGTACAGCAAATAAACCGGGATATGCGCCGCGAACTTTTTGGTTCGGGGTATGTACCCTTACAGGTAGGCGATGTTTTACTGGTAACGCAAAATAACTATTCCGTGCCGCTAACCAATGGCGATTTTGTGGTGGTTGATCAGTTGGAAGAAGTTACCGAAAAAGTAGGCATTAAATTTCAAAAGGTACAGGTAACAGCTATAGCCTCAGGAAAAGAGTTTAAATTATTCTTATCACTCAACGCGCTCGAAAGTTTGAAGGGAAGCCATGATCATGATGAATCTAAAGCATTGCTGGTAAGTTTCAATAACCGGATGAAAACTGAAGGGTTTGCTTCGGGTAGTGAAGAATATCTTACCGCCATGCGCGAAGACCCTTATCTCAACTGCCTAAAAGCATCTTACGGCTACGCCGTTACCTGCCACAAAGCCCAGGGTGGTGAATGGAACAAAGTTTACCTGTTTTTAGATAAAAGCATGTTTGGTGCGCCGTATTATGAACTTTGCAAATGGTGGTATACTGCGGTTACCCGTGCAAAAGATGAATTGAATTTGGTGAATGAGTGGTGGGTGGTGTAGAAGCACAGCAATTGCTGAATATAAAATCGTCATTTCGAGGTACGAAGCAATCGCGAACTATGCAGGGCGGACATGCTACCGTGCGATTGCTTCGTACCTCGAAATGACGATTTTTATGATATCTCACATCTGCAACCGCTCCGCTTTCAACTTCTTTTGCACATCCTGCTTATAATTTCTGCCAATAGGTAATTCATGCCCCGCAATATCAATGCTATAGGCATAGAAAGAATCTATTTTGTTCAGCGCAACTATAAAGGAACGATGGATGCGCACAAACCGGTTTTCAGGCAGCATCTCTTCCAGTAAACTTATTTTTTGCCGGGTGATGTAAACCTGGTTATTAAGGGCAACTACTTTAATATAATCGCGAAGGCTCTCTATCCATAAAATATCATTGATGTTTACTTTCACCGTTTTGCGGTCAACTTTCAGGTAAATAAAGGTATGGGTATCGCCAACAGGTTCTTCGTGGCTTATCAGCGGTTTATTTTTCTGTTCGTTAAGCTGGTAAATTTTATCAACCGCTCGTAAAAAGCGCTCGAACGAAATAGGTTTCAGCAAGTAATCAACCGCGTTCAGTTCAAAGGCATCTAATGCATATTCGCTGTAGGCAGTGGTGAAAATCACTTTGGGTGGATTTTTAAGATTTTTAAGCAGATCCGTACCCTTAATGCCTGGCATCTGAATATCCAGAAACATCAAATCGATAGGTTTTTGTTGCAATAGCTGAAATGCCTGGATCCCATCGGTGCAGGTAGCGGTAACCTCCATCTCGCTAAAACGCGAGAGGTAGTTTTTCAGTACCTCAATGGCATGCGGTTCATCATCAACTATCATTGTGCGGATCTTCATGCGTGGGCCGGTTGTTGGTTTAGGGAAGGTTGCGTTTGTCTGTTTATTTTCAGATCGAGATCAAGTACTACCAAAAAAGTATCCTCTTCATCCATGATCTTAAGTCGGGATGTATTTGGATAAAGCAAATTTAAACGGGTACTTACGTTTTTTAGGCCGATATGTCCCGGCGCATCGGCGCCTGCATTAACAGGGCGCTCTGGTTTGCTATTGGCTACTTTTAATTTAAAATGATTTAAGGTGATGCTAATATCAATATTTATCCAGGTGTCGCCTATCTTTTCGCTCGCCCCATGTTTAAAAGCGTTTTCAATAAAAGGGAGGATCAGTAGCGGAGCGATAGTTTTATCTTTCAGATCGCCGGTGATGGTGAAGTTGATATCGATGCGATCTTCATAACGCAGTTTTTCAAGCTTTACGTATTGCTGCATCATAAAGATCTCCTTCTCTAACGGCACCTCATTATCCGAGCACTCATAAAGCATATACCTCAAAATATCCGACAAGCCCATAATTGCCTGCGGAGATTTAGGCGAATTATTAAGACTAAGCGAATAAAGATTATTCAACGTGTTGAATAAAAAATGCGGATGCACCTGTGCTTTTAAAGCATTTAGCTCGGCTTCCAAAGCTGCCTGCTTGCGCTCGTACCACATTTTAAACAGTTTAATAGCCAGCACAAAACCGGTAACCAGATTATTGCCCTTAAAGGCGTTAACCATGCTTTGCCCATCCATCAACTGCTCAAAAAACGGGCGATGAGTTGAGGCGATGTATTCAGCATCGGTAATGTGCATAACTCTGATCAGGTAGGGGAATACAAACCAGATTCCAACAGTACGGCTGATAAATATAACCGCGAATACCAGCGGTATCAGCATCAGCATAAACATTACATATCGTTTTTGAAAAACATACTTAGGTACAAGCCAGTAAGCAATGGCATAGTAATACGCTATCTGGATAGGCATGTACAACAAATTGTTGCGTAACGATACCCAAAAATTGGTTTGCAGCGAGTAAAGACTGGTAATGAACAACGAAACAATGATCCAGAATATCAGGTGCTGCCAAAAACGTGGCAACCTGATGTTACTGAGCGGAAAACCGAAATCCTGTTTCATCATGCTAATTTACTGTAAAGCAATAATTAAAGCATTCAAGTGCGACGAAATACAACTGTTTAATGACGAACTGCATCAAAAACATCGTTTAAGGTATCGTTTGCGTGACGAACGTTTTTAATAGCATCTGTTTTGCAGTTTATCGATAGATAGCTGCGATATAGCGATACTATTTTATTGATAATTATAGCAGGGCTAACTTGGTTTCACAATAAAGATAAAGCCATGAAAAAAATTATCACAACCATCGTTATCCTCGTTGCCCTGATTACGGGTAGCCAGGCTCAAAATAAATTAAATGCAAACCAGGGTTTTTGGGTTATTGAAAGCAACGTAAACCTGCCCAAAGTACAAACCGTGAAATTTTACGATGCCAACAACAGGTTGATGTATGAAGAAACTGTTTATACCAAACTTAACACTAAAAAGAAGAAAACGCTAGTGGCACTAAACCAGATATTGGATAAGCTAAGTGAACGGACAGCCTACATTGAGAGCCGCAACCTGGTAACGCTTAGCCTTAACCTGAAGCATTAAGACCTTTTTTTAAATATACGTTTAAGGACCAGTTGCTGGCGCGAGGTGCGGCACTGGTCCAAATTTTTTTAGTACTCCAACCACTTATCAACCCGCACGGCCACATGCTCGCCCTCGGTATGTTTGCCGGGTTCTTCGCTTAATACGCGCATCTCGGTTTCGCCTTGCCTTAATATCAATTCCTCATAAAAACCTTTAAATAATACCTGTTTCACCGTCCAGTTTTTTGTTGGGGCGATGAGTTTTATTTTCACATGCTCCGGGTAGATCACCACATATTGCGCACCGGTATTGATGCCCGAAAAGTGGGCTTCGGCAGCATTGAAGATATTGCAGTTGGTTAAAAGCTTTGCTGTATAAAGATTTTGAGGGTGTTTATACATTGCCTTCGGGTTGCCTGTTTCTACTATTTCGCCTTTGTTTAAAACGATAAGTTCGTCGGCCATTGAAAGTACTTCGGCAGGATCATGAGATACCATGATCACCGTTATGCCGGTTTCTTTTACTATTTGCCTGATGTCATGCTGTAACCCTTCCCTGAATGAAGTATCTACCTGGTTAAATGGTTCATCTAAAAACAATACCTCGGGTTGGGTTACAATAGCCCTCGCAATGGCTACGCGTTGTTTTTCGCCGCCGCTTAGATCGGCCACGCGTTTATCGGCCATGCTGAACATGTTGAGTTGTTTCAGTACGCGTTCAGTTTTCTCTTGTTTGGCTTTCAGATCCGTAGCCGGGAGCATGGCTGCTATATTATCCCAAACTTTGGCAAACAGGTTCAGGTCGTCGGTATGCTGGGTTACCATTTTCATGGCATCATGACCGGGGATCAGTTTTTCTTCCGGCCCCCAAATGCGTTCGCCTTTAAAGTAAACAGTACCTTCATCAGGCGAGATTAGGCCGTAAAGCAGTTTTAACAAGGTGCTTTTGCCGCTGCCGCTTTCACCAATAATGGCTGTTATTTTACCCGACTCAATACTTAGATCCGTTTTTTTTAAGCCTGATTGCTGTTTACCGGGATATATTTTACTTACGGCAACCGCCTGGAAAAATGGTGTATCTGACATTGGGGGTAAAGATACACGTTTGAACCATGATTATTAGGATTTGAGGATTACCATGAGAAGAGTACCTGCTCAATCCATAGCTCAGAATCATTGTTTCTCTATTTAGAAGCTGTTTAAAAACATATTAAAGTCGTCATTGCGAGGTACGAAGCAATCCCCAAGAGGCAGAGCGACCAATCCGATCCGCCCTGTACAGTCGGGGATTGCTTCGTACCTCGCAATGACGCTCGGGGATGTAGCAGTTATTTTGAATCGTTTTTAAAAGAAATCTTAGAAGCCGAAGGTGAGTCCAAACGAAAAGTTTCTTAACCCTTTTTGTGCCGGGCTATCCTCAAACATATCGTTAAAGTAATATTTAGCATATAAACCCATGATGCCGTAACCCATGCGCACAAATACACCTTTACGTAGTTTGGCAAAATGATAATCGTCGTTGAATTTTTGTTTACCATTCTCATCGCTGATCTGTTTTACGCGGCCATTCAATAATATCCCAACTTCCGGACCGGCAACTAACCTGAAGTAGTTACCACGATCATCTTCATGGCTACGGTAATAAAACGATAGCGGGATCCGCAAATAGCTTGATGAAAAACGGTTTTTGCTGTAATGGATGCTGTCCTGTACATAGGTAAGTACCGGCGCGTTGCGTTGGATAGTAATATCATCACGCAGACGGATATGCGTCCAGTCGAAGCCTCCCGATACATAGATCTTGAAGGCACTATTAAAGCGATAGCCAAATTGTACTACATCAAAACCAAAATTGCTGGTTTTCCACTGGCGGTAGCTCAGGAATTTGTTGTTTTGAGATAGCGTGAAGCTGCCGTTATCAATCAGCGTAGCAAAACCAAGGTCGATCCTCGAAAACGTGATGCCGAAAGAAAAACCTGGCGCTTTATGTGCGTGGTAGGCTGTATCCGGGCCATTAACATTAACCTGTGCCACATCGTCGCCAAAGCCAAGTTTTACTTTGACGTGCTTTTTATGAGTAGTAGTGGTGTCGATTTGAGTTGAATCGGCAGGGCTGCTTTGGGCGTATGTAAAACCCGCTGCAAGGCATATCATGAGGGTAAAAATGAGGCGTTTCATATCTGTTGCAATATATCTTTTCTACAAATCTTATTTATCTTTTTCTTTCTTCACTTTGATGAAGCCGAGGTTTACGCCGGTAATGGTGGCATCGTCCTCATCGGTGTTGGTAAACTCAATTACCTTGTCTTTACGTTTATCCACAGCGGCTATCATCACATTAAATACATCACCAAGGCTGCGGATGCGATGATGTTTTTTTACCGGTTTAGTTGATACTGCCGGAACAGACGGAGTTTCCACTTGCGCTATTAGCGTTTGTTGCGGTTTTTCATTATTAAGTATAACGGGCTTTGGATTGATAGAGACTGCTGTATCCCGTCCACTGGTTTTTATAACATCATGATCAACAACAGGAGTTTGGGCAAGCAGGGGCTGATCTGCAGGGGTATCCGCAGGTTTTTTGTTTTCAATAACAGGTTGTTGTACAGGCTGTGCCAAATTGCTTTTTGTTTTGGGCTTGTTTGTTTGCGCTAACGTATTAACAGGTGCTATAACTGGATTAGCCATTGTTTTGTTTGGAACTGTGGTTGGAGGTGCCACAGCTTCGGCCTTAACAACGGTAGGTTGCTTTACAGGGTTAGTTGTTTTAGCTATCCGGTTTGAATGTTGGGCATCATCATTCTTAACATGATGTTTAGGAATAAACAGGATCCCGGCGGTAACAAGCAATATCACGCCGGCTGCCGCGCTAAGCAGGGGCAATAATATGCGTTTACGCCTGTGGCCATTTAGTTCGGAGCTGATGCCCTGCCACACCGCGGCCGACGGTTGTATTTCCAGGTCATCAAGCTGTTGCTTAAACAGCATGTCCAGTTCCTTATCCTGCATATCCATAACTTTTGCCCTCCATTTTAGCAATTTGTTCTTTCAGTATTGTGCGCGCCCTTGATAGCTGCGATTTGGAGGCACCCTCGGTAATGCCCACAATTTCGGCTATCTCTTTATGCGAATAGCCCTCCAGCGCGTAAAGGTTAAACACAATGCGGTATCCCGGTGCCAGTTGCTGGATCATGCCCATCAGCACCTTGGCATCCAAATTGGCCGATGCTATCGGGTTTACCGAAGGCTCATGCCCGGCTTCGTCAATATCAACAACCTGCATCATTTTATGGTGTTTGCGGTAATACTCGATAGAGCTATGAACCATAATGCGCCTAACCCAGCCCTCAAATGATCCCTCGCCCCGGTAATCAGCCATCTTTTGAAAAACCCTGATAAAACCATTCTGCAACATATCTTCGGCCTCCATGCGGTCGGTAGCGTAGCGCATGCATACCCCCAGCATTTTCCCGGCAAACTGTTTGTAAAGCAACTCCTGTGCTTTACGCTCGCCTGCCCGGCAGCGATCAATCAGTTGGTGAATGGTATAGTTAGGTTCCAAAAACATCATTTATAGGTAAGATGTTGGGTTGATGTAAATGGTTGCATGGGGATTGAAATATTTTTGATAAATAGTTTATCGGGTGAAATGTAATGCAAAATAGTAATCTCGCTTTAAAGTATGGCACAAGTAGGAGGCACCTACGGAGCCGGGCTGGGCATTTTGCCATTCTATAAACATGGTACTCCTACGGAGTTTATTATCGAATTTATACAACTCCGTAGGAGTAACATGTTTATAGCAGAAAATCAGAATGCGTTTGGCTCCGTAGGTGCCTCCTGATAAAGGCGATTTTTAGGACAATGATTTGTTATAAGCTTTCGTTTAAAGTAGTTTTGAGTAAAAGCCAAAATAAATTATGGAATTAATCCTCAAATCTGATAATGAAGAAAGCATCGCAAAAATAATTGCGTTGGCCAAAGAACTTAATGTTATTGTAGAGGAAAAATATGTCGTAGCTAAGACTCAAGGCATAAACCGTGAAGCGGTCAAAGACCGAATCTTAAATTTCAAGGCTACTTCGGAATCTTCGTTTGGGGATGCTCTGCAATGGCAAAGAGAAGAACGTGGAAATGATATCTCGACGATTTTAGAAAATCAAAAGAAACTGTTGGAACTGGCGGGGAAAATAGAGCTTGATGATGAAGCTTTCGAATAGAGTTTACTTCTTCTCCCTAAACCGTTTATAGATTTTAACCGCTATCATCAATATAACCCCTAACGATACAATCCCTACAACACCAAACACCCAACTCAAAGCATCTTTCTTCACCGCAAGGAAAACTATCGCAAATAAGAAAACTGTAGCCAGCTCATTCCAAAGACGTAATTGGTTGGATGTCCATTTGAAAACGCCATTGCGCATCTGTTTTATTTTAGATTGGCAAATGTGATGATATGCAACTAAACCCAATACAAAGGTTAGTTTAATATGCAGCCATGGCATTTTTAACCATGCTGGGGTTAAATACAGCATGGTGCAACCCGCCAAAATGGTAATAAGCATGGAGGGTTTTGCTATCACGTTCCATAACCTGCTTTCCATAATCTCGAACTGTTTGGAAAGGATAGTGCGCTCCGGTTCGGGCTTATCCTGCGCTTCGGTATGGTAGATAAACAAACGCACAATATAAAACAGCCCCGCCATCCAGCAGACTACAAAAATGATGTGTATAGCGAGAACGTATTGGTACATGTGCCCTAACCTCAAAAGAGGAGTATTAGTTATTGATACCCGGCGGTTAAATTCCCCTCTCGAGAGGGGGCGCGGTGGGAATGAGCGTTAGCAGGGGTGTGTTTAGTCCGCGTTTATTATCGCTTGGTTAACACACCCCTCCACCCCTCTCAAGAGGGGAATCGCACTTTCCAGCCCTCGCCGGATTTATAGTTTTTTAGTTCCTGTATTCTTTAATCACCTCAACCGCGTACTTCACATTATCAAACGGAATATCCGGCATAATGCCATGACCCAAATTGAAAATGAAGCCATTCTCACTCTTCATGCGGTCAAACAAACGATAGATGCGTTCTTTAATTACTTTTTTATCGGCATACAAAATATGCGGATCAAGGTTGCCTTGGACTGCTATGCCTGCGGGTAAACGTTTTTTAATATCCAGCAAATCAACATTCCAGTCGATAGAGATCACATCAGGTTTGGCCTCGGCCATTAACGGCGCGAAAACCGAGCTGCCTTTACAGAAAGAAATTACCGGGATATCCTTGCGGTTCAGTTTGCTGATGATCTCGGCAATGTAGCGGTGGCTAAATTCTTTATAATCATCCCAAGCCAAAGCCTGTGCCCAGCTATCGAAGATCTGTACGGCGTTTACACCGGCAGCA
Organism: Mucilaginibacter sp. CAU 1740; assembly: GCF_039839285.1. Classification (NCBI taxonomy): domain Bacteria; kingdom Pseudomonadati; phylum Bacteroidota; class Sphingobacteriia; order Sphingobacteriales; family Sphingobacteriaceae; genus Mucilaginibacter; species Mucilaginibacter sp. CAU 1740. Next base: position 48,753 of record NZ_JBDOQS010000019.1, on the reverse strand, counting down.
ATCTGCATGTTCAGATAATCTGCCGTAACGGTAGCTATTTTTGATAACAGCTGATGAGCCATTTCCGGCTCATTGTGCAGCATCAGTTTGGTGCGTTTAAAATCTTTTGATGATCCGCCTTCAACTAAGTAGCTCATTACGGTAAAAGGAGCGCCCGCGAAACCGATCAAAGGGATGCGGCCATTGAGGCGTTGTTGAATTACTTTAATAGCGTCACCAACATATTGCAGTTTGTCCAACACGTCGGTTTGCAGGTTATCAACATCGGCCTGGGTACGTACCGGGTTTGCAAACAGTGGACCAACACCTGCGTTAAAACTCAAATCGCCACCCATGGCTTCGCCGGTTACCAGGATATCCGAAAAAAGGATAGCGCCATCGATGCCCAACAGATCAACCGGGAGCATGGTAACATCCGCAGCGATCTCTGGTGTTTTACACATTTCAAGGAACGAGTATTTGTTTTTGATATCCCAATACTCTTTCATAAAGCGGCCTGCCTGCCTCATCATCCATACCGGCGGGCGTTCTGTTGCCTCTGAAAATGCCGCTTTTATTAATAACGAATCTCTCATATTTTGTGGAGAGGCCGGAGGCCTCAGAGTCAAGAAATCAAGAGTCAAAATGCAAGAAAGAATTTTCTTACACTGATTATCTTTATCTCTCTGCTCTTAAAGTCCCGTCTCTTTTCTTATTTTCTTGTCTCTTGACTCTTGCCGTCTTGATTCTTATTTCTTCTGTCTTGACTCTTACTTCTTACAGTCTTGAATCTTTCTTAATCTCCTGGTGAAGGCGGTTTATCACCTCCTTCATTTTGGCTGTTATTGTTTCCTTGTGCTGCTCGGCCAGTTGCAGGTAGGCTTTGGCTTTTTCGTAATTGCCTCGCCTTATGCTGATGTTGGCTACACTTACTAAGGCGGCTACATGATCATTAACCGAGCGTAGCGGATATTGTGCGGCTATTTCGTAGTGCCTCTCTGCCGCTTCAAAATCCTGTTTTTGCAGGCATATACCACCGTATATAAACTCATAATACCCGCGGCGCTTTTTGCTAAGCCATTCGGGTTTCATGATCTGGTTTAGCGAAGCTGCCGTTTTATCATAATCCTTAACGTGGAAATGCTTTGCAGCTATTATCAATGTGCCTTGCCTGAAATAATCCCAGATCAGCAAAATGATCATCATGGCAGCCACTGCGGCCAGTTCATAAATGCGGAAATACGATAACAGCCCTAACGATAGCAGGAATACAAAAGCTATGAATATGCGTACCCTGTTACTGAACATTAATGCTGGGTATCGGTAAATTTATAGCCTACACCGCGGATAGAGTGAAAATAAACCGGGTTTTTAGGATCTGGTTCAAAATACTTACGGAAGGTTAGGATAAAGTTATCGATAGTACGGGTTGACGGGTAAACGTCATAGTTCCAAACAGTTTCCAAAATCTGCTCGCGCGATACTGCGTCATTACGGCGCTCAATCAGCAATTTCAGCAGCATGGTTTCTTTTTTGGTAAGTGCGGTGATAGAGCCATCTTCATTAACCAACTCAAACGAGTTGAAGTGGATGGTTTTATCACCAATTTTATAGCTGTTAAACTCTTTCAGGTCTTCACCTTTCAGGCTGCGTTTTACCAGGTTATTCACCCTTAAAATAAGCTCTTCCAGGTTAAACGGCTTGGTTAAATAATCATCCGCACCTTTTTTAAGGCCCGAGATCTTGTCTTCGTTGGTGTTTTTGGCCGTCAAAAACATGATAGGCACTTCGGTATTTTCAAGCCTGATGGTTTCGGCAACTACAAAGCCGTCAATTTCGGGCATCATTACGTCAAGTATCACCAGGTTAAAACGTTCTTCTTTAAAAAGCTGTAAGGCTTTTTTGCCGTTTTTAGCCGGAGAAACCTTGTAGCCCTCAAGCTCAAGGTTAAGTTTAATGGCTTCTAACAAATGTTCTTCGTCTTCGGCCAATAAAATTCTTTTTTTGTTGGGCATATTACTCATTTCTTAATTTAGGTTAGTCCAAATGTAACTTCAAAAACACTACCAGCAGGGCGGTTATCTTTAACCCTGATGCTGGCCTGGTGCTTATCCAGCACCTCCTTAACAATATAAAGGCCCAATCCGGTGCCTTTAGTGTTACGGGTTTCTTCACTGCCTACGCGGTAAAAACGATCAAATATGCGGGTTTTTTCCTCATCGGCAATACCTATGCCATGGTCGGCAACCTGTAGGTAAACTTTATCATCCTTCGAGAAAAGTTTAACACCAACAGATGAACATGGACTTGAATATTTTACAGCATTTTCAATAAGGTTGGTAACCACCGATGTAAGCGCGAACTTATCGCCGATGATTTCCACCTTAGGCTCAATCTCGGCCTCGATGATCTGCTGGTTGCAATCGCATTTAGAAATTTGCAGGCGGTTAACAATGCTATCCACCAAAACCGAAAGGTTAAAGCTGGCTTTAGGGAAACTGTATGATTGGTTTTCGATCTTCGATGCCAGCAGCATGTTCTCCACCATATCGTCCAAACGCTCCACATCGTTTAGTGATTTATCGATAAAATCAAGGATTTGCTCCCTGGTAAGCTGCCTTTTCTGAATCGTTTGCAGCAGAATTTTGATGGATGCCAACGGCGATTTTAACTCGTGCGTAACCGACATCAGGAAGTTCTTTTTCTGTTCCTGTAAACGGCGCTCCTTGTTAAAAGAACGGTGCAGGTTAATAGCGCCTATTAAAAATACGGCCACAAACATGGCACCCTCGCCCATGATCATGCCGGTACGGCGCGGTTGCAGCGTAACCAGCATGTAGCCCCACCATATCAACTCCGCGACAGCGTAGGTGATGAGGGCGTAGAAAATTACGAATGTCTTCTTCATATATCAGTTTGCAGTTATCGGTTTGCAGTTGGCAGTTTTTTTCGTTTACAGTGCGCATTCAGAAGCGTTCAACTGCAAACAGCCTACGGCAAACTGCTAACTATTTAGAATTGAATACTAAATCTAAACTATCAAATATAGCGCGTTTTGTTTTCTCCAGGTCGGTTTTGGTGTGGGCCGATGATATAAAACCAACCTCGTAGCCCGACGGACCTAAATAAATACCTCTATTCAGCAACTCGCGGTGGAACTTTTTGAATTTTTCCATGCTTGATGCATCAATATCTTCTGCTTTACGAATATACTCTTTATCTGTAAAAGCAAACCAAAATATAGAACCGATGCCAAACACCTTAAATTTATAGTTGCGGGCAGTAGCAAAACGCTGAATTGCTTCTACGAACTCTTCAGTTTTATTGTTCAGATCGCGGTAAAAGCCCATGCGTAAAAGCTCGCTCAGTTGGGCAATGCCGGCACCCATAGCAACCGGGTTGCCCGATAAAGTACCTGCCTGGTAAACCGAACCCTCCGGCGAAATATTACTCATAATAACCGCCGATGAGCCATAGGCTCCAACAGGCATACCACCACCGATAATTTTACCGTAAGTAATGATATCAGGTTTGATCTGGTAATAACCGGCAGCACCTTCAAAGCCAACACGGAAACCCGAGATCACCTCATCAAAAATCAACATGGTGCCGTTTTGGGTACAGATCTCCCGCAGGTATTGCAGGTATTCTTTTTCCTGTAACAACAAGCCGTTGTTGGCCGGAACCGGCTCGATAATTACCGCTGCTATCTGATCTTTAAAATCTTCAAAAGCTTTGGCTAAAGCTTCTTTATCGTTCAGGGCTACCACAATGGTTTCGTCGGCAACCGATTTTGGTACACCAGCCGATGATGTTTCGCCAAAAGTAACCAAACCCGAACCTGCTTTTACCAGCAAGGCATCAGCATGCCCGTGATAACATCCCTCAAATTTCAGGATCTTATCGCGCTTAGTATAACCCCTGGCTAACCTGATGGCCGACATAACAGCCTCGGTACCCGAGCTTACAAAGCGGATCTTTTCAATAAATTTATTGTTTTTGAGGATGAGCTCGGCCAGTTCATTTTCTAACGCGGTTGGCGCACCGAAGCTCATGCCGTTTTGCATTACCTCGATCACTTTTTCGCGCACTTTGGCGTTGTTGTGACCAAGGATAAGTGGTCCCCATGAGCAGCAGTAATCGATAAACTCGTTACCATCTGCATCCCAGATATGGGCACCATCGCCTTTTTGAATAAACAGCGGCGTACCGTAAACCGATTTAAAGGCCCTTACCGGAGAGTTTACCCCACCCGGAAAAAACGTTTGCGCCTTGGCATACAACTCCGCCGATTTTTCACGACTGATATCGGGCTTGCCCGTAGTATTTACCGGTTCATCCTCTGCTGAAAACATCTTTTTTATTGAATCGAACATATATTGTTGAAATTCTAAACTCTGATTTTAATTAACCCGTCATTGCGAGAAACGAAGCAATCGCGAACTATACAGGGTGGACCTGCCTGCGTGCGATTGCTTCGTTCCTCGCAATGACGTGGTGTAGATCCAGACTTACGAAGTTTTTAAAACTTCGTAAGTCTTCAACCGCTTCATACATCGCAATGACGGTTGTTTTATATTTAGGTTTCCCTAATCTCTTATCTCTAACCTCTGATCACCGGCCGTTTCCTAATCTCTAATCTCCAACCTCCAATCACTAACCTACAACCACTTATTCTCCAAAACCTCCTTAGCGTGGTAGGTTAAAATAGCGGTTGCACCTGCACGGCGGATGCTGGTAAGCACCTCGGTAATGGCGCGCTGCTCGTTGAGCCAGCCGCGTTGTACCGCTGCTTTGATCATGGCATATTCACCACTTACATTGTAGGCTGCCACCGGTAATTCGGTATTATCTTTTATTAGCTTGATCACATCCAGGTAAGAGAGAGCCGGTTTCACCATCAGGAAATCCGCGCCTTCAACCTCGTCCAGTTCGGCCTCTATCAGGGCTTCACGCTGGTTGGCCGGGTTCATCTGGTAAGTTTTTTTATCGCCAAATTTTGGTGCCGAGTTCAAAGCATCCCTAAACGGACCATAAAACGCACTGGCATACTTGGCCGAGTACGACATGATAGACACATTGGTAAAGCCATTATCATCCAATACATTGCGGATATAACCCACACGGCCATCCATCATATCTGATGGGGCGATGATATCAGCACCGCTTTGCGCATGTGCCAAAGCCATCTTACCCAAAATATCTAAAGTTTCATCATTCAGGATCACGCCGTTCTCCACAATGCCGTCGTGGCCATCGCTGCTGTATGGATCCATCGCAACGTCGGTAATTACGCAGGCTTCGGGGAAGTTTTTCTTTACCTCGCGGATTGCGCGCAGGTACAAGCTTTCGTCGCGGTAGCTTTCGGTAGCGAATTTATCTTTCAGCTCCTCGGCAATATTCGGGAACAGATCGAACGAGTTTAAGCCCAGTTTCATGCAGCTTTCAATCTCGCGCAGCAAATTATCGATAGAATAACGGAAGATGCCCGGCATTGATGCCACTTCACTTTTCTGGTTTACGCCATCAATAATAAACAGCGGGAAAATCAGGTTAGCAGCGCTAACATGCGTTTCCTGCACCATCTGGCGTATCACTTCACTTTTGCGGTTCCTTCTTGGTCGTTGTAACATATTTAGTCATTAGGTCATTGGGTCATTATGTCATTGCTTTTATAAGGAGAACAAGACTAATTTATCAATGACGTTTTATATTATCATTAGCCATCGGGTCAATACTTATCCGCCATCCAAAAAATGACTTAATGACCCAATGACTCAATGACGTTCTATAATCCGAACACTGCCTCTGCCAGTCCAACTTCGTCGGGCGAGTAGGGGAGCGTGTATTTTACACCCATTTCGTCAAATTTTTTGCCGGTTGATTTACCTATCGCCACTACCTTTTGGTATGGATCGAGCAAGTTATCGGCAAAATAGGCCTCTACGTTTGATGGACTGGTAAACACCATCACATCGGCGCCACTGGCTTCAACATCTTCTTCCAGCACGGTTTCGTAAACCGGCAGGTCGATGATCTTGGTATCAGCCGAAAGGCCTTGCTGGATGCTCCTCATCGGGTTTTCGGCACCCGGGAACAGCACAATTTTTCCGTTGGCCAGTTTAGCAAACTCTTCAGCTACTTCGGCGGTATCGGTGCCTTCGCCCACATAATCGGTAAAGTGGCCTTTGCGGCGCAGCATTTCTTCGCTGCCGCTGCCCATTACGCCAAATTTTACTTTTTTAGGGAATTGTGGGTTCAGCTGGAAAAAGTATTCAACGGCATTTTTGCTCGAGAAGAATACCCAATCCACATTTTTTAATATATACGAGTCGAAGCGGGTCATCACTGGTACAGTGCGGATGAGTGAACGGGCTTCTATTTTAATACCATGTTTTTCAATCGCTTTGCGGAAATAGCTTTGCTCTCCCAACTCGCGCGAAATGAATACGCTTGTTGGGCGTTTGCGATCTTTAGCAAATTTGGCTACTACCTTTTCGGCAAGGCCTTCGGTGGTTGGCGCTTCTAAAAACAACCTGTCCGGGAATTGGTCGCCTTCTTCAGCCTTTGAAGTAAATACCTGGAACTGGCCATCCTCTTTACGGCAATAGCAGCCTAAAGGCAAATGGCAACCGCCTCCAAATAATTTCAAAACGCCGCGCTCTACAGATAACTCTTCGGCTACATCGGCATGGTGTAAAGCTTGCAGGGCTTCAAAAAGCTCATGGTCTGTTTCGCGGATCTGGATGGCCAGTGCGCCTTGCGCGGGAGCAGGCACCAGTTCAACAGGGGTGATCTCTTCCACATGAAACTCGGCCAGATCGATACCTAAACGGGCAACGCCGGCTTTGGCTATCATAATGGCATCGTATTTTTCATCGCGCAGTTTACCTATGCGGGTAGGCACGTTGCCGCGCAGATCTGTAATTTCCAGATCTGGACGGTGGGCCAGCAACTGGGCTTTACGACGGTTTGATGAGGTACCCACCATGCCGCCATATTTAAGCGACAGTTTTTGGTGTACATCAACACAATCTTTCAGTATCAACAACAGTTCAGACGGATCTTCCCGTTCTGAAACTGCCGCGATAATGAGTCCCGGAGGGTTTTCGGTCGGCAAATCTTTATGCGAGTGAACGGCAAGATCGATAGTGCCGGCTAATAGTTCTTCTTCTAATTCTTTGGTAAAGAAACCTTTGCCTTCCAGCTTATCAAAGCTAAGGTTCAGGATACGGTCGCCCTGGGTTTTAATGATCTTTAACTCGGCGGTAATGTTGATGGCAGCAAGGCTGTCTTTAACAAAATTGGCCTGCCATAAAGCCAATTCACTGCCACGGGTTCCTATAATCAGTTTTCTGTCCAAAAGAATGAATGTTTTACGGGTGCAAATTTAATTTTTTATGCCGATGATACGGTACAACAATGGCATGAATTATTGTTAATTGCAACTAAATGACCATGGAAGGGGGGAGGAGGTTAAAGGGGAAAGATAAAAGGCGAAAGGTTTTTCTATTGCGCTCATTTGCAATGAGTGCTTAATATGGTTTAGCGTTTGTAAGGCGACGGTAATTAGATTGAAAAATCCGATAATTAGATTGACTGGCAACGGGATTAAGTTTGCTCCCGTACTTGTAAGTAATGGCATCACAAGTACAACAATTGGTAAGTAATAAGCCGTTACAGTTTAATTCCATCCAGGTATTCCGCTTCATCGCGGCACTGATGGTGATCATTTGCCATTCATCGTTTTATACCAGCGAGCGTTTGGCGAAAGGATCATACATTTATGGGCAGGGCGCTAATGGTGTAGAGCTGTTTTTTGTGATCAGCGGTTTTGTGATGATCATCTCATCGCAAAATCTCATCAACCTAAAAAATGGATGGAAAACGTTTGCTGTAAAACGCGTCATCAGAATAGTGCCCATCTACTGGATCATTACCACGATCAAATTACTTTTACTGCTTAAAACTTCGGGCGTGGTTTTGCATTCGCAGCTTAATTTTTGGCTGGCCATAAAATCGTACTTCTTTATCCCCGCTTTAAATATAGATGGCGAGTACCGCCCGCTTTACGGCGTAGGCTGGACATTGAATATGGAGATGTTTTTTTACTTATTGTTCACTATTGCTTTAGCTTTTAAATGGAGACCAATTACATTCCTGGCTTTATTCTTTATCCCACTGGCTGTTCTTTCGTACTATAAACAACCCGGCTGGCCTGCCGTAGCTTTTTATGCGGATCCAATTGTGCTCGATTTTCTTTATGGAATGATTGCCGCTAAGTTGATATTACAAGGTTATAAAATACCAGGGGGCATCGCTATTGCCTGTATTATTGGGGGACTGCTTTATATGTTTGTACCGGTTGATGTTTTGCCGGTAAAGTATCCGGTTAATGAATTTACTACGGGGCTGGCAGCCTTTGTGATAATTTACAGTGGGGCATCAATAGATGGGGGCGAAAGAGAATTATGGCGATGGCCTGTTTATTTAGGTACGGCGTCATACTCGCTTTACCTTATCCACCCCACTGTTGCGCCGCTTATCCCAACTGTTTTAAGCAAGTTTAATTATAAAATGCCTTTGTTATCTGTAGCATTAAGCGTTTTATCGGCTAATGTTGCTGGTGCGCTTTTTTTTAGGTTTTGTGAAGTGCCGGTTACAGAATTTTTTAAAAGATTGCTGAAAAAGAAGACACGCCCGGCTATTGTAGCAACCGATCAGACTGGTTAACCACTGCATTTGCCATTTTTCTTTTATTGGGGTCAGCTGGAAAATTGTAGCTTTAACACAGTAAATACGAAATTCATAATGGGGCAAAGGGCCAATTATATAATTACAGAGAACAATACCCGTACAATTTACTACAATCATTGGCGGGCAAATTGTATCACATCTGATTTATACCTGGGCAAGGCGCGTTTTATCGAATTTGCAAAGTCTTGTCGACAAGTTGAGGTAATGCTTGATGAGGTTTGGATAGAGGGTTGTGTACTTGTTAATATCGATAAAAAAATAGTACATTTCTGGAGCTTTGAATATGCGGTAACATCAGTTACAGGTTTTTATTTAAAGAAGCTTAGGGATAGATGGAAGGGCTGGGAGGTTAATTTTCTTTACAATCAGATGTACGATGTAGAGCGCATATTGAATATCGATTACCTTTCGAAGCAAGAATTAATAGGTATTACAGCTTGTACAAGTGAAGAAATCCTTAACGATGAATTTAATGAATGGGCTGGTACGCTTATACTTCTGAAAGAGACAGATCAAATTTATATAAGCCATAGTGATGGTTGGTTGTTAGAGGGCATTTTGGCGTTCGGGGAGCCTGTAGTGGATGTTTTGCGCAAAAAGTAGAATTTTGAATTACAGATGGAAAGCGATACGAATCCTGAATGTATATTTATAGATGTTAACAATAAAGAGATTTTAATTGATAAAAGCGAATTTGGACTGTGGGAACAAACCGCGGCTAAATGGCCTGGATATAGCTTTAAAATGGGTGATTATGGTTATATCGGCTTTTTGAAACTTGTTGGCATTGATACAGGTAAATTAATGATGTCATCCGAAAAAGCACAAACGGAATTTGAGGAAGCGACTAAACATTCGCCAACCTTTAACGCTTTAGCTTTTGCGGATAATTTATTAATGGTTGAGAAAGATGTACAATTCAGCGCTGATTTTTTCGATACTATGAGTCCTAAGCAAACATTGTCAGAAAAGGTGAAAAGGTTTATCAAGCGTTTTAAACCGGTTAAGTAGTAAAAGCAATATTGAGAGCAGGTTTGTGTTTTTGACACAGGTGTGCAGTGTTTAGCCAAAAATATCGAATATTTGCGGCGATAGAACCCTTTGATACTCACACTCTATTTACCCGTATTTTTCCAAACATTATTACTCAAGTCAATTTCAACATCATAAGGTTTACCCAAAACAATTTTATCAATAGGTTTATCGGCCTTAAATGACAGGGTTGTTGTTTTGTTGCCCTTTTCCCAGCATGCTATACTGCGGCCAAAAGTTTGCTTGCTGCCATCTTTGTAATAAACTGAAAGGTGTACCGGAACCACCTCGGTACCTACATTGGCAACTACCACATTGCATTGCTGCTTTGCAAAACTCACTTTGCTGATTGCCAGATCCGGAACATTTTTTTCAAAGAACCAGTTTTGCCAAAACCAGTTTAGGTTTTTACCAGTACCGGTGTTGATGCAATTAAACATATCAAATGGCGATGGGTGCTTACCGTTCCATTGGCTGATGTAATACCTCAAACCTTTTAAAAATAAGCTATCGCCCAACATTTCCTGCAGATAATGGAAGCCGAGCGCGGGTTTCAAATCTTTATTGCTAAAACGGGCCTTGCCGTAAAGCTGTGGCGTGAGGGTCATGATGGGGACATCCTGGTCCGATCCGGCGCTGCTGTTTACATCGCTCATATCATAAGTGTCGGCCAGTTTTGGATCAACCATCGGCGCAAGGGTTAATTCCGAAAATGTAGCCCAGCCCTCGTCCATAAAGGAGTATTTGGTTTCGTTATTGCCCACATAAAATGGGAACAACGAATGGAAAACTTCATGAACGGTGAACTCCACCGCAGCTTCTTCAAACGGGAGATTGTTAACCATCATGGGGTATTCAGTAGCATCCAATCCCTCAAAAATGGTTTCATGCGGATACGGAAAAGGTATGCCGGGGATTTTGTAACTGATCAGTTCCACAGTTTTGCGTGCGTAGTTAATTACAGGTTGATAGGCTTTGTGTTTAGGATTGTAAACCGCATCAACGCGGGTGCGCCTGCCTGTTTTGGGATCAACCTTAACACTTGATGCCTGCCAAACATAATGGTTGCTTACCGCGAATACAAAATCGGTAACATTGCGGGCTTCAAATTTCCAGGTGTTGGTCGCGTTTGCTTTGGTGATGTTGCCTTTGTCGAGATCTGCCTGGGTAATGATATTGGTAACCGAATCGTTCTGAGTAGCCTCGCTAATCCTTCGGGCAAATTCAGGGTTGTAAACTTCATCTGTATTTACCAGGTTCCCGGTAGCCCAGCACTGGTAATTGCCCGGAATGGTAACCTCTGCCTTGAAATTACAGTAGTCGTTATAAAATTCCTCTTTGCCAATGTAAGGGTATTCATTCCAGCCATCCAGGTCATCATAAACAGCTACCCGCGGAAAAAAATACGCTATCATATAAGCCCCGCTATCTACCTCGCCGGTACGGGTGAACGAACCTTTGTTTAGCGTATAATTATAATCAACATCAAAATGCGCTTTAGCGCCTGGCAATATTTCAGTGCCTTTAATGTACATATTGGTACCCCTGATAAATTGCTTTTTAACCTCACCATTAACTTTAAGGTTGGTGATGTTTACGCCCGTGGTCAGGTCGGCAGGAGCTATCTGCACATTGCGCATAGCCTGCTGCTGGTATATATTGGGGTAGAGTTTAAATACAACCTGTTTAAGTGTATCCGGGCTATTGTTTTGATAATCGATACCAACTTTGCCGGTAATGAGCCTTGTTTCGGGAGCAAAGTTTACCACTATTTGATAATCGGCGTTGTTTTGCCAGTAGGCTTTTCCGGGCCGGCCGCTTAAATCGCGGGTATGGTTTTTATATGCTTTGCGGATATTGGTGGAGACAGGCAATGGAGCCTGTGCCTTGAGTTGATCCGTAAAAAGTGTAAGTAATAAAATTGTGCTGAGGAATGAAGTTGTTTTGAACTGCATAGGGGCTATAAGTATCAGGTTGATTTTTGCTAAAAGACATGGCCGCTGCAAACCTGTTGCAAGTTGTTTTGTCCTTTTCCAATCAATAACGTGTTGAATATCAATTTTGCATATTGGGTTAAAATTAAACATGATGGGAATAACAAGAGGCGAAAATCAACCGGTAAAAACAAGATTTTCTTTTTGTAGAAGCCTGCCACACCAATGTGTGGCAGCTTTGCTTTTTTAGCCCTTACATCAAATTATATTTCTATCTTGCAATTAAGATCAATATTCTAAAATGTACCAACGTTTTTCTTCAAATACTCCCCCGCCGGTAGCCTAAAGGCTAAATAACCGGTATCGCTTCGGCCGTTTTGCTGTGCTGCAAAAAGGGTTTCTGTCGCATGCTTTAATGTAGATTTTTAGGGTTGTTTGGCCACAGTTTTTTATCAGTGGTTTTTAACATTTTATTATCTGTAACAATCCTTATTTTGAAAAATTTCAAATATATACTGATGGTCCTTGTTGGAGGGGCCATGTACGGAACGATGTCTTCGTTCGTTAAACTTTCTTATTCGTGGGGGTACAATGCCGCCGAACTCGCTTTTTTTCAGGCCCTGCTTGCCGCTGTATTGTTGGGCTTATGCTCGTGGTTGATAAATAAGCAAAAGAAAAAGCCGAAGTTTAAAAGTGTTGCCGCCCTTTTAATAACAGGCGGTGTTATCGGGCTTACTAATTACCTGTACTATCAATCCGTTAGTTTTATCTCGGCCTCACTGGCCATTGTTATCCTGATGCAGTTTACCTGGTTTTGTCTGTTGATAGAGTGGGCGTTATTCAAGAAAAAGCCTTCGGGGGTAGAGGTTTTAACGGTATTCTGCATTATAGCAGGCACGGTTATGGCCGGAGATCTTTTACACACCGGCGCGACGGCGTTTTCGTGGAAAGGCTTTTTGTTTGCATTAGCCTCATCATTAACCTACTCAATTTACATTGTGGCCAATAGTCGCGCGGGCAAAAATGTAAACTGGTTGCCTAAAAGTACCCTGATCATGACAGGTTCGGCAATGGCTATTTTTATAGTGAACGCGCATACTATAATTATTACGGTACATTTCAGCTACCAGTTTGCATTCATAGCTGTTTTCCTCGCTGTAGCAGGCACCGCTATACCCACCGCACTTTTTTCTGCGGCTATCCCAAAAGTAGGAGCGGGGATCAGCTCTATTTTAATGACTATAGAATTGCCCGTAGCTATTATCTGCGCCGGGTTGATATTGAAGGAGCATATCAATAATGTACAGATAGCCGGAATATTGGTCATGCTGGTAGCTATATCAGTAATGAATTACTATAAGGCATTAAAAACTTAAACAGTTGGTAAAGCAAAGCGGCTGTACTCATCGTACAGCCGCTTTGCTTTAAAAGTTTTAATCAGATACCCGTATTTAGGATGAGATGCTTTGCCTACCTGTAATTGAATGCTGGTTCCTATCCCTAAAAACCCGAAGCAATTTTTGAAGTTCTTCTTTGCTGATATCGTATTCGTCGATCTCTATTGTTGCCGAGCCAGTGGGGTGGTTGTAAATTAATTCGGTAGTGCTGTTACGGCCGGGTTTAACTATTACGTCTTCTCCATCAATATCATCCCATGGGTAAAATTGTACCGATGCCGTTTTGATACCGCGGTTATTCAATACTATTTGCGGTTTTTTGTTCCGCATTCTCAAAAATTCAGTAACTCCCATTATTAAACCAACCACTGCCAGGAATCCGCCAAAGGCCATGCTTTTGCCAAGGCATAAAAAATAACCACCCAAAACGGACATGCCTCCCGCTAACATTAGTTGAACAAATGTTTTCGATTTTGAAAAATAGATGAGCACTTCGTTCGGTACTGAAAAGTCGTCTATAAAAACATCTTCAGTTTTAAATTTAACTTGCAGGCTGTTCCATTTCTCTTTATCTACAGCCCGCCAAATTTCGGTTTTGTTCCAGATGCTGCCATCCGGCCAAATCAGTTTTTCGCTGATAGCCCTTTTCTTTAACTGGTGAACGTTCCGCACGTTATCAAAAGCCCAAACCTTCCAACGGGTAATGGCGAAACTCCAGTAAAGCCAACTGGCCACAAAGCCACCAATAGCAATTGCGCCACCAAGTATCTCGTAGCCGTTTTTAAGGATAAATAAAGTAATGCCGGTAGCTAAGCACCCGATAAGTATGCAGCTTACCGGAACGTTTACCATGCGCTGCCCTCTTTTTAAGGCTTGTTCGGTGCTAACAGTTTCAAACATTTTTGTGAAGGTTTTAAGTTTGGTAACAATGATATGGGTTTAGAGATAATTTGACACGGATTGTTACAATGAAAACTCACTGGTTTGAAAATGCGGCGAGAACTAAGAACAGATAGATTTTGCTTTTGCTGAAGCTTGATTTTTTCAATGCCGATAAAGTCATTTATCGCGGTGGGTTTATAATTTAAAGGGGGTAATAATGTAAGTGGGATCAACTCGGCATCATTTTCTAAAAAATTATCCATGTTAAATGGGGTGCCCGTTATTTCATCAATCTTTTTCACAATAGCTAACCTGCTGGGGGCATTATAATGCAGCGTTATGCCGGTACCTTGCATTACGCTAACCTCCTCGGGACGATAAATACCCGTTGCCCTATAATAACCTCCCTGGTAAATGCCTATCACACTTCTATATGCGTTCCGGTTTAAAAAGTCGGCCCATTTTACTTTTTTAGGATCATTGGTGGTATCAAGATTTGGTAAATACGGAACCATATCCAATGGGTAATTATCAGCAATTTCAGGAAAAACATATTCATCGCCCAATGAAGCGAAAGCGTGGCCAAGCTCGTGGATCATAGCATATTTTGCCAACGGACCAACGGTTATTTCGGCAAAGCCATCGTAGCTACCCGTTGCGGCATCGATAGTATCGGTATTTACCATCAATATAATGATATTTGCTTTGGCACGCGGCACAGCTTTACTTACATATTCGTTAATAGCCTGATAATTGCCGGCTAAAAGTAAGCCTGTGCTGCCTCCCGAAAAATAGGCGTTGAATTTGGTATCGGTATTAGCCGGATCGAATGAAGCGTTTAACCCGCTTTTTTTCGACTCGGCATAAACTACATAAGTATTGAAAAAACTTTTGTACTGCTTATATGGAGGGATGGTGAATAAAAAATCGGCAAATTCCCTGGCATGGGTTTCATAAGCACCTCCCTTTTTCAGGTCTTCTTTAGTAAAACCATCTCCTATAAATATAATATTTACGCCGTTTTGCCGGTTATAATTCAGCTTGCTCACCTCGCCATCGGTGTAATAGGGCGATGTGGGTACTGGTTTATCTTTTTTACAGGATATTAAGAAGATAAAGATCAATAAAAGAAAAGATAAGGCGGTTTTTGATGTCATGATAAAATTTAGTTTAATGTACACGTAAATCGCCGTTTTTTATTGCCTATGAATGATAATTTGTAGTGGCCGAAAATGTTTGCGTTAGGGATTGGAGCGCATACCTGACTTGTGGCTAATGTCCTGTGTAGTATGAGCGTATAGCCCGGGCCGCAGGTAACGCTATTGTTGATTGAGTTCTTTAAAAAAAGGATTTTTGATTAATATTATAACATGAAATTTTATTACAAGAAGAACAAAGAAAATATATGGTTTGCAGTAGCTGTTTTGGTTTCTATAATATCATATAGGGTTTTTTGTATAACTGATACTGTTTTGATAGGGATTATAGGATCTATTGCTACTATTTACTTGAGTGTAATCAAGCTTAAGGTAGATGGCGACAACCTATTTAATGAATTATTTAAAACTTTTAATGAAAGATATGACCAACGCTTTAATGACCTTATTAATAAACAAAGAATAGAGTCCAAAGCATTGGAGAAAGAAGATAAAATAGTGATTATTGATTATTTTAACTTGTGTGCTGAGGAATATCTTTGGTTTACAAAAAAACGTATTCCTGAAGACGTGTGGTATGCTTGGAAAATCGGAATCGACAGAAATCTCGAAATTTTAGAAATAAATAAATTATGGCACCAAGAAATGAAAGGTGATGGGGCAAAATCTTATTACAGAATAACAGATGCAATAAAAGCTCAAGAAATGGATACTTTATAAAACAAACTATCGAATGATCAATTTTCATTGATCAATATATCCTTCGCCATGATCATGGGTACGCTGATATATTTTTTCTCCATGTAGTTGATCACTTTCTCAAGGATCTCACGCGATTGTTCGTCGAGGCCCTGAACTTCATCGGCAAAAACTGAATTGATAGCCGTGTTGCGGATCTCTTTGATCTTTTCGGGTACCTGGCGCATGGCCAGTTCAATGCGGCGTTGTTTTAGCTGCATAATAAACTCGGCAATGTTTTGCTCAATGATGGCTTCGGCGTGTACCAGTTCCTGATAGCGTTCCTGCAGGTTTTTCTTGGCAACTTCGTTTAATGAATGTACCTCAATAAAGTTAACCGGGAATTGCTCCAATACCTCAGGAGCGGTATCGTTAGGGATTGCCAAATCTACAATGGTTTTCCTGCCTTCTTCGCCGTTTAAAAGCGATTTGTAAATTTCGGGAGTGATGATAGGCTCAACTGCCGATGTGCAGGTGATAATGGCATCAAAACCTTTATTGTATGTTTTCAAAGCTTCCAGATCGAATGCTTCACCACCTAAATCGGCAGCTAACTTTTCGGCATTAGCTACGGTACGGTTAAATACCGAGAAGTTTGAAAATTTATGCTTTTGAAGATATTTAGAGAGGTTGCGGTTGGTTTCGCCTGCACCGATGATCAGTACACGAGCGTTTGAGCAAAGGTTGAGATCTTTTAATTTGCGGTAGGCAAGAGATACAACCGAAATTGGGTTTTTAGAGATGTTGGTATGTGTGTACACCTCTTTGGCTGTTTTTACCACGCAGTTCATGATCATTCGCATGGCATCGCCGGTAAGGCCGGCATCTTTACAATGTTCGTAGGCTTTGCGTAACTGGGCCAGAATTTCCTTTTCGCCAACTACCAAACTCTCTAAGCTACATGAAGTGCGTAACAGGTGTACCATAGCTTCCTGATCTTCATAGATAGACGCGCTATCCATAAAAGTGCTCAGTGAGTCATGGCAAAGCTCTGTATTAAAGGCTTCTATGAATTTTTTGGCGAAGTCTTTATCAACTGTTTGTGGGGTGGTCATTACAAACTCAACGCGGTTACAGGTAGCCAGGTAGAAGATCTCGGGGATGTTGAACTGGGCTTTTACCTGTGCAAGTTTTTGCGACAGATTTTCCTGACAAACCACTAATCTACCCAATTCCTTCAGTTCAATCTGTTTGTGCGTAAAAGCTATAACCTTTAGATACTTCAAAGCAGTTTTAAAATTTGACCGAACAAAAGTATCACTATTCGGCACATACTATGTCAACACTTTGTCAGAACGGCTTATTTGGAATGGTTATAAATTGTGAAAATGGCTTGTTTTGCCGTATTAAAACTGTTTTATGAACTATATACCAAAATATTCGTAAATTAAATTATGAATACGTTTAAAAAAATAAGCCTGATAATACTCATCGCGTTTTACGTGCTGGCAGGCTGCAACCACTTCCGCGATCCGGGCTTTTATTTAGCCGTAATGCCCCATAATTTACTGTATCCTGAGGCTGTAAATATTGTAGCCGGAATAGTTGAAATATTGCTTGGTTTGCTGCTTGTTTCATCGAAAACAAGGTACTGGGCCGGCTGGGGGATTGTGCTAATGTTGGTTGCTTTTTTAACGGTGCATGTAGGCATGGTGTTCGACGCGCCGTTTAAAGTTAACGGTATGACCATAACACCGCTTTTTGCCTGGTTACGGCTTGCCATGCAATTTGTATTGATAGCGTGGGCTTACTGGCACACCAACGATAAGGAGAAATTAGTTTAAACCAATTGAGATTTTGGATGTTGGATGAATTGACTCACCCGGCCTACGCTTCGCTGGGCCACCCTCTCTATCCTGCGGATAAAGAGGGTAGGAGAAACAGGAGAAAAGATCCCCTCTCTACGGCAAGCCGTACAGAGGGGTGACAAGCGCAGCGACGTCGGGGTGAGTAACGAAACTGACATCTAAAAACAATATATGGATCTGCAAAGTGTTGAATTGCGCGGCCTGGAGGTACAGGACTACCAGGAGTTAAAAAAATCAATGAAATCGGCCTATATGGATATGGACGAGGATTATTGGGACGCCAACTCCATTAAAAGGCTCATCAAATTATTCCCCGAAGGGCAGATCTGTGTAACCGTTAACGATGTTGTGGTTGGCTGCGCGTTAGCAATTATTGTTGATTATCAAAAATTTGGTGATAACCATACTTACAAACAAATAACCGGCGACAGCACCTTTAAAACTCATAACGACAAGGGTGATGTGCTTTACGGAATAGATGTTTTTATTCACCCCAATTACCGCGGTTTACGGCTTGCCCGAAGGCTGTACGAAGCCCGCAAGGCCTTGTGCGAAAAGCTGAATTTAAAAAGCATTATAGCGGGCGGCCGCATCCCAAATTATCAAAAATACCAGAACGACCTTACCCCGCGCCAGTACATCGATAAGGTGAAGTATAAGGAGATCTACGATCCCACGCTTTCGTTCCAGCTCTCCAATGATTTTCACGTGCGCAAGGTGTTGAAAAATTACCTGCCGGAAGATAGCCGCTCGAAAGGATTTGCTACGCTTATTGAGTGGAATAACGTGTACTATGAGGAGGTGAGCAGTGTGATCAATCACAAAACTGTAGTACGTATTGGATTGGTACAGTGGCAAATGCGCTCATTTAATAACATTAGCGAATTGCTTAAGCACGCCGAGTATTTTGTTGACGCGGTAAGTGATTACCAGGCCGATTTTATCCTGTTTCCCGAGCTGTTTAATACGCCACTGATGGCCGATTATAACCACATGGATACCGCCAAGGCTATGCGCGAACTGGCTAAATATACCCAGCAAATAGTAGAAGAATTTGGCAAGCTGTCGGTATCATACAACGTGAATATCATTGCCGGTAGCATGCCAAAAATTGAAGAGGAATCGCTATACAATGTATCATACCTGTTGCGCCGGAATGGTAGCATGGAAGAGATTTTCAAGATCCATCCAACCCCATCCGAAATTAGTTCGTGGGGCATTCGTGGAGGCGATGAGGTAAAGGTTTTTGATACAGATTGCGGCAAAATTGGCGTCCTGATCTGTTACGATGTGGAGTTCCCGGAGCTATCGCGGATCCTGGCCGGTCAGGATATGCAGATCCTGTTTGTGCCCTTCCTTACCGATACTCAAAACGGCTTTAACCGGGTTAAGTTTTGTGCCCAGGCCCGCGCGGTAGAGAACGAATGCTACGTAGCTATCGCGGGTTGCGTAGGTAACCTGCCCAATGTAAATAACATGGGTATCAGCTATGCCCAATCGGCCGTGTTTACACCATCTGATTTTGGGTTCCCTACCAACGGTATCCAATCTGAAGCTACGCCGAATACCGAGATGATCGTTATTGCAGATGTGGATCTTTCATTACTGGATGAACTGCATGAATATGGCAGCGTGCAGAATATTAAGGATAGGCGGACTGATCTGTATAATATTACTTTTAATGGGAAGCGGGTGTAGGAAGCGACCTCCAGCATCTCAATAATCACTTTTTTTATCATTTGTTGTAATCTGGTTTTAAATAAAAGTCCCCTCAGCATATGTTCGGGGACTTAATATTAAACTGCTAACAGAAATCAAAATCGATATTTTTAATTTTCAAGATAGCGTTCGGCAACCTGGCCATTTTGCGATCCTTTGAACAGCCTGATACGGGCATCTTCGTAAGTATCTATCAATGTTTGATCATTTATTGATGGATAGGTAGCCAGTTCTCCACGGTCCAATCCGGAAAGGGCAGCATCTACGCAATCTTCAACTGTCATAATCGTAGCCTGATTTAAAGCTGATAAGGGGATACCGGCAACATCCCATAATTCGGTAGCGGTAGTAGCCGGACTTACTAATTGCACCCTGATATTGGTTCCTTTAAATTCTTCCTGTAATCCGCGGGTATATTGGATCACGAAACCTTTGGTACCGCTGTAAACCGCGCTGATAGGTAACGAATGAAAGCCCAATACCGAGGCTATGTTGATTAAAGTTCCTTCGTTCTTCTCTGCAAAATTTGGCAAAACCGCATCAGACAAGAGCATCAGGGCGGTAATATTCACATCCACCATTGCTTTTTGTTTATCAACACTCGTTTTTATAATTGGAGAGACCGTAGATGTGCCGGCATTGTTAATAAGCAGGGTAATGCTTTTATCAGCTCTTAAATCGTTAACTACATTTTCCAGGTCCGCCGCTGCTCCAAGGTCTGCAACAAGGTTGGTAACTTTTATTCCGTATTTGCTTTGCAGTTTGGTTGCAAGTGCGTTCAACCTGTCTTTACGGCGTGCCACCAGTTTTAAGTTGTAACCGCGTTTGGCCAGCCTATCAGCAAATATTTCGCCCAAGCCCGAAGATGCACCCGTTACTACGGCGGTCCCCATATTTTTATTTTCTAACATTTTGAATATTTAATTACGGTATCGATTTAGTTTTTGTCGAAACTATTTACCTGTTTATTTAAGCAAATTGACAATTTCATCAGATACACCTTTTGCCGAAGCCGGGTTTTGGCCGGTTACAAAATTGCCGTCGGCAATAACGTTTGCTTCCCACAAATCGGCATGTGATATGATACCGCCATGGGCTGCCAACTCATCCGCTACAAAAAACGGAACAACGCCAACGCCACCTTCGGCAGCTTCTTCTGCATTACTGAATGAAGCTATCTTTTTACCATCTACCAGGTATTTACCGTTAGATAATTTTACATTGATGAGGCCGATAGGACCATGGCATACGCCGGCTACAACACCGTTGTTTTCCCAAATTTTCCTGGTGATATCCTGCAATTCGGCATTATCTTTAAAATCCCATACCGTACCATGGCCGCCTATATAGTAAATGGCGCTGTATTGATTTGCATCAACTTCGGCTGGTTTAAGCGTATGGTTTACTTTGTGCTGGATCTCACTATCATTCAGAAACCACTCATCAGCCGGGTCGGCTTCATTACCGGTTACAAAAGGAGCTGGCCCGCCTTGCGGACTAACAAAATCTATCTCATAGCCTGCATCGCTGATAATTTTTGCAGAAACAGATGCTTCGGGTAAATAATAACCGGTTGGTTTTCCGGTGTTTCCAAATTGGGCGTGGCTGGTTAATACCAGCAGAATTTTCTTTGACATTTTACTGAGTTTTAAAAAGATGGATTAATTATAATAGGCTTACTTAAGCCGTTGATACAGACAGTTTGGCCTAACCGGCGCCGGTTAGCTTTACCTGCTATTTTATTTTTAACCTGAATACCTTGTAAGGCAATTGGGTTAAGTTTTTATTGTTATTAAAAAAAGGCATTTGGTGTATTTGTGAACAGGTGATATAGAGGTAACCATCCCGGGTAATACTATAACTATCGGGCCAGCTAAGCTTAGCTGTATCCTGCACAAGGGTTGTCATTTTTTTATCCGGACTTATCTTTACGATACTGGAATGTTCAAGATCTCCCATGTATAGATTGCCATTCTGATCAAACTCCATTCCGTCGGTAGCTACAAATTTGCCCAGGTCTTCAATTGCTCCTTCAATGGCTTTTTCAGAACTTTTAAAGTCTCGTAAAATGGCGGTGTTTATCCGGTATAGTTTATTATCTGTAAGCGATTTATAATAAAGCCAGGCCTTATCAGGAGTTAATGCTATACCATCCGAATTAATCTTCGCTACTCCCTTTGCATTCATCATTTCCCTGCCGTTCATTTTAAAATGATAGGTAGGGTCTGATAGTGTTGAGTAATGGTTGTGAAGTACTAACCGGGAAGCACCGGTTTTAATATTGACGATAACTATACCCCCATTTGCTGAACTGGTCATGTAAGCGAAGCCGTTTTTATTATCAATCCTAATTTCGTTGATGTAACTTTTGATACCGGCAACGTTTTCAGGAAACCTGTATATCTGTTTTATCTGGTTTGTTTTCAGGTCGATTTGGATAAGCTTGTTGCTTTTCTGATATACATCTGATAGGCCAATACCGGCGGGATCTACAATCCATAAATACCCCTCCTCGTCGGCAAATACAGCCTGAACGCACACAAATTTATTTAGCCCGTTTTCGCCTTTTTTAAATCTGTTCCAGGCCTCATCCGGGTATGGCTTCGCTTTGCCATCTTTTCCAACCTCCACAACCGAATAGGTATGTTTATCCAACCAGTAAGGATAATTTACAAACATCCTTCCATCTGCCGATACGGCTACCCCGGTTAATTGGTAAGTACTATCAGCAAACACCTGTTCTAATTTATTATCAGCGTGTGTTGCAGCTACCTCTTTTTTTTGATGATTGCCGCTATTACCTGGCTGCGAGCAGGAAGCTAACCCCATCGCAAGGGGTAATAGCCATGTTAAAATATACTTGTTCATATAAATTTTTGATTGATGATGATTTATGGATTGGTTGACCAGATACTTACATCTTTAATTAGCGCCCTGCGTGGCAGCTTAAGATGGGCAATCAGAACTTCTGCCAGATCTTCAGGTTGCAAGGTAGTTTCGGGGTTACCGTCGGTAAGTTTGTTATTAATGGAAAGCTCGGTTCCAACTGTGCTCGGCATTAAGGTAAAAACACGAATATTAGATTTCCTTACCTCCAGCATTAGCGATTCTGATAAGCCGATCAATCCGAATTTGGACGCGCTATAGGCACTGGTTACCGGTGCACCTTTAAGGCCTGCTGTAGAGGCGATATTGATAATATCGCCTTCCTGGCGCTCCAGCATTTGAGGTAGTATTTGACGGATAACGTAGTAGGTGCCGAAAAGATTGGTACGTACAATGTTTTCCCATGCCTCAACTTCCAGATCAAGAAATTTGGCCAGTTGCGCCGTTCCTGCATTGTTTACAAGGATATCCACTTTCCCTATTTCCTGCCGGATTGTTTGCGCAGCCGATACAACATCGTTGAGATTGGAGATATCTGCCCTCACGATGCAAATTTTAATTGCGGGGTTTAAAGCCCGTACTTCTTCAGCTACGTTTTGAAGATTGGCTAACGTGCGCCCAACCAGTGCCAGGTTAACGCTTTCTGCGGCTAAAGCTAATGCTATTGCACGTCCTATCCCTTTGCCCGCTCCTGTAATTAATGCGGTTTTACCTTTTAAATTGTTCATTTTTTTGAAGTTTAAGTTTGCCTGATAAGGCGTTATTTATTTTTTGTTTTTAATGAGTTCCATAACTGCGTCGGCAAAGGCCTGTGGTTTTTCCTGCGGAAGATTGTGCCCGGAGCCGGGAATAATCCGGTGTGTTCTTGGTCCGGTAAATTTGTCGGCGTAGGCTGTGCCGTCATTTGGTGGCCTTACACCATCATCCTGGCCATCAAGTGTAATGATTGGCACAGTTATAGGCAGTTGTTTTGCAAACACACTTTCTATAGCTGCATAAGCTGGGTCGCCCTGTGTTATACCGTAGCGGTGCCGATAGGAGTGTATCACTACATCAACATGATCGGGGTTGTTAAATGCCGCAGCTGTGAGATTGAATGTGGTATCATCAAATGCCCATTTAGGCGAGAAGGTTTGCCATAGCATTTTATTGATTTCGAGGCGGTTTTTACGGTAACCTGCTTCACCTCTTTGGGATAGAAAATAATACATAAACCAAATGGATTGCTCCTGTTTAGGCGAAGCCGGGATATTGAAATGCGGAAGATCGAGGATGGCATATCCGTTTACCGATACCAGGCCAGAGCAGCGTTCGGGCCAGATCAGGGCAACACCTGCGGCAGCCCGACCACCCCAATCATAGCCGCCCAAAATAGCAGTGGGTATTGAAAGCGCATCCATCAAGTTACGCAGGTCTGTAACCAGCGCTCCCTGCTGTCCTGATCGAATTGTTTCAGCCTGCAAAAAACGCGTCGGCCCAAAACCGCGCAAGTAAGGCACAATAATCCGGCAGCCTTGCGCCGCCAAAATAGGCGCAACCTGACTGTAAGCATGCACATCAAACGGAAATCCATGCATCAAAATCACCGGCTGCCCATCTGAAGGCCCCGATTCATGATAACCTACATTCAGTACACCGGCTTTAATTTGCTTTAATGGACCCAGATCTGCAAGCAGGTTTGTCGTCTTAGATCCGGCAGAATATTTGTTTTTCTCTTCGCTTTTTGCAGCAGTTAAAACGGTACTTCCTAAAGCACCTGCAGCCAGCGAAAAGGCCGTTGATGCGATAAATTTGCGTCGGTTTAAACTCATCGTGTTTTAAAATGATTTAGTTGATTTAAAATGAGATTGCTATTACCGCAACGCGTACCGCTCAATGCTTGCAGCAAAAAATGGCGTTTCTGTTTTATTATGATCTATTGATAATGGCTGGCGCATAGCTTTAAATAACTCAAACGGGATTCCCTGCTTTTGAAGTCCGGCCAGTAATTCATCTGTAGCATGTGTTACTACGCGGTTGGTAAATTCACACTGGTTTTCGCTAATGGGGCGTACACTAAGTTCCCAGGTAACATAAATGCTTACGCGGCCGGTAGGCGTAAAAACGTCTGACAGGGATATCAGTACCAGGTGATGTGGCTCGGATACTGTTTCTGTATAATGCTGCACCATCGGGTTGCCGCCTATAACTTCAACATTTATAGACATTCTTTTGCCATCTGGTCCGATTGTTTTACCAACAGCAACATGTGCCGGCGAACATCCCTGGTATTCAGCTTCGGAAAGATTAAAAGCCCAGTCGGGCAGGTTGATTTTTTCGATAGGGGCGTTGATCAACGCGCTAAAGCTCGATTCAACAATTTGATTTTCAGTTTTCATAAGTCAGTTATTAATTTTATTTGCTGATATCGTCTCCTATTTTAGCCAGGTAGCTGCCCAGGTTGCGTTCAAAATCGCCATCCTGCTGTATTCCCCAGGCCAATAGTTTTTGCGAAACGGGTTTGCGCTCAGGCCTTAAATTACTGGCGATAAATACCGAGCGGGATTCGTTCATATCTGCCATGTTAGGCGCAGGGGTACGGGCGTTGATCATTGTTTTAGCCTTGCCTGTTATGGAGCGGTCAAACCGGCTGATACGAAGGGCTAATTTGTAAACGAAAACGTTTAGTTCAGCATCAGGTAAAGTGCGGTTAACCAATCCGTAACGTTCTGCGGTATCGGCATCAAAATCATCAGCGCCTATAATTATTTCCAAGGCTCGTGACCGGCCAACCAATAAGGGGAGAAATTCCATGCTACCACCACCGGGAATGGTACTTACACCTACTTCAAACTGACCGAATATTGCTTTCTCCCTGCTTGCGAAACGCATATCACAGGCCGCCGCGAACTCGATGCCTACTCCCCTGGTTCGGCCCCGGATCAAAGCGATACTGATCACGGGCGAATCGAATAAAGCCTTAGCCACGTCAAACCATGGGGCTAATCCCGATTTTGTTTTTTTGCCAAGGATCTCAGCACCCCTGAAAATATCGAAATGAGCAATGAAGTAATCTTTGATAGCGCTGTCAAATACTATAACCCTTAAATCGGGGTTGTTTTGCATTTCGGCTACTATCAGTTCCAGGCCGCTGAGCATCTCGGGGTTGAAAAGATTAAGCGGCGCGTTATCAAACGTAACCTGCCAAAAGCCTTTGTTATGTTTTGTTAAAATAAGCGGTGTCCCTCCCAGCGACTCCTGGGAAAATGACGCAGTTAAATTTTCCATTGGTGCTATGTTTAGTTTTTCTTCAATTGTTTTATGAGTTCATCTGTGGTTAGTATAGCATGGGCATAGGTGGGGCCATTGATGTTATGAGCAGCATGCATGTTTTCCCAGGCGTAAGCAGCGGTAGCATCTTTTACCAGGGTTACATGGTAGCCAAGCTCCATCCCGAAACGACCGGTAGATTCGATACAGGAATTAGCCAGCATACCGATCAAAATAATTTGATCGATATCGTGCTGCTTCAACTGCTGATCGAGATCGGTATTTGCGAATCCGCTTTGCGCCCAATGCTCCTTGATCACAATATCACCGGGCTGTGGGGTAAAATCATCATGAAACTGCCCTCCCCAACTCCCTTTGGCAAACAGCTGGCGGTTATGTGAGGCTTTTTGTGTGGCAGTAGGGTACTTCCAATCAGCATAATCGGTCGGCTCTGCCCGGTGATGGGGTACGTAGAATATCTTTATCAATAACTCACGAGCAACCCTAACCACTTCGGCCAGGTGCTTTACCAGTTGCACACCTTCGGCTACTTCTTTTGCCTTTGGCCAGGCTTTGCCATCATGGTGCAGAAAATCATTGTAAGGATCAACCAGGAGTATCCCGGTACGCTCTGGCAGGTAAGTGTTTATTTTATCCTGTAAGATGAAGTCATTATTTTCCATTTTGTATTAATTTTTCCAGATACCTATAGGTATCTGGAAGGTTAAAAAAAAAGCCCTTATACAGAGCCGGTAGCCATATTATCAATAAGGTCTTTAACAGATTCGAGAACCAGGTCGCGATCTTCATTACTTTTAAGTGCCCGGCCCAGTAATACACTGCCTTCAATTATGGCGATAATTGTAAGTGCTATTTTTACCGCATTTGTATCTTTTTTAAATTCAGCTGCCTGGATCCCATCATTAATAATGGCAACCAAGCCATTTTTCCATCGTGCCATTTCAACAGAAACCGGCTCCATTAATTCGGGATTAGTATCATCAGCTTCACAGGCCGTATTCATTAAAGGGCAACCGCCAGGTGCAAACACCTTGTTCTCCCTGCTGCTAAAAAGATCTGCGTAGGCTATCAGTTTTTCCCGGTAGCTTGAAGCCGTATTTATTTTTCTGTCGATAATAGCCGCGCGCCTTTTTATATTAAAATCAAGCGTTGCTGAAGCAACATCATCTTTATTTTTAAAATTACCGTAAATACCACCCTTGGTTAATCCTGTAGCGGCAGTAATGTCTGAAATGAAAGTACCTGCAAATCCCTTTTTATTAAACAGGTCGGCTGTGCTTTCTATGATAGCCTGGCGCGTAGTTTCCGAATCAGGAGTAAATTTCATGCCCAAAGATACCGATAGGTATCTTTGGGCATGAAATTTTTATTTTATGTGGTTTTCATCTGACAATTGTAAATTGGGAGGTGATGTTTTACAATATATATATTCTCCCCCAATAACACTAAATTAGCCGCCATGATCAGGCAAGAAAACTTCACCCTTCCCGGCGCTAAAGGCCGACCTATGCTTATCGATGTTACTTTTGATGATGCTTTTAAAAACGCGCCACTGGTAATTTTCGCGCATGGTTTTAAAGGGTTCAAAGATTGGGGAACGCATGATCTGCTGGCACGTTATTTTGTTCAGAACGGCTTTCGCTTCCTGAAATTCAACTTTTCGCATAATGGTACTACGCCTGCTAATCCCCACGATTTTGCTGACCTGACTGCCTTTGCCGATAACACCATCAGCATTGAACTGGAAGACTTGGATACCATAATTGATTTTGCCTGCAGCGGGGCCAGTATGCCCGTTGCCGATAGTGTTTACCTTATCGGGCATAGCATGGGCGGCGGCGTTAGTATTATTAAAACTGCCGAAGATCCACGAATCAAAAAGCTGGTAACCATGGCATCTATCTCAGGTTTCCGTAGCCTTTGGCCACAGCAAATAGAACAGCAATGGCGTTTACAGAGCGTGTTTTATTTTGAGAATAAACGTACCGGTCAGCAAATGCCTATCAAATCAACCTTGCTGGATGATCTGGACGCCCACCCGCTCAGGTTGGATATCATCCGGCAGGCCACGAAAATAACCCGGCCATGGCTTATTGTTCACGGTGATGCCGACCCTACAATACCGGTAGAACGCTCCTTGTTACTGCATGAAGCAAACCCAGTTGCGGAATACATAGTACAAAAAGGTGCTGATCATACTTTCGGCGGCTCGCACCCGTTTGCGGGCGATACCTTGCCAGTTCAGCTGAAAGAATTTGCGGATACGGCATTATCATTTTTAAGTAAATAAAAGTGGAAGGCTTTCAACCAATCGTAACTTTTTTGCGTTAGTTATATCATAGCCTATATAAGTGCTATAATTGCTTACTATGAGTTTACCTGCATCGCGCAAAAAAGGACGAAAATACCAAAATACCATACCCACTGATGAAGCCGGCTTTGGCAAAATGATCCCGATTTTAAGGGAATATATCAACAATAAAGCCGAGAATACACCTAAAAAAACTTTAGGCCCTTTCAAAACAGATTCATCAGTTTACGATGCTCCGCCTGCATCGGGTTTGCGCATTACCTGGATAGGCCATTCAAGCATCCTGATAGAAATTGATGGCAAGCGTATTCTGACCGACCCGGTTTGGAGCGATAGGGTATCGTTTTCACAATCGTTCGGTCCCAAGCGTTTCTTTCAACCGCCAATAGCTTTGGCCGATCTGCCGCCGCTGGATGCTGTTATCCAATCGCATGATCATTATGACCATTTAGATAAAGCAACCATTCAGTTTTTTGCTGATAAAAATATCCCCTTCTTTTGTTCGGTAGGGGTAGCGCAGTACCTCAAAAAATGGGGCATGGCTCCCAACTTTATTACCGAAATGGATTGGGGCGATAGCGCGCTCATCAGTAACGAAATCGTTTTAACCTCAACACCATCCCGCCATTTTTCGGGCAGAGGGATCATCGGTCGTAACGAAACGCTTTGGGCATCATTTGTAATTAAAGGCCCGGAACATAATATTTATTTCGGTGCCGATTCTGGTTATTCACCCCAGTTTAAGGAAATAGGTGATACTTTTGGTCCGTTTGATTTGACCATGCTGGAGATTGGTGCCTACGGCAAATTTTGGCCGGATATCCACATGGGGCCGGATCATGCCTCCAATGCACATCTCGATTTGAAAGGTAAGTTGATGATGCCTATCCATTACGGTACTTTTAACCTGGCCCCGCATGCATGGTACGAACCTGTTGAATGGTTGGTGCCCATGGCTAAACAAAAACACATCGACTTATTTGTACCCAAACCCGGTGAGCCAACCGAGGTAAAAGGCGCATATAATTCTGAATGGTGGAAGGAATATTTATCTTAGGGTTGAAATCACAACCATGTCTCAACCTTATATCTTAGTCATTAACGGCAAACCCGAAGGCCCTTTCACAATCGAAGAGCTTAAAGCCCGCAACATCAAACCTGTTGATTTTGTTAAAACCGATGAGATGGATGATTATAAAGAGGCGCATGAAGTACCGGAATTGAGAGAACTGTTCGGCTTTAAAAAGCCGCCGTTACTTGTGCAGTATTTCGGTGGTTTTGATCAGCGATTGCTGGCTGTAGCTCTGGATTGGTTTTTTGTTTTCGGCATCTTTATCATCATCGCATTTGTTATAGTGTTGGGCATTATGCACGATAAGGAAAGTCGCGTAGCAACAAGCTTAGCCATTTTAGGTGTGGCTCCGTTTGCCCGTTTTATTTATGGTGTAGTTATGGAAAGCTCGGCCAGGCAGGCCACCTGGGGCAAGCAGATCATGGGCATAAAAGTAGTTGATATGTATGGCAACCGCATCACCTTTGGTAAATCGCTGTTGCGGAGCGTTTGTAAATCGTTATCTACAGCCATTTTTTACTTCGGCTATTTCATGATGTTTTTTAATAATAAAAAACAGTGCTTACATGATACGATTGCCAAAACCATGGTGATTAAGGATAGGTTGGTATAGATGAGGTTTTGCGCATCAGTGTTAATTGATTAAATTTGAATATGGAATCATTAATTGTACATCCGAAAAATAAAGAGCAATTAAATGCCTTAAAGGCATTTATGAAGGCATTTAAGATTTCTTTTGATGAAGATAAATCGGGTTATGATCCTGAGTTTGTTGCAAAAATTGAGAATAGCAGGAAGCAAGTAAAAAACGGAGAAACACGTGTTGTAAATATTGATGAGCTGTGATTGTTCGATTTACGAAACAGGCCGATGCTGATCTTGAATATTTTAATAAAAGCGGAAATGTTCAAGCTATAAAGAAAATAAAAGAACTGTTAAAAGCTATTGTTGAAGATCCATATAGTGGGATAGGACAGCCAGAGCAGTTGAAACACAATTTATCAGGTGCTTGGTCTCGACGAATTAACAGAGAACATCGTTTAGTTTATGAAATTGAAGATGATACTATTTTCATACTTTCTTTAAAAGGCCATTATTAAAAATTGTCTTTGCTACTTCGCCTTCACCAATTTATACTTCATTTTATCCAATACCAATAAAGTTGAATCTTCATTTGGCTTGGTTTCATATAATTTCAGCGTATCGACATCGAACTTAAAAGAATATGATTGATATTTTTTCTCCCCGGCTTTAAAGCTTATCTCATCAAGGTTATCCATCGCGTCCGAATTAAGGTCGATATTTATATCATAGGTATTAAAATTGAAAAATCCGGTCACTTTCCCGTGAGCTTCAAAATTGATTTTTGACGTTTTGCCTAAGCTATCAGTTATTATATAATCGCCGGCGATGAGCCCTTTGTTAACAAGGTAGTAAGTATCATAAGCCAATTGGTTTGTTTGGCCGGAGGATGGCGCCTTAACAAATTTAGTTGCGATTATTTTTTTGCTTTTTTCATCAGGATGGTAGTATGTTAAAATTGTAGCACCATCTTCAGATGTTAAACTTAATTCACCTGCTCCAAAAATAACTGACGACGGGTGTTTACCTGCCTGAAATTTAAGCGTCATTTCGCTGCTGTCATGATTTCCCCAACCAACAAGTACCTTGATGCTATCTTCTTTTATATCATTGGTATTTACAGTAAAGGCCGTCATGTCTTCTGCTTCATCTACAGCAGCCAATGGTGATTTTGTTGCGATAACTTTGTCGATATAAGCCTTCTTAACCCAAGTGCCTTCCAGTAACGGTTTGAATTTTTCTATCAAAGGATTTGATTTCTCGTGGGTGTTTGAAGCAGCAAGGGTATCTGTTGATGCTTGTTTAGTGTTGCTTTTGCACGAAAAGATCAGGCAAAGTATGGCGATTAGAAAGTAATTTTTCATTGTGAATAGATCAAGGTTTTATTACTGCTAAAATAGAAAATTTCCCAGCCGGAAAAACTGATGTCACAATTATTTATCATTTAAACACTCTCAGCCTAATCCCAACATATTCATTAAATTTGCATTATATTAATTTCCATCACTGATGAATACTGATGCTGTTAAAGTGCTGCCCGGTCGTTATTGTAACTCCTTAACCGAATATTCGCGTTTTATTACCCGCGAGGTTAATATTGGCGATGTGCCCATGGGTGGGAATAATCCAATCCGCATACAAAGCATGACCACCACCGATACCATGGATACCATTGGTACGGTTGAGCAAACCATCCGCATGGTTGATGCCGGCTGCGAGTATGTGCGTATCACTGCACCCAGTATCAAAGAGGCCCAAAACCTGGCCGAAATTAAAAAACAACTCCGTGCCCGCGGTTATACCGTACCGCTGGTTGCCGATATCCACTTTACCCCAAACGCTGCCGAAGTAGCTGCCCGCATAGTTGAAAAAGTGCGCGTAAACCCCGGTAACTACGCCGATAAAAAGAAATTCGACCAGATAGATTATACCGACGTGGAATACCAGGGCGAACTGGATCGCATCTTCCAAAAATTCACTCCGCTGGTAAAAGTTTGTAAAGAGTATGGTACCGCCATGCGCATCGGTACAAACCACGGTTCGTTAAGCGACAGGATCATGAGCCGTTATGGCGATACTCCGCAAGGTATGGTTGAGTCGGCGATGGAATTTATGCGGATGTGCGAGCAGTTGAATTACTATAACCTCGTGATCTCTATGAAATCGAGCAACCCGCAGGTAATGGTGCAAGCTTACCGCTTGCTGGTTGAAACCATGGTTGCAGAGGGCATGAACTACCCGCTGCACCTGGGCGTAACTGAGGCCGGCGATGGCGAGGATGGCCGTATCAAATCTGCCGTAGGTATAGGTACTTTGTTGGAGGACGGCCTCGGCGATACCGTACGTGTATCCCTAACCGAAGAACCCGAGGCAGAAGCACCCGTGGCGATTGAATTAGTTCGCCGTTACACGGAGCGGAAAGCAGAAAGCGAAAAGCAGAAAGCAGAAGAAAAAGAGCTTTTAGCCTTCAGCGTTCAGCCTTCGGCTTCCCACAGCCCTTACGAATATAAAAAACGCGAAACTTACGAGGCCAACGCGTTTATAGGCGGGCATTTGGTGCCGCGTGTGGTTATCGATCTATCTAAAAAGAACCTGAAAGATCCGGCTGTTTTGAACGAGGCAGGCTACCTCTACTCGCCGCTGCTGGATAAATATAATATGGCCGAGGCTTCGGTTGATTTTGTTTATTTGGCTGATGAATTGCCTTCGTTCGTACTGCCGGGCAACTTAAAGCAATTATATAACTACAACACCTGGCTTAAATTGGCCGATAAAACTAATTGCCACCCGGTATTTACTTTGCAGGAATATATTGCAGATGTTGACCGTTCATCAAAACTGAACTTAGTGAGGCTGCAACCTGCCGATATCGATTCGGAAGCTTTTGGTTCGATCCCATTGGATAACTCATTGGTGTTAGTATTGGAAACAGAAGCCCTGCACGGTATGGCCGAACAACGCGCCTTCTTCTTCAAAATGGAAGAATTAGGTTTAGATGTGCCGGTGATTGTGAAGAGAAGCTATGTGTTTGATTCTGAAACTGAAGCTGATCCGAAGTATTCAATCGCAGACCTCACATCTAAACTGCAATTATACGCCTCAACAGACCTCGGCGCTTTATTAGTTGATGGCTTTGGTGATGGTATTTGGATCGATGCGCCTGAATTGCCTACGGGTGTAATTACCTCTACCGCTTTTGGTATTTTGCAGGCTACCCGCTCACGTATCTCCAAAACAGAATACATCTCCTGCCCAAGCTGCGGGCGTACCCTGTTCGATCTGATGATCACTACCCAGATGATCCGCAGCCGCACCAGTCACCTGAAAGGATTGAAGATTGGTATTATGGGCTGCATTGTAAATGGTCCCGGCGAAATGGCCGATGCCGATTATGGTTATGTAGGTTCGGGTACGGATAAGATCACCCTTTACCGCGGTAAGGAAGCTGTGAAAAAGAATATCAGTTCGGCCAACGCGCTTGATGAGTTGATCAACATCATCAAAGCGGATGGGAATTGGATTGATTTAGAAACGCCTGAATCAGAATTTTCAGGATTAAAGAATTAGCAGAATATGTCGGAAAGGAAACTTACGAAGTTTTTAAAACTTCGTAAGTTTTAGCGGCGATGCTCTCCTACATGTCATTGCGAGATACGATGGTAGTTTTCAGAATAAAAAAGCGGCCTAAAACTTTCAAAGTTTTAGGCCGCTTTCATTTCCCCCACGTCATTGCGAGGCACGAAGCAATCGCGAACTGTACAGGGCGAATTTGCAATAGTTACTCTGCCTCCGTGCGATTGCTTCGTACCTCGCAATGACGGGGGCGGGAGGGCTGGTGACGAGCCTATAGCATCACACCAAATACTCAAACAAAGTCTGATCCTTATTCAATTCAATAACATTAAACCTGTGCGCATGCATCCGTTGTAACAAAGAAGGATAATCCTCCGCGTTCTTCAACTCAATACCTACCAACGCAGGCCCATTCTCCTTCTCATTCTTTTTAATGAACTCAAAACGGGTAATATCATCGCCAGGGCCCAACACACTGCTCACAAATAATTTCAAAGCACCCGGACGTTGGGGGAACCTTACAATGAAGTAGTGTTTCAAACCCTCGTACAGCAGTGATTTTTCTTTGATCTCCTGCATACGGGCGATATCATTATTACCGCCGCTGATTACACAAACTACTTTTTTGCCTTTGATCTTGTCTTTGCAGGCGTCAAGCGCGGCTACAGATAACGCGCCGGCCGGCTCAACTACAATGGCATCCTCGTTGTAAAGTTTGAGGATGGTGGTGCAGATCTTTCCTTCGGGCACCAGCAGCATATCGTTCAGGATCTCTTTACAGATACCGTAGGTTAACAGGCCTACGCGTTTTACCGCGGCACCATCAACAAAGCGGTCTATTTCATCCAGGGTGATAGGCTTGCCGTGGTTGATAGCGCCCAGCATTGAAGGGGCACCTTCGGGTTCAACGCCTATCAGGTGGATGTTAGGGTTGTTGTTTTTAAGATAAGTGCCTGTTCCTGATGCAAAGCCGCCGCCGCCGATGGGCATAATGGCTACTTCAACATCGGGTAGGTCTTGCAGTATTTCAACGCCTACGGTTCCCTGGCCTTCAATAACGCGGTAGTCATCGAAAGGAGGGATGAAGGTCATCTGGTTTTTTTCGGTGTAGGCGAGGGCTTCGGCCAGGCAATCGTCAAACGTATCGCCGGTAAGCACGATCTCGATATTACCGTTGCCAAACATGGCGGTTTGTTTAACCTTTTGTTTGGGAGTAATTTCGGGCATAAAAATTACGCCTTTAATGTTTTTTCTGTTGCATGAAAAAGCTACGCCTTGTGCATGGTTACCCGCGCTGGCGCAAACCACACCGCGGCTCAACTCATCATCATTCAGTTGACTGATCATGTTGTAAGCACCGCGCAATTTGTATGAACGTACGATCTGCAGGTCTTCGCGTTTTAAATAAACCTCACATTCGTATTTAGCCGAAAGTCCGGCGTTATATTCCAGCGGCGTACGTTTCACAACGTCTTTTATCCGCTGGTATGCCGCTTCAAAATCAAGCTGGCTTTTTGTATCAGTTTCCATTGTTAGTTTTTTACCAGGCGGTGCACCATAAGGCTTTGCAAGTCCTGGTCGTTGATGTCAAGCTTGCTATCGGCAAGCGTTAAAAAGTTATTGTAAACAAAAGCAAGTTCTTCCTTATCCAGCGTATATCCTAAACGCTCCAGATGGAATTTCAGAGCATGCCTGCCGCTGCGCGCGGTTAGCACTATTGTGGCGCTCGGAAAGCCTACATCTTCAGGGCGAATTATCTCATAGTTTTCGCGCATTTTCAGGAAGCCGTCCTGGTGAATGCCCGAGCTGTGGGCGAAAGCATTTGCTCCTACAATAGCTTTATTTGGCTGTACCGGCATACGCATCTGCGTGCGGATCATCTGGCTCAACTCATAAAACCTTTTGGAATCTATCTGGGTATGTAAGCCCAAAGTTTGGTGTGTTTTCAGGATCATCACCACCTCTTCGATAGAAGTGTTACCTGCACGCTCACCAATACCGTTAATGGTACCTTCAATTTGGCGGGCACCGTTTTGTAAGCCGGCAATAGAGTTGGCGGTAGCCAAACCCAAGTCATTATGGCAATGCACCGAGATAATGGCTTGATCAATATTTTTAACGTTCTCTTTCAAGAATTTGATCTTGGCACCGTATTGATCGGGCAGGCAGTAACCGTTAGTATCCGGAATGTTCACCACGGTAGCACCGGCGGCGATAACGGCCTCAACCATTTGGGCAAGGTAA
Source organism: Mucilaginibacter sp. CAU 1740 (assembly GCF_039839285.1). Lineage (NCBI taxonomy): Bacteria > Pseudomonadati > Bacteroidota > Sphingobacteriia > Sphingobacteriales > Sphingobacteriaceae > Mucilaginibacter > Mucilaginibacter sp. CAU 1740. The sequence continues at coordinate 13,412 of NZ_JBDOQS010000019.1, read as the reverse complement.
ACCACATCCGCACGACCAGCATCTTCGGCATAAAACTCGATATCTTCAACCGATTTTTTGGCGTATTTAACAGCTTCAACAGCGCGCTCCAAAATTTCTTCGCGGGTGCTGTTGAATTTGTGTTTGATGTGCATGTCCGACGAGCCGATACCCGTATGAATCCTCGGACGTTTGGCATATTGCAGCGATGCTACAGCGGCATCGATATCGCCTTTGTTGGCGCGGGTTAAGGCGCAAACAGTAGGTTCTTTTACGGCTTTTGAAATTTCAACAACGCTCTGGAAGTCGCCCGGACTTGAAACCGGGAAACCTGCTTCAATGATGTCCACGCCCAGCAGTTCCAGTTCCTTAGCTATCTCAATCTTTTCGGGGGTTGTTAACTGGCAACCCGGTACCTGCTCGCCATCGCGAAGCGTGGTATCAAAAACATAAACGCGGTTGGGATCGTGTAACATATCGTTTTATTTAAATTTGAGATGTTAGACAAGGGGGAAGCCTATATCTACATCTATATTGTTATTTTTTAGTTCTTTACGCTTTTAATTAAGAAGCGAATATTCAAGTTAGAGAAAATTTCTCATATCTCAAATCCCGCGTCTCTTATCTATTCTTTCACTGCAATGAAACGCAACCTTTTATAATCGGCGTACCATTGGCCGTTCTCATTATAAAAAGGTTCGAGTTTTTTGGTGATCTCGGCCAGGATCTGTTCTTTTTCCTCTGCCGGGATCCCATCTAAAAATTGTGCGCCAAACATGGTGATCCATTTGGCTACACCCTGGTCGCCATCCTGAAGTGGGGTTTTACGGTCGTAGTGAATTACGTAAGTAACCCTGAAACCGTGTTCTTCAAGCTTGGTAGTATATTCGCCTACAGATGGAAAGTACCAAACTTTGGTATCGGCCTTTTCATTGTAGCCATGATTGTGCAGTACTTGTTTAGTAGCTTCAATCAAACGCTCAACATTGCCTTTGCCACCCATCTCTGCAACAAAACGACCGCCTTTTTTCAGGCTGTTGAATACGCTGCGGATAGCGCCATTGGCATCAAGCACCCAATGCAGGGCCGCGTTCGAGAATACGGCATCGTATTTCTCGTCGGTATAAAAATCGGCTGCATTCTCTACCGCGAAATCAACTTCCGGGTAAAGCTGTTTAGCCTGCGCTATCATTTCGGGCGAATAGTCGGTACCTTTTACAATGGCACCTTTATCCTGGATTTGTTTAGTTAAATGGCCTGTGCCGCAACCCAGGTCGAGGATGCGCTCTCCAGGTTTCACATCCAAAAACTCAAGCACATCTTCTCCGTATTTAAATACGAAGGCATGCTTTTGGTCGTATAAATCAGCGTTCCATTTCATGTTATTTCTTTTTTGTGATTTCACTGATTGGGGTGATTTCACAGATGTTATCTTCTTCTGTTTTCTCCCTCGGGAGGGGTGCGGCTGATTGCGTAGTGGCAGGGAGGGGTTTCTGCTACATGCATATTCGCTATGCTTATCTAACCCCTTCCTCCTCCTTCCCCAAGGAAGGAATCGCACTTGCCCGCACTTTTGTCTTATTCTTAAAATGCAATGCAGTATAAACCACCGCACTCACCACAAACAGACTATTCACCCAAATCACCTTTCCAATCACATCTGCCGAAGCAGCGGTTACTACGATCACAACCAGGCTTAGTGCTATCACCACTCCAAACATCAATTTGCTGTTTGAGCGAATAATGGCGTAAACTCCGGCTATCTGACTGGCTATCGCCAATATCAGCACCAGGTTTTCGAGCTTTTCATTATCGTCCATGCTGGTTGCCATCAGCACCTCGATAAAGGCGAATGTTCCTCCTCCGCCGTTAGCTCCGTAGCTGCAGAAGAGGAACAAGATCATCATGAAGATGCTGAACTTCGTCATCATGACAATCAATAGCTACTATAAATATTCAAGCACTTTTTGGCCCATTGCTGTGGTGCCTAAAATTTTGGCTTTATCGGTATTGGCATCTGCGATGTCGCCGGTGCGATAGCCGTCTTTCAGCGCTTTATCAATAGCATCAGTTATCTTTTTGGCTTCCTCTTTCAGGCCGAAGCTTATTTCGAGCATTAGGGCAACTGATAGGATGGAGGCCAGCGGGTTAGCTTTGTCCTGCCCGGCAATATCATGTGCCGAACCGTGGATAGGCTCAAAAAATCCTGTACCATCACCTATCGAAGCCGAAGCCAGCATACCCATCGAACCTGCAATTTGTGATGCTTCGTCGGTCAGGATATCGCCGAAAAGGTTGGCTGTTAATACCACATCAAACTTTTTAGGGTTTTTAACCAGCTGCATGGCCGCGTTATCGATAAACATGTGCTCGGTTTCAACATCAGGATATTGTTTGGCAATTTCCTGCACTACCTCGCGCCACAGGCGTGAAGCCTCCAGTACGTTGGCTTTATCAACCGAACATAACCTTTTGCCGCGTACACGTGCTGCCTCGTAAGCTTTGATAGCGATACGCTCAACTTCGTAACGTGAGTAGATCATCAGATCGGAAGCGGTATTGCGGTCTTCACTGCGTTTTTTCTCGCCGAAGTAAACGTCGCCGGTTAACTCGCGGAAGAAAAGGATATCGGTACCTTTCAAGATCTCCGGCTTCAGGCTTGATGCATCCAAAAGCTCATCAAACAACATAATAGGGCGCAGGTTAGCATATAAACCAAGCTCTTTACGGATTTTTAACAATCCCTGCTCCGGGCGTACTTTAGCCGACGGATCGTTATCATATTTAATGTGACCGATAGCGCCAAACAGGATAGCATCGCTTGCTTTAGCTTTTTCAAGCGTTTCATCAGGCAGCGGGTTGCCGGTTGCCTCGATACCCGCGTGGCCCATCAGGGCTTCATCGAAAGTAAATTCGTGGCCATGATCCTGACCGATCTTTTCTAAAACTGCTTTACCCCAGGTGGTAACCTCGGGGCCTATCCCGTCGCCGGGTATTACTAAAATGTGTTTTTTAATTCCCATAACCCTTATCGCTGCCATAGGCAGCGGTGTTTTTGTTTTATAGATGTTTTATTTATTCGGGTTTTACGCCGCGTACTTCTTTTAGTTTCATCACCATCTGCTCGGCATCGGTTTCTACCCATTGGGTGTACTCATCAATAGCCAGCAAGCGAGATTCATTGTCAATATAGCCTTCCTCAACCATTTGTTTTGATTGGGCTACCTTGGCCCAGATGCCAGCTTTGTTTACAAAGTTAGCTTCGCCCTTTTGGTAAACCTCATCGGCATCAAACGCTTCAATGTTGGTAAAACCTGCTTCCTGCAAATAGTCAGGCAGATCTTCGGCAATGTGGTTGTTCATGCCTGCATCGCCCCGCCACCTTAAAAAGGTAGCATAAAAGCGCTGCATGCTAACCGGTGGCTGTGGCTGCCATTGCAAGGCCTCGTGGTTGTAATCTAAAATAGATACTGTACCACCGGGTTTGAGCAATGAATACATTTTCTTCAAAGCCTCAACCGGATTGCTGAGCCATTGCAGCACCCTCGCCGAGACGATCAGGTCATACTGCTCACCCAGCTCAAAGCCGAACAGATCGCTATATATCAACTCCAGGTTTTTCACCGAAGCATAAGTTTCCTTACCGCTCTCAATAAAATACTCGGTATTATCAATGCCCGTAACATGACCGCTTTCGCCAACCAATGCAGCGATATCCTTAGATATCGCACCAGTACCACAACCCACATCCAGCACCTTCAGGCCAGGCTTAAGCAGGGTAGCGAGGGTAGCATAATCATTCGCTAAACTCCGTTCGTCGAATAATTTGGCGGTACCTTTACCTTCTCTTTGGATGTATTTGTTTGTTGTTGTCATTTTGCTTCGCGTCATTAGGTCATTGAGTCATTTTTTCTGACCTTTTATCTTTCGCCTTTATCCTTTCGTCTCAACGGGCTGCTTCAAATTCTCCTATTTCATCCTTTTTGCTTAGGATGTAGTCGATATCATCGTAGCCGTTGGTCATGCTGGCTTTTTTGTAGGGGTTAACCTCAAAGCTTTCCTGCTCGCCGGTTGCTACAATTTTGATAAACTGATCAACCAGGTCAATCTCTACTACAGCGTGTTCATCGGCATAAACAGCATCGAAAATTTTCTTTAAAAAATCTTCGCTTACTTGTACCGGCAACAATCCGTTGTTAAGCGCATTGCCTTTAAAAATATCGGCAAAAAAGCTGCTTACTACTGCATCAAAGCCATAATCGGCAATGGCCCAGGCGGCGTGCTCACGACTACTGCCGCAACCGAAATTTTTACCAGCTACCAGGATCTTACCGCTGTAGTTTGGGTTATTAAGCACGAAATCCTGTTTAGGATTATCATCGCCATCAAAACGCCAATCGCGGAATAAGTTATTACCAAAACCATCGCGGGTAGTGGCTTTCAAAAACCTTGCAGGGATGATCTGGTCCGTATCGATGTTTTCGATAGGCAAAGGCACCACGCTGGTTTGAATGTGTTTAAATATTTTAGTTGCCATAATATTTTCCTCGCAATGACGCGTTTAATATTTAGTCTCTACTCGTAATGTTCAACAGTAGGGAAAGGATCATAAAAATGATGTAATAAACCTTTCCACTCCTGGTATTCTTTTGATCCTCTGAACCCCTCTGTATGGTCGGTGAGTTTTTCCCACTCAACCAGCAAAATAAACCGGCTTGTATTTTCCACACATCTTTTTAATTGATGTGAGATGTAGCCTGCCATTTTTGATATGATGCCCTGGGCTTTTGAGAATGCTTCGATAAAAGCATCTTCCTGTCCGGGAATCACGTTGAGTATCGCTACTTCGAGTATCATTTTTTTACTTATATCATTGCGGAGAACGAAGCAATCCCCGATTAGCAAACCGCCCTGTAAAGTTTGGGATTGCTTCGTACCTCGCAATGACGTGGTGGGTGTTTTTTATTCCTCTTATTAACCTACCAACTCCTCCTCAGAGAAAAACTGACGGATATCCGTAACCTTACCCGTAATAGCACTTGCAGCCGCTGTTAACGGACTTGCAAGGAATGTACGGCTGTTAGGCCCTTGTCTTCCCTCAAAGTTTCTGTTTGAGGTTGATACGCAGTATTTGCCTGCAGGGATCTTGTCCTCGTTCATGCCAAGGCATGCGCTGCAGCCTGGTTCTCTTAGCGGGAAACCTGCGGCGTCAAATATTTTGTCCAACCCTTCGGCTATGGCTTGTTGTTGTACTTGTTTTGAGCCGGGAACTACCCATACGGTAACATTATCGGCTTTATGTTTGCCTTTTACAAACTCTGCTACCTGACGCAGGTCTTCAATGCGCGAGTTGGTGCAGCTGCCGATGAATACGTAATCAATTGGTTTGCCCAATAGTGTTTCGTCATCGTGCAGGCCCATGTAATCGAGGGCTTTTTTGTATGATCCCTGTTCTTTAGCCTCAAAAGAAGCTGTTTCAGGAACATGTTGTGTTACGCCGATACCCATACCCGGATTGGTTCCGTAGGTGATCATCGGCTCAATATCTTCTGCTTTGAATGAAAGTACCGCGTCAAACTGGGCGTCCTCATCAGAATACAGCGTTTGCCAGTAGGCAACTGCTTTATCCCATTCTTCGCCTTTAGGAGCAAATTCGCGACCTTTTACATAGTTAATGGTGGTTTCGTCGGGAGCGATCAGTCCGCAACGGGCACCCATTTCGATGCTCATGTTACAGATGGTCATGCGGCCTTCCATGCTCAACGAGCGGATAGTATCGCCTGCATATTCTACAGCATAACCGGTACCACCGGCAGCCGAGATCTGCGCGATGATGTAAAGGATAATATCCTTTGCGCCAACGCCTTTTTGTAATTTACCGTTCACCTCAATTTTCATGCGTTTTGGGCGCGACTGAAGTAAACACTGTGTAGCCAGCACCTGCTCAACCTGCGATGTACCAATGCCAAAGGCAATAGCACCAAAAGCGCCATGGGTTGAAGTGTGACTGTCGCCGCAAACATAAGTACCACCCGGACGGGTGATGCCCAGCTCGGGGCCTATAACGTGAACGATACCCTGGTACGGGTGGCCTAAGCCATATAGCTCAATACCAAACTCTTTACAGTTTTTGGTAAGCATATCTACCTGGTAGCGTGAAAGTTCTTCTTTAATGGGTAAGTGCTGATCGATAGTAGGAACGTTGTGATCGGCAGTGGCCACAGTTTGTTTTGGCCTGAAAACGGGTAAACCTCTTGTACGCAAACCATCAAATGCCTGCGGACTGGTTACCTCGTGAATGAAATGTGTATCGATATACAAAATATCCGGGAACCCCTCGCTGCTGCTGACGACGTGCGCATCCCAGATCTTATCAAATAATGTTTGTCCCATTTTATTATTTTTCTTTAGTAACGTCATTGCGAGAAACAACCTGTTTCTCGCAATGACGTGTTGGTGAGTTTTATTTTAAGGCTTTCGCCTTTAACCTTTCGGCTTTCACCTAAAATATTAAGCTTCTACAACCTGGTTTTCAGGGCGTAGGCTGCGTACAGTTTTACCTGCTTGCCATAATTCGCTTTCGCGTAATTCTTTCAATTCTGCATCCAGTTTTTCGCGGTAATCTGGTTGGCTGTTCAAATCGATAGAACGTTGAGATTCTTTACCTGTAGCAACGCTTTCGTAAAGTTCTTCAAATACTGGTTTAGTAGCGTCACGGAATTTTTTCCACCAGTCAAGCGCGCCGCGTTGAGCAGTAGTTGAGCAGTTTGCATACATCCAATCCATACCGTTTTCAGCAACAAGCGGCATTAATGATTGGGTAAGCTCTTCAACTGTTTCGTTAAACGCCTCAGATGGAGAGTGACCTTTGCTACGTAATACATCGTATTGTGCAGCAAAGATACCTTGAACGCAACCCATTAAAGTACCACGTTCGCCGGTTAAATCGCTAAATACTTCTTTTTTGAAGTTGGTTTCGAATAAGTAACCGCTACCAACAGCGATACCTAAAGCGATAACACGATCAAATGCTTTACCAGTAGCGTCCTGGAAGATAGCGTAGCTTGAGTTTAAGCCACGACCTTGCAAGAACATACGACGTAATGAAGTACCTGAACCTTTAGGAGCAACCAGGAACACGTCAACATCAGCAGGAGGAACGATGCCTGTTTGCTCGTTGAAAGTGATACCAAAGCCGTGAGAGAAATAAAGGGCTTTACCTGGAGTTAAGTGTTTTTGAACAGTTGGCCATAACGCGATTTGGGCTGCATCGCTCAATAGGTAGCAGATCACAGTTCCTCTTTGCAGAGCTTCTTCAATTTCAAAAAGTGTTTCACCTGGTACAAAACCATCGCTGATAGCTTTATCCCATGTTTTGGTGCCTTTACGCTGACCAACAATTACGTTGATACCATTGTCTTTCTGGTTCAGAGCCTGACCAGGACCTTGTACGCCATAGCCAATTACCGCTACAACTTCGTCTTTTAATACTTCCTGAGCTTTTGATAAAGGGAACTCTTCGCGGGTTACTACGTTTTCTTCAGTGCCGCCGAAATTTAGTTTTGCCATTGTTTTATTGTTTGATTTTTGGTGATCTCAATGATTTTATTGATCCCACCGATTTTATTTTATGAGTAATTTAAGTTTTGTTTTTTGGGATTACACCGATTATTTGATGTTATTGATTGATGATTTTGATTGTTTTTTCTAACCTAATCTCTATTCTCCAATCACTAATCTCTCCGCCTTCGGCGGGCTTACATCGTAAACACCTTCTGCCCTTGGTTTAGGTATTCGTTTTCTATTACCTCTTCACCTGGTTCAAGCCTTTCAAATTCGCGGAGCTTGCTGTTAAAGCCTTCGCTGTCTTTGATAATGGCTACACGGGCGCTGCGTACAAACTCGATCAGGCCGTAAGGTTGTAATATGTTGATCAGGTTATCGGTTTCCTCGCGGTGACCGGTGGTTTCAAACACGGTGTAATCTTTACGGATCACTACCGCGCGGGCACCATTTTCGCGCAGTAAACGCTCAACGCTAACCTTTTCGGCAATTACATCGGTTGATACTTTGTATAACGCTAATTCCTGCCAAATCACATCTTCGTTGGTGTGATAGTATGCTTTCAATACCTCAACCTGTTTTTCAATTTGGCGGGTAAGCTTGCGTACTACTTCTTCATACTCGTTGATCACGATATTAAAGCGGTGAATACTGTCAATCTCCGACGGAGAAGTATTCAGGCTATCAATATTGATTTTACGGCGTGTAAATATAATAGCTATCCTGCTTAATAAACCAATTTGGTTTTCGGTATATATGGTGATGTTAAATTCCTTTTTTTCTTCTGCTTCGCTCATGACTTTGTTTTTGTAGAGGGCGTTTTACTTTAACCTGATCTCGCTTACACTGCATCCTTGTGGTACCATCGGGAACACGTTGTTCTCTTTAGTAACCATTATTTCTAAAAGGAATGATCCCGGTGCGCTCAGCATTTCGTTCAATGCAGGTACTAAATCTGCACGGTCATCAACCAGTTTGCCAGGGATACGGTATGCGGCAGCAAGCGCCACAAAATCGGGACTTTGAATATCAACAAATGAATAACGGCGTTGGTTAAACAACTCCTGCCATTGCCTTACCATGCCCAGGAAACGGTTGTTCAGGATAACGATCTTTACATCGATGCCGCTTTGCATAATGGTACCAAGCTCCTGGCAGGTCATCTGGAAACCGCCATCTCCAATAATAGCAACTACGGTACGATCCTGAGCGCCAAATTTGGCACCTATAGCAGCCGGAAGCGCGAAGCCCATGGTACCCAAACCACCGCTGGTTACGTTGCTGCGGGTATTGTTGAATTTAGCATAACGGCAGGCCACCATTTGGTGCTGACCTACGTCGGTCACAATAACAGCTTCACCTTTGGTGATCTCGTTCAATTGTTTGATCACCTCGCCCATGGTCATTTCTTCGGTAGTTGGGTTAAGCTCGTTATGGATAACGGCTTCAACTTCCTGGCGGGTGTAATCGTTAAATTTTGCTAACCATTCGGTGTGTTGTTTTTGTTCGATGGCTTTGGTAAGCAACGGAAGTGTTTCCTTGCAATCGCCCCAAACCGGTACGGTCGATTTTACGTTTTTGTCGATCTCGGCCGGGTCGATATCCAAATGCACCACTTTAGCCTGTTTCGCATATTTATCAAGGCGACCGGTTACGCGATCGTCAAAACGCATACCTATCGCGATCAATACATCGCACTCGTTGGTTAAAACGTTAGGGCCGTAGTTGCCGTGCATACCCAGCATACCTACGTTAAGCGGGTGATCTGTTGGGATAGCGCCTGCACCTAAAACTGTCCAGGCAGCAGGGATGCCGCTTTTTTCAACAAAAGCTTTAAACTCCTGCTCTGCGCTGCCCAAAATAACACCCTGACCAAACAGGATGAATGGTTTTTTTGCGCTGTTGATCAGCTCGGCAGCAGCATGGATGTATTGCGGACGAACAATTGGTTTCGGCCTGTAGCTACGGATGTGATCGCATGGTTTGTAACCTGCAAAGTCAAATAGCTGGATCTGGGCGTTTTTGGTAATGTCGATCAATACCGGGCCTGGCCTGCCGCTGCGGGCAATATAAAAAGCCTTGGCAATAACTTCAGGAATTTCGGTAGCATCGGTTACCTGGTAGTTCCATTTGGTAACCGGGGTGGTGATGTTGATCACGTCTGTTTCCTGGAAGGCATCGGTACCCAAAAGGTGTGCGAATACCTGGCCAGTGATACAAACAAGTGGGGTGCTGTCAATCTGGGCATCGGCCAAACCTGTTACCAGGTTGGTTGCACCCGGACCGCTGGTGGCAAATACCACACCCACTTTGCCCGAAGTACGCGCATAGCCCTGGCCGGCATGAATGCCGCCCTGCTCGTGGCGTACCAGTATATGGTTCAGTTTATCATTATAATCAAACAAAGCATCATAAATAGGCATGATAGCGCCGCCCGGGTAACCAAAAATAGTGTCGGTACCTTCGGCTATCAATGCTTCCAATAATGCTACCGATCCCGAAACGTTTACAGTTTCGGTGGCGGCTGGTGCGGTTAAGGTTTCTTGTGCAGTTTCCATACCTGTTAGTTTTTTATGTTTATAGCACTTTTTGGTGTGCTAAACTGATTTTACTCTCTGTGTCTCTAATTTGCTAAAATGAACGCGCTTAATTTGCATTCACTTTATTCATGGCTTTTTTGATAAGCCATTTTGTTCATTATCTACTATTCGTCGGTTACGCAACCCTCAGCAGCGGTAGTAACGCTTTTGGCGTAGCGGTATAACACACCCTTGGTAACCTTTAGCGCCGGTTGTTGCCATGCGGCACGGCGTGTGGCTATTTCTTCTTCCGATAGTAATACGTTTATGGTGTTGGCTACTGCATCAATTTCAATTACGTCATCATCATTCACCATCGCTATAAACCCGCCATCGTAAGCCTCGGGTGTGATGTGACCGACGACGAAGCCGTGAGTACCGCCACTAAAGCGTCCATCAGTAATTAATGCTACCGAACTACCCAAACCGGCACCAAATATGGCCGAAGTTGGTTTCAGCATTTCTGGCATGCCCGGCGCGCCTTTAGGGCCCACATTGCGGATAACCACAACATCACCTTTTTTAACACGACCGCTCTGGATACCAGCAATCAGTTCAAACTCGCCATCAAATACACGGGCTGGTCCGGTGAAACGTTCACCTTCTTTACCGCTGATTTTGGCAACACTACCGCCTTCGGCAAGGTTTCCGTAAAGGATCTGTAAATGGCCGGTTGCTTTGATAGGGTTTTCAACAGGTTTAATGATTTTTTGAGTTTCAAATTCCAGTGCAGGTACATCGGCAAGGTTTTCGGCAATGGTTTTACCGGTAACGGTAAGGCAATCGCCATGTAACCAGCCTTGCTCCAAACAGTATTTCATTACAGCCGGAACGCCGCCAATGTTGTGGAGGTCTTCCATCATGTATTTACCGCTTGGTTTCATATCGGCCAGTACCGGGATGCGGTTACTTACCGTTTGGAAATCATCCTGGGTTAATTTAACATCAACGCTTTTGGCCATTGCAATCAGGTGCAATACCGCGTTGGTTGATCCACCTAATACCATGATCACTACAATAGCATTTTCAAATGCCTCGCGGGTCATGATATCTGATGGTTTAATATCTTTTTCTAACAGTATCTTGATGGCTTTACCGGCCGCAAGACATTCTGCTTTTTTATCTTCACTTAGTGCAGGGTTTGATGATGAGTATGGCAAGCTCATACCCAATGCCTCGATAGCGGCAGCCATGGTATTAGCAGTATATACTCCACCGCAGGCACCCGCGCTTGGGCAGGCGTTTTTAATTACACCCATAAAATCGATATCATCAATCTGGCCGGCAATCTTTTTGCCTAAAGCTTCGAAAGCTGATACAATGTTCAGGTCTTCACCTTTCCAGTGGCCAGGTTTAATTGTACCACCATACACCATGATTGACGGACGGTTTAAACGACCCATAGCCATTACCGACCCAGGCATGTTTTTATCGCAGCCAGGCAGGGTAATTAAACCATCATAATATTGTGCGCCGGTTACCGCTTCGATAGAATCGGCAATGATATCACGGCTTACCAACGAGTAACGCATACCTTCGGTACCGTTGCTCATACCATCGCTTACGCCAATGGTGTGGAAAATGAGGCCCACCATATCTTCATCCCAGATACCTTGTTTCACCAGTTTAGCCAGATCATTCAAGTGCATGTTGCAGGTATTACCATCGTAACCCATGCTGGCCACGCCGACCTGCGCTTTGCGCATATCATCGTCGGTTAAGCCGATCCCGTAAAGCATGGCCTGAGCTGCAGGCTGCGTTGGATCCTGGGTAAAGGTTTTGCTATACTTGTTCAATTCTATAGCCTTGGTGGTATCTGATGATGAACTCATTTTTATATTATATATAAACAGTTTTAGTACTCGGATTTTGTTGTTGATACAGGTTTATCGGGTATCGAAAATCAATATATGTAAGGTAGCCATCGCATTATGCAATAACAATAGACCGCGTTGATTTTTTGAAATAAGTATTTTATTTTAATTTATTTTATTTGACAGAATTTAATTCTGTAATTTTTATTTATAAAGATATAAAATATTTTACAAAATAGACCAAAGTTTAAAACGGTATTCGGTATGTTTTTTATGCATGCATAGTAAGTTGCCGATTTTCTGCCTGAAATGGGAGGAATGGGGTGGGAGGTTGGAGAAAATGGGGGATTTGCATCGCACGTTTAAGCGTCCACGCTTGAACGATTGGAGGGGGGAGCGTCCACGCTCCAGTGCAATGGTTAGCAAGGATGTAAGCGTGGACGCTTACATCCCGGAGGGTTCGAGCGAGGACGCTCAAACCTGCGGAAAAACTGTAACTTTACATTCTGCGATGAAGGATTTGCCATTCGAAATATTACCTGTTAATTTGCTGGACGAATACCTGCAGAAGGTACCCGCTGTGCTTTCGCAAAACTTCGATCAATTAAAAGATAGTACGCTCTCAACTGGCACATTCAGTTTTTATACTTCAGTCTCTGCTGTTTTTTCCTCTAAAATAGAAGGCGAGAACATTGAGCTCGATTCATTCATGAAGCATAAAATGCTTGGCGCTCACTTTCTGCCAGATTACACGCAAAAGATAGATGATCTTTACGAAACTTACCAATTCGCCCAAAACGAAAAGCTAAGCTATAAAGCAGTTCAGGAAGCACACCAATTACTCACCAAACATATCCTGCAAAAAGAACGCCGTGGTCAACTCCGTATGGGGAACATGTTTGTAATAACACCGGATGGTAAAATTGAATATGTAGCCTGTTCGCCCGATTTGGTGGCACATAAGATGGAGCTGCTTTTTAACGATATCGGTCTGTTATCGAAAGCTAAGTTAACGGCTTCCGAAGTTTTCTTCTGTGCTTCGATGATCCACCTGGCATTTGTGAAGATTCATCCGTTTGAAGATGGTAATGGCCGTACCGCACGCCTGCTCGAAAAATGGTTCATTGCTGAGAAGCTTGGGCCTAAAGCCTGGTTCATGCAATCAGAAAAGTTATATTATGACCAGCATCAAACCTACTATCATAATATAAGGTTGCTGGGCTTGGAGTATGAGTTATTGGATTATTCTAAAGCTTTGCCTTTTTTATTGATGTTGGCGCAATCGTTAAAATAAACTATCGTCATTGCGAGGAACGAAACAATCGCTAACTATACAGGGCGGATCTGCTTCCGTGCGATTGCTTCGTACCTCGCAATTGTAAAGGTTAGATAATTCGGTAACAGAATTAACAAGCAATAAAAAACGTTAATTCAATTATGCGGAACATCAATAATGATCTAACCTTAAAGCGGAATT